>NZ_JBQGAI010000003.1:0-441173 GCF_056542745.1 Ruegeria sp. AB10 | reverse complement strand
GCTCCCCCATGATCCCCATCGGGTACTGAACAGGCATCTCCCAACCCGCAAAATCAACCATCTTGCCACCCAACTCAACATGCAAGTCGTACAATGGCGTGCGTTTAATATCGGTCATGGGTCCAACCTTTCTTAGGTCATAATCTCTGAATGCCGCACTTGTTCGCCCTACGTCAAAACTGTTTGCCGCCCAGAGTCTCACGACTGTGTCGCAAGTCAACAGTCATGGAACTTTGATCTGTGTCAGAGCAGTCCCTTGAGAGCCGGGCAAAGAGTATACACCCGTATGCTGCATTCGTGTTTCTGATAGGAAACTTTTCCCCCTTACGCAACATCAAAAATGACAATCACCGGTACCTCGCCCAAGCACGCGCCTTAAGTCGCTGAGATTTTTGCCGGATGCCCACGGAACACCTCTGGCCCCTGCCTGCAACCTACCCTAAGACTCGGCCCGAGAGGGACCGCCATGTCACATATTACACTGGTTCGCCACGGCCAGGCCAACACCGATGCGCGTGATGAAGAGAGCTATGACAAGCTGAGCGAGCTGGGTCACCAGCAGGCGCGCTGGCTGGGGGCACATTTGCAATTCACGCGGACCACCTATACGCGCGTCTATTGCGGCACGCTGACCCGCCATGTGGAAACCGCCGCCAGCATGGGGCTGGCGGAACCGATCCGCGACCCCCGCCTGAACGAGATCGAATACTTCACCATCGCCAAGCTGTTCGAAGAACAGCACGGCGTGGTGGTCCCGACCGACCGCGAAGGCTTTGTGGAACATCTGCCCCGCACATTTGCCGCCTGGGCCAATGGCGACATCAAAAATACACCCGAGACCTTCGAAGAGTTCGAGGCCCGCGTCTCTGGCGCGCTGCGCGATATCGGCACCGAGGGCGGACCCGCGATTGTGGTGACCTCGGGCGGATTGATCTCGATGGTGGTGCGGCAGGCGATGGGGCTGGACATCCCGTCGATGGCGCGCGTGGCCCTTGCCATCATGAACACGTCGATGCATCGTCTGCACCCGATCGGCCCGCAGTTGAGCCCGGTCCTGTTCAACGCCATTCCGCACCTGGAAGCGCCGGACCGGCAATACGCCCAGACCCACCTGTAATCCTTCGGAGGCCCCATGCAGCTTTACTATGCCCCCCGTACGATCTCGGTCGCTGTTGCCATTGCGCTGGAAGAAGCCGGGTTGGATTATGAGGCCATCAAGCTGGATTTCGCCGGGGGCGAGCAGACTAAACCGGCTTATAAACAGATCAACCCCAAGGGCCGTGTTCCGGCGCTGGTGGTGGATGGTGGCATCCTGACCGAAACCGGGGCGCTGCTGGAATATATCGCCGCCAAGGCCCCCGAGGCCGGTCTGGTGCCCGACGATCCGATCATGGCGGCGCGGATGCGCGAGGTGATGTTCTATCTTGCCTCAACCATGCATGTGAACCATGCGCACAAGCTGCGCGGGCACCGCTGGGCCGACAAGAAATCCAGTTGGAAGGACATGAAAGACAAGGTCGCACAGACGATGACCGCGTCCTGTAAATACATCACCTCGAACGGGCTGCGCGGGCCGTTTGTGCTGGGTGAGGCGTTCTCGCTGGCCGATGCTTATCTGTATGTGGTGTGCAGCTGGCTGGAAGGCGACGGCGTTGACGTTTCGACCTTTCCCAAGATCATCGCCTTCCGCGAAGCGATGGAGGCGCGGCCTTCGGTTCAGGCGGTGCGCGCCGCCGGAATACTCTGACAAAAGGAAATCGCATGACACATCTCTGGGTCCGGGCCGAACAGCGCCAGAACGAGGAACGGGTCGGGCTGACCCCGGAAGGGGCCGCCGCGCTGATCGCCGCAGGTCTGCGCGTGACGGTCGAGGAAAGCTCGGTCCGTGCCATTCCGATTGACGGGTACAAAGATGCCGGATGTGAGATCGCATCCGAGAATTCGTGGCCCGAGGCCCCGCTGGATGCGATCATCTTCGGCCTCAAGGAACTGCCCGAGGACGGCACGCCCCTGCCCCACCGCCACATCATGTTCGGCCACGCCTACAAGGGCCAGCATTCCGGCCGTTCCCTGTTGCAGCGGTTCAAGGCCGGCGGCGGCACGCTTTACGATCTGGAGTATCTGGTGAACGAAAATGACCGCCGCGTTGCCGCGTTCGGCTATTGGGCTGGCTATGCGGGCGCTGCCGTGACGCTCAAGACATGGGCGGCGCAGCAACGGGGTCAGGAATGCCCACCGGTTGGTGTCTATCCAAGCAAGGATGCGTTGAATGCCGAGTTGCTGACTGAACTGGATGAAACCGGAGCCGAGCGCCCCCGCGCCATCGTCATCGGCGCCTTGGGCCGCGTCGGCACCGGGGCCGCCGATCTGTGCGAAGCGATGGGCGTCAACGTCACCAAATGGGACATGGCCGAGACCGCCAGCGGCGGGCCGTTCCCGGAAATCCTGAACCACGACCTGTTCCTGAACTGCATCTTCGCCCGCCCCGGTACTCCGGTCTTTGTGCCGCGCGAGGCGCTGACCGCCGCGCGCAACCTGACCGCCATCGGCGATGTCGCCTGCGACCCCGACAGCGATTACAACCCGGTCCCGGTCTACGACCGCGCCACCACTTGGGATGCGCCTGCTTTGCGCGTGGCCACCGATCCAGTCATGGACCTGATGGCCATCGACAACCTGCCCTCGATGCTGCCGGTTGAAAGCTCGCAGGACTACGCGGCGCAACTGCTGCCCTCGCTGCTGACCCTGACCGATCTGGACAGCGGCGTCTGGGGTCGGGCAGAAGCAACCTACAAAACACATATCGAAGGAATCTGAGCGATGACGATTCACTGGTGTGGCACCGGCCTGTCGGCCATCCCCGGCCTGCGCCGCCTGATTGAGGGCGGGCATACAGTCACCGTCTGGAACCGGACCATCGAAAAGGCAAAGGCCGAGATTGGCGACCTGACCGACGACATCCGTGCCTTTGACATCGACGCGCTTGGCGCGGTTCTGGAACAGGGCGACGTGATCGTCTCGATGCTGCCGGGTGATTGGCACGTCCCGCTGGCGGAACTGGCGATTGAGAAACGGGCCAATTTCGTCTCCTCCTCCTACATCGCGCCCGAAATGCGCGCGCTGGATGACAAGGCGCGTGAGGCCGGTGTGGCGCTGATCAACGAGGTCGGGCTGGATCCCGGCATCGATCACCTGATGGCGCATGCTCTGGTCGCCGACTACCGCGCCTCGGACGCGTTCGACGCGCAAAACCACCTGAGCTTCATCTCGTATTGCGGCGGCGTCCCCAAAAACCCCAACCCGTTCCGCTACAAGTTCAGCTGGTCGCCGCTGGGTGTGCTCAAGGCGCTGCGGTCGCCGTCGAAGTCAATCCGGGACTATGCCCCGCTGGACGTCGCCCACCCATGGGACGCGATCACCAGCTATATCGCGCCTTTGCCGACGCCCGAAAGCTTCGAGGTCTATCCGAACCGCGACTCGATGCCTTTCATGAAAGAATACCAGTTCGAGGACCACTGGCCGGTCAAGGAATTCGTCCGCGGCACCCTGCGCCTGAACGGCTGGGCCGATGCATGGTCGGACGTGTTCACCGAGATCGAGGCGCTGTCAGGCCCCGAAGGTGACGCGCGCCTGAAAGAAATGTCGGATCAGTTCTGGGCCGAGAACGCCTATGACGAGGGCGAGCCGGACCGCGTGGTTCTTTGCGTGGGCCTGACGGCGGAAAAAGACGGCATCCCGGTCTGGAACAAAACCTATGTGATGGATGCGTGGGGCGATGCCCGCGGCACCGCCATGGCACGTCTGGTGTCGGTCCCGGTCTCACTGGCGGTCGAGGCGGTACTGAACCGCGCCATCCCCGCCGGTGTCCATGCCGCCCCCAGTGATCCGAAACTGGTGCAGGGCTGGATGGCTGAAATCGACACACTGGCCCAGCACTTGCAAGTGGTGGATCACTTGAACTGACTGGCGCGCCCGCCCCGATCACGGTCGGGGCGGTGTCATCGGATCAAAGCGGCCTGCGTCCCGTAATCCGTCAGATATAGCGCTCGATCACGTCGTCGATATCGCTGCGGTTGATGCCCAGTTCGGCCAGATCCTGATCGGACAGCCGGTTCAGGTCCTGCGCGGCGCGCACGATGTCCGATCTGATCGCCTGCAGCCGCATGGCGCGGTCGAACAGCAACACGGAACTGGCCCTTGCCGATGGTTCGTGGTTGGGTTTTGAATCCAGCATCCTTTCCTCCCTGTTTGGTGCAAGACGCGACGCCCGGTTCACTGCAGGTGGCGGTGATAGGGCTGCTTGTGATAGACGCTTTCATAAGCGCGCCGTTTGATGTCACAGCGCGGAACACCGATATCTTCCAGCTGCCTGTCGGTCAGGTTTTCCAGTGACTGGACGGTATTGGCGTAAATCCCGCGGCGGAATTGTTCGACCCGTGCTTCGGCGTAATTCGAGAACATACCGAAGAAAAGCCCCTTCTGCGGGGTTACAGTTTGTGCGTATCCCATGACTTTCTCCTTTCAGTCTGAATTGCTTTCGTCATTGCTGAAACAGATAAAAGAAGCCCGCGTTAACGCGGCCAGAGGGATAGATTAAGACTGGTTAATGTGTTGGGTCAGGGCGCAATGTTGGGTGCGTTCAGGTACAGATAGGCCAGATCGAGGAGGTTTTGGCGCAGCGGTGGAGTGAAGTAATGCGCATTGACCATTTTGATCAATTCTTCTTCGGGGCCAACGTATTGAAGTGGATAGATGTACTTTTCTGGGAAAACACAGTCGAAGGCTTTGCTTGCTCCAATGAAGTACTCAGCATTGTTTTTTGGATCACCATTGGTCAGCACTGTCATTTCAGAGGCATAAATTGCCCGAGCATGGAACATGCCCCAAATTGGCTTTTGTGCAAAAAGTTCGCCAAAGGTCTGCAGACCGGATTCACTCAATTCACTTTGCAGAAAGTCACTGCGTTCGCCTATTCCTTCGATGGCGTCCGAACAACTGAGTTCAGGATAAGTCGCGCGGCGTTCGGGAAAAAGGGGTGGGCATTGGGGCCCCAAGCCAAGACATGCCACGTAATAATAGCCTACGAGATCGTGGTTCTGCGGATCGCGTTTGATCCCTTCGGTCGTCATATTGAGTAGTTGATCGTAAAGCTTGTCCTCAATTAGGTGACTTCCCCACGTCTTTTTAATCCATCTGCGGTCGGGGTAAGTCTTTGCTAGATTCGCGAAATAGGCGTGCAGTTGGTCGTCCTCACCCATCGCCCGAAGCAGTTTTCCTTTCATTTCTAGCGAGTAATCATTTGCCGGTGCGCGCTCCAACGCCGCCTCAATAGCCACCAATGCGTCGGCGTAGTCCTCAGTGCGCGTCAGTACAAGCGCCTTCCACTGCAACGGCACCTCACTTTCAGGATCCGCTTCAATCGCCAGATCGGCCTCGCGCGTTGCGGCCTCCCAATCCTTCACCCCCATATAAAGCCGCATCTTGTTGCGATACGCCATAGACCGCTCAGCCGGGTCGAAGACGGTCCAGTCCAACAGAAGATCGCAGGCGTCGAGGGTGGTTTGCAGGTCACCCTTATCCGAACTGCAGATATCAACCAGCGCGTCATGTTTTTTGCGCAAAATCGGCAGCGCAATGATGGCCAGCACGATCAGAACGATGGCCACGCGGATAATGGTCAGTTTGCGTTTCGGGGGAGCAACAGGCGTATCAGCGTTCATTAAATCAACCAAGAGTATATCCGGTTGGACTGAATCAAACCTGTGCGGGTTTGTAAACGGCCTTGAAAACAATGCCCGCAGACTTTGCGGGCATTGTGTCTACATCAGATCGTTTTCCACGTCCTCGGCCGAAATTCCCAGCGCATCCAGGCCATTCTCAAGGTGATCAGACAGGTGCGGCGTACCGATCAGGTAGTCGGCGCAAGGGGTTGAGGCCTCGGATTTGGCGGTTGCAATCGCTTCGGCCAGATCCTCGGCGAAAAAGCTCTCGCGGCCGATCCACATGACGGCGACCAGTTCAGCCTGCTCATCTTCGCCCATGCGATCGATGAAGGCGCGCAATTCGCCCTCGGCGCGCTCCAGTTCGCGCCCCATCATGGCGACCTGAGCGATTTTTCTTGCCGAGATTTCCAACATGACCCAACTCCTCGTGTTCGCGGTTTCCATCCTAGCACAACCACTCGGCGGCTGCTGAGTCTTTGATCTTACGCAAACAAAGTCGCCCTAAGGCTCGCGAATACGGGAAACTGGCTGATCGGGCACAGGGGCGGTGCGAAACGGGCGGAACCGGGCCTTTTTGACCCACAGTTTCAGCGCCTGCCACAGGATCAGGACAAATGCGCGGCGGGCGCCAAACGGGCGGCGCAGCAGAGACCACAGGATTGTACCGTCGGTCAGCGGTGCGCGCGGCCCGGTCAGCGTCGCAATCAGCCCGCCGCCGTCGCGCCCATAGTCGATCCAGACGCCCACGCGATCCGGGCGATAGTCGAACCGAAACGTGTACGCGCCTTCAATCTTTTGAAACGGAGAGACATGCATCAGCTTGTCCGCCACGATCCGGTCCGAGGGCTGGATCGGCGTGAAACCGGGATTGTGACACAGATAGCTGTGGCGCGTGCCATAGGTGTTGGTGACCTCGGCCACCACCGCATAAAGTTGCTGTTCGGCGTCAAAACAGAACCAGAAACTGACCGGGTTGAACACATGGCCGAACACGCGCGGCTGGGTTAACAAGGTGATCCGCACCGGTTGCACAACCCCCATCTGGTCGAACTGCTCGCGCAGCCAGACCGAACCGCGCCCCTGCCCTGGATCTCCGCCGTGGTCGAGTGCCCGCCAGTTGGTGACATTGGCCCGGTTCAGGGAAAACAGCAGCGGGGTGTCCGGCTGGCCTTCGGGGTCCAGTAGAATGTAGTCGACGGAATAGCGAAATGCGTTCTGAACGTCCCCCTTCCGCCCGTGAAAGGTGTGGCCCGCAATATGGTCGATCCTGTTCACGCTGCATCCCCTGCTGTGCCTGTAAACCGTTCAAGCGGCATTCTTTTCCCAATCTGTTCGTACCAGATAATACGCAAACCAGCCCGACACGGATCAAAAACTGCAAACAAAGTGATCCGCCTTTGGCTGGCCCGCGTATTGTGGTTATGTTTACCGAGATCGATACCGTGACCTTGGATGAACCGGCGGCCGAGAGGCCAGCACTCAGGCCTTGGCGCGCGCAGAAACTCATCAGGGGCAGGCCGGTGAACAAAGTGGATGGCAGTTGCGACACCAGAACTGAGTGGGTGAGCCACGTCAGACGCATTCGAGACGCGCAGGATCAGGCCGCTTTTGCCGAGCTGTTCCAGCATTTCGCACCACGGATCAAGGCGTTTCTGATCAAGTCGGGATCAGACGCCACGACAGCCGAGGAATGCACGCAAGAGGTGATGGCGACCTTGTGGCACAAGGCGCATCTGTTCGATCCAACCCGTGCGACCGTCGCCACCTGGGTGTTCACGATCGCAAGGAACAAGCGCATCGACGTCCTGCGCAAGCAACGCCGGCCCGAGCCCGAGGATCTGGGATGGGGTCCCGAGGCGGAACCGGAACAGGACGACGTGATCGCGCTGCAACAGGAAACCGCGCAGCTGCGTGACGCCATGGCGGCGTTGCCCGAGGCGCAACGAGAACTGATCGAAAAGGCCTATTTTGGCGATCTGAGCCACCGCGAGATTGCCTCTGCAACCGGATTGCCGCTGGGCACGATCAAATCACGCATACGGCTGGCGCTTGACCGCTTGCGCCACGCGATGAACTGAGATGATGACGATGAGCAACGAGATCAAACATCACCTGACAGACGACCTGCTGATGGCCTATGCCGCAGGCAGTCTGCCCGAGGCGTTCGACCTGATGGTCGCCACGCACCTGTCCTTGTGTGACCACTGCCGCGCCCGGGCCGAAAGCTTTGATGCTGTCGGCGGCTGTGTGCTGCAGGATCAGGACGCCTCGGCCAGCATGAGCGATGGGTCTCTGGCCGCGACCATGGCGCTGATTGCCCGGGGCGCACCGATTGCCAAACCCGCACGTCCGGGATGTTCGGTTTTGCCCGCACCGTTACAGGACTACGTCGGCGGAGATGTGAGCGACATCAAATGGCGCTCTATCGGCATGGGGGTGAAACAGGCAATCCTGCCGACCACACGCGAGGCCACCGCGCGGCTGCTGTTCATCCCCGCCGGTGCGGCCGTGCCGGACCACAGCCACAATGGCGTCGAACTGACGATGGTGCTGCAGGGCGCCTTCTCGGACGAGGTGGATCATTTCGCCCGCGGTGATGTCGAGATTGCGGATGAAGACCTGCACCACACGCCGACCGCCGATATCTCGGAAGACTGCATCTGTCTGGCGGTCACCGACGCGCCGCTGAAATTCAGCAAGCTGATGCCGCGCCTGTTCCAGCCTTTCCTGCGTATCTGAGGGTTGTCGCTAGCCTTCCGACTGGCCAAGCGGGACCACGTTGGTGTGATCGTCCGGGGCCAGTTCCTCGAAATCGAAATTGTCCAGCCGCTGCGCCCGACGCCCGGCCTTCTCTGCGCTGATCTTGATCTCCGAGATATCCTTGGCCGCCTGCCCGAAATGGCGGTCAAGGTTCGAGACGCGATCACCCAGACGCTCCACATCCTTGTGCAGCATCCCCAGTTCCTTGCGGATCGCACCGGCCTGTTCGCGCATCCGCGCGTCCTTGAGGATCGCACGCATGGTATTCAGCGTCGCCATGCAGGTGGTGGGGGAAACGATCCAGACGCGCTTGCTGAAACTCTCCTGCACCAGTTCCGGAAACTTCGCGTGTAGCTCGGCATAAACGGCCTCGGATGGCAGGAACATCAGCGCGCCATCGGCGGTTTCGCCATCCAGAATATACTTCTCTGCGATGTCATTGATATGTTTGCGCACCGTGCTGCGGAACATCTGGACCGCCGCTTTCAACTCGGCATCATTGGTGGACCCGATCAGCGCCTCATACGCCTCGAGCGGGAACTTGCTGTCGATCACGATCGGCCCCGGCGGGTTCGGCAGGTGGATCAGGCAATCCGCCCGGCGCCCGTTCGACAGGGTCGCCTGCAGCTTGAAGCTGTCTGAGGGCAGCGCCTTGGAGACGATATCGTTCAGCTGAATCTCTCCAAACGCGCCGCGGGTCTGCTTGTTCGACAGAATATCCTGCAACGACAGCACATCGCCCGACAGTTTGGTGATATTGTCCTGCGCCTTGTCGATGGCGGCCAGGCGTTCCTGCAACTGGGTCAGCGAGGTCGCGGTCTGTTTCGACGAACCATGCAGCGATTCCTTCATCCGCTCCTGCATCTCGGCCAAAGCCCGCGCCGATTTCATCGCGTTATCCGCCAGCCGGTCATTCATCTGCTGCTGTACCGAAGACAGGCGCGATTCCACCGTCTGGATCACCTGCACCTGCGCATTGGCCTGCGTGTCCGAGACATGCTGCAACCCGCCGCGCAACTGTTCCTGCCCCTGTCCCAATTGCTGCACATGCTGGCCCAAATGCGCCATCTGCCGGGACAGCGGCTCCGCCATCCGGGCCGAGCGCTGCGCCGCCCGCATGGACATAAACAGCAGCAACAGAATCAGGACGACAACGCTGCCCGCAATCAGAATCACGGGGTCGTTCAAAGCCATTTGGGTGCCAGCAATCTCGATCATGTCGCCTCAGATGTTCTTGTTTTATTCTTCATAACCCGGCAACACTGCCGGATCAACTGCGGCCGAACAATCGCTCGATATCGCTCAGCTTCAGTTCCACGTAAGTCGGCCGCCCGTGATTGCATTGGCCGGAATGGGGCGTCGCCTCCATCTCGCGCAGCAGGGCGTTCATCTCTTCGGCCCGCATCCGACGGCCTGACCGGACCGAGCCATGACAGGCCACCCGGCTAAGGATCGCCTCGATCCGCGCCTGCACCGTCTGGCTTTCGCCCTGATCGGCCAGTTCGTCGAGGATATCCAGGATCATCGCGCGGGCATCGACCTCACCCAGAATGGCCGGAGTTTCGCGTACGGCGACGGCACCGCCGCCGAAAGGTTCCAGCGTCAGGCCAAGGCGCGACAGGTCGTCGGCCACGGCCATCAGACGTGCGCAATCCCCTTCGGAAAGCTCGACAATTTCAGGGATCAGCAGCGCCTGCGCGGCGACGCCGTTCTCGGCCATCTGGGCTTTCAGCTTTTCATAGACCAGCCGTTCATGCGCTGCATGCTGGTCAACGATCACCATCCCGTCGGCGGTCTGGGCGATGATGTAATTCTCGTGCACCTGCCCACGCGCCGCGCCCAAGGGCAAGTCTTGCTGCGCAGGCTCTTCAACCGCAACCGGAACCGCCGGAGCGGGGTCGACAACGCTGCCGCTGTAATCGCGTGACAATTCGGCAAAACCAGGTGCCTGCGCGCGAAACGCCGCTTGCCGAGCCGCCTGTGAGGGGCGGTCCATCTGATATACCCGCGCCGGTGCAGGCTGCGCCGGTTCCGGCCGCATCGCACCCAATGTTGCATTGGCCACGGTGGTCGAGGCCCGATGCCCCGCCTCGGCCAGCGCGTGCCGCAGGGCCGAGACGATCAGCCCGCGCGCCACACCGGGATCGCGGAACCGGACCTCGGACTTCGCAGGGTGGACGTTCACATCCACCAGCGTCGGGTCGCAATCGATGAACAGCGCCGCCGCCGGGTGGCGGTCGCGGCTGAGGAAATCGAAATAAGCCGCCCGCAACGCACCGGTCAGCATCTTGTCGCGCACCGGGCGGCCATTGACGAACAGGTACTGCGCCACTGCCGCGCCACGGGAATAGGTTGGCAGGGCCGCGTATCCGTACAGCCTGATCCCCTCGCGCGTGGCGTCGATCTGCAGCGCGTTCTCAGCAAATTCGCGCCCGATCACGCGGGCCAGACGGGCGTGCAGCGCGTCGAACAGATCACCATTCTCGCGGTCGGCGCGGAAGGTCACGCGGCCCTCACCCCCGCCTGAAACATCGCGCAGAGAGAAGGTGATGGCAGGTTCCGCCATAGCCAGACGTTTGACCGTGTCGGTGATCGCCTGCGCCTCGGCCCGGTCGGTGCGCATGAATTTCAGACGGGCGGGCGTGGCAAAGAACAGGTCACGCAATTCCACCACCGTGCCTGCGCGCAGGGCGGCGGGTTTCACCGCCTCCATCTTGCCGCCAGCCACATGAATCTGCGCCGCATCCGCGCCCGGCACCCGGCTGGTGATGGTCAGCCGACCCACCGCGCCCAGCGACGGCAACGCCTCGCCGCGAAATCCGAACGTGTGGATGTTCAGCAGATCCGAGCCGTCAATCTTCGAAGTCGCATGGCGCGACAGGGCAAGCGGCAGGTCCTGCGCCGAAATCCCGCAACCATCATCCGTGACACGAATCAACGTCTTGCCGCCATCGGCGATATCAATGGCAATCCGGGTCGCACCGGCATCGATGGCGTTTTCCACCAGTTCCTTGACCGCCGAGGCCGGGCGTTCCACCACCTCACCCGCAGCAATTCGGTTGATCGCTGCATCATCAAGCTGCCGGATAACGGGTGCGTTTTCGCTGATATTGGGGTGTGTCTGCGCCATACCACCAGACCTAGCACAAACGCCCGCGATTCTGCCACCGGTTTGGAGCTGTCAATTTTAAGGAGGGGGCGTTCGAACAATCGCGCCGTACCGTTTTCAAAACACGGCAAACTTGGTCGCGATTGCCCGAACGATCCGAAGTGAGTGGTGGTCATTCAGAAAAATTCTGGCGAGTACGTAACACGAATACCGGAATGCAAATCATTAACTCTGTCAGCGCCTTGGTTCTGAGCAAGTTTCAGCCGACCGGTCGCAGACAGGGGTGGCGGGAACACGCCGTGTCAAGAGGCCTGGGGCGCTCCGGCGCGGGTACGGCACGGCCCCCAGAGTGCGGCGGCGGCCAGGATCAGGCCCGACATGGTGGCAATCATGCCCGCCGCGCTGACCGCGTCCGCCCCGCCCAGCCACAGCGGCCCATACCCCGCCAGCACATAGCCCGACACCGCCGAGACGGTGGCGAAGATGACGCTCCAAGCAATCTGGGTTTCCAGCCGGTTGGTCATCATCCGCGCGGCGGCAGGCGGGCAGATGAACATGGCGATCACGATGATCGACCCCACCGCGTCAAAGGCCGCCACGGCGGAAATCGCCGCAACGATCACCAGCGCCATGCCCAACGCACCGGTGCGAATGCCGATGGTGCGGGCAAAACCTTCGTCAAAGGTCGAGATTTTCAGCGGCCGCCAAAACAGCCAGATGAACAGGATCACCCCCGCCAGCGTCAGCGCGATACGCGGCAGTTCCGGCGGCAACCCGGACAGGGCCGTCAGGTCTAGCAAGGATGACCACCCCACCGCATCCAGCCAGATCAGGCTTTCCAGATTGCCATAGAGCGCATGTTCCACGTCCAGATGCACGGTCGAGGTGTCGGTTTGCTCCAGCAGCAGCACGCCACCCGCGAACATGGTGGTGAACACCACCCCCATCGCGGCGCCCGGTTCGATCTGGCCCAGCCGCCGGATCGCCTCGATCATCACCACGGCCACAATCGAAGCCCCCGCCGCGCCCAGCATCATCGGCCAGGTCGAAATCGCTCCGGTCAGCAGAAAGGCCACCACGATCCCAGGCAGCACCACATGGCTGATCGCGTCCCCGATCAGGGCCTGTTTGCGCAGCACCAGAAAATTGCCCGGCAGCGCGCAGGCAATCGCCGCGAATGTGCCGATCAGCAGGGGTGTCAGCGACAGGGGGACAAATTCTTCACCGCTCATGAGGGCACCCCCTGCGGGCCGCCGATCTGGCGGTCGATTTCGGCGATCTGGTCGCGCGTCAGCACCGTTTCGATATCGCGCAACCCGTCATAGAGCGCCGCCGTCGCCTCATGCGCCTGATCGGCGCGGACCACTTCCCACCGTTTTTCGTCGCGCAGGGCCTTGGCGGCGCGGGCCTTGCCGGCCTCGGTCGCGACGCCGTCAGCGCGGGCCAACCCGGCGCGTTTCAGCAGGCGCAGGGTCAGCGGTTCATAGATTTTCTGGTCCTGCGCCAGCGCCAGCAGCCCCTGCCGGATATGGACCCGGCGCTGGAAGCGCAGATGTTTCAGCACCGCCGCCAGAACGCCGCGGACCGGGGCCAACAGCAAGGACAGGGCAAAGAACCCAAAACTGACCAGCACGATGATCGGCCCCGTCGGCAGGTTGGGGGCCGAGGCCGACAGCGCCGCCCCCAGATACCCGGCCAGACCGCCCGCCAGACCAGCCAAAAGCACCACCCGGTCCGACCGCTCGGTCCAGAACCGGGCGGTGACAGCCGGGATGATCAGCAGCGCCACGATCAGGATCAGCCCGACGATCTTAAGGCCGACCACTGTGACGGCCATCACCAGACCCATCATCGCCAGATCGATGCGATGCACCGGCAGCCCCCGCGCCGCCGCATATTCCGGGTCGAAGGCCACCATCGTCATCGGGCGCCGGATGATCATGACCATCAGCAGCGTCGCTGCCCCTCCGACCGCGATGATCAGCGCATCGGCCCAGAGCATCCCAGCCGTCGAGCCCAGCAGGAACCCCTCCAAACCGGCCTGTCGCCCAACGCCCATGGTCTGAATGACGGTCAGCAGCACGACACCAAAGCCGAAAAACACCGACAGGACCGCCCCGATGGCCGCATCTTCGGCCAGTCGCGTGCGGCGAGTCAGCCAGTTCATGCAGAGCAAACCGATCCAGGCCGAGATCGCCGACCCGGCCAGCAGGCCGATCAGATTGCGCCCGTCGCCGCCAAAGGCAATCAACACCATAAAGGCCAGACACACGCCCGGCAGTGTCGCGTGGCTGATCGCGTCGCTGACCAGCGCGCGCTTGCGCAGAAACAGGAAGGTGCCGGTCACCCCGGCCGAAATACCCAGCAAGGTCGCACCAATGGCAACCAGCGTGGCGTTATAGCCAAGCTGCAGGGTCAGAGCATCCCAAAGCATGATTTACCCCAGTGCGCGCGAGATCTGGTCGATCTGGGCGGTGGCCAGACGGCCTCCGTAAGCCGATTGCAGGGTTTCGGCGGTGAAGGCCTCAGCCACAGGACCTTCGGCCACTTTGCGGGTGTTGATCAGGAAGACGTGGTCGAAATAGTCGGTGACAGTGGCCAGATCGTGATGCACGACGACAACGGTCTTGCCCGCCTCTTTCAGCGATTTCAGCACCGCGATGATGGCCTTTTCCGTGGCCGCATCGACCCCGGCAAAAGGTTCATCCAGCAGGTACAGATCCGCCTCTTGCGCCAAAGCGCGAGCCAGGAATACCCGTTGCTGCTGACCTCCGGAAAGCTGGCCGATTTGACGGTCCGCAAAATCGTGCATGCCAACGCGGCTCAGGCAGTCCATCGCCCGGGCCATGTGGCGGGCGCGGATGCGGCCCAGCAGGCCCAGTTCCCGAGACAGGCCCATCAGCACCACGTCGATCACGCGGGTCGGGAAATCCCAATCCACACTGGCGCGCTGCGGCACATAAGCGATGCGGGCGCGCTGCTGTTCCAGCGGCTTGCCGTAGACGGTGACCTGACCGGACAGCGGCGACACAATCCCCAATGCGGCCTTGAGCAGGGTCGATTTCCCCGCCCCGTTTGGGCCGATGATCGCGGTCATCGCACCCGGTTGCACGGTCATGTCCACCGAGAACACCGCGGGTTTCTGGCCGTAAGAAACCGTCAAGCCGCGAATGGCCAAAGGGCTGTCGTCCAGGCTGTTCTCAGCAACCGTCACACCCTGATTTGAGGCCAGCTCCAGCATCACTCAAAACCCCGCCGACAGTTTGCCGTTCATACCACGATCGGGCACATCTGCGCCCAGCGCGCCAGCAATGACGGTGATGTTGTGATCCAGCATGCCGATATACGTACCCTCATAGGTGCCCGATTCGCCCATGGCGTCGGAATACAGCTCGCCGCCCACACCCACATCATGACCTTTGGCCGCAGCACCTTCGATCAGCGCGCGCATCGACCGATCAGACACCGAGCTTTCGACGAACACCGCTTTCAACTGTTTATCAACCAGCGTGTCCACCAGCTCTCCGATCCGGTTCAGACCAGCCTCGGACTGGGTCGAGATGCCCTGAATGCCCATCACCTCATAGCCGTACTCAGCGCCGAAATAGCCAAATGCATCATGCGCCGTGACCAGCACGCGGTTGTTTTCGGGAACAGATGCCAGGGCTTGCGCGGCATAAGCCTCCAACTGGTCGATTTCAGCCAGATGCGCCTGCGCGTTGGCGGCAAAGATGTCGGCGGCGTCGGGGCGTGCCTCGGTCAGCGCCTCTTGCACTTCGACCACCACATCACGCCACAAGGCGGGGCTCATCCAGACATGCGGGTCATATTTGTCGGCATAGTCGTCATGGGCGCGCAGTTTCGACGTGTCGACCCCCTCGGCCACGGCCACCACGGCCCGCTTGCGGCCCAGGTCGTGGAAGAAATCTTCCATCTGCGCCTCAAGGTACAGGCCATGCCACAGGATCAGGTCCGCGCGGGTCATCGCCACGATATCGCTGCGGGTCTGGCGATAGGCGTGCGGATCGACGCCGGGGCCCATCAGACCCTTCACCTCGACCTGCTCTCCGCCGACCTGACGCGCGGCGTCGGCGATCATGCCAGTGGTGGCAACCACCTTCAGCGGCGCCTCGGCCCAGGCTGTCAATGGCACTGCAGCGGCAAAGGCCAAGGCTGCAAGAAAGCTGCGACGAATCATGTCGAATCCCGATTTCGAACTCAGTTGAGAATGAATATGCGAACCATTCGCAAGTAAGTCAACGCTCTTGCGAGTTATTCGCAAGAAAATGCCAATTTTGTCCATTTGGTCAAAAAAGATACCAGCCCAGCCCCTCAATGCCTTCCCTTTACGCGCAACCCGTGCGATTTTGGCGCAAACCTCCCAAAGGACGTGACAATGGAAACGCAGAGCTCAGACAGCCCCGTGCGCACCGCGCATCTGCCGCAGGTGACCGAGCCCAGAAACCCCGGTATGGACCTTGATCTGGACTGGGTGCGCGCCGTGCAGGCCAACACCTCGGCCATTGAACGCCGCGCGGCGACCCTGCCCGGTCGGCGCTCGGTGAAGAAAGACTATCAGGCCGCGTGGTTGCTGAAGGCAGTCACCCTGATCGACCTGACCACGCTGGCAGGCGACGATACAGTGGGCCGCGTGCGCCGCCTGTGCGCCAAGGCGCGCCAACCGGTGTCGACCGCTTTGCTGCAGGCAATGGACATGCCGCCGATCACCACCGGCGCGGTCTGTGTCTATCACGACATGATCGAAACCGCCGTCGAGGCGCTGAAAGGCACCGGCATTCCCGTGGCTGCCGTCTCGACCGGGTTTCCTGCGGGTCTGTCCCCTTTCCACCTGCGTGTGGCCGAGATCGAGGAAAGCGTGAAAGCCGGGGCCGAAGAGATCGATATCGTGATCTCGCGCCGTCATGTGCTGTCGGGTGACTGGCAGGCGCTGTATGACGAAATGAAAGCCTTCCGCGCCGCCTGTGGCGACGCCCATGTCAAAGCCATTCTGGCGACCGGAGAGCTGGGCAGCCTGCGCAATGTCGCCCGCGCCTCGCTGGTCTGCATGATGGCGGGGGCGGATTTCATCAAGACCTCGACCGGCAAGGAAAGCGTCAACGCCACCCTTCCGGTGTCGCTGGTGATGATCCGTGCGATCCGCGACTATTATGACCGCACCGGGTACCGCGTCGGCTATAAACCCGCAGGCGGGATTTCGAAGGCCAAGGACGCGCTGGTCTACCTGTCGCTGATCAAGGACGAACTGGGCGACCGCTGGCTGGAGCCGGACCTGTTCCGCTTTGGCGCGTCGTCGCTGCTGGGCGATATTGAACGGCAGTTGGAACACTATGTGACGGGCGCGTATTCCGCCGGTTACCGTCACTCCATGGGCTGAGGGCAGAACAATGACAGTCAAAGAAATCTTCGAGACCATGGACTATGGCCCCGCCCCTGAAAGCGCCGCTGAGGCTCTCGCCTGGCTGGTCGATCAGGGCGACAAGTTCGGTCACTATATCGATGGGGCCTTCACCAAGCCCGGCAAAGGGTTCGACAGCCGCAACCCGGCGACCGGAGAGGTTCTGGCCAAGTTGACGCAAGCGAAACAGGCCGACGTGGACGCCGCTGTCGCCGCCGCCCGCAAGGCGCAGCCGAAATGGGAGAAGCTGGGCGGCGCGGGGCGCGCGCGTTATCTGTATGCGATTGCGCGGCTGTTGCAGAAACATTCGCGCCTGTTTGCGGTGCTTGAGAGCCTGGACAACGGTAAGCCGATCCGGGAATCGCGCGACATCGACATCCCTCTGGCGCAGCGGCACTTTTACTATCACGCCGGAATGGCGCAGTTGATGGAGAGCGAACTGCCCGACGCGCAGGCGCTTGGTGTGTGCGGGCAGATCATTCCGTGGAACTTCCCGCTGCTGATGCTGGCGTGGAAGATCGCGCCGGCGCTAGCAATGGGCAACACGGTGGTTCTGAAACCGGCCGAGTACACCTCGCTGACCGCGCTGCTGTTTGCCGATATCTGCTCGCAGGCCGGTCTGCCCAATGGCGTGGTCAACATCGTCACCGGAGACGGCGCGGTGGGCGAGATGATTGTGAATGCGGACGTGGACAAGGTCGCCTTTACCGGCTCGACCGTTGTGGGGCGGCGTATCCGTGAGGCGACCGCTGGTTCCGGCAAGGAACTGACCTTGGAGCTGGGGGGCAAGTCCGCCTATATCGTGTTCGACGACGCCGATATCGACAGCGCTATCGAAGGTCTGGTCGATGCGATCTGGTTCAATCAGGGTCAGGTCTGCTGCGCGGGCTCGCGCCTGTTGGTGCAGGAAGGCATCGCCGACCGTTTCCACGACAAGCTGCGTGCGCGGATGGACAAGCTGCGCGTTGGTGATCCGCTGGACAAATGCATCGACGTGGGTGCGGTTGTGGACCCGGTCCAGTTGCTAACCATCAAGGGCATGGTCGAAAGCAACACCGCCGGTCATGTCCATCAGGCCGCTTGTGAGCTGCCCTCGAACGGCTGCTACTACCCGCCAACGCTGATCTCGGGCCTCGAAACGTCCGATCCGCTGATGCAGGAGGAGATCTTTGGCCCGGTGCTGGTATCCTCGACCTTCCGCACCCCGGCTGAGGCGGTCGAGCTGGCCAACAACACCCGTTATGGGCTGGCCGCAACGGTCTGGACCGAGAATGTGAACCTGGCGCTGGATATCGCGCCCAAGCTGGTTGCGGGTGTGGTCTGGGTCAACGCCACCAACCTGTTCGATGCCGCCGCAGGCTTTGGCGGGGTGCGCGAAAGCGGCTTTGGTCGCGAAGGTGGTTGGGAAGGTCTGGCGGCCTATACCAAGCCCAAGGGCAAAGCCAAGCCGCTGGCGCGGGTCGAAGCGATCATGGGCGAAGGTGCCCCGGTCGATCCCATCGATCGCACCGCCAAGATGTATGTCGGCGGCAAGCAAACTCGACCTGACAGCGGCTACTCTAAGCCGGTTTGGGGTAAATCCGGGCTGCTGGGCCATGTCGGTCTTGGCAACCGCAAAGACGTGCGCAACGCGGTTGAGGCTGCGGCGGGCGCCAGGGGTTGGTCCAAGACTACAGGCCATCTACGCGCGCAAATTCTGTATTACATCGGCGAGAATCTCTCGGCCCGTGCGGGTGAGTTTGCCGCGCGCGTCGATACCATGACCGGTAAGAAAGACGGTGCCAAAGAGGTTGAGGCTTCGATCCAACGCCTGTTCACTGCCGCCGCCTGGGCCGACAAGAATGACGGTCAGGTCCACGGCGTGCCGATCCGGGGCGTGGCGATTGCGATGAAGGAACCGGTGGGCGTCATCGGTGCGCTTTGCGCGGATGAGGCACCTTTGCTGGGTTTGGTCTCGGCCATGGCACCCGCGATTGCGATGGGCAACCGGGTGGTGCTGGTCGCGTCCGAGCCTTACCCGCTGGCCGCAACCGATTTCTATCAGATCCTTGAGACCTCGGACGTGCCTGCGGGTGTGGTCAACATCCTGACCGGCACTCATGCGGAACTGGCGAAACCGCTGGCCTCGCATTTGAATGTGGATGCGGTCTGGTCATTCTCGTCCACCGATCTGTCGAAAGAGATCGAAGCCGTGTCTGCCGGGAATCTCAAGCGCACATGGGTCAATAACGCGACGGCAATAGACTGGAGCATGGACCATTCCCGCCGCTTCCTGCAGGCTGCGACCGAGATCAAGAACATCTGGGTGCCCTACGGCGAGTAGGGCACCCGCATCACGGGAGGCCCACATGGATTTTGCAAACAAAACCGTCATCGTCATTGGCGGCACCAGCGGTATCAACCGGGGCATTGCCGAGGCCTTTGCGGCCTCGGGTGCCAAACTGGCCGTCGCCAGCCGGTCGCAGGAAAAGGTGGATGACACCGTCGCCGCGCTGAAGGCTGCGGGCGCGGCTGACGCCATTGGTGCTGCCTTTGATGTGCGCGACCCCGAGGCAGTGGCAGCGGGCCTGAAACAGTTCCACGACGCGTTCGGTGATTTCGATGTGTTGGTTTCAGGCGCGGCGGGCAATTTCCCGGCGCTGACGTCCGAGATGTCGGTCAATGCGTTCAAGACCGTGATCGATATCGACCTGATGGGTACCGTCCACGTGATGAAAGGGGCCTATCCTTACCTCAAACGCCCCGGCGCCAGCATTATCAACATCTCGGCGCCGCAATCCTATCTGCCTTATGAAGGGCAAGCCCATGTCTGCGCCGCCAAGGCGGGCGTCGATCAGATCACCCGCACCCTGTCGATGGAATGGGGGGTCGAGGGCATCCGGGTGAATTCGGTCGTGCCGGGCTTCATCGAAGGCACCGAGGGCGCGAAACGTCTGGCCCCCACCGAAAACGCCCATGAAGAGCTGCGCCGCGATGTGCCTCTGGGCCGTTGGGGCCAGCCGCAGGATGTGGCCAATGCCTGCCTGTTCCTCAGTTCCGATCTGGCCAGTTATATCAGCGGCACGGTCATGGCGGTGGATGGCGCGCTGTATCAGCGCGGCTCGGGCAAATTTGGTCAGATGATGGGGCAGATGCTGCGCAGCGCAGCGGGAAAAAAGGGCTGAGGCGCACTCAGCCCCCTTTTCTTCAGTTCGTGGTTTCCAGCCCTTCGGGTTTCCCGACAACGGTGAAATGCAGCCCTTCGGGGTCGAGCAGTTCACTGGCCACGCGATTCACGTCTTCCAACGTCACCGCGTTCACCTTGTCGTTGCGGGTGGTGATATAGTCGATGGGCAGATCATCCATCTGCATTCCGACCATGATCCCGGCGATTTGTCCGTTGCCATCAAAGCGCAGCGGGTAGGCCCCGGTCAGATAGGTCTTGGCGTCATCCAGTTCTTTCTGCGTCACGCCTTCGGACGCGGCACGGGCCCATTCGTCGCGGATCACCTCGACCGCTTCGGCGATGCGGTCATTGCCCGATGACACCGAACCCAGATAGACCGACGCCAGATCCTTGGGCACCAGATAGGTCGCCACACCATAGGTCAGCCCGCGCTTTTCGCGCACCTCCTGCATCAGGCGGCTTTCGAACCCGCCACCGCCAAGGATGTGGTTCAGCACAAAGGCGGCAAAGAAATCGGGATCGTGCCTGTCGATGCCCGCATGGCCGAACAGGGCCACCGATTGCGGCGTGTCAAAGTCAACCACGCTGACCCCGCCGGGGATGGTCACATCGGCGCGGTCCGGAATGGGCTTGCCGGTTTCAGGCAGATCGGCCAGCAGCTTGTCCAACAGCGCGCCCAGTTCCTCGGGTGTGATATCGCCCACGGCCCCGACATAGAGCCGGTCCTTAGCAAGAACATTGTCATAAGCGGCCACGACATCATCGCGGGTCAGCGCGCTGACGCTTTCGATCGTGCCCTTGCCCTCGGTGCCATAGGGGTGGTCACCATAGGCCATCTGCGCGAAATTGCGGCTGGCTATGTCATTGGGATCGGTCTGATCGGACCGCAACCCGGACAGAACCTGCGCCTTCACCCGTTCCACCGCGTCCTCGTCAAAGCGCGGTTCGTGAATGGTGGTGCGCAGCAGATCGATCACCTCATCCCGGTTCTCGGTCAGGAACTGCGCCGAAATCGAAACCGAGTCGTCAGACGCGTTGTAGCTGAACGAGGCCGCCAGCGATTCTAGTTCGCGCGCATAGGTGCGGGCATCCATGTCGCCTGCGCCTTCTTCGATCAGGCCGCTCATCAAGTAGATGGCCCCGCGCTTGCCGGGCTCGTCCAGCGAGGTGCCGCCGCGAAAGCGCAGTTCCAATGCGGTGAAGGGGATCGAGTGATCCTCGACCAGCCATGCGGTGATGCCGCCCGGAGAAGTGACCTCTTCGATCTCGATCTCGGCCCAGGCGGGCAGCGCGATGACGAGGGCGATCAGGGTTGCGAAAATGCGTTTCATTGCGTCACCTCATCGTCTTTCATCAGCCAGCCGGTGACCGAGCTTTCCGGTTGCAGCACCTCGCGGGCGGCGGCGATGATCTCATCGCCGGTCACAGCCTGCAGGATATCGGGCCAGGCCTGCACGTCCTCGACCGTCAACCCGCTGGTCAGAGCACGGCCATAGCGATTGCCGATGCCATCCACGTTGTCACGGGCATAGGTCTGCGCCGCGCGCAGCTGCATCTTGATCCGGTCGAGGTCTTCTTCGTTCACACCCTCGGCGATGAAATCGGCCACGGCCTGATCCATCGCGTCCTCGGCCTCTTGCAAGGACACGCCCTGCGCCGGGACAACCAGCAGATCGAAAGTCGTGTCATCCAGCGAGACACCGCGATAGAAGGCCCCGGCATAGACGGCCTTTTGCTGTTCGAATTGCAGCTTTTCATTCAGATAGGACGTGGTGCTGCCGCCCAGCAACTCGGCCAGCAGGAACAGCGCCGCAGCTTTCTCCTGTTTGCCCGGATCACGTTCGGGCGCCAGATAGCTGCGCTGCACATAGGGCTGCGAAACCCGTGCATCCTTGAAGGTCAGGCGACGTTCGGCGGTTTGCGGCGGCTCTTGCGAACGCACCCGTTCGGGCAAATCCGGATTGGCGGGGATGACACCGTAATACTGTTCGGCCAGTGCCTTGACCGCATCGGGTTCCACATCGCCGGTCACCACCAGAATTGCGTTATTGGGCGCGTAATGGGTCTGGTAGAAGGACAGCGCGTCCTCCATATCCAGCGTCTCCATCTCGTGCCGCCAGCCGATGATCGGCACGCCATAACGATGGTTGAGGTATTGCGAAGCGTTCATCTGCTCGCCAAACAGGGCGCGGGGGCTGTTTTCGGTGCGCTGGTTGCGTTCTTCCAGGATCACGTCGCGTTCAGTGACGATGTCCTCGTCGCTCAGGCGGATGTTGCGCATCCGGTCCGCCTCCATCCGCATCATCAACTCCAGCCGATCGGCGGCGACGCGTTGGTAATAGGCGGTGTAGTCATAGGACGTAAACGCGTTGTCATTGCCGCCATTGGCCGCAACGGTGGCTGAAAACTCACCCGGGGCCAGTGTATCGGTGCCCTTGAACAGCAGATGTTCCAGGAAATGCGCCACGCCGGACGAGCCGACCGGCTCATCCGCGGACCCGGCCCGATACCAGACCATATGCTGCACGACCGGCGCGCGGTGATCTTCGACCACGACGACATCCATGCCGTTGTCCAGCGTGAAGGTTGTGACCGCCTCGTGCCCCTCTTTGGCAATCAAGGGGGTGGCGGCGACAAGGGCGGCAGACAAGGCCAGAGCCCGAACCATGGGGCGTCCTCCGTTTCGTTCAATGGTGTTCAAACTACGGTGGTGGGGCGCAGGTTCAAGGGTGATGACGGAAAGTTAAGGTTTATTCATCCGCCGGGGGCGCCGATGGCGTCTCGATCCCCGCACGCCGCGCCGCTTCGTTCTGAGCATCGGCATCAAGCGCCTGACGTTGATACACCTGCGAATAGCGGTCCACCTTGAACAGGCGCAGACGGGTCAGGCGGCCCTGCTTTCTGCGGAATTCGGCATCTTCGGTTTCAACGACCTGCCGCGTGTTGGACGGCACGCCATAGCGGCTGGAGGCCGTCACCAGCGCTGCATCGGTGGACGGGATGGCCGCATTCGGATTCAACGCCGCCTCACTGCCGCCCAGTGCCACAATTGCATCCGCCTTCGGGTTCGGGTCGGTCAGATTTGTCCCACCCGGCGTGGGCGCGGGCAGGAACTTGTAATCCTTGGGCTGGGTCAGCGGCTCCACCGGCATCACCGAGAATTCATCCGGCCCCTGTCCCGGCGCCTCAAGGTGACGCAAACCGATATCGGAACATCCCGCAACCGCAAGGGCCAATGTCACAGCAAGTATGGAACGCGGCAAGCGCATCAGAGTCTCCAGCCAGTTTCAGGCGCTTTTATCGCATATCACCCGGCGCGTCACGAGGGCTTTTTGCCATCGAACAACACAAGCCCGATGGCACCCGCAAAGATGAACACATCAGCCAGATTGAACACAAACGGATTGTTGATGCCGCAGCAGGACATGTTCAGGAAATCCAGAACATAGCCATAGAGCACCCGGTCCAGCACATTTGCCAGCGCCCCGCCGATCAGCAACCCGCCGCAGAACAGCATCAGCTTGGACGGCGCGGTCCGCATCAACCAGATCAGCACGCCGATCGAGATGGCCAGAGAGATACCGATCAGCACCCAGCGGGCAGCGTCGGTATCGCCCTGAAACAGACCAAAGTTGATGCCCCGATTCTCGCCGTATTTGAACACCAGCAGGGGCGGCAGCACGTCGATCTCGCCCTCGGCCACGCGCATGACGTGAACGACCAGATACTTGCTGATCTGGTCGATCCCAAACGCGGCCAGCGCGGCCCAGAGCAGAAGGCGATAGCGCATCAGTGGCGGAAGTGGCGCATGCCGGTGAAGACCATGGCCAGACCGGCCTCATCCGCAGCGGAAATCACCTCGTCATCGCGCATCGAGCCACCGGGTTGGATGACACAGGTCGCACCCGCCTCGGCAGCCTCCATCAGACCGTCGGGGAAGGGGAAGAACGCATCAGACGCCACGGCCGAGCCGATGGTCAGCGGTTGAGCAAGGCCCAGCGTATCAGCCATGCGTTCGGCTTTTTTGGCAGCAATAAGCGCCGAGTCAACGCGGCTCATCTGCCCCGCACCCACGCCCACGGTGGCACCGTCCTTGACGTAGACGATGGCGTTGGACTTGACGTGTTTCGCGACTTTCCACGCAAACAGCAGGTCGCGCATCTGCTCCTCGGTCGGGGCCTTCTTGGTGACAACTTTCAGGTCATCCATACCGACAAAGCCGTTATCCTTGTCCTGAACCAGCAGGCCACCGGCCACCTGACGCACGGTTTTGCCGCCTGCGGTCACGTCCGGCAGGCCTTCGGTGGTCAGCAGGCGCAGGTTTTTCTTGGCGGCGAAGATGGCCTTGGCCTCGTCCGATGCGCCGGGGGCGATCACGACCTCAGTGAATATCCCCGTGATTTCCTGCGCGGTTTCAGCGTCCAGCGGCTGGTTCAGCGCGACGATGCCACCAAAGGCCGAGGTACGGTCGCAGTCAAAGGCAGCCTTATAGGCGTCGATCAGCGTGGCACCTGTCGCCACACCGCAGGGGTTGGCGTGTTTGATGATGGCACATGCGGCACCCTGCGCCGGGTCGAATTCAGCCACCAGCTCAAACGCCGCATCGGTGTCGTTGATGTTGTTGTAGCTCAGTTCCTTGCCCTGATGCTGCACGGCGGTCGCAACGCCGGGGCGGTCCGAGCCATCGGTGTAGAAGGCCGCCGACTGGTGGCTGTTCTCGCCATAGCGCAGGGTCTGTTTCAGCTCGCCGGCAAAGGCGCGGCGTTTGGGGGCCTCAAGCGCCAGCGCGTCGGCCAGCCAGTTGGACACGGCGGTGTCATAAGCGGCGGTGCGGGCATAGGCCTTTTGCGCCAGTTTGCGGCGGAATTTCGGGCAGGTTGCACCGTTGTGCTGATCCATGTCGCCCAGCAGTTTCTGATAATCTTCAACGTCCACAACCACGTTGACGAACGCATGGTTCTTGGCCGCCGCGCGGATCATCGCCGGGCCACCAATGTCGATATTCTCGACACATTCATCGTAATCGGCGCCTTTGGCCACAGTCGCCTCGAACGGGTAGAGGTTCACCACCAGCAGATCGATCGCGCCGATGCCGTGCTCGGTCATCGCGGCGACGTGGGTGTCGTTGTCGCGCAGCGCCAGCAGGCCGCCATGCACCATCGGGTGCAGGGTTTTCACGCGGCCGTCCATCATCTCGGGGAAGCCGGTGACCTCGCTGACATCCTTTACCGCAAGCCCGGCGTCGCGCAGCGCCTTTGCGGTGCCGCCGGTCGACAAAAGCTCGACTCCGCGCTCGGACAGCGCCTGTCCCAGTTCGATCAATCCGGTCTTGTCGGATACGGAAAGCAACGCGCGGCGCACGGGGTGAAGGTCGGTCATGGGTCCAAAGGTCCTTTTGGCGTCAGTCAAACTCGGGCTCGTCCCGGTGCAGGTCGCGCACGGCATAGGCTGTATCCTGTGCCTTGCTCAACGTCCACTGGATGCGCGTCGCATACTCCATTGCGCGCCCGGATAGAACGATCTGTTTTGTCGCGCGCGGCTTTAACCGGCCTTTTTCCAGATAAACGCTTGGTTCGACGGTCAATTTTGCAACGCCGTCATGACGGAAAACCCAGATCTCGCCGCTTTTGAGCGCCATCGACACCGCCGCACCACCCAGATCAATGGCTGCATCGACGTCGGGATGCAGGTGAAACCGGACGTCATAGCGAATGCCCTTGAGGCCCGAGGCATCCATCGCCTTGTCAAACTGCCGCTTGGCCTTGTCGGTGGCGGTCAGCAGAATATCCTCGCCGATCAGTTCGCGCCCGTCAAAGCGCAGCTCGAACGTGCGGGCGTGGGTCAGGCCAAAGGTTTTGCTATAGCCGTCATGCCCGACCATGAAGCGCGTGCCCTCGAACGCCTCTTCAAAGTCCACCGGCACGTCCTGTGGCGCATCGACCAGCGCCTCGTTTTCGCTGCCGGTCCCTGCGGGGGCCAGCCGGGCGCTGGAATAGCCATCCAGGCACAGGGTCGAATGCGACGGCGTCGCACGCCCGGCGCGCCGCCATTCCCGCCCAAAGCTTTCGCCCGAGCCGCAACTCACAATCAATGGCCGCCGCCCCGATGTCAGCTCAAACGCCAGGGTTGAGGCATGGGCATTCAGGGACGCGGCCCCCTTGGGCGGCGTGCTGGCATCCACGATCACGCTGGTCCGAGCGGCATAGAGCCGGGAAAACCCCATCGCCAAACCATTCGCGTGTTGCGGTCGAACCCCGCTTTGGGCCAGCGCCTGATCCAGACGGCCTTCGACCCCGCGACCGCCGCCGTGAAACCGGGCCAGCGCACCATCCGCATGGCGCAGGCTACGCAACGTGGGCGCCATCCGCTTGACCGCATCGGCCTGCGCAGCCGGTGTTCCGCGCCCCAGATCGCCCAGCGCGGCCGAGGTCCAGGACAGCAGGGTGAACACATCCAGCAGCTCTTCGGGATTGCGGGTGGGAATGCCGCCCCGGGCATCAATCTGTTTTTCGCATTCCTTCGCCAGGGCGCGCAGGGCCGGATCGGCCATCTGCTCTAGCCCTTTCAGGGCCAGCCCGGCCTGAACCAGCCCGGCCAGCGCCTCGAACCGCGGCAGCCCCGGCGTGGCGGCGTGCCAGCGTTTGGACAGGAACCATGTCTGTTGCGCCAAAGCGCGGAAGAACAGTTTGGTCTGCACCTCATCCGCCCCACGCAGCAGGAACGCCGCGTGGTTGATCCAGCGCATCACCCGCCGTCCGGTCAGATCGGGCGCCCATCCCGGCCCCTGCCCGCGGCCATGCGCCTCAATCCAGCCCCAGACCCAGCGTTGCGCCTTGTCCCGCGCCCGCATATCCCCCACAGCGGCCAGATCATCCAGCCAGGCAAAACCGTGGCGTTCATTGTCAAATCCGGTGCTGGGCGCGGTGACGTCCCACAGGTTGGTATCCTCTGCTTCGACCAGATATCCGGCAAACAGCAGATTGCCCGCCACCAGCTGCCGCCCGCGCGCGAAGGATCCAACGGTGCGCGGCTCAGGCTCGGACACAAACCCGGTGACCGCCTTGCGCCGCTGGCTGAGCCGCGCATAGAGACGGTTCTGGAACCGCGCCCACCGGTTGGTCATGGTATCTGAGTTTGACATGACGCTCGTTACTCTGCCCCTTGCGCTCTGCTGGCGCTTGAGACCCAACGATAGACCGCCCAGATCGTCAAGTCACCGAAAAGCGTCGCGTCAGCCGGATTTGGTCAGGCAGGCCATGTAGAACCCGTCCATCCCGCCGCGATCCGCCCAATAATCGGGCCGCAGGCGCAGGCCGCCCTCTTCGGTGATCCAGTCCGGGTCGACCCCGTCAATGTTCAGCGCATCGCGGTCCACCATCATGTCGGGATACTGGTCCAGCGCCTCTTCGATCTGAACCTCACCCTCATCGGGCAGCAGCGAACAGGTGCAATAGACCAGCCGCCCGCCGGGCTTCAGCAGGGTCCAGGCATGGGCCAGCATCTGGGCCTGCAATTCGATCAGCCCGCCGAATTCCGAGCCGTCCTTGGCAAAGGGCAGGTCCGGGTGGCGGCGGATGGTGCCGGTGGCCGAACATGGCGCGTCCAGCAGGATGGCATCGTATTTGCCCTGATGCTCCAACGCGTCGCCCGCAATGACGTCGGCCTTCAGACCGGTGCGTTTCAGGTTTTCGCGCACCCGCTCCAGCCGTGTTTCCGAGATATCCAGCGCAGTGACCCTGGCCCCGGCTGCGGCCAGTTGCAGCGTCTTGCCCCCCGGCGCGGCGCAGAGGTCCAGCACGGTTTCCCCGGGTTTCGGCGCCAGCACCTGCACCGGCAAAGCCGCCGCCGCGTCCTGCACCCACCAGTCGCCGGCGTTGAACCCCGGCAGGGCCGAGACCTGCCCCGCATCCTGCACCCGCAGCGACCCGGTCGGCAGCACGTCTCCGGGGCCGCTCGCCCCCGGCTTTACGGTGATATCCAGCGGAGCACCGGCAAAATGAGCCTGTTCCATGCCTGCGATAGCCTCAGCACCCCACGCCATAATCAAAGGCTCGCGCAGCCATTCCGGCAGGCGCGGCACCCGCATCTTGGGCCACGCGTCCGGTCCTTCGGCGGCCACCTTGCGCAGAACCGCATTCACCAAGCCCTTGAGGCGGCCATGCTTGCGCGAGCGGCCCACGATCTCGACCATGGAATTGACCACACCATGGGCGGCCTCTCCGTGGCACAGCTCGACCGCGCCAAGGCGCAGGGCATTGTGCACGGTCAGCGCAGGCGTCCGGTTCAGGTGGTTGTCCAACAGACGGTCGGCCCGTTCCAGCCCGCGTAGTGTCTCAAGCGTCAGACGCTGCGCTCGCGCGCGGTCTTCAGGATCCAGCCGGTCCAGCGCACCTGCGGCCAGACATTCGGACAGCAACCGGCCTTCTCCCAGAATCTGATCCAGCAGATAGATCGCGCTGCGTCGCGCCGCTGTTGCGTTATCGGACATGGAACCGCCTTTGATGTGACCCTCGCCCGCATTGCCAAACGCGGACGGGGGCGTATATCAAGACCGCGCACGGAAAGGAACCCGATGTCATGAGCGACGACCGCAAAGACCTGCCCCCTGCCGCCCAGCGCGCTCTGGCCGAGGCCGAAGAGCGCCGCAAGAAGGCCGAAGCCGAGGCGAAGAAAATGCCCAAGGAGCTGGGCGGGCGCGACGGTCCCGATCCGGCCCGCTATGGCGATTGGGAAAAGAAGGGCATCGCGATCGACTTCTGATCGCTCAGCCCCGCAGCGCCTGCAGGAAATCGTCAATCAACGCGCGCTGCTTTTTGGATTGCGCGCGATCCTCGGGCCAGGTCAGCCAATAGCCGTCCTTCGTGTTCAGCGCGGGCAGGTCCAGACGCCGCAAGCGCCCGGCTTGCAGATCGGCACGGCCCAGAGGTCCGGACCCCAGCGCCACGCCCATCCCCTGCCGCGCCGCCGACACCGCGTGTTCCATCGAATCGAAACTGATTACCGAGAGCGGCAGATCGCCATGGCCGGTCTTGCGCGCCCAGTCGCGCCAGCCGGGCCGCTCACCGCGCAGGTCAATCAACGGCGCGCCCCAGTCGACATTGGGGGCGGCCATCGGCGCCAGTACTTCGGCAGCAATCAGCGCGGCCTCGCGACCCGGCCATACGCCGCGCCCGTAGCGGATTTGTAGCCATGTGCGCTCCTCGTCCAGCGATGACCGCCGCGCGACCGAATCCGTCATGAAACGCACCTTGGGGCGCATCTGCTGAAAGCGAGGAATGGCCGGAACCACAAGCGCGTGAATGTTCGACGACAGACCCGCCACACGCAGTTCTCGCGGGGATTTGCCGAACAGGTCTTCGGTGTTGCGCTCCAGCGCCTGCAAACTGTTCTGAACCAGCGGCAGGTAGCTTTCGCCCTCGACCGTCAGCGACACACCCCGCGCCTCGCGTACGAACAATGTCCGCCCCAGCCAGGCCTCAAGGTTCGCGATCCGCTGGCTGACGGCTGCCTGAGTCAGGCCGAACTCTTTTGCGGCGGCGGAAAACCCACCTAAGCGCCCGGCGGCTTCGAAAACACGTAGCCAATCCAGCGGCGGCAATCCGATCTTTTTCTTAGCCATAAGTTTTTCCAAGCCTCAGCAGCAATAAGGATTAATTGTCGTAATGCCACGGGGCGCGTATTTCCTCAAGCAAAGCCGCGCTGAACAGGAGACCCCCCATGCTGCGCACCGCCACCCATGACGCCTCGGTCGTGACCGTCGAATTTGACACCGGCACCCTGGCCCGCTTCCACGCCATCTGGCTACGCGACAACGCGCTGGACCCCGACACCCGCGCGCCGGGCAATGGCCAACGCCTGATCACCATCGGCGATATTCCCGCCGACATTTCGATCAGCGCTGCCGAGGTTCTGAACGGCGATCTCAGCGTTACCTTCCAGCCCGAAGACAAAACCGCGACCTTCCCCGCCGCCTGGCTGGCCGATCACATCTATGACCGTGACGCGGCGCAAGACATCGGTCGCATCGCCCCCGGCATCACCACATGGGAACGTGGCATCGATGCGCCCAGCGCAGATTGGGACGCGGTGCATGCCAACCCCACTGCCAAGCGCGACTGGCTGGCTGCCGTGGCCGAGTACGGCTTTGCCAAGCTGACCAACGGCCCGACCGAGCCGGAATCGCTGCTGAAGGTGGCGGACCTGTTCGGCTATGTCCGTCAAACCAATTACGGCCCCTATTTCGAAGTCCGGACCGAGGTGAACCCGACCAACCTCGCTTATACCGGGCTGGGTTTGCAGGCCCATACCGACAACCCCTATCGCGACCCGGTTCCGACGCTGCAAATCCTGTATTGTCTGGAAAACAGCGCCGAGGGCGGCGACTCGATCGTGGTCGACGGTTTCCGTGCCGCCGAGAAACTGCGCGACCAGAACCCCGAGGGCTTTGCCCTGCTGGCCGGTTACCCCGCGCGGTTCGAATACAAGGGTTCGGACGGGGTTTGCCTGCGCTCGCGCCGCCCGATGATCGAACTGTCGCCGGATGGCGAGCTGATCGGTATCCGGTTCAACAACCGCTCATCGGCTCCGTTCGTGGACATCCCGTTCGACCAGATGGAGGCCTTCTACGCCGCTTACCGTCAACTGGGTGAGATCATCGACGACCCGGCGATGGGCGTATCGTTCAAGCTGGAACCGGGTGAAAGCTTCATCGTCGACAACACCCGCATTCTGCACGCGCGGCTGGGCTATTCCGGCGCGGGCTCACGTTGGTTGCAGGGCTGTTACGCCGACAAGGACGGGTTGCTGTCGACACTGGCGGCCATGCAGACGAGCCAGCCGGAGGCGGCAGAATGAAACCCGATTTCTCGACCCTGACCCGCGACAATATCGTGGCCTTCATCGGGGATATCTTCGACCGCCGCGGCGGTGAGGAATATCTGGGCGAGCCCGTCACCATGGCTGAACACATGCTGCAAGGCGCCACCATCGCCGAACAGAACGGGATGCCCGAGGAAATCATCGTCGGCGCGCTGCTGCATGACATCGGCCATTTCACTTCCGAGTTCGGCACCTATCACCCCGACGACACCGAAGACCGCCATCACGAGGATGCGGGCGCGGCAGTGCTGGAACAGTTCTTTCCGTCGGTGATCACCGATTGCTGCCGTTACCACGTAGCAGCCAAACGGTATCTCTGCGCCACCAAGCCCGAGTATTTCAATCGCCTGTCCGATGCCTCGGTCCACACGCTGGAACTGCAGGGCGGCCCGATGAGCGCTGAGGAAGTGGCCGATTTTGAATCCAACCCGAACCTGAAAGAGATCATTCAGGTCCGATATCTGGACGAGGCCGGCAAGCGCGCTGATATGGAAACACCCGACTTTGCCCATTTCGCACCAATGGTGCAGCGCATGGTCGACAAACATATGGGGGCTTCATGAACGCGCCGGAATACATTTTTGAAGCCAGCACCAAACCCTCGCTGCCTTGGCACGAGGTCCCACTGATCCGCGCCACCGACGCATCGGTCAAAGGCTATGGCTGTCTGGTTGATGACCCCGAGGGGTTCGAGATCGAAATCACCCGCTGGCCGCAACAAGGCTGGCGTCCCATCGACGAAGGCACCGGCGACGAAGGCGGCTGGGTCGAAGGCACGTTCCACGGCGAATGGAAGGGCGATGTGCTCTATGGCCGGAACGAAGCGGTGAACGGCCACTACGTCCTGGGCTGGTCGACCGATCCGCAACAGGCGCAGGCGGATCGCCAAACCGCACCCCGCGATCAGGTGTTGCTGTGGCATATGAACTACCACCCAGATGGCGGGCAGATGTTCTGGCCGCTGGACAACAAGCCCTTCATCATCCCCGCCGCTTTGCCCGGAGACAACCTGACGCCGGAAAAGGTGGTGGCCTTCTGGTGCGACGGCTCGCGCGGGCTCTATATCCATCCCGGCATTTGGCATGAAGGGATTTTCCCGGTTGAGGACAATCAGCGCTTCCTCGACCGGCAGGGCGCAGTCCATGCCCGGGTCAGCGCCGATATCGGCAAGGAATTCGGTGTCTACCTCGCCTGCCCGCTGCGGGCGGACAAGATCAGGGACCTCTGACACCGTTTTCAGAATCCCTTAACCCTTGCTGCTGGCATCTGTGATACGCTCGACCCACATCCAATGGGTACGGGAGCCATCAGATGGGACTGAACAGACGTAAAGTTGTCCAGTTGGGAACTGCGGCAACGGTCGGAACGCTGCTGCCGCGCGTCTCGCTTGCGGCAGACCGGAATGAGGCGTTCGAACAGGGCTTTGGCGAGACGCTCACGCGCCTGAAAGCGTTATTTGCAGAGCTTGGGTTCACTGAATCCGAACCGCTGTCGATTGTATCAGGGGACGCAGAGTATAACGGCGGGCTGCGGCACGATTTCGATCAGTCCGCCCTGCCGTCCAACGCCTTTGTCATCCAACCCTTGGCACGGGTAGCGGATGTGGACGAGCAACACCGCCCCGACGTGCTGCCCCTGTTCCACGAGGTCGGCTGTCACCCCGCGAATGCCGATGGTCAGGCCACGACCCGCCTGATGATGCGCCTATTGACCGAGGGGTTCGGCCTCGACCCGTCCCGCATTGCCTTTGTCAGCGTGCCACAATCTGACGACATGCGCCCGGTGCTGGACGAGATGGGCCTGCCTTTTGCGGAAAAAGTCCTGCTGCGAGACGAGGCCGAAGCCTTGGCAGCCCGCGATGCGTCCGGCTTTTTCTTCCCCGATCCGTTTGGTGAAGACTACATCGTGACAATGGGCGTCTATTACCGCCTCGGTGATATGAAAGAATCCGCACCCACGACCTATCCCCCCACGGACAACTGGACCGAAATCGGTGAGATCGTGATTAGTGGTGAAGCAGCCCCGTTAGGAATTTCCATCGGGGCCGAGCGCCTGACCTATGCAGTGACAGGACAGTTCCCAGCATGGGATCAGCGGCTGGGCGCATTGTTCGCACAAGTAGAACAGGACGGCGCAGAACCGCCCGGATTGACTGCGTTCAAGTGACGGGGCTTAAAGCCCCAGCACATCCACCATGTCATATTGACCGGGCGCCTTGCCCTGCCCCCACAGCGCCGCTTTCAGCGCGCCACGGGCAAAGATGGCGCGGTCGGTGGCCAGATGGCGCAGCACGATGCGTTCGCCGGGCGCGGCGAACAGGACGTCGTGTTCGCCGACGATGTCTCCGCCGCGAATGGCGTGAAAGCCGATATTGCCGCGTTGACGCGCGCCGGTGATGCCATCGCGGCCCCGGTCGGACACGTCCGCCAGATTGACCCCGCGCCCTTCGGCGGCGGCCTCACCCAGCATCAATGCGGTGCCCGAGGGCGCATCGACCTTGTGATGGTGGTGGCCTTCGATCACCTCGATGTCGAAATCTTCGTCCAGCGCAGCGGCGACTTTTTTGGTCAGTTGCACCAAAAGGTTGACGCCAAGGCTCATGTTTCCGGCCCGTACGATCACCGCGTGACGCGCCGCTGGTTCCAAAGCTGCGATCTGTTCGTCGCTCATGCCGGTGGTGCCGATCACGTGCACGCAGCGCGCCTGCGCGGCCAGGGCGGCGAACTCCAGCGTCGCCTCAGGCGCGGTGAAGTCGATCACCGCCTGCGCCTGCGCAAACGCCTCCAGCGGGTCATCGGTAACTTTGACGCCCAGCGCGGGGCCGCCCATCGCCGTGCCCACGTCCTGACCGATCCAGTCATGGCCGGCGCGTTCCACCACGCCGACCAGACGCGCCTGATCGCTGTCTGTCACGGTTTTGATCAGCATCTGCCCCATTCGGCCCGAGGCCCCTGTGATGACGATCCCCGGAATATGGGTCATTGCGCTGGTCCCTTTCATAAAGTCGGCTCAAAGCCTCCTACCCCGTTCGCGCCCGCTTGGCAAAGCCCTGCTTTGCGCTTAGATCGGGGGTATGGCAAAGAACAAATTCCACGATGGCCCCGGCCCGTCCCAACGGCAACTGCGAGTCGGCGAACTGATCCGCCGCACCCTGTCCGAGGTTCTGGCGCGCGGAGATGTCCACGACCCCGACCTGAACCGCATGTCGATCACCGTAGGCGAGGTGCGCACCTCGCCCGATCTGAAGATCGCCACAGCCTATGTGCTGCCCTTGGGCGGCAAGGGGCAAGAGGATGTGATCGACCTGCTGGCCCGCAACAAGGGTGAGCTGCGGCGCGTGATCGGCAAGAAGCTGAACCTGAAATTCTCGCCCGATCTGCGGTTCCGGCTGGATGATACGTTCGATCGTCTGGACGACACCCGCCGCATGTTCGAACAGGACGCGGTGCGCCGCGATCTGGACGAGTGATCCGCGCACTGGCCACGCTGGGCGCGGTCCTCTGGGCGGCGCAAGCCTCTGCGGTCACCTGTGAAAAGCTGACCCATGAGGACAAGCGGTACACCATCTGCGAGGTGGATGCCGCATCCGAAGATCTGCGCCTGTTCCTGAACGATGAAAACGGCGATCTGCTTGGGCATTTCTCCTCGGTGAACGAGGCGCTGGCCCCTGGCGGCAAACGGCTGGCCTTTGCAATGAACGCTGGCATGTATCACGACGACCGCTCGCCCGTCGGCCACTATGTCGAAGAGGGTCAAGAGCAGATGCGGGTGATCCCGAACCCCGGCCCCGGCAATTTCGGTCTGCTGCCCAACGGTGTGTTCTGCATCCGCGACGGCCGCGCCGATGTGTTCGAAACGCTGGACTATCTCGACCAGACGCCCGGCTGCCGCTTTGCCACCCAATCCGGTCCGATGCTGGTGATCGACGGAGAGCTGCATCCGCGCTTCCTGCCCGATTCGACCTCGCGCTATGTGCGCAACGGGGTGGGCACCAGCGCCGACGGCACGCGCGCGGTGTTTGCGATCTCGGACGATTACGTCACATTCCATGAGTTCGGCAGCCTGTTTCGGGATGCGCTCGACATGCCGAACGCGCTGTTTCTGGATGGCAATATCTCGCGGATGTACGAGCGGGCGGGCAACCGGTCTGATGTGGGCTTCTCGCTGGGGCCGATTGTAGGTGTGGTCGAGGACGTCCCGACAAATTGACAGCGGCAGGGTGATCCGCTAGGCCGCGCGCCTCGGCAAGAATCTAGGTGAAGCATGGGACGCAAACGCAAGGGGCGCGACATTTCCGGTTGGCTGGTGGTGGACAAGCCTGCGGGCATGACCTCGACCGCCGTGGTTAACAAAGTGCGTTGGGCGATGGACGCCAAGAAAGCGGGCCATGCGGGCACGCTGGACCCCGAAGCCACCGGCGTTCTGGCCGTGGCTTTGGGTGAGGCAACCAAGACCGTGCCCTACATCACCGATGCGTTGAAAGCTTATACTTTCACCGTGCGTCTGGGTCAGGCCACCAATACCGATGACGCCGAAGGAGAGGTGATCGCAGAAAGCGATGCACGCCCCTCGGACGACGATATCAAGCTGGCGCTGGCCCCGTTTCTGGGCGACATCATGCAGGTGCCACCCAAGTTCTCGGCCGTGAAGATCGACGGCCAGCGCGCCTACAAGCTGGCCCGTGATGGCGAGGATGTGGAGCTGTCTGCCCGGCCTCTGTGGGTCGAGGAACTGGTGCTGGTCGACCGCCCCGACGCGGATCACGTGACGCTGGAAATGACCTGCGGCAAGGGCGGCTATGTCCGCTCGATCGCCCGCGATCTGGGCGCGGCGCTGGGCTGCCACGGCCACGTTCGCGAATTGCGCCGCATCTGGTCGGGTCCGTTTGAAGTCGAAGACGGGCTGACCATCGAACAGATCGACGAGATGGCCAAGACCGAGGCGCTGGACGAGCACCTCCACCCGCTGGAAACCGGCCTTGCCGACCTGCCCGAGTTGAAATGCACCCCCGAGGGCGCCACCCGCCTGCGCAACGGCAATCCGGGCATGGTGCTGGCCTCGGACGTGGAATATGGCGATGAAGCCTGGGCCTCGCTGGATGGCAAGGCGGTCGCCGTGGGCATCTATAAATCCGGCGAATTGCATCCCAGCCGGGTGTTCGTCGCCTGAACGGCGTGTTAGGCGGGTGACATGATCACCCGTTCGCATACCAAGGGCGACGCGCCCTCGACCGCCATCTATTCCGATTGCGAGAAATATCGTTACAGCCTGACCCGCGTCTGGGAACCCGCAGGGCGCAAGGCGCTGTTTGTGATGCTGAACCCGTCGACCGCGACCGAGGTTCAGAACGACCCCACGGTGGAACGCTGCGAACGCCGGGCGCGGGCGTTGGGGTTCGGCGCGTTTCAGGTGACCAACATCTTTGCCTGGCGCGACACCGACCCGCGCAAGATGCGCGCCGCCGTTGATCCGGTGGGGCCTGAAAACGACGCCGCGATTCTGGACGGTGTTGAGTGGGCCGATCAGGTCATTGCCGCCTGGGGGACCCATGGCGCACATCTCGACCGTGGCCCGGCGGTCGAAACCCTGCTGCGCGGCACCGGCCAGCCGCTATTTCATCTGGGGCTGACCAAGGACGGACACCCGAAACATCCGCTCTATATCGCCTATACGCAGCAACCCGAAGCGTGGTGACAAAGGGTTAACCACAAGATCAGTCCGGCTTTGACCAAGTGCCTGATCGCATGAGACATTTACCCTCGGGCCAGTGCGTTCACGGAGGGTTCCCATGTTTTTGGTCGGATTGCTTGGACTGGCCGCCGTCGGTGGCGCCGCCTACGCCATGAGCGACGTTTTCGTACCCGAAGACGAGCCCGAAGAGGACGACATCACCGAAGACCAGATCGACGAGGTGACCGAGGGCAATTTCCTCGAGATCGACGACAGCACCAAAGACCCTTCGCCCCCTGATGACACCGGTGAGGTGGACGAAACCGCCAAGACCGAAGACCCCGACCCGTCGACCGGCACCATTATCTCGGAATTCCAGGGCGATCTGATCATTGCCGGGACCGAGGATGCAGATGTCCTGACCGGGCAGGATGGCGTCGATCAGATCAACGGTTTCGGCGCCGATGACGTGATCCACGGCGGCGGCGGCAATGACGTGCTGCACGGGGGGGACGGCGCCGACACCATCTCGGGCGGGGATGATGACGACATTCTTCACGGCGAGGCCGGCGATGACCTGCTGAACGGGGATGACGGCGACGATAAGCTCTATGGCCATTTCGGCGCGGATCAGCTGGATGGCGGTGCGGGCGACGACGCGCTGCATGGCGGGCAGGACGACGACACGCTGGACGGTGGCAAAGGCGATGACGCGCTGCATGGCGGCTATGGCGACGACACGCTGCGCGGCGGCGCGGGTGAGGATGTATTGTTCGGCGGGGACGGCGATGACCTTCTGACCGGCGAAGATGGCGAGGGCGAACAGGCCCGCGATTTCCTGAATGGCGGCGCCGGAGAGGACACGATTCTGGCCGAGGGCGGGGATATCGTCACCGGCGGCGATGACGCTGATGACATCATCCTCGACCCCGAGGCCGAGGATGAGGCCGTGACGGTGATGGATTTCCAGCCCGGGCAGGACAAGCTGTTCGTGTCCTGGGACGGTGCCGAAGACCCCGATATCCGGATCGAGCAGGACGCCGAGAACGAAAACCTGACCCATGTGCTGATCGACGGGCAGGACGTGGCGCAATTGCTGGGGGCCGAGGGCCTGACCGCCGATGACATCCAGCTGATTTCTGAGGCCGAGCTGGCGCAGCTGACTGCACTGGGCTGACCGGGCAGAATCCCTTTGCCATTTGCCGCAAATGCGCTTATACGCGCGCATCCGCATCGGAATCGGTGCGGTTCTCTCCATGGGCCTGTGCTGGACGACATCCCGGCCTGCGCCATCAACTCTAACCTTTAAAGGAGACCCCGATGTCGATCACTGCCGCTGAAAAAGCACGCGTCATGAAAGAATTCGGCACCAAAGAGGGCGACACCGGTTCGCCTGAAGTCCAGGTTGCCATCCTGACCTCGCGCATCACCACCCTGACCGAGCACTTCAAGACCCACAAGAAAGACAACCACGGTCGTCGCGGTCTGCTGAAAATGGTCGCCCAGCGCCGCAAGCTGCTGGACTACCTGAAGGGCAAGGAAGAAGCACGCTATCAGGACCTGATCAAAAAGCTGGGCATCCGCCGCTAAGCGCTTTTTGCACAAGATCTGAAACCGGTTTACCGGTTTTACGCCCGCCGATCTGGCGGGCGTTTTTTTGTTGGTCGATACAAAGCCGACGTGGTGTTCAATCCGGATGCGCGCGTTCATATTCCATGCGCGCGGTCTTAACCTCATCCATTTGCTCGTGAGACCAGTACACAAGCGGCTTGAGCAGCTCCAGCAGGCTGCGACCCAAAGGCGTCAACGCGTAGGATACCGCAACGGGCGGGCCAGGATCGACTGTCCGCGTCAGATAGCCATCGCGCTGCAGGCCGCGCAGGTTCTCCGTCAGCACCCGTTGCGTCACATCGCCGATACAGCGTTTCAGCTCTCCAAATCGCTTCGGCTCATCTTCCAGCGCGAGAATAATGATCATGCGCCATTTGCCGGTCACGTTGGACAGAACCGAACGGATCGAGCAGTTTGACGCTTCGGCTTTGCTGTTGACGCCGATAGGGAGCATGTGAGCCTCTGGTGCGCAATTGATACTTGAAGCGATCATAATACCCAAACCGCACAATTCAACCGCCTGTTTTTCAACACAGTATCCTTAAAGTAACCACGTGACTAAAAAGTGCGTAATTGATATGTGGTGCGTTTTTAATACTAACTATTGCCACAACTCGAATCATCAGGAACTGACCCATGACCCCGAAAGAGCTTGTCCTCGCCCTGTTCTCGGCCGCCTTCATCGAACACGACCCCGACGCCGCACGTCAGCTGGTGACGGCTGACTATGTCCAGCACAATCCTCAGGTTCCGACCGGGGCGGACGGGCTGATAGGTTTGATCCCGCTGGTCGCACAATCCGGCATGACCGCCACAACCCATCGCGTGATCACCGAAGGCGACATGGTCGTGTTGCACAACACCTATGACAATGCCGATGCGTTTGGCGCGTCCTCGCTTGCGGCTTTCGACATTTTCCGCGTGCAAGACGGAAAGGTTGTCGAACATTGGGACAACCTGCAGCCCATCCCCGAAACAACCGCGTCAGGGCGCGGCATGACGGACGGGCCGACCGAGATCGCCGACCGCGACAAAACGCAGGAAAACAAGGCACTGGTCCTGGGCTTCGTGCGCGACGTTCTGGGGGGCGCTGCGCCCGAGAATGTCACAGATTACATGGATCCCGAGGTGTACATGCAGCACAACCCCTCAATCGACGACGGTTTGTCGGGGTTGATGGCCGCGATCGAGGCCTTTGCTGCGCAGGGCATGGTGATCACCAAGTTCGAACCGCAATTCGCCGTCGCCGAGGGCAATTTCGTGTTTGTGGCAACAGATGCCACCATGGGCGGCGAGCCTTGGGCGTTCTTCGATCTGTGGCGGGTCGAAGATGGAAAAATCGTTGAACATTGGGATGTCGTGTCACCCATTCCCGCCGAAATGGCGCATGGCAACGGCAAATTCTGAACCCTGCCAGTTGACCCATAAGGTCATAAAAAAACGCCCGCCATTTGGCGGGCGTTTGCTTTCCCAATGGGCGGGTTACATCTTCGCCTTTTCCGATTTCAGCGCCAGCCACAGGCAGTAGCACATCATCAGAACCACAAGCGTGAACGGGATGCCGGTTGATACCGCCGCGCCCTGCAGGGCCGAGAGGCCTCCGCCCAGCAACAATGCGATGGCGACAAGGCCCTCCAGCGTGCACCAGAACACCCGCTGAACAACAGGCGCGTCCATCTTGCCGCCTGCAGTAATCGTATCGATTACCAGCGAGCCGGAATCAGACGAGGTGACAAAGAACACCACGATCAGAACCAGCGCGATCGGAGCCACGATGCTGTAAAGCGGCAGCTCTTTCAGGAAGCCGAACAGCGCGCCTTCGGGGGCGTAGCTGTCGATCACTGTGGCACGGACACCGTCGGCTCCGCCTGCGTTCAGCATGTCGATAGCGGCACCGCCAAAGGTCGACATCCACAGCGCACAGACAGCGGTCGGGGCCAGCAGTGCACAGAGGATAAATTCACGCACCGTACGGCCCTTGGAAATACGGGCGATGAACATGCCCACAAAAGGCGACCACGCGATCCACCACGCCCAATAGAAGGTCGTCCAGCCGTGGAAGTAACTTGTATCCTCACGCCCGAACGGGTTGGACAAGGCCGGCAGGTGCGTCACGTAATCCACCATGACGTTGAAATAGCGCGCAATGGCTGTGCCGACACCGGTGACAACGATCACGAAGATGAACAGGCCCACGGCCATGATCATGTTGATCTCGCTCAGCCGTTTGACCCCCGCATCCATGCCCATCAAGACCGAGCCCAAGGCGATCAGCGTGATACCGATGATCAGCAGGACGGTGACGGTGGGGCTGGGCTCGATGCCGAACACCTCATTCAGGCCAGCCGCGACCTGCTGCGCGCCCAGACCCAACGAGGTCGTCAGGCCAAACAGCGTCGCAAACACGGCAAGCGTGTCGATGATGTGACCCCACCAGCCCCAGACGCGCTCGCCCAGCAAGGGGTAGAAAGCCGACCGCAGGGTCAGCGGCAGGTCCAGATTATAGGCGAAGATCGCAAGGCTCAGGCCTACGGCGGCATAAACCGCCCAGCCTTCAAGGCCCCAATGGTGGATTGTGCCGACGATGCCGATATACTCATTGCCCGGCACTGCGATGTCGATGCCCAACGGGCGCGCATTTCCGCCTTCGGCGAAGTTGTAATAAACCGGTTCCATGACGCCGAAGAACAGCAGCCCGATGCCGATACCGGCCGCGAACATCATCGCGATCCATCCGGCATAGGAATAGTCGGGCTTGGCATCCTTGCCGCCGATCCTAACCTTGCCGACGGGCAGAACGATCAGGACCAGACAGAACAGGGTGATGGCGTCGACCGAAAGCACCAGGAACCAGTCGAACGTGCTGGTCAGCCAGGGCCGGAGCCAGCCAAAGAAGGTCGCCGCAGCTTCCTGATTGGCCAATGCGATCAGAACGAAGGCAAAGATCAGGATACTGGATATCAGGAAGACCGGATTGTGAATGTCCAGACCGAACGGGCGGACGTTATCCTGCCCCAGTTCGTACTCTGTTTCGAAATCATAGATCCGCGGATCCGGATCCAGCATTTTCTTACTTTGAGCCATTCGATGCCCCTCTGTTCGCCAGATGCAAACGCCAAGGTATTCGTGCGGCCGACGGATATGAGTGTTCTGCCCCTGGCGCGTTTCCGTCCATTCGACCGCGGGTTCAGTGGTAAAAGCCTACACTGCAATCACTTTTTCACAAAACGCATTCACGAACGGGAATGTATCTGCCTATCGACACCCCCTTGCACACAACTCTCCTTCAGGTAGTTTCGCGCTTCGATACCTAGATGATTTTGGCTGACATTTCCCCCATGATACTAATCCTCAATTCTCTTTTGCTGTCGTTCCGCGTGATGTTGCGCATGATCGTCCCGGTCCTTGTGATCAGTGTTGCCTCGACTGTTGTCTGGGCGGTTTTGGGTATCTTCACGCTCGGGATGGCCAGCCATGTCAGTGAGCCGATCACAACCGCCTTTTTCACCCTGTTTGGCATACGCGCAGCGCTGGAACTGAAAGGGGATGCCCGACGCACGGATTACCGAGCCATGGTCTTGTATGCGGCGATGTACGGGTTGTTCTGCGCTGCGGCCCTGACCGTACTGACGCTTGTGGTCAATCTGTCCGCAGTGGCTTTTGCCATGTGGCAGGTCGGAGAGCCCCTTTCATGGGCCGCAATTCAGGATGCCGCAGAAGCCACGCAAATCGCATTTGCATTCATTGCCCTGGGCAGCAGCATGATCGTGATGTCCTTTGTGTTGGCCGCGTTCTATGCAGTCATGGCCGTGCCCATGGCCAGCGCTGCACATTCTGCTGGTCACCGCGCCCCAAGTCACGCCTTTTTCAACGGGTTCGGGCGCAGCTTTGTCCCCCTGTTCTGCGTGTTTTTCGTCTCGATCTTCCTGCAGCTGTATTTCGGGTTTTTCACCGCCTTGTACGCCCTGTTGCCGATCCTTCTGTCGGTTGTCTCGATCCTTACCACGCAGAGTTTGCCAAATTTCGACCTCGAGATCATTCTGCGAGGGGTCGCCGCAAGCGGGGCGTTGCTGTGGCTGTATTCCTGGCTCTGGTCGATCGCGGCGCTGGCGTTTCTGAAATTCCAAGCCACCGACGCAGAAGGCCCGGCCCAGTTGTCCGGGGTGGAACCCGCACAAGACATCCGGGCGTTGCGTAAATCGCGTGAGCGGTCGGTATAAGGCACGATTGCGCCAATCCAGCGCTTATCGGCGCCATACACCGTGCGGTTTTGCTTTCCTTTGACCGCAATCTCATGTATGCGCGCGCTATCTGAGACGTTGTGCCCTGACCCCGGCACTCGAATGGAAGATAAAGTGGGGTCGGCGGCAATGGGGCCGCCATGCAAACCGGAGACCCGCAGGGGCGGGAGTGCTCCGTTCTAGGATACGCATATGTTTGATGTAACGAAGAAATCAATGCAGTGGGGCGAAGAGACGCTGACACTGGAAACCGGCAAGGTTGCCCGTCAGGCCGACGGCAGCGTGATTGCCACGCTGGGCGAAACCAGCGTCATGGCAAACGTGACCTTTGCGCGGGCGCAAAAACCCGGTCAGGACTTTTTCCCGCTGACCGTCCACTATCAGGAAAAATACTATGCCGCCGGTAAGGTTCCGGGCGGCTTCTTCAAGCGCGAAGCGCGCCCGACCGAGAAAGAGACGCTGACCGCGCGTCTGATCGACCGTCCGATCCGCCCGCTGTTTGTTGACGGCTTCAAAAACGAAGTTCTGGTGATGTGCACCGTGCTGAGCCACGATCTGGTCAACGATCCCGACATCGTTGCGATGATTGCTGCCTCGGCTGCGCTGACTATCTCCGGCGCGCCCTTCATGGGTCCGATTGCCGGTGCCCGCGTTGGTTTCGAGGATGGCGAATACGTTCTGAACCCGACCGTGGACGACATGCAGGACCTGCGCCTGAACCCCGAACAGCGTCTGGACCTGGTTGTGGCCGGCACCAAAGACGCAGTGATGATGGTTGAATCGGAAGCTTACGAGCTGTCCGAGGCGGAAATGCTGGGCGCGGTGAACTTTGCGCATGAGCAAATCCAGCCGGTCATCGACCTGATCATCTCGCTGGCCGAAGACGCCGCGAAAGAGCCGTTCGACTTCCAGGCCCCCGACTATTCGGACCTGTATGCTGCCGTCAAAGCCGCCGGTGAAGAGCAGATGCGCGCCGCCTTCGCGATCACCGACAAGCAAGAGCGCACCGCCGCTGTTGCCGCTGCCCGCGAAGCGATCAAGGAAGCCCTGACCGAGGAACAGCTGGAAGACGGCAACCTCGGTTCCGCAATGAAAAAGCTGGAAGCCGGCATTCTGCGCGGCGACGTCGTCAAAGGCGGCAAGCGGATCGACGGTCGTTCGACCACCGATATCCGCTCGATCGTTGCAGAAACCTCGATGCTGCCCCGGACCCACGGTTCCGCCCTGTTCACCCGTGGTGAAACGCAAGCTCTGGCCGTGACCACGCTGGGCACCGGTGACGACGAACAGTTCATCGACGCGCTGCATGGCAACTTCAAATCGAACTTCCTGCTGCACTACAACTTCCCTCCGTATTCGGTTGGTGAAGTTGGCCGCGTGGGTGGCCCCGGCCGTCGTGAGATCGGCCACGGCAAGCTGGCATGGCGCGCCCTGCAGGCGGTTCTGCCTGCGGCAACCGACTTCCCCTACACGATCCGCATCGTGTCGGAGATCACCGAATCCAACGGCTCCAGCTCGATGGCGTCGGTCTGCGGCGGCTCTCTGTCGATGATGGATGCGGGCGTTCCGCTGAAAGCACCGGTTGCCGGTGTGGCCATGGGCCTGATCCTGGAAGATGACGGCGAATACGCCATCCTGTCGGACATTCTGGGTGACGAAGACCACCTTGGCGACATGGACTTCAAGGTCGCGGGTACCGAAAACGGCATCACCTCGCTGCAGATGGACATCAAGGTCGCGGGCATCACGCCCGAGATCATGGAGAAAGCCTTGGCACAAGCCAAGGACGGCCGGATGCACATCCTGGGTGAGATGGGCAAAGCCCTGTCCGAGACCAACGAATTCTCGGTCCACGCCCCGCGCATCGAGACCATGAACATCCCCACCGACAAGATCCGCGAAGTGATCGGCTCGGGCGGTAAGGTTATCCGCGAGATCGTCGAAACCTCGGGTGCCAAGGTCGACATCAACGACGACGGCGTCATCAAAATCGCCTCGCCCGACGGTGAATCGATCAAGAAGGCTTATGAGATGATCCACTCGATCGTCGCTGAGCCGGAAGAGGGTCAGATCTACACCGGTAAAGTGGTCAAGATCGTCGATTTCGGTGCCTTCGTGAACTTCTTTGGCAAGCGCGACGGTCTGGTGCACGTGTCCCAGATCGAAAACCGCCGCCTGAACCATCCGTCGGACGTTCTGAAGGAAGGTCAGGAAGTAAAGGTCAAGCTGCTGGGCTTTGACGATCGCGGCAAGGTCCGCCTGTCGATGAAAGTTGTCGATCAGGAAACCGGCGAAGAGATCGTTCCCGAGAAGAAAGAAAAGAAAGAGGAAAGCGCAGAGTAATCTGTTCTTCTTTCAAGTTACAAAGGCCCCGGTGGAAACGCCGGGGCCTTTTTTGTGGCAGGGTGCCTTGGATTGGGCGGGCTTCGTCAAGGCCTGATTTCCCGCATAAACTTCGGTTCAATTCCCGCCAATTCAACCAAAAGCCAATCGCAGCGCCCTTACCCCGCCCCCAGCTCTATCGCATCGCCACAACGCAAAAAGGAGATGCGATATGGAAACCTTGAAACTGCTGACCCTGACCGGATTGATCGTAACCACGCCCGTTCTGGCGCTGGCCAATGTCGGGCTGGGTGACAAACTGGGCACCACCGAGGCCGACATCCGCGCCGCGCTGGAAGGACAGGGATACCAAATCGAAGAGATCGAGTTCGAAGATGGCGAGATCGAGGTTGAACTCGTCAAGGATGGCGTGGAAACTGAGCTGGTCCTGTCCAAGACCGACGGCGTGGTCACCGCCATCGAACTCGAACAGGACGACGACTGACCGGGTTAAATCACAGGGGCCGCATGAAGCTATCTCAAACGTCGTTGCTTTGGCTCCTTCTGGTGGTGCAGGCCGTCTGCGCCGCCTTTTTCATGACCGATGCGTTGCTGGACTGGACCGGCGGGGAAAGCGCGGGCTTTCGCCACCTGCACAGTTTTGAGCTGGTTCTGGCACTGGCCCTGATCGGAGGTCTTGCCGCGACCATCGCACTGATCCGATCCCAGAACAGGCGTGTGCACGAGATGCAGCGGCAGTTGAGCGTTGCGCAAGGCGCGTTTGCACAGCTTATCGATGCCCAATTCGGTGACTGGAACCTCAGCCAAGCCGAACGCGACGTGGCCCTGTTGTCGATCAAGGGGCTTTCGATCGCGGAAATCGCCCAATTGCGACAAACCAAAGAGGGCACGATCAAAGCCCAGTGCGCCGCCGTGTATCGCAAGGCGGGCGTCGCGGGACGGCTGCAGTTGCTCAGCTTCTTCATTGATGAGCTGCTGTCCGAACCGTTGATTGAACAGGGCGCCGAAGGTCCGAATTCAGCACCCTGATCCAGTCTGCCGCAGCGTCGTGCCAGCGGCAGATTTCTTCATTCACACAGCCCCAAAAACCTGTGACACGACGTGATGGACCTGCACCTTTCCTTCCGGCCGGCGCCGCCCACATGTGGACCATACCGAACTCGGAACGAAGGACATGGTTATGGTTACGCGTCTCATTTTGGCCTCGGCGGCCCTGACGGTCAGCGCATCGTCACTGACCGCGCAAAGCTTGTCAGAAAGCCTTTATATTCAGGGCTTTGCCGGTTACAGCCAGTTGCAGGACAGCGACTTCAACGGCACGGTCAACGGGTCGTCGCAGTCGGTGGATACAGATTTTGACGCCGGTTACGGGCTGGGCGTTGCGATTGGCACCGAGGTCCCGCAATGGACCAACGACCGGATCGGCACGCGGGTTGAACTGGAACTGTCCTATCGCGACAGCGACGTGGACGGGGTGAATTTCTCGGGCAATGGACCGGGCGCCGAGGGCAACATCTCGGGCGATGTCACGCAGACCTCGCTGTTCGCCAACGTGCTGGTCGATTTCAAACGGGCCGGAGCCTTCACCCCCTATGTCGGCCTTGGACTGGGCGCCACCTATACCAATGTGGATTTCTCCTATGGGCCGGGCGTGACTTTGGATGACAGCGATACGAACTTTGCCGCTCAGGTCATTGCCGGTGTTGCCTACGAGATCGACCCGAACGTCGCGCTGACGCTGGACACCCGCTATTCCCGCGCCTTCGACGTCTCGTCCGAACGCCTGGCCCCCAACGGCGCCCGGACCGGCACGGTCGAAGACGATATCGACGTGTTCAGCGTCAATGTCGGCCTGCGCTACGGATTCTGAGTGCCCTGGGGCAAGAGTTTCTCTCCGGTTTCTCTTCCCCCCCATGATCCCGTGTTCTATGCACGGGATCATGCGTTCCTTTGTCATCCATATGTCTTCCAGCACGGCCCGGCGGCCCAATGCCGACCAACTGTGCGCCGACCTGCCCAATGCTGAACTGTTCGAGGCCGTGAACGGCCGCGACCCGGACCAGATCGCCGGGGTTCAGCTGTATCCGGGCACCTTGCACCGACCCCATTACCCCTTTGCCCTGCGCCCGGCCGAAATCGGTGTCTTCGAAAGCCATCGCCGTATCTGGCGCAAGCTGGTCGAGGAAAAGATCAATCTGGCGATCATCACCGAGGATGACCTGCGTATCGACCCCACCCGCATGGCCGCGGCGCTGGACATGCTGGCCCCGCTTGCCACACCCGATCATTACATCCGCATCCCGGTAAAACAACGCGAAGCCCCGGCCCAAACCCTGGCCGAGCAAAATGGGCTGCGCCTGATCCTGCCCAAGGTAATCGGCCTGCAATGCGTGTGTCAGGTGGTGGGTCGCCGCGCCGCCGAACGCTTGCTGGCCGTCACCGACAAGATCGACCGTCCGGTGGACACCTTCCTTCAGATGCACTGGCTGACCGGCCAGCCCATCCATGCGTTGCAAGGCAGCGGCAATCAGGAGGTCGCAGGCGAAATAGGCGGCTCGACCATCCAGACCAAACCGCCGTTGTCAGACAAGCTGACCCGCGAAGTCAAACGTGCAACCTACCGGGCGCAGCTCCACCTACACCCACAGCGCTCGCCTGCTTCATCTGTCTAAAAATATCCTCGGGGGGAATCGCGCCCAAGGCGCGATGGGGGGCAGACAGCCCCCCCTGACCCGGCCTCGCCCTAGGACGGTGCCTTGGTTTTGCGCAGATAGGGGAAGATCGTCTCGAAATCGCCGAACTTCTCTTTTGCTTCGTCGTTCGACACTGCGGGCGGAATGATCACATCCTCACCCGGCACCCAGTTGGCCGGTGTAGCAACGCCCTTGGCCGACATCTGCAACCCGTCCAGCGCCCGTAGAATCTCGGCAAAGTTCCGGCCCACGGTCATCGGGTAGGTCATCGACAGTTTCAACTGCTTGTCCGGTCCGATGATAAAGACCGACCGCACGGTGGCGCTGTCTGCAGGGGTCCGGCCATCGGGCAGATAGGCCTCGGCGGGCAGCATATCGAAGGCCTTGGACACGGCCAGACCGTCATCAGCGATGATCGGGAAGCCGGGATTGGCCTTGCCGTATTCCTCAATGTCCTTCTTCCACTTCTTGTGATCCTCGACATTGTCCACCGATACGCCGATCACCTTGGTATTGCGCGCCGCCCATTCGTCATTCAGCTGCGCCACGGCCGAGAACTCGGTGGTGCAGACAGGGGTGAAATCCTTGGGGTGCGAGAACAGGATGGCCCAGCTGTCGCCAATCCAGTCGTGGAACTGAACGGTGCCCTGATCCGTTTCTGCGGTGAAATTCGGAACCGTGTCATTGATGCGCAAACCCATGGCAAATCTCCTCTCTTGTGAAAAACCCGAGTCGGTTGCCGTCAACCTAAACACTTTGCGCAATTGTTAAACCATTTTGGGCCGTTAAATAATTTGATCAAATTACCGCTTGCCGCGCCCCAGCGCCGGTGCCAGAGTGGCCCCGACACACCGGGTTCGGACGGTTCGCACAGGAGGATGCGCCATGATCGAAAAACGCGATTTCTATATCAACGGTCAGTGGACCGCCCCATCGGCCGCCCATGACTTCGAGGTCATCAACCCTTCGACCGAGGAGCCCTGCGCAGTGATCTCGCTGGGCGCGCAGGCGGACACCGACGCCGCAGTCGCTGCCGCCAAGGCCGCCCTGCCCGGCTGGATGGCCACTCCGGTCGAAGACCGCATCGCACTGGTCGAGAAGCTGGTCGAGATTTACCAGACCCGGTCCGAGGATCTGGCGCAGGCGATGTCGCTTGAGATGGGTGCGCCGCTGGACCTGTCGCGTACCGCGCAGTCGGGTGCCGGGATGTATCACCTGCAGAACTTCATCCGTGCGGCCAAAGCGTTTCAGTTCGACCGCCCGTTGGGCGATCACGCCCCCAATGACCGGATCATCTTTGAAGCCGTCGGCGTCGCCGCCCTGATCACGCCGTGGAACTGGCCGATGAACCAGATCACGCTCAAGGTCGGCGCGGCGGCGATTGCGGGGTGCACCATGGTGCTGAAACCCTCGGAACAGAGCCCGCTGAACGCGATGATCTTTGCCGAGATGATGGATGAGGCCGGCTTCCCGCCCGGCGTGTTCAATCTGGTCAATGGCGATGGTGTCGGTGTGGGCTCGCAACTGTCGTCGCATCCGGATGTGGATATGGTCAGCTTTACCGGCTCGACCCGCGCAGGCACGGCGATTTCCAAGGCCGCAGCCGAAACGCTGAAGAAAGTGCATCTGGAACTGGGCGGCAAGGGCGCGAATGTGATCTTCGCCGATGCGGATGAAAAGGCGGTCAAACGCGGCGTGCTGCACATGATGCAGAATACCGGCCAAAGCTGTAACGCGCCCAGCCGTATGCTGGTGCAGCGTCCGATCTATAACAGGGCGGTTGAGACCGCCGCCGAGGTGGCAAACATGGTCAAGGTCGGACCGGCGCTGGAAGAAGGCCGCCATATCGGCCCGGTGGTGAACGAGGTCCAGTGGACAAAAATTCAGGACCTGATCCAGAAAGGCATCGACGAAGGCGCCCGGCTGGTCGCGGGCGGCGCCGGTCGGCCCGAAGGTCTGAACAAGGGCTATTACGTGCGGCCCACGGTTTTTGCCGATGCCAACAATCAGATGACGATCGCGCGTGAGGAAATCTTTGGCCCGGTCCTGACCATGATCCCCTTCGACACCGAAGAAGAGGCGGTCGAGATTGCCAATGACACGCCCTATGGCCTGACCAATTACGTGCAAACGCAGGACGGTGCGCGGGCCAACCGCATGGCCCGCGTATTGCGGTCCGGCATGGTGGAAATGAACGGAAAGTCGCGCAGCGCCGGGTCTCCGTTTGGGGGGATGAAACAGTCCGGGAACGGACGCGAAGGCGGCGTTTGGGGATTGGAAGATTTTCTGGAAGTCAAAGCCGTCGGCGGCTGGGCCGCAGAGTAACCTGATCCAGTTGTGAGGCACCTGACGGTGCCTCGCTCTACGACTCAGGCATCTGCCTGAGCGGCCTCGAAAGCCAGCATGGCGCGCTTGACCGGCAGGCCCCAGTGGTAGCCACCCAAACCGCCGGATTTGCGCAGCGCCCGGTGGCACGGGATCAGCCAACTGACCGGATTGCGCCCCACGGCAGTACCCACCGCACGCACTGCCTGCGGCGAACCCACCCGTTCCGCAATCTCGGAATAGGTTGTGACCTGACCCGAGGGGATATGCATCAGCGCCTCCCACACCTTGATCTGCAATGGTGAGCCGATCAGGTACAAGGGCGTCGGTTCCAGCCGGTCGCTGACCGAACCGAACGCGCTTTGGACCCAGGGGCGCAGGCGCATCGGGTCCTCGACGAATTCCGCCTGCGGCCAGCGCGAGAGCATGTCCTCCATCGCCTCTTCCTCGCCGGTTTCGGCGCCAAAGGCCATGCCGCAGATGCCTTTGTCGGTGCCCATGACCAGCGCCGGGCCAAAGGGGCTTTCGAACCAGCCCCAATAGATCGTCAGGCCCGCGCCTTTGCGGGCGTATTCGCCGGGGCTCATGGATTCCCATTTCAGGAACAGATCATGCAGGCGGCCGCTGCCGGAAAGGCCGACGTTGTGCGCGGTTTCCAGCGTCGTAAAGCGTTCACGCAGCAGCGCCTTGGCGTGGCCCAGCGTCAGGTATTGCTGATACCGTTTCGGCGACACTCCGGTCCAGCGCGAGAACAGGCGCTGGAAATGGGCCGGGCTCATGTCCATCTGGCGGGCCAGCTCCTCAAGGCTCAGGCTTTCGCCACCCTGATCGATCAACTCGATCGCGCGCCGCATGACGTTGTAGTGATAACCGCTTTCGGGGGTTTGGACGTTCATGTCTCTCACCTCTTTGTCTGGGATTAAACATAGCGCGTCGGTCACGCCCCCGCGACCCGGAACATGCGCATTGGCTTTTGGCTTGTGTCACGGGTCCACGGGCGGCATTAAGGCCCGGATGGCAAAACAACTTGGATATCACAAGATCCGCGAGATCTTTACCCGCTTTCACGAGGCCGACCCCGAACCCAAGGGCGAGCTGGACCATGTGAACGTCTATACTCTGGTCGTGGCCGTGGCGCTGTCGGCGCAGGCCACCGATGCGGGCGTGAACAAGGCCACCAAAGAGCTGTTCAAAATCGCCGACACGCCGCAAAAGATGCTGGATCTGGGCGAAGAGGGGCTGATCGAGCATATCAAAACCATCGGCCTGTTCCGGCAGAAGGCCAAAAACGTCATCAAGCTCAGCCGTATTCTGGTCGAGGACTACGGTGGCGAGGTCCCCAATTCCCGCGCCGCGCTGCAATCGCTGCCGGGGGTCGGGCGCAAGACGGCCAATGTGGTTCTGAACATGTGGTGGCGCTATCCGGCGCAGGCGGTGGACACCCATATCTTTCGCGTCGGCAACCGCTCCGGCATTTGCCCCGGCAAGAATGTGGACGCGGTCGAACGCGCCATCGAGGACAATATCCCAACCGATTTCCAGCTGCATGCGCATCACTGGCTGATTCTGCATGGCCGCTATCACTGCAAGGCCCGCAAACCCATGTGCGGCACCTGTATCATCCGCGATCTCTGCGAATTTGAGGACAAGAATCTATGAAAACCTACCAATTGACTGGCATCGGCAATGCCGTTGTGGACGTGATTTCCCAGGCCGATGACAGTTTTCTGGAGCTGATGGGCATCGAAAAAGGCATCATGCAGTTGATCGAGCAGGAACGCGGCGAAGTTCTGTATGCCTCGATGGAAGGCCGGGTGCAGACGCCGGGCGGGTCCGTGGCCAACACCATCGCCGGGGCCGGTGCGCTGGGCCTGGACGCGGCGTTTATCGGCCGGGTGCATGATGACGCCTTGGGCCGGTTCTACGCGGATGCGATGAACGAGGATGGCGTTGATTTCGTGAACCCTCCGGTCCCGGGCGGAGAGCTGCCGACCTCGCGCTCGATGATCTTTGTTTCGCCCGATGGTGAGCGGTCGATGAACACCTATCTGGGGATTTCGTCCGAGCTGTCCTCGGCCGACGTGTCCTCGGACGTTGCGGGTAAAAGCCAGATCATGTTCCTTGAGGGCTATCTGTTCGACAAGGAAAAGGGCAAGGCGGCGTTCCTTGAGGCGGCGCGCGATTGCCACAAGGGCGGCGGCAAGACCGGCATCGCCATTTCCGACCCGTTCTGCGTGGAACGCCACCGGGTCGATTTCCTGCTGCTGATCGAGAATGAGTTGGATTTCGTGATCGGCAACGAAGCCGAGATCAAATCGCTGTTCGAGACCGACGATCTGGAAGAGGCGCTGGCGAAAACCGCCGGGATTTGTCCTCTGGTCGTCTGCACCCGCTCGGGCGACGGGGTGACCGTTCTGCATGGCGGTCAGCGCATCGACGTGCCGGTGGAAAAGGTGGTTCCGGTGGACGCGACCGGCGCGGGCGATCAGTTTGCTGCAGGCTTCCTGTTCGGCATGGCCACGGGCCGCGACTATGAAACCTGTGCCAAGATCGGCAATGTCTGTGCCCGCGAAGTGATCAGCCATATCGGCCCAAGGCCCGAGGCCAACATGCAGGAACTGCTGCGCGCCGAAGGGTTGCTCTGACCTTTCAGAACGCCGCAGCAGCGTCGTTCAAGGCCCAGTTGTATTTATAAGCATTGACGCGCGCGGTGTTCTGCAACCGCGCGCGCACATCGGGATCGGCCACTGTCTGGAGATAATTCAGAACTGCCTGCTCGTTGGCGCCGAAATCTTCACGAAACCAGATATAGATCTTTGACAGGATCAACCGCCCGCGCTCGTCAAACCGGACCCCGCGCGGATCGTTGACATAGGCGCGTTCGGCGGCGGCAAAGTCACGCTCGAGCGTCTCGGCCTGCCAGGCGCGGTTCATCAGGTTGGGGCAGCCCACGGCGGCGCAGTTCAACGCGTAATGGATACGTGGATCGTCGAACGTGGGCCGGATGATACGATGCTCGATATCGTTCAGGGTCAGCGTTTGCCCCGCGACCTGCACCAGCGGGCGGCTCCAAGGCCCGATCGAAAGCGGCCCGTCCTTGATGTCGCGAATCGAAGCAACGGGATAATTCTCGAGGATCACATCCACCGTCACCGCATTATAAAGGTTGATCCAATAGGCCAGTTGCTGATCTCGGGTCAGGCGTGTCGGGTCAACGGCCTGCAGGTCGGCCAAGTAGTCGCTTAGTCGCGCCCGGTCCGCCGGGGACACCTGCCCATAGGCCACCCGGTTCACGCCTTGGGCATCCGCCGCGACATAGCGGGTCAGAAACACCGTCCAGTCCTTGTGATCGACTTGCTGGCCCGGCGCAGAGGCAAACCGGGTCAGGGATTGCCCCGGCAACACCTCGGGCGCGGGCAAAGCCAGACGTTCGACGCTGGCGCAGGCGGCCAACAGGGGCAGCAGCAGGATAAGCAGCTTTTTCATGACGCATCTTTCCGAATCTGGCGTAGGACCCGCATCTGCCCCTTCAACCGTTTAAGCGGCGCCAGTGCAGGGTCGTTCAGGTCAGGCAAGTCCGAACATGCGGACAAACGGGGCACCGCCGCGTTCCACCAGCTTGGCCCGGTGGGTCCGTCGATCCGATCCGGACTGGCCAGATGCTGATCGCGCTGGGCGTTGTGCACGCACATCGACAAGGGGCCGTTCGCCGTCGCCACCATGAACACACACGAGGCGCAGCGGTCCTCCTCCAACGCATCCGCCGCCATGAAATTGTGGATGAACACCGCCTGCCGTCGCACCGGACCGCGCAACAAGCCCGTCCCCAGACGCGCCATGCTCACTGCCAGATGTGCCACGGCACGCAGCGCCAGCAATGGGTGACGCCGGATCGCGCGCCACAGCTTGGGTCGAATACGGATATGAGCGTCCTGCCTGTCATCCACCCCTTCCAACACTGCAATAACCCGATGCACCAGGCGCCGGTTCGACAAAAGCGACACCGCGCGCCCTCCGGCGGTGACGACACTGGAATAGCGGTTGCATTTGGAATGCCCCACCGCGGCCGTGCCGAAATGCAGCGGCGCCCCGTAGCCCGCCTCAATCGCACGCGCGACGCTGTCCTGCGTGATCGCATCGGGCCGCGCACGCAATACGCCACGCCCGGTATCGGCCTGCATCTGGAACGAGACAAAGGCGACCTCGGGGCAATCCCGCAGGAACCGCGCCAACGCCGGGAGGTCCTCGAAATTGCCGCCAAAAACGGTGGTGTTGAACAGAATACGCAGCCCCAACCCCTGCGCCCGGCGGATATAGGCGCGGCGCACGGTGTTCAGTTCGACCTCGTTGCGGAACCCTTTGCGCTCCTGCGTCATGTCCACGTGAAAGGCCACATCGTCCAGCCCCGCCGCCACCAGCCGTGTCAGCATCGCCCGGCTGGCGCGGATGCCGTTGGTCATCAGGCAGGACCGCATCCCCAGACGGCGGATTTCACGACACAACGCTTCAAGGTCCTCAACCTTGCGCAGGGTCGGGTCGCCGCCGGTCAGTTGCACCGAAACCCCGGTGCCGTAATGGCTGCGGATCGTCGCCAACCGCGCAAACAGCACCGAGAGCGGCGGATCATAGGTCATCTCGGCCCGGTCCGAGAGGTAGCACAGCGTACAGTCCAGATTGCAGCGCTGCGTGACCTCCAGCGCGACGCAGGCAATGGGATAGAACCGTCCCGCCGTCTGGCCGGGGCCGTATTCACCGCAGCTTTGCAGCCCCTTTCGCAGGCGCGCGCGCCGGTCTTTGCCTTGGAATGTACGACCGGCAGGAACGATGGCGGGTTGTATAGGGGCAACGTCTTTCATGCCCACCAAGCTAGAGAGGTGCCGGAACCCGAACCACGCCCCCTCACGGCAAGTTGTCGCGGGGTGATCAGCAGGATGAGGTGCCGCCCTTAGCCCAGATAGCTGTCAAACGCTGCAATCACCTGCTCATACACCTCGCGCTTGAACGGCACGATTTCCTCGATCAGCTTGCCGGGGTCCTGCCATTTCCAGCGGGTGAATTCCGGATGGTCGGTTTCGATATTGATCTGATCGTCGCGGCCGGTGAAGCGCAGCAGGAACCATTTCTGCTCCTGCCCGCGATAGCGGCCTTTCCAGATGTTTGGCACGATGTCATGGGGCAGATCATAGGGCAGCCAGCCGTCGGTCTCGGCCACGACCTCAACCAGTTCAGCCGTCACACCGGTTTCTTCCCACAGCTCGCGCAGGGCGGCGTCGCGGGGAGCTTCGCCCTTGTCCACGCCGCCCTGAGGCATCTGCCAGGCATCCGCGTGCCGGTCATTGCGCTGGCCGACGAAAATCTTGCCCTCGGCATTCATCAGCATCAGCCCGACGCAGGGGCGATAGGGCAGTTTGGCGATTTCTTCGGGGGTCATGCGCGGCCTCGTAGGTTGCTCTGGCAACTCTGTATCAAGCGGTTCGGGAACAGCAAAGGGTGTGACGTTAGGTTCTGCGTGACAAAGGTGACGTGAACGTCAATCTAACACTTAAGAATCGGGAGGGAGAGTTCGCCATGACTGCGTACCCAAACATGCTGGCCCCGCTGGATCTGGGCTTTACCACGTTGAAGAACCGCGTCCTGATGGGCTCGATGCACACGGGGCTTGAGGAAACCGGCGACTGGAACCGCGTGGCTGAATTCTATGCCGACCGGGCGCGCGGGGGTGTGGCGCTGATGGTGACAGGTGGGATTGGCCCGAACCTTGAAGGCTCGGTTCTGCCCGGCGCGTCGATGATGACCAACGACAAAGAAGTCGCGAACCATGCAATCGTCACACAGCGGGTGCATGAGGCGGGCGGCAAGATCGCCATGCAGATCCTGCACGCAGGCCGCTATGCCTATGGTCCCAAATGCGTGGCCCCCAGCCCGGTGAAATCCCCGATCTCTCCGTTTCCGCCGACTGAGCTGGACGAGGACGGGATCGAGAAGCAGATCAGCGACATCGTTAACGCCGCCGTTCTGGCCCGGAAAGCGGGCTATGACGGGGTCGAGATCATGGGGTCCGAGGGGTATTTCCTGAACCAGTTCCTGGTGACACACACCAACAAGCGCACCGACTGCTGGGGAGGCTCCTATGAAAACCGGATGCGCCTGCCGATCGAGGTGGTGCGCCGCACGCGTGAGGCCGTGGGGACGGATTTCATCATCATCTATCGGCTGTCGATGATCGACCTGATCCCAAATGGCTCGACCCATGAAGAGGTTGTGGAACTGGCCCAGCGGATCGAAAAGGCCGGGGCCACGATCATCAACACCGGTATTGGCTGGCATGAAGCGCGGATTCCCACCATCGCCACCAGCGTGCCGCGCGCGGCCTTTGCCTGGGTGACGAAAAAGCTGATGGGCAAGGTCGGCATACCGGTGATCACGTCGAACCGGATCAACACGCCGGAAGTGGCCGAAGAGGTTCTGTCCACCGGCTGCGCCGACATGGTATCTCTGGCGCGTCCGATGCTGGCGGATGCGGATTTCGTGAACAAGGCGATGACCGGTCAGTCGGCGCAGATCGCGCCCTGTATCGCCTGCAACCAGGCCTGTCTGGATCACACCTTCAGCGGCAAGCTGACCTCGTGTCTGGTCAACCCGCGCGCCTGCCATGAGACCGTGTTGGAGATTGGCACTGCCGAGACGCCGAAGACCGTCGCCATCGTTGGTGCCGGTCCGGCCGGGCTGTCCACCGCCATGACCGCCGCGCAGCGCGGCCATGACGTGACCCTGTTCGATCGCGCCGCCGAGATTGGTGGCCAGCTGAACATGGCCAAACAGGTGCCGGGCAAGGAAGAGTTCTGGGGGCTGGTTGACTGGTACCGCACCATGATGGCTGATCTGGGCGTCAAGGTGGAACTGAACCGAGACGTCAGCGCCGACGACCTGACCGGTTTTGACGAGGTGATCATCGCCACCGGTGTCACCCCCCGCGATCCGCAGATTCCGGGGCAGGACCGAAACAACGTCATCACCTATATCGACGTGCTGCGCGACAAGGCCGAGGTCGGGAAATCCGTCGCCGTTATCGGCGCGGGCGGTATCGGCTTCGATGTGTCTGAATTCCTGCTTGAGAACGGCCACAGCATCACCACCGACCTGCCCGCCTGGATGAAGGAATGGGGCGTGACCGACCCGGAGCAGCATCGCTCGGGCCTGGCACCTGAAGGCCCGCAACCCGAAGCCCCCGCGCGCGACGTCACGCTGCTGCAGCGCAAGAAACAGGCACACGGCAAGGGACTGGGCAAGACGACCGGCTGGATTCACCGTGCAACGCTGAAGATGAAGGACGTTAATTTCGCGGGTGGCGTGAACTACGAACGCATCGACGACGACGGTCTGCATATCAGCTTTGGCGAAGAACGCGCCGACCCCACCGTGATAGCCGCAGACACGATCGTGCTGTGTTCCGGTCAGGTGTCCGAACGCAGCCTTGCGGATGCGCTGATCGAACGGGGGATCACCCCGCATGTGATCGGCGGCGCGGATGTGGCGGCGGAACTGGACGCAAAACGGGCGATCAATCAGGGGACGCGGCTGGCAGCAAAGTTATAAAAAGTCGCGCCGTTCTTTGGAAAACGAAAGAACTGTTATTTGATAAGAAATAGTCTGTTTCGCCCTGCCTGATTTGCAAGGCGTTTTAATGTGTTGATCAAAGGGGGGTTACTGGGCATCTATTTCAAAAACTATTGGCTTGCACCAAGAAAATGCGAGCCTCGCAGAGATAGGCAGGAGTCAGAAATTGGAAGCACTGAAAGTCAGGAAACCTTTCGAACTAGAACATTGTCAGGGTAAAACCATCGCCCATTTTGAACCCGTGGGATTTGTGCTTTCAGGAAAAGAGTTCCAGGGCAAAATTGCCGTATTCCTCGCATTTTTGTTCGGTTGGTTGCCGAGTTCTTTTTTCGGGGTGCTTGTGGCTTTGCCGTTTATGGCGATCTGGCCCGTTGACGAAAGTGGCTTGGCTGCGATCCCGGGAGTCGCAGGCTTTGTCGCGGGGTGGGTGATGTTAATCAAATTTGCCCGGAGAATTGGGCGGAAAGCGCGTGAAGCAAGCTTAGCGCACGGCAGCAATGCGACCACTATTATCTTCGAAAAAGACAAGGTTCGCGCGTCGTCGCTCGACAAAGAACCTGTGGTTCTTGCCAGAGAGGAGATTGGAGAGGTTTTCTCGAATTCGCCAGACACAAGCTACACTTATAACGGTCGAACCGACCGTGCGGTGAAGGAAGCTGTCGCAAGAAACAAAGCAAAAACGGCTCATGCTGTAATTGTAGAGTACGGGCAGGACCGCATTCCTATTGTGCCCGGCGTTCTCAGTGAACTTCAAGCTGACAGGATCCGAGATCTCGTTACAAATTGGCGTGACGATCCTTCTTCGATTGTCACTGGTGCCTAATTCGCCGATCAGGATTCAGGCGAAGCATGATTTTGGCACGTCAAGTAACTACTGTCGCCAGAATACTCGCGCGCGCTGATCTGGAGTCTAGGAACTCACTCCACCGTTATCGTAATCACATCAGACACAATCGGCGTGGAATGCGGTACGTGGCCCGCATCGCCCAGCACCAGTTGCAGCGTATGCTCACCAGGGGCCAGTTCCAAAGTCACCTCGGTCTGACCGCCGCCGAAATGCAGGTGGTTGTCGTCCGCGGGCAGACCGTAGGCCAGCTCATCCGCGCCGTCCTCGCCCTCACCCAGCGGCGGACGGTCGATCAGCAGGTGGTGATGGCCGGTGTTTTCCTTCTCGGTCCCGGCGGGGGCCACGCCCATGCCGCTGAGGCCAAAGACCACGATGACCGGCGACTGGACGGTGTCCCCATCGGCAAGGTTCACGAAATAAACCTTCGCGTCAGGGTTGGATGCGGTTTCCCCTCCGGCCAGCGCAAGGGTTGCGGACAGGCACAGGGCAGTTAGGGCAAGCAAGGCTTTCATGAAATCCTCCGTGGTCACAAATTTGCCATGCTCACCTTAGCACAATCGGACGCAAACGCCGAAAATCCCTGTCTGTCAGGCTCTGCGGCGATGCCGGAAACCATTGTTTCCGCGTTTCCTATCTGCAAACGATCTGATTCAAATCCCTGATATTATCCCATGTCTGCCCTGTTTCCGCCCAGATTGAAGGCGACAGTCGGGCAACGACTATACACCCGGGGAACGAGAATGGATCGACTTACCGAAATGGAAGCCTTTGCCAATGTGGTGGACCAGGGTGGATTCACCGATGCGGCCAAGAAAATGGGCATCTCCAAATCGGCTGTGTCAAAGCACGTGTCCAGCCTTGAGGCCCGATTGGGCGCACGACTGCTGAACCGTACCACACGCCGCGTTTCCCCCACCGAGATCGGACTTGCCTATTACGACCGCGCGCGCCGTGTGCTGAATGACGCGGGCGAGGCGGATGCGCTGGTAACCTCGATGCAGTCCGCCCCCTCGGGCCTGCTGCGGATCAGCGTGGCGACGGATTTCGGCGTCAATCATCTGTCGCCGGTTCTATCGGATTTCCTGGCCGCCTATCCCGACATCACCGTCAACATGGTGCTGAACAACCGCTATGTTGAGCTGATTTCCGAGGGGTTCGACGTTGCCGTGCGCATTGGCGAGCTGGAAGACAGCACCCTGCGCGCGCGCAAGCTGACCGAAACCGTGAAACGCATGGTTGCCGCGCCCAGCTATATCGAGAAATTCGGGCGTCCGCAGAAGATCGACGACCTGAACGAACACAAGCTGCTGCACTACTCCAGCCAATCCTCGGGCAATGTATGGAAGCTGACCGCGCCTTCGGGTGAAAAGCGGCAGGTTCGCACCGCAGGCTGGCTGAGCGTCAATGACGGGCAGTCGCTGTTGAATGCGGCCATCTCGGGGCTGGGGATCGCGTATCTGCCCAGCTATCTGTACGCGGACGCACTAAAATCCGGTCAGGTACTGGATGCGATGCCGTCGCTGCCAGATGAGGTGCAGGGCATCTACGCCGTCTACCCGCCCGGCCGTTTTACCCAACCCAAGGTGCGGGCATTCATTGATTTTCTTGTCGAGTCCTTCAACGAAAAGGGCCCGATGGACTGGTAATATCTCCCCCGGTGAACCTCGACGGCCCGCGCATCTGTGCGGGTCTTTTTTTGTCGTCTCAGAACCGTTCGACCCAGGGCCGCAGGGTAAGTTCATCGCTCCAGGCCGATCGGTCCTGATGGATCAGATGCATGTATTCGCGGGCAATGGCATCCGGATCCAGCATCGAGTCGGGCGTGTCGGCCGCTGCAATCCGCTCGGGGTTGCGGATACCGCCGTCGATATTGACCCAGGCCACATGGATGCCGCGGGGGTGCAGCTCGCGCGCCATGGACTGCGCCAACCCTCGTTGCGCGAACTTGCCCATGGCAAAAGGCGCCGACAGCGGAAAGCCTTTGACGCCCGCCGAGGCACCGGTGAACAGGATCGTGCCCCGCCGGTTGTCACGCATCGGCTGATCCAACATGCGGCGGGCGGCGGCCTGACCCAGAAGGAACGCCCCATGCGCCGTCACCTCAACCGCCTTGCGGACGGTTTCCGGGTCAAGCTCTGTGATCGGGCCGCGCTGCCGGGCCGAGGGGTTATAGCACGCCACCCGAAGCTCACCCGGCAGGCTGGTAACCAGCGTCGCCACGCCCTGCGCATCCGTGCCATCCAGCTGATGCAACCTCGCCCCTGTCTCGGCGGCCAAAAGTTCCAGATCCGAAACGTCGCGGGCGGCCAGATGCACGGCATACCCGCCCTGCGCCAATGCTCGCGCGAACGAGGCCGACAGACCGGCCCCTGCGCCAATGATCACGGCCTGCGGCGTTGGTGTCTGGTCAGTCATGTGGGGTCCTTTCGTTTTCGATCGGCTCGCCTGTCTGACCTATGCCACCAAGGTCAATTGACCAGCAAAACCGCCTCGACCCGACGGTTCAGGTCGCGGCCCTCGGGCGTAGCATTCGAGGTCAGCGGGGCCAGGTAGCCAATGCCGCGCGCCTCGACCCGGTCGGCGGCAACCCCATGGGCCTCGATCAGACGGGTCCGGACCGCCTGCGCCCGCCCGGTGCTGACCGAGATGTTGGCATCCAGCGCGCCGGTGTCGTCCGTGTGCCCGACCAGCGCCAGCCGCGTATCGGGGTTGTCTGCCAGAAAGGCCGCGATCTGGTCCAGCGAAGCAAAAGGACCTTCGCCCAGCGTAATTTCTCCAGTGCGGAAATGCAGATCATCCAGAATGACATGCCCATTCTTTTCCAACGTCGCCAACAGCCCGCCGGACGGGCCGACCGTTTCCTCGACCACCAAAGGCGGTGGGGCCTCTGCCTCAGCCGGAGTGACACGGATCAACTGAATGTAGCCGCTGGGCGGATTGCGGCTGACCAGCAGGCTCAGAACATCGTCGCCACGCGTGGCGGTCAGAAAACGGTAGTCCTGAATCGCCACATACATATCGGGGGTCGGAACAACCTCGGTTCCGAACCGGAAATCGAACCCGCCACAGGCGCGGGCCTCGCATTCGAACAATACGTCATAGCCCTGCGCCACGATCTGCTCGCGCAGCGGCGCCAGCAGTTGCAGCGTTGTACTGGCGCCCGATTGCAGGCGCCAGGTCATCCGTTCAACCCGCCCCTCGACCTGCCGCACGGGCAGGGTGCCGTCAGAAAACGGACCGGTGGGGAGGTCATAACTGTCCAGCGGGCTGATCCGGTCGCTGATCTGGCGCGCGCCCGAAGGCAAGGTCAGGTCCTGCGCAACCCCCGGCCCGGCCAACAGCAACAGGATCAGTGAGGCAAAACGGATCATCGGGCCTGCGCGTGGTATTGGTCGTTCGGAACCATCGCCGTAGCACTGGCAACCCGGTTCGACATGTTGAAAAAGCCGGTCACGTTGGCGATGTCCCAGATGTCACGGTCGGTAAAACCCGCATCCCGCAGGCGCTGACGGTCGGGTTCTTCGATCTCGGTGCTGGCCGAGGTCATCTTGGCGGCAAAGTCCAGCATCGCCCGCTGGCGTGTGTCCAAAGACGCGACGCGGTAGTTCATCACCAGCATTTCCCCCAGTTGCGGATCGCCCGACAATTGCCGCACCGCTGCGCCATGAGCCACGAGGCAATAGAAGCATTTGTTGATCGCCGACACGACCACCGCGATCATCTCACGCTCAAGCTTGCTGAGGCCACTGTCGCCCAGCATGAGGTCGTTATACATCGCGGTAAAGGCGTTCAGCTTGTCGATGTCAAAGGCATAAGCCCGCAGCACATTCGGCACAAAGCCCAGTTTTTCCACGCAAATATCAAAGTACTTCTGCGTCTCGGGCGGCAGCGGGTTCACCATCGGCAGGTCCAGCGCGGTGGGGGCGGATTGGTCGGTCACGTCGGGCTTTCTCCTTGAACAAGCTGACGGTAGTGGTATTCGCCGACAATCTCCATCCCGAGCGCGCTATAAAGCCCGTTGGCCCCGGCATTTGCCTTGGTGCAGATCACGCTGAGCGTTTCTGCCCCGTTATCCCGCGCCCAGAAGGCGGCGGCGCGCATGGCCCAGCCGCCCAAGCCCTGACGGCGATGATCGGACAGGATTTCCAGCGCGTGCACCATCGCGACCCCATCGTGCATCGCAACAAATCCGGTTCCGGCAGGCTGATCATTGTGGCGCAGCAACAGGCCGGTTTTGGGGCCTCGCGCGCGCTCCATCACCGCCACCCGCTGGGGGCCAATGCCGCCCTTCGCCCAAATCTCACGCATGATCGCCAGCGGCTCGGGTGTAAGGAACACCGTAACACGGGGGATCGGCATATCCGTCAGGTGACCGATGGGACAGGCGTAGATGTTGACCGGGTCCAGAACCTGATACCCGCGCGCGGTCAGTTGCGCATCCAGCGCCTCGTCCCCCGGGCGCAGGCAGAAGATGCGCTTTTGCCCCATCGCCTGCATCGCGGCCTCGGCGGCGTCAATATCCGCGTCGCTTGTCGGGCCCAGCGCATTGGTCGCCGACACGCGCGACCCGCCGCCCTGCCCCTGCCGCAGTTGAAACGGCCCCAGCCGCTCATACCGCGCGGCAGGCCAGGTGCCGTCGACGACGTCGGTCCAGTTTTCGCTCACAGATCAAGCTCTTTCGCAAGCCGGGTGGCGGCGGCATCGATACGCGCGCCATCGGTGCCGCGCACCACGACATTGGCGCCAAAAACGCCGTTGATCTGGAACGGGTAGCACCCGATCGACAGATCCGCGAAATCATTGGCCAAAACGGAAAGAGTGGCAGCGATATCGCCTTCACCCCGATCCACCCGCAGGGTTTGCGACAGCAGCGGGCTGCCCCCGGTCAAGCCGGGCAACACACTGGCCACCATCGCCTGAAACACCGACGGCACCCCGGCCATCACGTGCACGTTCGCAATGGTGAACCCCGGCGCGGTCGAGACCGGATTGTCGATCAGCACCGCCCCGTCCGGAATGCGCGCCATGCGCAGGCGGGCCTCGTTCAACTCCAGCCCCGACTTGTCGTAATGCGCCTGCAGCAGCGCGCGGGCGTCGTCACGAATGTCGATATGCGCCCCAAAGGCACGCGCGATGCAATCGGCGGTGATATCGTCATGGGTGGGGCCGATGCCGCCGCTGGTGAATACATGGTCGTGGTCGTCGGAAAGCGCCTTGACCGCCGTCTCAATCGCCGAGGCATCGTCGCTGACGATGCGCACCTCTTTCAGGTCAATGCCGTGCTTGGTCAACTCCCCGGCCAGATAATGCATATTCGCGTCGCGGGTCCGGCCCGAGAGGATCTCATCCCCGATCACCAGCATTGCAGCGGTTGGATTTGCCATGGCACGCGCCCCCTCTTGATCGACCGTTAGGGCAGGTATAGGCCCTGAGACATGCGATTTGAAACCCCCCTTGTCCCCGCCCGCCTGATCCGCCGCTACAAACGCTTTCTGGCCGATTGCACGCTGGAGGGCGGGCGCGAGGTCACCGCCCACTGCGCCAATCCGGGGTCGATGATGGGGCTGGCCGAACCGGGTGAGAAAATCTGGCTGGAGCCCAATGACGATCCGAAGAAAAAGCTGAAATACGGCTGGCGGCTGGTCGATCATGAAAACGGCCATTTCACCGGGGTCGATACCTCGGTTCCCAACAAAGCCCTGCGCGCGGCGCTGGAGGCGCGCGAAATCCCCGAGCTCGCCGCCTATGAAACCGTCCGCCCCGAGGTGAAATATGGCGAAAACAGCCGCATCGACTTTCTGCTGACCCAACCCGGCCTGCCGGATGCCTATGTCGAGGTCAAAAGCGTTACCCTGTCCCGCCAACCCGGTCTGGCCGAGTTCCCCGACAGCGTCACCGCCCGCGGCACCAAACATCTGGGAGAGCTGGCGGCGATGGTGGCACAGGGGCACCGGGCGATCCTGCTGTATGTGGTCCAGCGCACCGATTGCGACCGTCTGGCGCTGGCCGCCGATATCGACCCCACCTATGCGGCGGCGTTCGAGGCCGCACAGGCGCAGGGGGTGGAGCGGTTGGTCTATGGGACACGAATTACGCCCGAGGGGGTTTGGGTGGATGCAAGTAACGGTTTTCAGATGCCATAAGCGGGCTTTCCCACGGCTCCTGAATGCTTCAATCTGGAATAATCAGATTGCAAAACCTAATGTCCTAAAGATGTTTATCCGATTTGTGGCCAACACAGACCATCCAAACCTGAATGCAGAGCTGGGCATGTTTGCAGCACGGGACACAATCGACTTTTCACAAATGAAAGGCAGTGTTCAACGCGCCCACGAGGAAGCTTTCTACTGGTTCAGCCCTGACGGCGGCGGGGGGCTGACATACCCTCGATTGCGGGGAAAGGTCCGCACGCCAGATATCAGAAAATCTCTGTTCTGGTTTCGGGAAGACGCTAAATTCTACAACCGCGCGGCAGGAAACGTCATACCGCGGGTGCGTGAATTGGCCTCGGCGCTGACCCTGGCAGGATGTGAAATTCGCGAAATCAGGGCAAGTGATCCAGGCAAGATCATTTGGCAAGATCACCTGCAGGTACTTGCGCGACCCCGGTCTGATGACATCCCCAGAGCGTTTTAACCCGCCTCCATCACTTCCGGCCACAGCTCGGAGTCCAGCCCCTTCACGAACGGCTCCAACTGATCCGCCACCGCCTGCCAGCCGCCAACCGAGGCTGAGTTCACCGGCTGTCGGGCCTGTAGGTTACTTGCTGTTTTGATCGCGTTGCTGGATTTGTCTGGCGTCAGCATGGTGTCCTCGAACGGCAGATCGCAAATCCGCGCCAGATCCTGCGCGGTGTTCTGTAGATCGCCCACCAACGTCTCATACCGGATATCGTGAATGCGGCCCGGCAGGACCTGATGCCAGTGGCGCATATAGCGCTGATACCGGTTGGCCTCGGCCGCCATCCAGGTCAGGTCATGGGTGTAATACAACCCGCCCGCTCCGAAATTCGCCCGCCACATCGACAGGGCGATATCGCGCGGGTCGCGCAGCACGTTGAGGATGACGGCGTTGGGGAAGGCCTGCGCAATCTCGCCCAGAAAGGCATAGTTTCCGGGGGCTTTGTCCACAAAGGCCGTGGCATCTTCGGGCAACGCAGGCAGCTTTGCCATGTAGTGCGCAGCCAGCCCGTTGACGGCGCGCCATTCCGGCGGTTGCGCTTCGGCCTGCCGGACCCATTGATGGACCGAGGCCAGCTCTCCCAGACCCTGAACCGTGGAATGGCGGGCCAGAATACGTTCAACCAGCGTGGTGCCGGACCGGGGCAGGCCGACCACTAAAATCGGCCGGGGGCTGCCTGCGGATGACTCAGCCCCGGCAGCGAGCAATGGGGCGGCCAGCCGTTTGGCGCAGTCTTTGGCGCTGCGGTCTTCCCAGGCTTCGAACCCTTTGCGCTGCAGCTTGTGGGCCTCGGCCAGATGCTGCATTTCCTGCGCGGTGTTCTTTTGCCGGCGCGCCAGATTGGCCGCGGCAAACCGCAATTTCACCTCATCCTCCGGATTGGCCGCAGGACCGCGTTCCAGCGTTTTGGATATCCGGGTCTGCAATGTGGCGATGTCGTCAAAGGTGAGGTTCGGCAGCCCGGCCATTAATTCCAGCGCATCCGGATGCTCGGGCGCCAGTGCAAGCGCGGCGCGGACATTTTTCAGAACCTCGTCCAATTGACCCAGCCCCAGCTGCGATCTGGCCAGCCGCACGAGGCCGGGAAGGTATTTCGGTTGCTTCTTGACCAGCGCCGTCAGCACATCAACCGCGTCCTGCCATTGGTGCATCGAATCCAGAATGTCCGCCTTCAGAATCTGCGCATTCGGATTGGCAGGTTCGCGACTCAAAACCTGCTCGACATCCGCCAGCGCCTGTTCCGGCTGCTGCTCCTGCAACAGGGCCAGCGCGCGGATGAACTGCTGGGCGGGACTCAGCGGGCCACGCGCGGCGATCTTTTTCAGAAACGTCAGCGCATCGGCGGGATCACCGCCCTGAACCAGACTAAGGGCATAGTTCTGGATCAGTTCGGCATTTCCGGGATCCAGCCGCCAGGCCTGTTGGAAATGGGTCTGGGCCAGTTTGGGTTTCTGCTGCTGCACCGCGCTGATGCCCGCAAGTCTTGGCAGCGCCGCGATTTTTGGCCACTTCTTGGCGGCCTTGGTGGCCCGTTTGAACGCACGGTCCGGCCGTCCGGCCTTGAGAAGTTCGCTGATGCCGGCAATCTCGGCCCTCAACTGGTCAGCTTTTCTTTGCATCTGCCTGCCCCTCTCTGTTTCGTGTGCCCGCCCGGACTTGCCTTGTGCTAGTTCAAAATTACCTGAGGGTCTACATACGATCAGACCGCATAAGGGGTGGTGCCGACTTTGCGGACTGACACCCTCTGGTACTTTCTGCACAAGCAGCGTAAAAGGAATGCTGCGCGAAACATTTGGAGCCTCGCATCCATGAAGGAACATCGTGGCCGTCTGACCAAGGACGGTATCCGCATCTATGAACAGGGTGACTTTGCCGGCATGCATGCGGCAGGGGCCTTGGCCGCGCGGATTCTGGATGACATTGCCGATCACGTCTTTCCCGGCCAGACCACTGGCGCGATTGACGGGCTGATCACCCAGATGGTCGAGGACGCGGGCGCAACCTCGGCAACCATCGGCTACAAGGGCTATCAGCACGCCAGCTGTATCAGTGTCAATCACGTGGTCTGCCACGGCATTCCCGGTGACAAGCGGCTGAAGGATGGCGATATCCTGAATATCGACGTCACCGTCATCGTTGACGGCTGGTTCGGCGACACCTCACGCATGTATGTGGCGGGCAAACTGCCGCGCAAGGCCGAGCGTCTGATCCAGGTGACCCATGACGCCCTGTTCAAGGGGATCGAGATGGTCAAGCCGGGCAATACCTTCGGTGATATCGGCCACGCCATTCAGGCCTATGTCGAAGCGCACCGGATGAGCGTTGTGCGCGATTTCTGCGGTCACGGTCTGGGCCGGGTGTTCCACGCGCCGCCCAACGTGCTGCATTATGGCCGTCCTGGCACCGGTGCCGTTCTGGAAGAGGGCATGTTCTTCACCATCGAACCGATGGTGAACCTTGGCCGCCCCGAGACCAAGACCCTGTCCGATGACTGGACCGCCGTAACCCGCGACAAGTCGCTGTCGGCGCAGTTCGAACATTCGGTGGGTGTAACAGCAGATGGGGTCGATATCTTTACCCTGTCACCGGGCAACAAGTTTCACCCGACCTATTCCTCCTGATCGGCGGCCTGATCGCGTAGCAGTTTCAGCAGCAGGGTTTCCTGCCCCCACGGCGTGACCGCATCATGGATGAAAACCGGCGCGCGCGTGGGTTTCCGCTCGGGTCCGGTGGTGGCGTCGGTTTCCTGTGGAACAGTCCAGATCGGGAGTTTCAGGGCACGGTCCATGCGCCGACACTAGCACGCCCCGGTCAAATCCCCAAAAGCGCCGGAACCTCGGCCATATCGGTGATGACTTCGGCACCAAGTTTGGCCAGTTTTTCTCCGCCCCCGTGCGGCGCATAGGCCAGACAGCGCATATTGGCGCGGATTGCGGCGGTAACACCGCTGGCGCTGTCCTCGATGACCACGGGTCGCGAGGCGCCAAACTGTTTCGCCGCTGTCAGGAACATGGTCGGGTCGGGCTTGGCCGTGCCCAGCACATGCGCCGAGAACATCACGCCCTGAAAACGATCCCACAGCCCATTCTGGCCCAGCGTGATCTTCATTTTGTCCGGGCTGCCATTGGAGGCAACGCAAAAAGGAATGCCCTCGGCGTCCAGCGTGGTCAGCAAATCCGAGACACCCGGCATCAGGCCCACACCCTGCCGCAGGCGGCCGTAGGTTTCGGCGTAGACCTCATCGACCCAGTCATCCGGCAGGTCTGCACCCAGTTCCCGGGCCTTGTCCCGAACACCGGTCATGGTGCCACCAACGAAAAACCCCACGCTGTCTTCAAGGGTCAGATCAAGACCATAGCGCCCGAGATTGTCGACCAGCACCTGATTGGACAGGGGCTCACTATCGACCAGAACGCCGTCGCAATCGAAGATGACCAGATCATGCATTCAAGGGATCGCTCCACATCAGGGTGATATGCGTGTCGCCGTATTTACGGCTGTCCTGCTGCGTGAACCCCGCAGGCGGTTGCATCGGGGCGTTTTCTTCCCACACGATCAGGGCCTCGTCGGCGATCCAGCCTTGCGACAAAGCCGCGATGGCTTTCTGTCCAAGGGACTTGCCATAAGGCGGGTCCAGAAAGAGCAGATCATAAGGCGCGCCGGGGTTTTCACCCAGCCTCGTGGCATCCCGGCGGATCAGATCGGTGCGGTCGGCGCTGCGGGTCAGGTCGATATTCTTGCGGATCAGACCCTGCGCCACGCGCCCGTCATCGACAAAGGTCACATGCGCAGCCCCACGCGACAGAGCCTCAAGCCCCAGCGCGCCGGTGCCCGCAAACAGGTCCAGCACGCGCAGACCGTCAAAGTCGATCTGATGGCCAAGCACGTTGAACAGGCTTTCGCGTACGCGGTCGGTGGTGGGGCGCAGATGTGCGCCCGCATCCCCTTTGCCGACCGAGGCCAAGGCACGGCCCCGGAACTCTCCGGCGATGATCCTCACGCCTTGAGCAGCGGTTTCAGATCCGCGCTTGCGTCGGCCACGATGGCAGGATCGGCGGTCTTGCCTGACTCAATCAGGCGTTTGCCGACCATATAGGCGCGCGGATCGTTCATCGCGTCCACCGCAATCAGCTGATCACCCTTGTAGTACCAGAAGGAGACCGTCTGCCCTTGGCCCTGACGAGTCACCACGCGGTTATAGCCGGTGTTCAGACCCGCAATCTGCAGTTTGACGTCATACTGATCCGACCAGAACCACGGCGTTGCCACGTAATCCTTGGCCGCGCCCAGCATGTTCTGGGCCACAACCTCGGCCTGATCGATTGCGTTTGGCACGCTTTCCAGACGGATACGGGTGCCGCCATGCGGGAAGGACGCGCAATCGCCCGCCGCCCAGATCGATGGATCAGACGTACGGCCATGGGCATCGGTCTTGATGCCGTTATCCAGCTCAAGCCCCGCCATCTCGGCCAGTTGCGTCGAGGGAACGATGCCCACACCAACAACGACAAAATCGACCTGCAATTCGGTACCATCGGTCAGAACCGCGCCCACAACCTTGCCGTTTTCACCGACCAGACGCTCCAACCCGACGCCTTCGCGGAGATCGGCGCCGTACTCGCTGTGCAAAGCCCGGAAATAGTCGCTGGTCTCGGGCGCGGCCACCCGTTGCAGAATACGGTCGGCCATCTCGACCAAGGTCACCTTGACCCCGCGCTTGGCACAGACCGCTGCGGCCTCAAGCCCGATATAGCCACCACCGACGATCAAGGCGCGCGCGCCGTCTGTCACGCGGGGCTCCATCTCATCGATATGGGCCAGATCGCGCACCACATGCACGCCGTCCAGATCACCACCAATCGCGGCAGGCAGGCGGCGCGGGTCCGACCCAGTGGTCAGCGCCAATTCATCATAGGAGAACACCTCATCGCCGACGGTCACGGTCTTGGCCTGCGGGTCAATCGCCGTCACACGCTGCCCCAGACGCAAGGTGATGTTGTTCTCGGCATAGAAACTCTCTGGCCGCAGAAACAGGCGTTCCAGCTCCATCTCGCCCAGCAGATAGGCCTTGGACAGCGGCGGGCGCTGATAAGGCAGATGCGGTTCGGCCCCGATCAGGGTGATCTTGCCGTCAAACCCGTCCTTGCGCAGTCTGGCGACAAGCGATGACCCCGCCTGCCCCGCACCGATCACGACAATATGGCTCATGTTCCTCCCGCCCTGTCGAATTCCCGTGGTCTCAACCACATGACCACCTATATTGCGGCTGAGCCCGACTCTGCAAATCCAAACGACAGGAGCTTAAAATGATTTCAACAGGTGACATGCTGCCCGACGCCACACTGACCCAACTGGGCGCGGACGGCCCCGAAGAGGTGCGGATTTCAGACAAGACCAAAGGACGCAAAGTTGTGATCTTTGCGGTACCCGGCGCCTTTACGCCAACCTGCCATTCGGCCCATGTGCCCAGCTTCATGCGCACCAAGGACCAGTTCGATGCCAAGGGCGTGGACGAAATCATCTGTGTCTCGGTCAACGACCCTTTCGTGATGAAAGCCTGGGGAGACGCCACCGGCGCGACCGAGGCCGGGCTGACCATGCTGGGCGACGCCACATCCGAGTTCACCAAGGCCATCGGCATGGATTTCGACGCCCCGCCCGCCGGTCTGATCGCGCGGTCCAAACGCTATGCCATGCTGGTCGAGGACGGCAAGGTCACAGCACTGAACCTGGAAGAAAACCCCGGTGCCTGCGAAATTTCGGCGGGTGAGGGCCTGCTGGACGTGATCTGAGATCGCATGGCCCCGGGTGACCTCGGGGCCAAGAGGACCATTTAACTTGATGCAACGCCCTGATCTGCCGATATTTGAATAATACAATCAGGGAGTTTGTTTGATGAAACTGAAGATCATTACACTCTTGCTTGGTTCTGCGGGGGCGCTGGCCGCCTGCGGGCCGGCACCGACCCCGCAACAACAGGCGGCACGCCAGCACGAGATTGCCTGCCTCAGCGGCACTCTGGGCGGTGCGCTGATCGGTGGCGCCATCGGCAACCAGTTTGGCGGCGGCTCTGGTAAATCGATCCTCACGGCGGCAGGCGCTGCGGCCGGCGGGATCGAAGGTAACAGATACGCATGTTGAGGAGAGCCGGAATGACACGTGGACTTATTATCGCTGCGGCCGTTTTTCTGGCCGGTGCCGCCTCGGCCGAAAACGTTGCCGAACTGCACGAAAACGAGCTGAGAGCCATCGACAAGAACAATGACGGGTTCCTGTCCCGGGAAGAATACGACGCCTTTGCCGACTACGCGTTCCAGTCGATGGATGTGAACAAGGACAATTCGGTGGGTCTGCAAGAGGCCAAACCGCACATGGACGAAGATCAGTTTCAGCAGGTTGACCGCGACAATGACGGCTTTATGTCAAGGTCGGAATACGATTACCAGATGAACGACGATTTCCTATCGGCCGACCAGAACCAGAACGGCCAGCTGGATTAAACCGGACGGCCTCGCGTTTGGCGGGGCCATCCACACGGGGGCCTGCCATGCAAAAATGGGGAATTCTCGGTGTTCTGGGCCTGTTGGCGGCCTGTGACGTGCCACAGGCCCCGGTGGTGACCGGGCCGGACGGGCAGACGCGCATTCAGATCAGCACATCCGGGCTGACCTGTTACAACAATCGCTGTCTGGACATTAATCCGGCTGCGCGCAGCGTGCGCCAGATCGGCAACCGGACAACGCGTATTCCCGGCGACATCGACGTCAGCGACGGCACCGTGACCCCCGCCGAATTTCAGCAGATGGGCGTGACCGCCGCATTGGCCGGTGGCATCGGAGAGGGCAACCGCTAGCAGAGACTGTCCATCTTGCGGGCAAGCTTGGCGTCCAGCGCCGACAGCCCGCCCACGTCATGGGTGGCCAGCGTGACCTCGACCGTGCGGTAGACATTGGACCATTCGGGGTGGTGGTTCCATTTTTCGGCAAAAATCGCCACCTGCGTCATCCAGCCAAAGGCGTGGACGAAATCCTCGAAGATAAAGGTCTTGGTGATCGCATCCCGGCCGTCGACCATGGTCCAGCCATTCTTGAACAGCGGGTCAAGCAGCGGGCCGCGGGTCTCAGGCGACAAGAGTTCGGTCATTGCTGTTCCTCCGGGTTCAATTTCCTGAACGGGCCGTATTCCGTCAGGATCTCGATCTCTTCTCCCACTGCGGCGGCCTCGGCGTCCAGATATTTTCGGATCGCATCGGCAAAACCGGGGTCACCGACCCAATGCAAGCTATGCGTGCGGGTGGGCAAATAGCCCCGCGCCAGCTTGTGTTCGCCCTGCGCCCCGGCTTCAACCCGGGCCAGACCATGGGCAATGGCAAAATCAATCGCCCTATAGTAGCACAATTCGAAATGCAGACAGGGGTGATGTTCGACGCAGCCCCAATAGCGGCCAAACAGGGTTTCGCGCCCGATGAAATTCAGCGCCCCGGCAATCGGATAACCATCGCGTTCCGCCAGCACCAAAGCCATGTCGCCCGCCATGACTTCCTGAGCGATATCAAAGAACTGACGGGTCAGGTACGGCGCGCCCCACTTGCGCGACCCGGTGTCCTGATAAAACCGCCAGAAGGCATCCCAGTGCTCGGGCCGCAGTTCGTCCCCGGTCAGCGTGCGAACCTCACCGCCGAATCCGCAGGCCTGCGCCCGTTCCTTGCGGATATTCTTGCGTTTGCGCGACGATAGCGCACCCAGAAAGCCGTCGAAATCCGCATATGCGTCATTGAGCCAGTGAAACTGCTGCGAGGTGCGCAGCATCAGGCCCATCTGCTCTCCGGCGATGGCCTCATCCTCGGTGCAGAACGTGGCGTGCAGCGAGGACACACGGTTGTCGGCGGCCAATTGCACCGCGCCTTGGACCAGCGCCGACATGCCCACCGCCTCATAGCCCGGCCGCACCAGAAAACGCCGCCCGGTGGCGGGGGTGAAGGGCACCGCGATCTGCAGCTTGGGATAATACCGCCCGCCAGCATTTTCATAGGCGTGCGCCCAGTTGTGATCGAAGATGTACTCGCCCTGACTGTGCGACTTGGCATACATCGGCGCCGCGCCGATCAGCATCCCGTCCAGATAGGCGGTCAGGTATTGTGGCTGCCAGCCGGTGCCCCGCCCGACCGAGCCGCTGCTCTCCAGCGCCAGCAGGAACCTATGGGTGGTGAACGGGTCCAGCGGCCGCCCGCCATCGGCGGCCTCGGGGCAGGCGCAACTGTCCCAATCCTCGGCAGAAATCTGCGACAGCGATCCCAGAACCTGAACTTCGATTTGCGCCTGATCCATTTGCCCTCCACGTCTGATCTTTATCTGTGACAGAGGGGGACAGGTTCAACCCGGATGCGGGGCCAAATAGCCTTCGAAGGTCACATTGTCGGCAACCGCGCGGGCCTGTGCCTCTTGTTCAGGCGATCGCACCGTCCAGCACAGAATCGGCACGCCCTGCGCTTTCAATTCGGCCACGCGGGGGCGGGACAGATCGGCAACCTCATGGCTGATGAAACTGGCACCGATCCGGTCGAAATCGGGGATGTCGCGCAGGTGATCGCAGACCTTCTGCGGCAACAGTTCCTCCTTGGGCTGATACGAACAGGTCACGATGCCACGCGGCAGATGCGGTGCAAGGCGCGCCAGTTCAGCCACCGAATTGGGGTTGAAGGACATCAGCGCCACCGGCCCGTCATAGCCCTGCAGCGCGCGCACCGCGTCCGCCTCAAGCGGCCCGACATCGGGGCCCATCGCACCGTCCTGGTCCTTGAACTCGATCAGCAGCGGCACCTTGCCGCCCACCATCTTTAGCACCTCGTCCAGTGTCGGGATGCCATCATCAGCGTGCAGCAGCTGGGTGGCCTGCGCCTGCGCCGCCGAGATCTGCTGAATCGGCCCCGGCTGCCCGGTCAGGCGCGTCATGTCATAGTCATGAAACACCATCGCCCGGTTGTCCGAGGTCCGCTGCAGATCGATCTCGATCCCATACCCGGCCTCGATCGCGGCCCGAATGGCCGCCCGGCTGTTTTCCGGGCGGTTGTCCGAGAGGTCATGCAGCGCCCGATGCGCGATCGGGGTTTGCAGGAACACAGAAGGCAGGGGCGGTGTCATTGGACCTCGAAAATGCCTTCGATTTCGACGGCCACGCCCAGCGGCAGCGCGGCAGCGCTGACGGCGGAACGGGAATGGCGACCGGCATCGCCCAGCGCCTCGACCAGGAAGTCGGACGCGCCATTGATCACCTGCGGCTGCGCGGTGAAATCAGCGGTCGAGTTCACGAAACCGGTCAGCTTGATCACCCGCACCAGTTTTTCGATATCACCGCCACAGGCCGCCTTGACCTGGGCCAGCAGGTTGATGGCGCAGACCTTTGCCGCCGCCGCACCGGCCTCAACCTCCATGTCGTCGCCCAGCTTGCCGGTGATCAGATCGTCATCCTTGGAAATCTGGCCCGACACATAAACGATGTTGCCGACCCGCACGAAGGGGACGTAATTCGCCGCCGGTGCGGGCGCATCCGGCAGGCTAACGCCGAGGCTTTCCAGTTTCGCTGCGATGCTCATGAGGTTTCCTCCAAATCTTGAGTCGCGGCGAAGCTAACCGGGACGGGCAATTTCGGAAAGCCTGAAAACGGGGATGGACGTGCCCGACAGGTGGGCGTAACTCTTCTTATTCCGAACAGTTGAAGCGGTGCCGCTTTACCTCGGCCCACCGGGCAGGTTAAACGCTATCTGTTTCATACGTGTTGTGGAACGTATATGTGACCTCGGATTGGGCCGCGCTATGTGGCCATAGGCAGTATTGATTGATAGTTCGGGCCAACGACCCCGAATGGTTTGGAGTGGCAAAGACCGTGTTGAGCAGACCCCGCCTGAAGCACCTGATCGTTCTGTCCCTGATGACAGTCCTGAGCGCCTGCGCCACGCGGGCGCCGGAAGGAACTCCGCCAAACGAGGTGTTCGATCCTTATGAACGAAACAACCGGGGCATTCACAAATTCAATCTGGGCGTTGACCGGTTCCTGTTCCGCCCGGCCTCGAAAGGGTACGTCAAGATCGTGCCCGATCCGATGGTGACCAGCTTCAGCAATTTCGCCGAGAACCTGACCCTGCCCGGGCAAGCCGTGGATTACCTGCTGCAGGGTAACGTCAAGCAATCGGGCAATGCGCTGTTGCGCTTTGTCATCAACATGACTGTGGGCGGGGCGGGGCTGTCTTCGCCTGCTGACGAATTGAACCTGCCGCCGGTCGATACCGATTTCGGCGAAACCCTGCATGTCTGGGGTGTTGGCGAAGGCGCCTATGTCGAATTGCCGTTTTATGGCCCGTCAACCCAGCGGGACGCGATTGGCGTTGTGGTCAATCTGTTCTCGAACCCGATCAATTTCAGCCCCACGCGCCCGGTCGACAATATCGGTGTCTATGCCGAGGTCGTGCGGCGCATGGGTGACCGGGGCCGGTTCTCGGACACGGTCGATTCGATCCTGTATGAAAGCGCCGACAGCTATGCGCAGGCGCGCACAATCTACATCCAGAACCGCCGCTTCGAACTGGCACGCGACGATGAGGAAGCCTATCTGGGTCTGTATGATGACCCCTATGCAGAAACCGGGACCGACCCTGTCAGGGACCCCTACCTAGACCCCTACGAGGACCCCTATGCCGAATAACCATTTGAACCGACGCGGTTTTGTCGCCACTGGCCTGGCTGGTGTGATGCTGACCGCCCTTCCCGCCTTTGCCCAAACCGAAGCCAGCGCCAAGGCTCTGGTTGTCAGTGTGGTGGATGATATCAACCGTGTGATCGCTTCGGGCAAATCCGAAAAAGCGATGATCCGCGATTTCGAGAAGATTTTCGTGCAATATGCCGACGTGCCGATCATGGCGCGCTATGTGCTGGGGGTGGATGGCCGTTCCGCCAGCCCATCGCAGCTGAGACAGTTCACCAGGGCGTTTCAGGGCTATATCTCGAACAAATACGGCCGCCGCTTCCGCGAGTTCATTGGCGGTCAGGTCACCGTGCGCAATGCCCGCAAGATCAAGGCCGGCTACGAGGTGCGCACCTCGGTCAAGCTGCAGGGCTCGTCGCCGTTCGAGGTGACCTTTCTGGTGTCGGACAAATCGGGCCGTGACAAGTTCTTCAACATGTTCATCGAAGGGGTGAATATGCTGCTGACCGAACGGACCGAGATCGGCGCCATGCTGGATGCGCGCGGTGGCGATCTGAACCGTCTGATCAAGGATATGAAGCGGGCGGGGTGATCCGGGCGAAATTGCAAAAAAACGCCGCATGATTGGATTCACGCGGCGTTTTTTTTGTTTCAGTTCAACCGTTCGCCGGTTTCCTGAGCGAAATAGGACACTTTGCTCATGTCAAAAGCCAGATTCAGCATCTGACCCGCCTGCGCGCTGGTTTCAGCGTGCAGACGCGCGGTGACCTGCTTGCCGCCAAGTTCCGAGACCACATAGGTATCCGCGCCCGCCGGTTCGACCATATCGACAAGGCATTCAGCCTCTTGCACGCCTGCACCGGCGCGGAAGCCTGCCTCGGCAATGTCTTCGGGACGCAGACCAAGGATCACGTCTTTGGGCAGCGACAGGTCACGGGTATCTTTCAGCACCAGCGTCTCACCCGTTTCGCGCGCGATGGCGATCTCGGTGCCGGATCCGTTCTTGGTTGCCTGCGCCGGGATCAGGTTCATTGCGGGCGAGCCCATGAAATCGGCCACGAACAGGTTCGCCGGGTTGTTGTAGATCTCGGCCGGGGTGCCGATCTGCTGCACGACACCACCTTTCAGAACCACGATCTTGGTGGCCAGCGTCATCGCTTCGATCTGGTCATGGGTCACATAGACGATCGAGGCATCCAGCGTCTGGTGCAGTTTCTTGATCTCGGTCCGCATCTCGACCCGCAGCTTGGCGTCGAGGTTGGACAGCGGCTCGTCAAACAGGAACAGCTTGGGGTCCCGCACCAGCGCCCGGCCCATCGCCACCCGCTGCCGCTGACCACCCGACAATTGGCTGGGGCGGCGGTTCAGCAGCGGCTCGATTTGCAGCAGCGAGGCGACCTCTTTCAGCTTGGCCTCCTGCGTGGCGGGGTCGACGCCGCGCACCTTCATGCCAAAGGTGATGTTCTTGGCCACCGACATGGTCGGGTACAGCGCATAGGATTGGAACACCATCGCGATGTCGCGGTCCTTGGGGCTGACATGGGTCATGTCATTGCCGCCGATGGACAGGGTGCCGCCGGTGATTTCTTCCAGCCCCGCGATACAGTTCAGCAGGGTGGATTTACCACAGCCCGAGGGGCCGACCAGCACCAGGAAATCGCCCGGTTCGATCGAGATGTTGATGTCCTTCAGAATCTCGGTCGCGCCGTAATTCTTGTAGAGCTTGTTGATATCAAGGATGGGAGCCATGGGTCTTATCCCTTCACTGAGCCGGCGGTCAGGCCGCGGATGAAATACTTACCGGCAACGACATAGACGAGCAGCGTCGGCAGCCCCGCGATGATCGCGGCGGCCATATCGACGTTGTATTCTTTGACGCCGGTGGTGGAGTTTACGATGTTGTTGAGCGCCACGGTCACAGGCTGCGTGCCCGCCTGACTGAACGACACGCCAAACAGGAAGTCGTTCCAGATCTGCGTGAACTGCCAGATGACGGTCACCACAACGATGGGCAGCGATAACGGCAGGAAGATCGACCAGAAGATCCGCAGGAACCCGGCCCCATCAACGCGCGCGGCCTTGGTCAGCTCGGACGGGATGGTGACATAGTAGTTGCGGAAAAACAGCGTGGTGAAGCCCAACCCGTAGATCACGTGGACAAAGATCAGGCCCGGAATGGTCCCGGCAATCCCCATCATGCCCAGCAGGCGCGCCATCGGCAGCAGAACCACCTGAAACGGGATGAAACAGCCAAACAGCATCAGCGAGAAGATGATGTTGGCCCCTTTGAACCGCCACTGCGCCACCACATAGCCGTTCAGCGCGCCCAGCAGGGTCGAGATTGCCACTGCAGGCACCGCGATCAGGACCGAGTTCCAGAAATAGGGCCGCAGACCTTCGCATTGGATACCGGTACATGCGCCGGACCATGCGGTTTTCCACGCCTCGAAGCTGACCTCGCGCGGCAGCGAGATCAGGGACCCGGTGCGGATTTCCTCAAGGCTTTTCAGCGATGTGGTCAGCATCACGAACAGCGGCATCAGGTAATACAGTGCAAACAGGCCCAGCAGGACATAGAGCAGCCAACGCAGGGCAATTTTGCCCGTGGCACTTTGGGTGCGGGTTTGGGTTTGGGGCATCGACAGATCAGTCATTTTTCGCCCTCAGCTCTGAGTAAAGATAGGGAACCACGATGGCAAAGACGACCAGCATCATGATCATCGCGGAGGATGCCGCCTGACCGATGTCACCGCGCGAAAACGCCATTGCATACATGTAGGTAGCGGGCAGATCGGTTGCGTAACCCGGACCGCCACCCGTCAGGGCGATGACCAGATCAAAGCTTTTGATCGCCAGATGCGCCAGAACGATGAAGGCCGACAGGAAGATCGGGGCCATCGACGGGATGATGATCGCGGTATAGATGCGCCATGTGGGGATACCATCGACCTGAGCGGCCTTGATGATCTCACCATCCACAGAACGCAGACCGGCCAGAAACAGCGCCATCACGAAGCCCGAGCTTTGCCAGATCGCGGCAATCACGATGGTGTAGATGGCGTAATCCGGGTTCACCAGCCAGTCGAATTCGAAGTTTGTGAACCCCCAGCCCTGCACCATGGACTCGATGCCAAGACCCGGATTCAAAATCCACTTCCACGCGGTCCCTGTCACAATCATCGACAGCGCCATGGGATACAGGTAGATCGTGCGGATCGCACCCTCGACACGGATTTTCTGATCCAGCAGGATGGCCAGCAAAAGGCCCAGCACCATCGCGATCACGATGAACAGCGCGCCAAAGATATACAGGTTGTTGATTGCCGTATCCCAGCGGGGCGAGTCGAACAGGCGTTCATACTGGATGAATCCCTTGATCTCGTATTTCGGCAACAGTTTCGATCGGGTCAGTGACACCCAGGCCGTCCATCCGATAAAGCCGTAGACAAAGATCAATACGGCAATGAACGACGGTGCCAGCACCACCTTGGGTAGGTGGTTTTCCAGCCATTCGGACATTTTTTCCTCCGGGAGAAAAGAGGTTCTGCCCCGCAGTATAGGGGCAGAACCGGTTCGGATCAGTAGCTGTTGGCCACCGCGTCCGCCAGTTGCTGAACCGCGTCAGCCGAGGACATGTCCGAGTTGAAATGCGCGGTCACAACATCGGTGATCGCACCAGCCTGCGACCCGCGCAGCGCCATGCCATGGGCATAGGACGGCAGCAGCGACCCGCCGGCCGAGGTTGTTCCCATGTCTTCGGCCGAAATTTTGGCGCAGATGTCGAACGCATCCAATGCCACGTCCGTCCGCGCTGGGATTGAGCCCTTGTTCAGGTTGAACACTTCCTGGAACTTGGGCGCAACGATCAGCTTGGCCAGCAGCTCCTGCCCGGCACGATTGTCGTCACCTTCGACTTCGAACATGGCAAAGCTGTCAACGTTGTACAGATAACCGTCGCCGGGGGTCGAGGCGCACAGGAAGTCTTCGCCGGGGGTCTTGCCCGCCGCAAGGAATTCACCCTTGGCCCAGTCGCCCATGATCTGAAACGCCGCTTCGCCGTTCATCACCATCGCGGTGGCAAGGTTCCAGTCACGGCCCGAGAAGTTCTCATCCACGTACCCGCGCAGCGTGCGCATCTGGTCAAAGACCTGAACCATCGTGTCCGAGGTCAGAGCCTCGGGGTCGAGATCGACGAAAGCCTTCTGATAGAATTCAGGCCCGCCAAGGCCCAGCGCAACCGCTTCGAACACGGTCGCATCCTGCCAGGCCTGACCGCCATGGGCCAGCGGGATCACCCCGGCGGCCTGCAGCTTTTCAGCGGCGGCGTTGAATTCGTCCCATGTGGTCGGCATTTCGATGCCGTTGGCGGCCAGAATATCGGCGTTGGCCCAGATCCAGTCGATGCGGTGCACATTGACCGGCGCTGCGCACCATGTGCCTTCGCACATCATATGCCCGGCAATCGAGGCAGGCAGCACGTCGGCCCAGCCTTCGGCCTCGGCCACGCCCGAGATATCGGCCAGAACGCCCTCTTCATACCATTCCTGAATGGCGGGGCCTTTCAGCTGAACGGCGGTCGGCGCATTGCCCGCCAGAACGCGGGCGCGCAGCGCGGTCATCGCCGCATCACCGCCGCCACCGGCAACCGGCATATCGGTCCAGGTCCCGCCGTTCGAGGCGAACTCTTCCTGCAGAACGGCCACCGATTTGGCCTCACCACCCGAAGTCCACCAATGCAGAACCTCAGCCTGCGGCTCGGCCAGAACCGACGTTCCGGCCACCACGGCCAGTGTCGACGCAGTAGCAAGTGCAAAACGCTTCATTACGTGTCTCCTCCCTAGAGAACTTAGTGACTGCAAAAGCAGCGATGCCCGACATACTGCGCCCGGATTGCTCTCTGGCAACGCGGAATCCGCGCCAAACCCCTGCCACCGTCCAATTTTTCACCGCTTTTGTTACAGCGTGTTACGTTGACATTGAATCTGTTTCCGTTCGTTACAATGCACGATACCGGAGGAGCAGAAACTGGGAGGACAAGCCGCGTGAGCATTCCGCGACTACTGGTGGTGGATGACGACCCCGAGATGCGGTCGATGATGACCCAATTCCTGCAGCAGAACGGGTTCATCGCCCTGCCCGCCAGTTCGGAAAACGAAATCCGGTCGCATCTGACCGCGGGCCGGATCGACCTGATCCTGCTGGACGTGATGCTGGGGGATGAGAACGGCGTCGAGATTTGCGCCCGCCTGCGCGCCGAGCAGGATGTGCCGATCATTCTGGTCTCGGCGCTGTCCGCCGATCATCAGCGCATGGCGGGGTATGAGGTCGGGGCCGATGACTATATCGCCAAGCCGTTCAACCCGCAGCTGTTGCTGGCCCGCGTCCGCGCGGTGATGCAGCGTGCCCGCCGCACGCCGTCACTGGCCTATCGCCGCCGCACGCGCAGCTTTCGGTTCAATAGCTGGATCTATGATGGCAAGCGGGACGAGGTGCACTCGCCCGACGGCTATCTGGTCTCTCTGTCACAACGGGAAACCGCACTGCTCAAGGTTCTGTTGGCCAATCCGCATATCCCCCTGACCCGAGATGAGATTGCCGCCGCGCTGGACGTCACCGGCAGTACGGACAAACCCGAGGCGCAGGGCCGCGCCATCGACATGCTGGTCGGACGGCTGCGATCCAAGATCGAGGCCAACCCGAAAGACCCGCAAATGCTGCGCACCGAACGCGGCGTCGGCTATGTCTTTGCCGCCGAAGTGTCCGTGGACGAGGGCGCATGACAGCGCGCGCCCCGCGCCTGCGCAGCCTAGGCTGGATCTGGACCGGGGCGGCCTTTGCCACCGGCCTTTTGTCCGCAGGGTTGTGGTTTTCTTCGGCCCGCGCCTGGGACGATTTTCTGACCCGCGCCTATGTCGCGGGCTTTGCTGTCTACGAAGAATTGCGGGGCGGAATAACCCCTCCGCCCGGTGTCACGGTTACAGCCTTGTCGCCACAGGCGGTACACTTGGCCAATGCGGGCCAGTTCGAGCAACTGCCGGGCCTGTCGGACCGCAGCTTTGTCACCAACCTGTCGATTCTGACCGACAACACCGCCCCTTTGGCCGGGCGTGAGCTGACGCTGGCGGTGATGTCCGACCGGCTGGTCTATCCGGTATCCGATATCCTGTCGCGTATCGACCAGACCGGGGCCGAAAAGATGGGCAACCTGACCCGCCTGCTGGCCACCTATTGCAGCGAACCAATCCTGATCGCCCGGTTCGGGCGCAATGACTGGCGGCAGGTGGACGGCACCAATGTCTGGGGGTGCAAGGCCGCCCCCGCCGATCTGCGCCTGCCCGCCATTCTGGCCGCGGTCGTCGCGCTGGCGGTCATCCTGACCTCGGTCGGCAATGTTTCGGATACCTTTACCCGGTTTGCCGGCGCGCTGCGCGATCGCAAACGCCGGGGCGGGCCGAACAGCTATGACGCCGATGGCCCGGCGGAACTGCGCGAGATCGTCTCGGCCGTCAACGATCATCTGGATGCCGAGCGCGCGCAGCTGGAAAAACGCGCCACCGTTCTGTCCGGGGTCAGCCACGATCTGGGCACGCCCGCCACACGGGTCCGCCTGCGCGCGGCGCTGATCCCCGATGACGAGCTGCGCGAAAAGCTTGAGGCTGACGTGGATCAGATGACCGGCATGATCGAAAGCGTGCTGACCTACACGCGATCCGAATTGAGCGTCGAAGAACCGCGCCAGATCTCGCTGACCGCGCTGGTCGAGTCTCTTGTCGCCGATTACCAGGACATGGGCTTGCCGGTGACGCTGAGGAAAATCGCCCCGGTCGCGGTCGAGGGCGCGCCCTCGGTCTTCATGTCGCGGCGCGGACACGGTTCACTGCCGGAAACGCGGCGGATGCTGGTGATGGGGCGGCCGATCTCGTTGAAACGCGCGCTGACCAACCTGATCGACAACGCCCTGAAATACGGCCGTCATGCCGAGGTGCAACTGGAAACCGATGCCCGCAGGGCCACCATAACGGTCGAAGACAAGGGGGCCGATCTGTCCGTTTCAGATATCGAAGCGCTGATGGCGCCGTTCCGCCGCGGGTCCAATACCGGGTCCTCGGACGGGTTCGGCCTTGGCCTGACCATTGTGGCCACGATCGCCGAACAGCATGGCGGTTCGCTCAGTTTCGAGGCCGGGGATCAGGGTTTACGGGCGCGGCTGCAGATCACCCGGCAGTGACTGCTCTAGGTCATGTAACTGCGCACCAATGCTCCGGCGATCAGCGACCAGCCATCCGCGATGACGAAAAATGCCAGCTTGAACGGCAGTGATACGGTCGCAGGCGGCACCATCATCATCCCCATCGACATCAGCACCGCCGCCACCACCAGATCGATGATCAGAAACGGCAGGAAGATCAGGAAACCGATCTGAAAAGCGCGGGCGATCTCGGACAGCATGAAAGACGGCATAAGGATCGACAGCGGCGCCTCGGGCGACAGCGCGATGGCGTCTCCACCGGGGCGCAAGGCGGCCATGGAGTGAAACGTATCGGGGTCCAGCCGCGCAGCCATGAAGGCGCGGAACGGTTGGATGGCAATCTCAAGCGCTGGCTCAACCTCCATCGTTTCCTCGACCATCGGTTTGATGCCAGTGGTCCAGGCCTCGGTAAAGACCGGTTCCATGATGAAATAGGTCAGGAACATCGCCAGGCTGACGATCAGCATGTTGGGCGGCGATTGCTGCAGCCCAATACCCTGCCGCAAAATGGCCAGAACGGTGATCAGAAACGGAAAACAGGTGATCATGATTGCCAGCCCCGGCGCGAGGCTGAGCACTGTGATCAACAGGATCAGCTGGATGGTCCGCGCCGAGATCGAGCCCCCCTCGCCCAGTGACAGCGACAGCTCCTGCGCTGCAGCCAGCGATGGGGACACGGTCGCAAGCACAACAACCAGCCAAAGCAGAATCCGCATCAACCGATCCCGTTCTGCAAATCCGCGATCTCGGTCAGGCGTACGGCGAGCTGCCCGGCCTGATCGCCCTCCATCTCTTCCAGCAGGCCACGGGCGACCAGTTGATCACCGACATACAGGTCGACCGGATCCTCGATCCGCTTGTCCAGCGTCAGCACGGCGTTTTCGCCCATGTTCAACAGGTCGCGGATCAGGGGCCGTGCACGTCCGACCGAGACCGTAACCTCGATCGGGACGGCTTCGAACGGGTTGGCTTTTTCGGGTTTCGGGGTCTGGGAATCACTCATGGCTCACTGCCTCTTTTGCCTCAAATACATATGCGTCGAATGCCCCGGCGACCGAGGTGAGCAGCCCGCTGCAATCCACCTCACGCTGCGAGGTGCCGACCTGCAATCGCGCCTGTCCGGCCTCCAGCGACGGGTCTTCGATCACGCGCGTGGGTGAGGACAGGTCTTGCGGCAGCAGGGCCTCAACCTCGTCCGTGCGGCCTGCGGGTACGAATATCTGCATCGGCTGACCGACCTGCGCGCGCGCCATGTCGGTCAGTTGCTCAACCAGCCGTGCGGCAAAGCCCCGATCCAGCGTCTCGGGCAGAACAACCTGCACCAGACTTTGAAACATCGGCTCCAGCGACAGGGTCATCCGGGTGACGGCCTCGTGATAGGTAAAGGACATGTCCTCCAGCGATTTGGCCAGTTCAGCCGAGACCTGCCCCCGGCTCTGCTCCTGTGCCTGAACCGCGTCTTCCCAACCGGCGCTGTAGCCTTGTTCAAAGGCGGCCAGCCGGTATTCTTCCAGCGCGTCCTCGTCCAGCAGGTGCAGCTTGCCGCCGCCGGCCTGCAGGGTGAAATCCTCAAGAAGATGGGCAATCGACATCAGACACGCTCCTCCCCTTCTTCGAGCCAGCTGCGCAGGATTTCGACGGTTTCTTCCTGTTTGTCGCCGATCATCGCCCGCAGCCGGTCCACAGGATCAGCGCCCTGCTGCGCGGCCAGCGCCGGAACGTCACCAGCAGGTGCCTGCCCCGGCAGCGAAGTGAATTGTCCATTCTCGTCGGTTGCGATTTCGCCGGTCAGATAGGCCTCAGGCTCCGGAGCAGTCCCGGCAGGCAACAACGCGGGCGCCATTGCCGGTTTCGTCAGAATCGGGCGGATCACGAACAGGCCGAGCACCAGCGAGACAATCGCCAGAACCGCCATCTGGATCAGCGACATCGCGTCGAAATGTACCTTTTGCCAAACCGAGGCCGTGGCCATAGTGCCCTGCGGCTCAACCACCGGCAGGTCCAGAGATTTCAGGGTAATGACGTCCCCGCGCGCCTCGTCAAACCCTACCGCCGAGGCCACCAGCTCTTTCAAAGCGTCCATCTCGGCCTCGGGCATCGGCTTGAATGCCTCAACCCCGGCCGCGTCCACCGTGCGCGTTCCGTTGACCAGAACCGCCACGGTCAAGCGTTTGATCGCACCGGGAGCGTTGTGAACCTCCAATTCAGTCTCGGAAACCTCATAATTCACTCGCTCGCGCGTCTGCGTCGCGTTGGAGTTCGATTCGTCGCCGCCAGCACCATCCCCATCCGGCAGGTTCGACGCCACCGTGACATCGGCAGACTGGTTACGGGCGCTGTCCGAGCGTTCTTCGACATCGGTACTGATGGCGACGCGGCCATTGGGGTCAAAGCGGCGTTCGCGGATGGATTCGGTCTTGGTCACCGTATCGACACTGACCTCGACCACAGCATTCCCGGTGCCGACACGCGCCTCGACCAGCCTCATCACCCGTTCGCGCAGCTGTCGCGCCTTGTCATCCGCCGTATCAGCGGCAACGGCCGTTTCCTGCGCCCCTATCACCGCCCCGTTCGAATCGACGACCGTAACATTCTCGGGTGCCAGACCGCTGACGGCCGAGGCCACTAGAAACCGGATCGCCTTGGCCTGATCGGACGTGACCTGCGCCCCCGACGGCACTAGGTAGACCGAAGCCGTCGGCGCCACGCTGCGCTGGAACGGATTGGTCGACCCGTTGGCGATATGCACACGAGCTTGGCCGACATGGGGGCTGCCGACGATGGTGCGAGCCAGTTCCCCTTCTTTCGCACGCCAATAGGCGGCATCGAACATTTGTGACGTGGTGCCAAAGCCGCTGAGCGAATCCAGCAGCTCATAGCCCTGATTGCCATTCGCGGGCAGGCCTTCGCTGGCAAGGGTCATGCGCAGCTCATCCCGCTGCGCCCCGGGCACATAGATCGAGCCGCCCCTGATCTCGTACGTAACCCCGCGCTGTTCCAGCGAGCGGACGATATCCCCTGCGGCCCCGCTTTCCAGCCCCGCATAGAGCAGGGTCATCGACGGTGCCGTCACAAGGCGCGACATCGCAAGGACCCCAAGAAATACCAGCACAACCGCACCGGCAACGATGATTTGTTTACGCCTGTCCAAACTTGCCCAGACAGTTCCGATCTGCTGCACGCTCACCTCCGACTCGCCGACATTCTGCCCGGCGCATCCCCTGTTTGGACGATTGCCCTTAACAATCGGTTAGTCCCTGCCGGGTTATGACGATTGCAGAACGGACAAATGAGGACGTCATGACTGACGCGACTGCAGAACAGGCAGAAGCCCCGGAAAAGTCTGGGAAAAAGGGGCTGATCATCGGGGTGATTCTGGCCGTGGCCGGGGCGGCTGGCGGGTATTTCCTGACCACGTCCGGAATGCTGCCTTTCGGCGGCAAATCCGCGATGGAAGAGGCCAAGGACAAGGGCAAGCCGGTCAAGGCGCTGCCGCAGGTGGGTTTCATCGACCTGCCGCCGGTGATCGTGTCGGTGAACGCAGGCGATTCGCGGCATCTGAAATTTCACGCTCAGCTTGAGGTGAACAGCGAATACGCCGCCGATGTCGAGAAGATGAAGCCGCGAATCATGGACATCCTGAACGGCTATCTGCGCGCGGTCGAAGTGTCGGATCTTGAGGATTCACTGGCCCTGATGCGCATTCGCGGCCACCTGCTGCGGCGCATTGAAATTGTCGTCGGCGAGGGGCGCGTGCGCGATGTCCTCGTGATGGAATTCGTATTGAACTAGGAGGCGAAGTTGGAGCTGATTGCAGATATTTTTCTGGTCGCCGGCGCGCTGGGTGCGGGTCTTTATTGTTTTGTGCTGTCCCGGCGGCTCAAGCGGTTCACCGATCTGGAAAAGGGCGTTGGCGGCGCGGTTGCCGTGCTGTCGACCCAGGCCGATGAGCTGAAAAAGTCGCTGGGCGCGGCGCGGGAGGCGTCGGACCAGTCCGGTGAGGTTCTGAAAGAGCTGACGCAACGGGCCGAATCGGTCGCCCAGCGCCTCGAGCTGATGATGGCTTCTATGCACGATGTCGTGCCGCCCGAAGAAAAGGCTGCGAAGACGGCCGAACCGGAACCAGCCAAAACCGCAAAAGAGACAATCGCAAAACCTGAGGCGGATGAGGAAACAACCACAGCAGAGACGGAAGAAACTCCTGATTCGAACGAAAAGTCTGCAGAGCCGGAAGACAGTGTTGAAGCGGCCGACAAGCCAAAACAGCCGGAAGACACCGCTGAAGCAAGGGAAAAGTCCGCAGAGACGGACAGCGAAACACCTGCCGCAACCCCGGCCAAGCGGCCCGATGGCCTGATGTTTTTCCGGCACGACCGGTCTCGGAGTGAGGCAGCGACATGACCCGCAAGCCAACCGAAAAACGGCCAAAGAGTGGTGTGCTGGCGGTCATCTCATTGCTGATGATCGGGTCGGCCGCGATTCGCATCGGGTTGGAGGCAGGTCCCGCGCTGGCAAAAGGTGCCGAGCCTGCAATGCCCGAGGCCAAGCAAGCACGGGCCGATTTACCTGGTGCACAGGTTTTGCTGAGCGAGTTGCTGCGCCGGGAAGAGGCGCTGGAACAGCGCGAGGCGGCAGTCCTGGACAAGGAAAAGGCGCTGGCCATTGCCGATCAGGCGATCGAGACCCGTCTGGTTGCGCTGCAAGAGGCTGAAGAAGCCCTGCGCGAAACACTCTCCATCGCCGAAAAGGCCGCCGAGTCCGACCTGACGCGCCTGACAGATGTTTATCAAAGCATGAAACCCAAAGACGCCGCCGCCCTGTTTGAGACGATGGACCCGAGCTTTGCCGCCGGCTTTCTGTCACGGATGCCGCCGGACGCGGCGGCGGGCGTTCTGGCCGGGCTGAGCCCCGAGGCCGCTTATACGATCAGCGTCATTATGGCTGGCCGCAACGCGGCAGTGCCGCAGGAATAACATTTCAACCCCGCACAGGGCTTTGCTGGAGACCACCCATGATCGGATTAATCGGAATTGTCGTCATTTTCGCCATGGTGTTCGGCGGCTATCTGGCTGCGGGCGGCAAGATGGCCATCATCATGAAGTCGCTGCCGTTTGAGATGATGATGATCGGCGGCGCCGCCGTCGGGGCCTTTATGATCAGCAACGACATGAGCGCCGTCAAACACACAATCAAAGACATGGGCAAGGTGTTCAAAGGCCCGAAATGGAAGCCAGAGGATTATCGCGATCTGCTGTGCCTGCTGTTTTCGCTGATCCGCATCGCCAAGGCCAACCCGGTCGAGGTTGAGCAACATATCGAAGACCCGGAAAACTCGTCTTTGTTCTCGGCCTACCCCAGAATTCAGGCTGATAGAGAAGCCGTTGATCTGATCTGCGACACGATGCGGTCCGCTTCGATGAACTATGACGATCCGCATCAGGTGGAAGAGGTGCTGGAAAAGCGGATGGAGACGAATTTTCACCACGCCATGCACTCCAGCCACGCCCTGCAGACGGTTGCGGATGGCCTGCCCGCCCTGGGCATCGTGGCGGCGGTTCTGGGGGTGATCAAGACGATGGGCTCGATCGACCAACCGCCTGAGGTATTGGGCAAACTGATCGGCGGTGCGCTGGTGGGGACCTTTCTGGGCGTGTTTCTGGCCTATGGTCTGGTCGGCCCCTTTGCCGGCAAACTGAAGGCGGTGGTCGAAGAGGACAACCATTTCTACCAATTGATCAAAGAGGTTCTGGTCGCCAACCTGCACAACCACAATGCCGCCATGTGTATTGAGGTCGGGCGTCAGAACACGCCGACCCATAACCGCCCGGATTTCACCGAGCTTGAAGAAGCACTGAAAGAACTCAAGCAGGCAGCCGCATGACCCGGTTTGCGCTGATTGTTTCCGCCCTGATGGCAGCAGCCACCGGCGCCACCGCGCGGGATGTGACCGTGCGCTCGGGCGAGCATGACGGCTATACAAGGCTGGTTGTTCAGGTTCCGCCAGACACCGGCTGGGTATTGAAACAAACGAAAAACGGCGCGCGCCTGAACGTCGCGCTTGAGGATGTGGCGTTTCGAACAGGGGCGGTGTTTCAGCGCCTGACCCAGAACCGCTTGGCCACCCTTTCCCAGGCTGAACCCGGTGCGCCCCTTGAACTGGAGTTCGGTTGCGACTGTGTCGCCTCGGCCTTTCTGTTCAAGAATACGATGATCGTGGTGGACATCGCGCCCGGCACTTTCCTGCCACCGCTTACCAGCGACATTCCGGCTCTGGCTCTGCCCAAAGCCCCGAAGGAAAATATAACGCCCGGGCAGGATCAGAGTATCGCGGCACTTGAACTGCCCTTGCTGAACCTGAACGCGAGCGGGTTCGAAGACCAGCTTGCAACGCGCCTGCTACAGGGTGCTGACCGTGGCATCATCGATCTGAACATTGCCCCGGTGGGGCCACGTGCCTCGGTTGGCAACCAAAGCCTGCTCATGCCGGCAGACGTGGAGCTGAACGTTCAGGTAACCTCAATTCTGGACACCCTGAACGGGCTTTTGGGTCCGGATGTTCCTCAGCTGGAACGACGCCCCCCCTGCGTATCCAGCGCCGAGCTTGCTTTGGATGACTGGTCCGGTGAACGCCCGTTTGCCGAACAGACGGCACAGCTGAGGGCGGATCTGTTTCAGGAGTTCGACGCCATCGACAAGACCCGCGCGCTGCAATTGGCAAAGCTCTACGCCTATTCCGGATTCGGTGCCGAAGCCATCAGAGCACTGGATCTGCTGGGTGAGCGGTCCGTGGAAACCGAACGCATCGCTGCCATTGCCCGCGTTCTGGACGACGGGCCACTGACAGAACCGAACCCGTTTACGGGCCTGCAGCGGTGCGATAGCGACGCCGCTTTGTGGGCTGCCCTGACCGAGGGCCGCTTGCATGAAGACGCCAATCTGATCGCGATTGAGCAGACCTTTGCGCGCCTGCCGAACCATCTGCGCCGCCATGTCGGGCCAAGGCTGTCAGACATTCTGGTGGACGGGCAGGAATTGGAAGCCGCCCGCCGTGTCTTGCGCTCGGTGGATCGTGTCGAGACTCTGGTCAGCGCAGACACCACGCAGGCCAAAGCAAAGGTCGCCACGGCCGAGCACGATGCCCCCCGGACCGAAGCCTTGCTGACCGAAGTGATCGGGGCCCCGGACGCCACGCTGGAAGCCCCGCTGGCGCTGGCCCGGCTGGTTGACAAACGCTGGCTGGAGCGTGGGGCGGTCTCACCGCAAGAGCTGGATCTGGCGGAATCCTACACGGTCGAGTTTCGCCGGTCGGATATCGGCCTGATGATGCAACAAACGCACGCTGTTGCCCTGAGCCTTGGGCAGGAATTCGATGCGGCGCTGGACGTGACGGCAGAGCTGCCCGAGGATGACGGCTCAGCCGAGACGCTTAACCGCGTGGTGTTCGTTCTGACCGAACGGGCCGACGATGCCACCTTTCTGCGCCGCATCCTGAGCCTGCGCCAAGCCCAGACACAGGGGCTGACAACCGATGCGGCAATTGCGGTTGCAGACCGGTTGGCCGAGCTTGGGTTTGCAAGGCAGGCGCAGGCCCTTGCGAAACGCCCTCAGGACAGGCTCAAGCGCGGGGAACGGGCCCGGTTGCGGGCCAAGGTGGCATTACTGGCGCAACGCCCGCATCAGGCGATGCTTGAGCTGGGAGATGATTCCACGGAACAGGCCGTTTCACTGCGGGCCGCAGCCCTGCAAGCCGCGGGCGATTTCGCGGCGGCGGGCGAGTTGATGCGCGCCTCGGGACACGTGGAGGAAGCGAACCGGCTGTTCTGGCTGGCCGATCTGACGGAAAAGGCGGATCAGGATGACGGTACGAAATTCAGCCATGTTGCGAAAGCAACCCGAGGTTTGACGGTCTTACCGCTGCGCGTTCCTGAAAAACCACTGGCCGACGCGGAAGCCCTGTTGCAGGACAGCGCCGACACCCGGCAAAGGATTGCCGACCTCTTCGCGATGTTGAAGGAACAGTAAAACAGGCTCTAACCGGCAGTAAAATCGGTGTCAGAACTAATGTCACTCGGATCAATGGCCGGGCGCCCACCGCTCAGGGGCCGAAAATCAAGGGCGACAAGTCAGCGTATCGGGAGTTCGGGGTAACCCAGCCCAGAATGACATTGCGGATCGCCTCGGCACGCGCCGCGCCGATGACCGGGGCGGCGAATTCCATGTATTTGGCGATCACCTCATCCCGGCTGATCGGAGCTTCGGGGCCGCCGCGGGCGTGAATGTCTCCGGAGTCCAATACCCGCCCATCGGTGGTGGCGATGCTGACATCTGCCCAGCGGCCCTCGGGAAATCGGGAGTTGTGCCGGTCAGATTCAGCCACGCTAATACGCGTCATCAAATCTGCCACGGCCGGGTCAGACAGCCCCGAGCCGGAAATGTGCTCGACGCCTATCCGGCCATATATAGCCTGCACTGCTACGGCAAAGGGCAGAGAATACTGGGCCTGAGACGTCGTATCCGGCATTCCGGCGTACAGGCAGGCCGCTTGGTGGAAACTGTTGATCTGAATGGATTTAATCCGGTCATGGGACAACGTGTTGTTCCGCATCACCGCCCGGACGCCATCTATCGCCGCATGGGCCCAGCGGCAGATCGGGTAGGGTTTCACATATTGATGCTCAACCTGCCAGAACTGCCCCAGATCGGCCCAATAGGGGGCAGCGGCCTCGGCTTCGATTGTGATGGCAGGTGCGCCAGTAAAGCCACGCTCGGCCAGAATTGCGGCAGAAATACCAACCAACGCGCCCCAGCCCGAGCCGTCATGCAGCATCGTCGGGTTGGCAATCTCGCGCATCATCTGGCTGCGGGGGCCGTGGTACTCGGCAATTCCCATCGCCTGCCGCATCTGTTCGGATGTGAACCCCCGCAACCGCGCGGCCATCGCCACCACGCCCAGCGCGTTCCACGCGCCCGAGGTGTGGTAGTCATCGACCGACGCGTGCAACGACAACCCGGCGCGACCGGCGATTTCGTAACCGGTGATCACGGCAGCCAGAGCTTCGGGCCCCGTCAGATCAGGCCGATGTTCCGCCAGAGCGATCAGTGCCGGCAGAACCACAACCCCGATATGCCCTTTGGTCGGGTTATATCCATCATGCCCGTCCAGATTGTCGGTCTGGGTAGCGGCGGCATAGGCCGCGCCTGCCATGCTGACCGGGCGACCGTCGAACATCATCCGCGTGCTGTAGGCCGGATCGGAACTTGCATAGAGCAGCGCCGCTGTGTCACGCGCAATCACCCCGGCCTCCATCGGGCCCGAGGCGATCAGGATGCCCATCGTGTCCAACATCATCAGCGCCGCCGCCTCTTTGGCACTGTCCGGCATCTGATCAGCCGGGCGGTTCAGGGCAAAATCGGCAACGCGCATGATGGTATCGGTCATGACGCGCCCTCTGTCACCGGGTGGATGTCACGCAATCGGTGACCCTTGGGATCAAAGGGCGGTTCCGCAAGAATCCTGGCCCTGTGTTGCTTGCCCAGGATGAAGATTTCAACCGTATCACCCGGACCTGCCACCTTGGGGTCGGCATATCCGATGGCCAGAGACTTGCCGACCGAGTACCCATAGGCGCCCGAGGTCACGCGACCCACGGGTGTGCCATCGGGGGTAAAGATCGGCTCACCACCTGAGGCATCGGCCACATCGGCGTCGACCTCGAAGATCGACAGAACCTCGCGCGCCGGGTTGTCCTTGATGGTCAGATAGGCCTCTTTGTGCAGGAACTCCTTGTCCAGCTTGATCAGGCCCGCCAGCCCCACCTCTTGCGGCCAATATTCCTGAGAATACTCGCGGCCCCAGGACCCATAGCCCTTTTCGATGCGCAGCGACCCCAGCGCGCGGCCACCGACCGGACCGCCGTTCAGATCCTTTGCAGCCTCCAAAAGTGCAGAATAGAGCCTGATTTGGTCCTCTTCTGCACAATGCAATTCCCATCCAAGATCACCGGTAAAGCTGACGCGGATGGCAAGGCAGATAACCCCGGCGACCTCGATCGTGCGGGACCGCATGAATCGGAAGCCTTCGTTGCTCAGGTCCGCGTTGGTCAGTCGCTGTAACAGATCGCGCGATTTCGGCCCGGCCACGTTAAAGCCTGCAATGCGGTTGGTGGCGACCTCGAAAGTGGTGCCCTCGGGCAGATCGACCATGTTGAAGAAACGCTGGTGATAGCGCTCGGCCATGCCCGAGCCGATCATCATATACTCGTCGTCAGCGACCTTGGTGATGGTGAAATCTCCGGCCACCCCCCCGCGGACCGAGATCAACGGGGTCAGGCAGGACCGCCCAACCTCGGTCGGCACCCGGTTGGCGACAAGACAGTCGAGCCACTCGTAGGCTCCTGGCCCCTTGATCACGTAATTGGCGAAGTTCGAGATATCGATGACGCCCACATGATCCCGCAGCATCTGCACTTCGCGCCCCACCGGCTCCCACCAGTTCTGACGGGTGAAGCCGTTGGTTTCCACCGCGCCGGGTTGATTGGCAAACCAAAGCGGGTGTTCCCAACCGCAGTTCAGGCCAAAGACGCAGCCCATGTCCTTTTGCATCTGATAGGCCGGGCGCACTCGGGCAGGACGACCGGCGCTGCGTTCTTCGTTCGGGAAATGGATGGCAAAACGGTGTGTGTAGACATCCTCGACCCGTGCTTTGGTGAATTTCTTGTCGGCCCAGTCACCGAACCGAGCCAGATCCCAGGCGAACATGTCGTATTGCGGCTCGCCCTCGATCATCCACTGCGCCGACAACAGGCCAAGACCGCCCGATTGCGAGAATCCGGGGATGATCCCGGTGCAGCAGAAATAGTTCTGCAGCTCGGGCACCGGCCCCCAAAGCGCGTTGGAATCCGGAGACCAGATCATCGGCCCGTTGATCACCCGCTTGACCCCCGCAGTCGCGGCCACGGGCACGCGTTCGGTGGCGCGGATGACGTTTTCCATGATGCGGTCCAGATCGTCGGGGAACAGGTCATGGGCGAAATCCAGCGGCGTGCCATTTTCCGCCCAGAACCGCATATCTTTTTCATAGGCGCCGATCAGCAGGCCGTTGCCCTCTTGCCGGAAGTAATACTCGCCATCCCGGTCGGCGATCGACGGAAGGCGGCGGCCCAAAGCGGCGACCTCGTCGATCGCCTCGGTGACAAAGTACTGGTGTTCGGTCGGTTGTAGCGGCAGCTCGATCCCGGCCAGCGCGGCCACCTCGCGCCCCCAGAGGCCGCCTGCGTTCACCACCCATTGCGTTTGAATGTCACCCTTTTCGGTGCGCACAATCCACGACCCATCAGGCTGCTGATCAGTGCCTATTACAGGGCAAAACCGCTCAATCGTGGCCCCCAGTGCACGCGCACCGGCGGCGTAGGCATGGGTCACACCAGACGGGTCCACATTGCCGCCATCGGGTTCGTACATGATACAGCGGATGTCGTCGAACTGCGCCAGCGGGTGCAATTCCTTGGCCTGTTCCCGGCTGATCTCATAGAAGTTCAGACCGTAGAACTTCGCCTTGGCCTCTTGCAGGCGCAGCTGGTGCTCGCGATTTTCGGTCTGTGCCAGATACAGCGATCCGGGCTGGAACACACCGCACCCCTGCCCGGTTTCCTTTTCCAGCTCTTTATACAGGTTCATCGTATAATGCTGGATACGGGTGATGTTGTTGTTGTCGTGCAGCCCATGAATGTTGGCCGCCGCGTGCCAGGTCGAGCCCGAAGTCAGCTCATCCCGTTCCAGCAAGACCACATCGGTCCAGCCGAGCTTGGCCAGATGGTAGAGGATCGAACAACCAACAAGACCGCCTCCGATCACAACGGCCTGAGCGTGGGTTTTCATGGGCGGACCTCCTGCTTGCGAACTAAGCGCTTGTTGGAAAGTCAGCCACAGGTCAGGGGCAGCTTATGCTCTGTTCCCGACGCGAAATGTCGGGAACAGAGCGTGGATCGCCGGTTTCGATCAGTAGGGCGCCTCGACATCGTTCATCGAGACATAAACCGTCTTCATATCGCTGAAGTGGTTGATCGCCAATTTCGAGTTCTCGCGCCCGACGCCCGACATCTTGGACCCGCCGAACGGCGCCTCAACCGGGGCGAGGTTGTAGGTGTTGATATAGCAGGTGCCCGCCTCGAAACCCGCCACGATACGGTGGGCGCGGGTCAGGTCGTTGGTAAAGACGCCTGCGGCCAGGCCGAATTCGGTGTCATTGGCGCGGGCCATGACCTCTTCTTCGGTGTCGAAATCCAGCACCGACATGACCGGGCCAAAGATCTCCTCGCGTGCGATGGTCATGTCGTCGGTCACATCGGCAAAGACGGTGGGCTGCATGTAGAAACCATCGCCGTCGATCCGCTCGCCGCCATAGACCAGACGTGCGCCCTCGGCCCTGCCCTTTTCGATATAGCCCAGCGCAATGTTCATCTGGTTTTGGCTGACCATGGGGCCAAAGTTGACCTCTTCATCCAGCGGGTCGCCGATTTTCGCGGTTGCCAGACGTTCGGACAGGCGGGCAAGGAAGGCTTCTTTGATGCCTTTCTGCACGAACACGCGGGTACCGTTGGAACACACCTGACCCGAGGAATAGAAATTCCCCAGAATTGCGCCCGACACGGCGTTTTCGATATCGGCATCATCAAACACGATCATCGGGGACTTTCCGCCCAACTCCATGGTCACGTGCTTCATGCCATCCGCTGCGGCAGCATAGACCTTTCGGCCCGTCGGCACCGAGCCGGTCAGCGAGACCTTGGCGACGCGCGGGTCGGTCACCAACGACGCGCCGACATCGCCATAGCCCTGCACCACGTTATAGACGCCTTTGGGCGCGCCAGCCTCGATCAGAATCTCGGCCACTTTCAGCGCCGACAAAGGCGTGATTTCCGAGGGTTTGAACACCATCGTGTTGCCACAGGCCAGCGCGGGCGCGCCCTTCCAGCAAGCGATCTGGGTTGGATAGTTCCACGCACCGATGCCGACGCAGACGCCCAGCGCCTCGCGGATCGTATAAACGAAGTCGCCACCGCCCAGCGGGATGTGTTCACCGGTCAGCGAGGCTGCCAGACCACCGAAATACTCCAGCGCGTCAGCACCACTGGTCGCATCGGCCACCAGCGTTTCCTGCAGGGGTTTGCCAGTGTCGTGGGTTTCCAGAACCGACAGGTCATGGTTGCGCGCGCGCATGATGTCGGCAGCGCGACGCAGAACGCGGCCACGCTCGGTGCCTGACATCGCAGCCCACTCGGCCTGAGCCGCTTTAGCACTGTTTAGAGCCTGATTTATGATCTCAGGCGTGGCGGAGTGCAGCCGCGCGATGACCTCTCCGGTGGCCGGATAGATGACGTCGATCGGGGCGCCATTGGTGTCTTCGACATATTCGCCATTGATGAAATGGCTGGCCTTGGGCTGAAACTTCATGCCGCGTCCTTTTCTGTTCGGATGTCCCTTTGAGACAGGGAAATGAGTGCGTTGCGCACGGGAATATCTTTTATTGATTGGCCAGTCAATAAACGCGTGAGCAGGCGTGTTTTTGCTTAGCCAAAAGGGTCTACTCTTGAAATGAAAGGTTAATGTTCTATTTATGTTCTACACAGTCAGAGGATCACCCGATGACCCGGAACATGCGAAACTCGGCCCTGAGCGGCCCGACAAACGACTATCATCTGCTGCCCGTCACCGACCGGCAGATGCGCTATGCCCGCGCCATCGCGGAACAGTCGGCGCTGGATATTCCGGTCGAGGCACAGCGCGACCGGCGGTCGATGTCAGCCTGGATATCGGCGCACAAACCGGATGATCCGTCGCCCTTTGCAAATTACCCGACGGGCAAGCAGATCGCTTTTGCCGAGCGTATTTCACGCAGCAAGCGCAGGCCGATCCCGTCCGAGTGTTTCCGCGACAAACAGATGATGTCGCGCTGGATCGATCACAACAAATAACCCTTGATCAGAGCCTATTCCTGGCTGTGTGTGCGGGCGTACAAAGCAACGGCAGCGGCGACAAACATGCCCAGCAGGATATACCCGGTCACGGCCTCGGCCACAGCCAGCCCGCGGCACAGGCCCGTGGGGGACATGTCCCCGTACCCGACCGTGGTGAAGGTGACATATGAGAAATAGAGGATATCCGCAGGCCCCTTCGCCCCAAGCACGCAATTGTCGGTGTAACCGAACGCGCCATAGGCGGCCGCAAACAGGAAGGGGACGACCTGGATGAAGGACACCCCCATCAGGAACAAAAGCCGCCGCGGGGATTTCACCTGCGTCATGTAGAACCAGGATTGCGAGACGATCCACAGCACCAGCCCCACCGACGCAATCGTGCCGATCGTGTCCCCGGCGGCGGCCTCACTCAGACGCGACAGGCCGAACCACGCAACGAAGCTGGCGACGACCATGCCTGCGGCGGCCAGAAACGTCGATTTCCATTCTGCCAAAGTCGTGGGCTTGCGGGCCATGGGGCCTCCAACACGCTGATATCGCCTGAATTATCCAGATTCCAATGCGCCGCTGCAACCGGAATTGCGAACAGGCCTAGCCGGCGCCCAGATGCTCCTGCCCGCGCAACCGCGCCAGCTGGATCTGTTTCTGCCGCTCACGGAACCGCGTCTTGTCAGCCTCGGAGGTCTCGTCGATGCACTGATGGCAGGACACGCCATGTTCATATTCGGGGCGTTTCATGTCCTCGGGCAGGATCGGGCGGCGGCAACCGTGACACAGGTTGTGTGGTCCTTCGACCAGCCCGTGACCGACGGACACGCGGTTGTCGAACACGAAACATTCCCCCTGCCAGGTGCTGTCCTCGGGGGGCGTCTCCTCGAGATAGCGCAGGATGCCGCCCTTCAGGTGATAGACATCCTCAACCCCCTGCCCCAGCAGGAAATTGGTGGACTTTTCGCACCGTATACCGCCAGTGCAGAACATCGCCACGCGCTTGTTGTGGAAGCGCTCCTTGTTTTCCTCCCACCAGGCCGGGAAATCGCGGAAACTGGCTGTTTCAGGGTCTATTGCGCCCTCGAATGTGCCAATTGCCACTTCGTAATCGTTACGGGTGTCGATCACCACCACATCATCCGAGCGGATCAGATCGTTCCAGTCCTCGGGCTCGACATAATTGCCAACCCGGGCACGCGGATCGATATCCGGCTGGCCCATGGTCACGATCTCTTTCTTCAGGCGCACCTTCATCTTGCCGAAGGGCGGGTGGCCGGCGGTGGCCTCTTTCCAGTCCAGATCGGCACAGCCCGGCAGCGCGCGGATATGGGCCAGCACCGCGTCGATCCCGGCGCGGGGGCCTGCGATGGTGCCATTGATCCCCTCTTGCGCCAGCAGCAGCGTGCCTTTGACCAATTGCGCGCGGCACAGGTCAAGCAGCGGCTCGCGCAGTGCGGCGGGATCGGCGAAACGGGTGAAATGGTACAGGGCAGCGATCGTATACATGCATGTGATCTAAACCTGCAGGTCCAGCGCCGCAAGCCATCGGGGGATTGCCCGGCGCAAGATTGACGATCCCGCCCCCGCCCCGTACCGATAGAAAGCCCGAGGAGACACCGCGATGACCCATGCCCTGATTGTAATCGACGTCCAGAATGATTTCTGCCCCGGCGGCGCGCTGGCTGTACCCGCAGGGGATGAGATCGTCGCCCCGATCAATGCGATGATGGATGATTTCGACGCCGTGATCCTGACGCAGGACTGGCATCCGGCGGGGCATTCCTCATTCGCCAGTTCGCATCCGGGCAAAACCCCCTATGACGTGACCGAAATGCCCTATGGCCCACAAGTGCTGTGGCCGGACCATTGCGTGCAGGGCACGCCCGGCGCGGCGTTTCATGCCGATCTGCGCAGCGATGGCGACCTGATCATTCGCAAAGGGTTTCGCAGCGCCATCGACAGCTATTCGGGGTTTTTCGAAAACGACCAATCCACGCCAACGGGCCTTGAGGGATATCTGAGAACACGCGGCATCGACAAACTGACCCTTGTTGGTCTGGCGACGGATTTCTGCGTCCATTTTTCGGCCGTGGACGCCGCGCGGCTTGGGTTTGACGTGACTGTGCGGATGGAGGCCTGCCGGGCCATCGATCTGGACGGGTCCCTGGCCGCGGCCGAAACCGCGATGCGCGCGGCCGGCGTGACACTGTGCTAGGGCGCGGTGCCCGCCGACGCCAGATATTTCAGAACCACGATCACAACCACCGCCAGCCCAAGTGCGAATCCGATTCTCCCCTGGATCGAACGCCTTTTGGGTTTCGGCCCGGAGGAGCCTTGCGGTTTGCTTATCCGCTCCTGAACTTCGGATGGCACGTCGTCCTGTGGCCGGGCTGTTTTCACGTCATCGATAAACTGCCGGATGTCGAAGGCGCCACAATATTCGCCCTTCACACCCACCGCCCTGATATTGGCGAACAGCGCACGCAGGATGCGTTCCCGCTCGGCCGTGTCCTGCGGGCGGAAATATCCGTGTGCAAGATTGCTGTTGGTGGGTTCCAGGCCGAACCCGGCCTCTTCGAAAATCATACGGATTTTGGGAGAAGCCGTGCGCAGGGCCTCGGCGGTGCTGGCACGACGAAACTGAGCACGCGTTGCCCTGTCCGCGGGCGCTGCGGGCTTCGCTGATCCGGAATTCGTTTCGTCAGCATCAATCGTTACAATATCAAAGTCGTACTCGAGACCCATTCACCGACTTAACCTTGTTCTTCCATCCCCTTTTTCTACTAACCAACGAAAAGATCAAACAATATGCTCGTATTGTGTTCTGACCTTGTCATTGTCTTCAATCTAGCGACTCTTGCCAATCCACGCACCTATTGATCTAACAACGGAAATCGCAGGAGTTCCACAATGGTCGATATTGCGACACGCGTGTACAATCATAAATGGAAGATTGACCCGATTGTCCGGTCTTTGATCGACACTGACTTCTACAAACTGCTGATGTGCCAGTCAGTGTTTCGAAATAAGCCCCAAACGGATGTGGTGTTTTCGCTGATCAACCGGTCGAATCACATTCCGCTGGCCCAGCTGATCGACGAAGGCGAACTGCGCGAACAGCTGGATCACATCCGATCGCTCAGCCTCAGCAGGGGCGAAAGCACCTGGCTGCGCGGCAATACATTCTACGGCAAACGGCAGATGTTCCGCTCGGATTTCATGGAGTGGTTCGAGAACCTGCGCCTGCCGCCCTATCACCTGGAACGCAAGGGTGATCAGTACGAGCTGACCTTCGAGGGCAAGTGGCACGAGGTCATGCTGTGGGAAATCCCCGCGCTGGCGGTGCTGATGGAGCTGCGATCCCGCGCGGTTCTGAACGACATGCGCCGGTTCGAGTTGCAGGTGCTCTATGCCCGCGCCATGACCCGCGTGTGGGAAAAGATCGAGCAGTTGCGGGACATCGATGGCCTCGGCATTGCTGATTTCGGCACCCGCCGTCGGCATTCCTTCCTGTGGCAGGACTGGTGCGTACAGGCGATGATCGAAGGGCTGGGGTCGGCGTTTTCCGGCACCTCGAACTGCCTGATCGCCATGCGGCGCGAGGTCGAAGCCATCGGCACCAACGCCCATGAACTGCCCATGGTCTATTCCGCACTGGCCGAAACCGACGAGGCGCTGGCACAGGCGCCCTATGAGGTCCTCAGCGACTGGCATGACGAACATGACGGCAACCTGCGCATCATCCTGCCCGACACCTATGGCACGCAGGGTTTTCTGGACAATGCGCCCGACTGGCTTGCGGGCTGGACCGGTATCCGCGTCGACAGCGGCGATCCGGCGGCCGGGGCCGAAATTGCGATCAACTGGTGGAACTCGCGCGGCGAGGACCCGACGCAGAAACGGGTGATTTTCTCGGACGGGCTGGACGTGGACAAGATCCGCGAGCTTCACGGCCAGTTCGCTCACCGCACCAAGGTCTCGTTCGGGTGGGGCACTCTGCTGACCAATGATTTCCGTGGACTGGTGCCGGATGACGCGCTGGCGCCGTTCTCGTTGGTCTGCAAGGCGGTGTCGGCCAATGGTCGCCCGACCGTGAAACTGTCGGACAACCCGGAAAAGGCGATGGGGCCGCAGGACGAAATCGAACGCTATAAAAGGGTGTTCGGTGTCGGTGCGCAGGAACCGATCGAGGTGATCGTTTAGACCCTAACCATGGAAAGCCGCGACAGTTTTCAGTTGCGAGAACCCGTAAAGGGCCTCGAACCCTTTTTCGCGGCCGTGGCCTGATTTACCCACGCCGCCGAACGGCAATTCAACACCCCCGCCGGCGCCGTAATTGTTGATGAACACCTGCCCCGAGCGCAGCCGTTTCGCAAGCCGCATCTGCCGCGCGCCATCGCGGGTCCATATGCTGGCGACCAGCCCGTAATCGGTGCTGTTGGCGATCAGCACGGCCTCTTCCTCGGTGTCGAAGGGGATCAGAACCTGAACCGGGCCGAAAATCTCGTCGCGCGCCAGAACGTGGTCGGGTGGAACATCGGCAAACAAGGTTGGCCGGACATACGCACCCTGCGCCGAGGCGTGATCAACGATCCGCCCCCGCCCGGCAATGCTCAGATCAGAGCCCTTGGCCAGAAACCCGGTCACGACCTCTTTCTGCCGGGCCGAGATCAGCGGACCAACCCGCAAATCCTCATGCGCCGGACCAACGGTCAGATCGGCATAGGCCGCCGCCATGCGGGTTTTGACCTGCTCATACACCCCCCGCTGCACCAGAATGCGCGATGAGGCCGAGCAGGTCTGCCCGGCGTTCTGAATGCCCGCATTGACCAGAAACGGCAGCGCGGCGTCCAGATCGGCATCGTCGAACACCAATTGCGGGGATTTCCCGCCCAATTCCAGCGTCACCGGCACCACATTGCGCCCTGCCGCCTGCTGCACCAGCGCTCCCGTCGCGACCGAGCCGGTGAACGAGATATGGTCGACGCCCGGATGCCCGGACAGTGCGGCCCCGGCCTCGGCCCCCAAGCCGGGCACCACGTTCAACGCGCCCGCAGGTAAACCAGCCTCCTGCGCCAGATGGGCAAAGGCCAATGCGGTCAGACAGGCCTCTTCCGCCGGTTTCAACACGCAGGCATTACCCATTGCCAGCGCTGCCCCGACCGAACGGCCGATGATCTGCATCGGATAGTTCCACGGCACGATATGGCCGGTCACCCCATGCGGTTCGCGCAGGGTATAGACGGTGTAGCCGTCCAGATAGGGGATCGTCTCGCCCATTACCTTGTCCGCTGCACCCCCGTAGAATTCGCAATACCGCGCCAGGGCCACCGCATCCGCCCGCGCCTGGGTCAGCGGCTTGCCTACATCCATCGCCTCGATCCGCGCCAGATCATCCACGCGGTCCAGAACCAACTGACCCAACCGGGTCAGGATACGGCCCCGTTCCAGCGCGGTTTTATGCCCCCAATCGCCTTGCAGCGCGGCGCGCGCGGCCTGCACGGCGGCATCGATATCTGCCGCGCCCCCCCGCGCAATCCGGCAAATCTCGGACCCGTCCGACGGGTTGATCAATGGAATATCCGCCTGAGAGGTAGGGCTGACCCATTTGCCGCCGATCAGACACAGGCCGGGATTGAACCAGAGGGGGTTGGACATTTGGGCCTCCTTTCAGGCTCTAACAAAAGGATTTATGCGACGTTTTTGCCGATACCGGGCAAGATGGGCGCGGCTTCGATCAGGGCTTGCGTGTAGGGGTGCTGCGGGTTGGCAAAGACCTGTTCGGTTTCGCCCTGTTCTACGATCCGGCCCGCCTGCATCACCATCACCCGGTCCGTGATCGTGCGCACTACGCTCAGGTCGTGGCTGATGAACAGATAGGTCAGGTCATAAGCGGCGCAAAGCTCGGCCAGCAGGTCGAGGATCTGCGCCCGGACCGAGACGTCCAGCGCTGAGACCGCCTCATCGAACAGGATCAGTTCGGGGCGGATGATCAGGGCGCGGGCGATGGCGATGCGCTGCCGCTGCCCGCCCGAGAATTCGTGGATGTATTTGCCCGCGTCATCCGGGCTGAGGCCCACGGCGGTCAGTATCTCGGCGATGCGGTCCTGCCTGTCCGAACCTGCAGGCAGTGCGTCCAGCAGGTAAAACGGCTCGGTAATCAGCCGCGCGACTTTGTGGCGGGGATTGAAGCTGCCATAGGGGTCCTGGAACACCACCTGCATCTTGCGCCGCACCTCCGGGTTCGGCTTGTGGTTTGAAAAGACGGGGTGCCCATCCAGGCGAATGTCACCGCTTTGCACCTCTTCCAGCCCCAAAATTGCGCGTGTTAGGGTCGATTTTCCACATCCGGACTCGCCCACCAGCCCCAGCCGCTCACCGCGATTAAGGGTGAAGCTGACGTGATCCACAGCGCGATGCAGGGCCGGTTTGTCGAACAGGCGCTTTCGCGGAAGGCGGTAATCCCGGACAACCTTTGCGACCGTCAACAGCGGAGTTTCAGCCGCCGTCTCGGGCAGCGCCACCTGATGGCCCGAAGCCTCAAACAACATCCGCGTGTAAGGGTGCTGCATGTTGCGCAGCAGATCGGTGGTGGCGCCGCTTTCAACCACCTCGCCGCGGCGCATCACCACGATCTGATCCGCCATATCCGCCACCACGGCCAGATCATGGGTGATCATCAGCAAGCCCATGCCGTATTCGCGCACCAGCCCTTTGAGCAGATCAAGGATTTGAGCCTGTGTGGTCACGTCCAGCGCGGTTGTCGGCTCGTCCGCGATCAGCAGCTTGGGGCGCAGGGCGATGGCCATTGCGATCACAACGCGTTGGCGCTGGCCACCGGACAGCTCATGCGGATAGCGGGACAGGGGGAAGCGGTCGGGCGGCAGACCGACGCGGGTCAGAACCTCCTGCGCGCGCGCCTGCGCTTGCGGGCGCGGCAGGGCCTTGTGGATCAGGATCGTCTCCATCACCTGATCGCCAATGGTCTTGACCGGGTTCAGCGCCGTCATCGGCTCCTGAAACACCATGCCGATCGCGGCACCGCGCAAGGCGCACATCTCGCCCTCGGGGCGGTTTAGCAGGTCCTGCCCTTCCAGCCGGATCACGCCTCGCGTTTCAGCCCCGTTTGGCAGCAATTGCATCACGGCAAAGGCGGTCATCGACTTGCCCGAGCCGCTTTCCCCGGTCACGGCCACGATCTGACCGGGGTCGATGGACAGGCTGACCTGTTTCAGGATGTCCGCATCGTGGATCGACAGAGAGAGGTTTTCGATCTGCAACAAACTCATGCGCGCGCCACCCGTATCCGAGGGTCCAGCCAGTCGCGCAGCCCGTCGCCCAACAGGTTCAGGCCCAGCACCGTGACGATGATTGCCAGACCCGGAATCAGAGCCAAATGCGGGGCAAAACTGACCATTGTCTGCGCGTCGGCCAGCATCCTGCCCCAGCTGGGCGTGGGCGGTTGGGCGCCAAGGCCGACATAGGACAAGCCGGCCTCGGCCAGTATCCCCAGCGAGAACTGAATGGTGCCCTGCACGATCAGCAGGTTGGCAACATTGGGCAGGATATGTTCCGCCGAAATCCGCGCCGCGCCCTTGCCCGACACGCGGGCGGCGAGGATGAACTCCCGCTCCCACAGCGACAGCGCGGCGCCGCGGGTGATGCGGGCAAAGACGGGGATGTTGAAGATGCCGATGGCGATGATGGCATTGATCGCTCCGGCCCCGAACACGGCGGTGATCAGGATGGCGATGACCAGCGAGGGGAAGGCAAAGACGAGGTCATTGCCGCGCATGATGACCTCATCCAGCCACGACCCCTTGCGCGCGGCCGCCGTCAGCCCCAGCGGAACGCCCAAGCCGATGCCGATACCCACCGCCACCAGCGCCACCGCAATGGACGTGCGCGCGCCCACCATGATCATCGAGAACATGTCGCGGCCGAAGTGATCCGTGCCGAACCAATGCTGCGCATTGGGTGACTGCAATTTGTTGGGGATATCCAACGCCGCATGGTCGTAAGGCGTCCAGACAAAGGACACCAAGGCCGCCAGCAGGACCAGCGAGGACAACAGTGCACCAAGGATCAGATTGCGGCTCATGCCCGGCTCCGCAGTCTTGGGTCTACGGCGGCATAAGCCAGATCGACCATGAAATTCACCATGATGACGGCAAAGACCAGCAGCATGACCACCGATTCCACCACGATCAGGTCACGGGCCGAGATGGCCTGAAACACCAGCCGCCCGAGGCCGGGCAGATAGAACACCTGCTCGATGATGATCGAGCCCGCCAGCAGGAAGGAAAACTGCAGCCCGATGATGGTCAGTACCGGGATCAGAGCGTTGCGCACCCCGTGCCGCCACAGCGCCTGACGGCGCGACAGGCCCTTGGCGCGGGCGGTGCGCACGAAGTCCTCTCCCAGAATATCCAGCAGCGAAGACCGCATCACCCGCGCCAGAATGGCCGCTTGCGGCAGGGCCAGCGCAATGGCGGGCAGGGTCAGGGAATGCAGGCCGACCCAGACCCCCTGATCCCAGCCCGCGAACCCACCCGCATTGAACCAGCGCAGGTTGATGGCAAAGATCAGCACCAGCATCATGGCGAACCAGAAATTCGGCACCGCGATGCCCAGTTGCGTCGCCCCCATAACCGTCAGGTCACCGGGTTTGCCCCGGCGCGCGGCGGCGTAAATCCCGGCGGGAAAGGCGATCAGGGTGGAGAGCGTCAGCGCATACAACGCCAGCGGCAGCGAGACCCACATCCGGTCCGCAATCATCTGCGATACGGGCGTGCGATAGGTGTAGGAGGTGCCGAAATCCCCCATCAGCATCCCGCCGACCCAATTGAAATACCGCTGCGCCTTGGAAACATCCAACCCAAGCTCGGCCCGTAACGCCGTCAGGGTATCCTCTTGCGCGTTTACGCCCAGCATGAACGAGGCCGGATCACCCGGCGCGACCTCGATCACCGCAAAGATGACCACCGAGGCGACGGCCAGGCTGATCAGCAGTGAAATCAGACGTTTGAGGGCATAGCGCAGCATCGAGGCCACGTTAGGCACACAACCCGCGCGGGTCCAGCGCCTAGGGCACCAGAAGATAGATGAATATCGCGTAGGCCACGATGGCGGCGTAACCCAGCGGGTAAATCCACTTGATCGCGTAATTGTCCAGCTTTCTGGCCGCACCCTCGCGCCCGGACACTTTCAGTTTGCGCAAGGCGACGTTGAACACGATCAGCGCCCCGGTCATCAGGAACATGCATTGCAGGATGAAATCCAGAAAGGTCAGATAGCCCAGCTTGGGCAGATCGGCGGAAATGGCCCAGTTGAAAGCCACGAAGACCAGCAGATTGCCCCCGGCGATCTCGATCCGGCGGCGGTATTCGTCAAGGAAGAACAGCGCCCAACCGACGGTGATCAGAACCAGCATCGGAAGGAACACCCGGATCACGTAATAGGTCAGATGCCGCTTGCCCTCGAAGGCCAGCGCCACCTGATCGCTGTCCCGACCGGACAATCCGATCACGGTCGAGCGTTCGACACGGGGGTTGTCGAGTATCCATTCCTCTTCACCCAGCATGTCACCGAGGCCCGAGTATTCTTCAAGCGGGTAAAAGGACACGTAGTCGGACGGAAAGACCGAGACGACCTCGAAAAAGAACTCCTGTGTGTCGAACGGGTACTTGCGGAAATCGAAATGCGGCGCCTGCAAGGTCAGCGAGGATTTCTCGACATAGACCACATGCCCGTCATGGCGCAGCGAGGCCGCGGATTCGTGGATCCATTTGTTGGATTGCTGGTTGTGGATGACAAACGCAGGGACAATCGCGCCCCGCCCCCGCGCGTGATCGGCCAGGGCCGGCGGGTTGAAGACCTGAAACTCGCGCCCGACCTCATCGCGATCAAAGGCCAGCGCAGGATCGGTCCATTCGGCCCGCAGAACAACGACGGCGCCATAATTCTCGGCCTTTTGATCGACGCTGGTGACCTGATCGATACGAATGCCGATCCCCACACGCAGCGGGTTTTCCGGCGTACCGACCAGCGGTCCCACCCCGCCTTCCAGCCCAATTTGCGCCTGCGCCTTACCACCAATGGCAAAGAGACAGGCAACAACAAGACAGAGGATGCGGACCAGGTTCATTGTCGGGCGTACTCGGAAACAGGAAACCGGGGCCGGCTGCGGCCCCGGAACGGGTTACTCGGACCAGCTGATCTGGGTCAGGTCAATCGCGGCGGTCGGCGCGTTCTTCCACAGACCCTGCACACCGGCCTTGGCCACCCCCAGCTTGGGCAGTTGGAACAAATAGCCGTTAACGTAATCCGTCGAGATCAGCCGCTGCATGTCGCCCAGCAGTTTCTTGCGCTCATCCGGGTCGGTGGTGGCGTTCAGCGTCTCCATCAGCGTCTGGGCGTCCAGACTGTCATACTGGAAATAGTAATCCGGGCGGGCATAGATACCGATATCCATCGGCTCGGTATGGCTGATGACGGTCAGGCCGTAATTCTTGCCCTTAAACACCGATTCCAGCCATTGCGCCCACTCCACATTGATGATCTCGGCCTTGATGCCGACCTCGGCCAGTTGCGCGGCAATGATCTCACCCCCGCGCCGTGCATAGGATGGCGGCGGCAGGTGCAGGGTGGTTTCGAACCCCTCTGCATAGCCCGCATCGGCCAACAGCTTGGCCGCCTGTTCCGGGTCATGGGCCGAGGTGCCGGTCAGATCGACATAAGCCGGGTTATGTGGTGCGAAATGGGTGCCGATGGGGGTGCCATATCCGAACATCGCCCCGTCGATGATCGCCTGACGGTCAATGGCATGGGCCAGCGCCTGCCGCACCCGGATGTCATCGAACGGAGGCTTCTTGTTGTTGGTCGACAGGATCGTTTCCCCCTCGGTCGAGCCAACCAGCACCTGAAAGCGCGGATCGGCCTCGAACTGAGCCAGATTTTCCGGCGCGGGGAAGTTGTCGAACACGTCCACATCCTCGGCCATCATGGCGGCGAAGGCTGCGGTCGGGTCCGAGATGAACTTGAACGTTGCAGTCTCTAATGCGGGCTGATCGCCCCAATAATCCGGATTTTGGTTCAGCGTGATACTGTCGCCCTGCACCCAGTTGCCAAAGGTAAAGGCCCCGGTCCCCACGGGGCTGGTCTTGATGTTCTCGATGCTGTCGGGGGAGACGATCACAGCATCGCCCCAAGCCATGTTGAACAGGAAATTGCCGTTCGGCTCGGACAGGGTGACCTTGACGGTCAGCGGGTCGATCACCTCGACGGCTTCGATCCCGGCAAACAGCGGCTTTTGCGCGTTGGCACTGTCTTCGGCGCGGGCGCGGTCGAGGCTGAACTTGACGTCCTCGGCATCCATCGCGGTGCCGTCATGGAAGGTCACACCATCCCGCAGCTTGAAGGTATAGACGGTGCCGTCCTCGGAAATTTCCCAGCTTTCGGCCAGCCCGGGCACGACCGAGCCATCGCCCATGAACCGGGTCAGCCCCTCGAAGATGTTGGTATAGACCACCGAGTCAATCGCCTGCGCCGCAGCACTTGTGGGGTCCAGATGCGGCGGCTCAAGCTGCATCGCGATGGTGATATCGGATTTGGCCAACGCCCCGGTGGCAAAGACACTGACCCCCAGCGCCAGGGCCGATGCAAAGGATTTCAACATCTGATTTGTCATAAAAATCTCCCACCGTTTTTATGGCTGAACCCGCTGTTTTACGGGCTATTCTGCGGTTAATGTCCCTTTAAACCTCGGGTCAATCAAGGAAATGTTCGCGCAACCGGGGTTTCTATGACCTTGTTCAATCTGCTATGCCGCGCTGCAACATGAACCCCGGAGGAGCAATCATGAGCGCCACCGCCCACAAAAAAGCCCCCAATGCCGAGGACATCCGCGCCCGCAAAGGCGGCACGCCGCTGGTCAGCCTGACCGCTTACACGACCCCGATGGCGCGGCTGATGGATGCCCATTGCGACTTTGTTCTGGTGGGCGACAGCGTGGGCATGGTGCTGCACGGGCTGGAATCGACGCTGGGCGTGACGATGGAGATGATGATCCTGCACGGCCAGGCCGTTGCGCGCGGGTTGGGCAAGGCGATGATGGTCATCGACATGCCGTTTGGCAGCTACGAACACTCTCCGGCGGACGCCTTCCGCAACGCCGCCCGCCTGATGGCGGAAACCAGCGCAGGGGCGGTCAAGCTGGAAGGCGGGGTCGAGATGGCCGAGACCATCCGCTTTCTGGTCAAGCGCGGCATCCCGGTGATGGCGCATATCGGCCTGACGCCGCAATCAATCAACACGCTGGGCGGCTACAAGGTGCAGGGCCGGGACGAACAGGCCGAGGCCGTGCTGGCCGACGCCCGCGCCGTGGCCGAGGCGGGTGCGTTTTCGGTGGTGCTTGAGAAGGTGCCGCAAGGTCTGGCCGACCGGATCACGTCCGAGGTCGCCATTCCGACCATCGGCATTGGTGCCTCTGCCGGATGCGACGGGCAGATTCTGGTCGTCGATGACATGGTGGGTTTCTTCACCGCCTTTAAACCGAAATTTGTCAAACGCTATGCCGAACTGGGCCCGCAGGCCGAAGCCGCCATTGCCGAATATGCCGCCGAAGTGCGCGCCCGCGCCTTTCCGGCCGACGAGCATGTGTTCGCGGATCAGGCGCCCTCCAAAGGACCCAAGACATGACAGCCCCCATCCTGCGCCGCCTGGCCGACCTGCGTGCGCTGACGACCGAATGGCGCCGCAACGGTGAAACCATCGGCGTGGTCCCGACCATGGGCGCGCTGCATCAGGGGCATCTGTCGCTGGTCGAGGCTGCAAAGGCCGGTACCGACCGGGTGATCGTGACCATCTTTGTGAACCCCAAACAGTTCAACAACCCCGAGGATCTGGCCAAATATCCGCGCACCGAACACGAAGACGCGCAGAAACTGGCCCCCTTCGGCGTCGATGCAATCTACGTGCCCGAACCCGAAGAGATCTATCCGCAGGGCTTTGCCACCAACATATCTGTCGCGGGCCTGACCGATGTGATGGAGGGCGAATTCCGTCCCGGTCATTTCGACGGCGTCGCCACCGTGGTCGCCAAGCTGTTCCTGCAGACGCAGGCGGATCGGGCCTATTTCGGCGAAAAGGACTACCAACAGCTGATGGTGGTCCGCCGCATGGCGCGCGATCTGGACATTCCCATCGAGGTGATCGGCTGCCCCACGGTGCGCGAACCTTCGGGGCTGGCGATGTCGTCACGTAACCTGCGTCTCTCGCCGGATGGGCTGGCGATTGCCGCCAACAAGCACCGGATCATGCAGGGCGTGGCTCAGTCGCTGAAAGCCGGTGCTGCCTTCGCTCCGCTGGCCGCAAAGGCCGAAACCGATCTGCTGGCCGCAGGGTTTACTCAGGTCGAATATATCCACCTGCGCTGCGCCGACACGCTGGAGCCTTTGACTCATGCCGACCGTCCTGCGCGGCTGTTTGCGGCGGCTTGGGCGGGTGGGGTCCGGCTGATCGACAACATTCCGGTCTGAACGCTCTGGCCCCCGCGCCGATGTTTGCGCTAAAGTCCCGCAAAACCAACGGGAGGGGCGCGAGGGATGACCTATATTCTCGCCATTGATCAGGGCACCACATCATCGCGGGCCATTTTGTTCGACGCAGAATTGCAGCGCGCAGGCACCGCGCAGCATGAATTCACCCAGCATTTCCCGCAGGAAGGCTGGGTTGAACACGATGCCGAAGAAATCTGGGAAAGCGTGTTGCGCGTCTGCCGCGAAGTGATGGAGACGACCGGTGTTACCCCCGATCAGATCGCGGGCATCGGCATCACCAACCAGCGCGAAACCACCGTGGTCTGGGACCGCACCACCGGCAAACCGATCCACAATGCCATCGTCTGGCAGGACCGACGCACCGCCGAGATCTGCGCCCGCTACAAGCAGGCCGGATGCGAGGATGACGTCACCGCCCAGACCGGTCTGCTGCTGGACCCGTATTTCTCGGGCACCAAGGTGAAATGGCTGCTGGATACCGTACCCGGCGCCCGCGACCGTGCCGAGGCCGGAGAGCTGATGTTCGGCACCATCGACTGTTTCCTGATCTGGCGCCTGACCGAAGGGCGCAGCCACGCCACTGACGCCACCAACGCCGCCCGCACCTTGTTGTTCGACATCCACAAGGGCGAATGGAGTGCCGAGATCTGCGACCTTCTGGACGTGCCGATGAACATGCTGCCCAAGGTGCACGATTGTGCCTCGGATTTCGGAAATACGACCCTAATTGGAGGAAACATCCCGATTCTGGGCGTGGCCGGAGACCAGCAGGCCGCCACCATCGGGCAGGCCTGTTTCCAGCCCGGCATGATGAAATCCACTTATGGTACCGGCTGTTTTGCCCTGCTGAACACCGGGGACCAGCCGGTTGAATCGAAAAACCGCCTGCTGACGACCATTGCCTATCAGTTGGACGGCAAGCGCACCTATGCGCTGGAGGGCTCGATCTTTGTCGCCGGGGCCGCGGTGCAATGGCTGCGCGACGCGTTGCAGATCATCGAAACCGCCCCCGAAAGCGGCGAGCTGGCGCAGCAGGCCGATCCGAACCAGCATGTGGTGTTGGTGCCCGCCTTTACCGGCCTCGGCGCGCCCTATTGGAAGCCGGACTGCCGGGGGGCCGTCTTTGGCCTGACCCGCAATTCAGGTCGCGCGGAATTTGCCAAGGCCACGCTGGAAAGCATCGCCTACCAGACCCGTGACCTGTGGCACGCCATGCAGGGCGACTGGGGGGCCGACACCGACGTGACCCTGCGTGTGGATGGTGGCGCCAGCGCCTCGGATTGGGCGATGCAGGGCCTGTCAGACTATCTGGGCGCCGAGGTTGACCGCCCCGTCATGCAGGAAACCACGGCGTTGGGTGCGGCCTGGCTGGCCGGGATGCGGGCGGGTGTTTATCCGGACCAACAGGGATTCGCGGAAACCTGGGCACTGGACCGCCGGTTTGAACCGGAACTGTCAGCCGAGGACCGCGACGCCGCCTATGAGCGCTGGAAACGCGCCGTTTCGGCGGCAATGGCGTTCTGAGCCAGGGGAAGGATCAGCTATGATCCTTCATCAACCGCTGCTTCTGACGTGACCAGTCACGTTTGGCCTGCGTCTCGCGCTTGTCGTGCAGCTTTTTACCTTTGGCGATGCCGATCTTCAGCTTGGCCCGGCCCTTGTGGTTGAAATACAGAACCAGCGGCACCAGCGTCATGCCCTTGCGCTGGGTCGCATTCCACAGGTTGGCCAGTTCCTTGCGCGACACCAGCAGCTTGCGGCGGCGGCGTTCCTCGTGTTTGAACACCTTCGCCTGCTCGTAGGGCGCGATGTAGCTGTTGATCAGCCACAGCTCTCCGTCATCGACCGAGGCATAGCTTTCGGCGATGTTCGACCCGCCCGCGCGCAGGGATTTGACCTCGGACCCCTCCAGCACGATGCCGCATTCGATATCGTCTTCGATCGCATAGTCGAAACGCGCACGCCGGTTTTCGGCGATGACTTTGTAATTCGGGTCTGAGTTCTGCTTTTGCTTGGCCATGACGCGTTGATTTAGGCGGCTTGGGCGGCCCTTGCAAGCCGTACCGTCAGGTCTTGGCCGAGATGATCAGATCGGGACCAAAAATCGTGTCGGCATGGTTATGCAGATAGATTTTCAGCCACGGCGTGAACCGCGTCGGATGCCGCTGCACCTCGGCCAGCAGATCGTGGTAGTCGATCCAGCGGATCTCCATGACTTCGTCCGGGTTAGGCTCGATTTTCAGCGGGCCACGCACATGCGCCAGAAAGACATCGACCACCTCATGCTCGACCATGTTGTTGCCGACATCGGCGTGATATTCCAGCCGGTGACGATATTCGGGATAAAGCCCGGTGATCCCCAGCTCTTCACGCAGACGGCGCACGGCACATTCCGAGGGCGTCTCACCCCAATCGGGATGGGTGCAGCAGGTATTCGCCCACAGGCCCGGCGTGTGGTATTTGCCCATCGCCCGGCGCTGCAGCAGAATCTCGGTGCCGCGGACGACAAAGACGGACACAGCCTTGTGTCTGAGGCCCTTTTCATGCGCCTCAAGCTTGTCCACGGGGGTCAATTCGCCATCAACCCAGGCCGGGATCATGATTCCCATCTGTCGTCTCCTGCTGCCGATCTGCCTGAAGGGCCATTAATTCGAAAGTGACTTGGGCCGGATCGGCGTGGCTTTGCGCAATCATGCGGGCAAGGCATGACGGATCGCGCATACCCAAGGTGGCGCTGATCTTTCCTGTGATCAAGCGCACGAAAGGCCGCAGGGGCTGCGGCCTTTTGTAACCTTAAGCGACGCGTGGCGTCAGGCGTTATTCGCCCGAAACGCTGACGATATAGGCGTAGACGTCTTCGCCGCCCTTCTTCAGCTTGAAGGTCATCTTGGATTTGGCAGCGGTGTCATCCAGATAGGTTTTCAGGAATGTCTTGGGGTCCTGAGCGTATTCGACAAAGGTGGCTTCGTCCCAGACCAGACCGTTTTCACCGGCTGCAACAATGCTGTCGCCATATTTGAAGCCTTCGACAGTGCCCGCAGTGCGGCCCGCGATGCCATAAAGGTTCGGACCGGTCTTGCCACCTTTGACGATTGCCTCGCCGTCGGGGGTGGCGATTTGGTGACAGGACTTGCATTTGTTGAAGGTTTTCTTCCCGGCCTCGGCGTCGCCTTCGGCGTAAACAGGTGCGGCCAGAAGGCCGATAATTGCGGTAGCGAGGATGCGATTCATAGCTTGTGCTCCGATACAAATTGGCTGCGCCGAATGGACCGTCAGCGCAAAAAAGAGTCAACGCGCAGATTGCCGCGCGCCGGCACTGTGCCACTGCGGCATATTGGTCGTCCTTAACTTAAGTCATGTGGCGCCGACCAACAGGGCAAAAGATCGCCCGCTGCCGGAGTGGCCAGATAGATCGCCCGCGCGATCGCCCGCGCAAGGCAGACCGAGGCCGCATGGCCGATCAGCCCCAATTCCGATTCAGCCGTGACCGGACGTGCGCCTGTGCCGACCCCAAACACCAGATCGCCGTCGCCCGGCGTGTGGGCAGGCAGGATCGCCCGGGCAATGCCATCATGGGCCGCCACCGCCAGCCGCTGGCATTGCGGTTTCGACAGCGCGGCATCGGTGGCAACGATGGCGATGGTGGTGTTGCCTTTGTCCGGCTCGGTCAGGCGCATGGCCTGAGCCTTGAGGCTGGGCGCGGGCTGACCAAGGCTAGCACTGGAATCAGGCCCTAATCCGCCGAATTCCCCGTTACACTCGAAGGGCGCGGCCCAGAAATGACGATCTCCGGGCGTGGTGACGCTGCCCAACGGGTTGGCGGCAACCAAGGCGCCAACAGTGATTCCATTGTCCAGCACCAGCGAGGCAGAGCCCAGCCCGCCCTTGTGCCGTGCAGTCATTGCCCCGGTGCCTGCCCCTGCCGTTCCCAGCGCGAAATCCGCAGCAGCAGCTTCGAATGCGGCCCGGCCCAGGGCGCGATAGGGGTTTTCGACCCAATCCTTGTCGCCGCCATTCAACAGATCAAACAGGATCGCACCGGGTACGAGTGGCACCACAGTGTCGCCAACCGGGTATCCCCGGCCCTGCGCCCGCAGCGCATCCGACACTCCGGAACAGGCGTCCAACCCAAAGGCCGACCCTCCGGACAGAGTAATCGCATCCACCTGCGAGACGGATTTGTCAGGAGCCAGCAGATCGGTTTCCCGCGTCCCGGGTGCGCCGCCCATGACGTGGACCGAAGCGGAAAAGGCCTGATCCGCCGTCAGGACGGTTGTCCCGGATTTCAGCGCAGCGTCCTGCGCGTTGCCGACCCGCAGGCCGGGGACGTCGGTGATCAGATTTCTGGGTCCGGGGGTCATTGCGGTCTTTGATGTTGAGGCCGGAAAGCGCGCAGGCGCGCTGCCTTCGGCGAGAGTATTTTGGAAAAGATGAAGCGCGGGTCAGATGCAGCGGCCACCGTCGACCTCCAGAGCTGCGCCGGTGATCATGCTGGCCTCGTCCGAGCACAGGAAACAGGCCGCGTTGGCCATGTCCTCGGGGGTCGAGAACCGGCCCAGCGGAATGGTCGACAGAAACTTGGCGCGCATTTCCGGGGTGTCTTCGCCCATGAAGGATTTCAGCAGCGGCGTTTCCCCCGCCACCGGGCAGATGGCATTCACCCGGACGCCCGAGGGGGCCAGCTCTACCGCCATGGTCTTGGTCGCGGTGATCATCCAGCCCTTTGAGGCGTTGTACCAGTTCAGGTTGGGGCGCGGCGACAGGCCCGCCGTCGAGGCCACGTTCAGGATCGCCCCCTTTCCCCGCGCTTTCATCGCAGGCACCAGCGCCCGCGCGGTCAGGTAGACGGATTTCATGTTCACGTTGAAGACACGGTCGAAATCGTCCTCAGCGACCTTTTCCAGCGGCATCGGCATATGGGTGATGCCGGCATTGTTCACCAGAATGTCCAGATGCCCGAACCGATCCCGCACAATGTCCGCCATGGCCTGTACCGAAGCTGCGTCCGCCACGTCCACCAGCTGCGCAATCGCGTTGGGTCCGAGCTGCTTGGCCTGAACCTCGGCCGCGTCGCCGTTGACATCGGCAATCATCACACGCGCGCCTTCCGACAGGAATTTTTGCGCGATCCCGGCGCCGAACCCCGACGCGCCGCCGGTGACGATTGCGGTTTTTCCCTCCAACCTCATGATCTTGCTCTCCCTTACCGGGTCAGACTAGCAAGGCGAGGCGAAACTACCAGATCAATCTTCCGAGACCTTGCCGCGCAGCGCTTTGACGTCCCCGCGCGCCTTTTTCGCCGCCAACCGCCGTTTGACCGACCCATAGGTGGGTTTCGTCGCAATGCGCCGCTTGGGTTTGACCAGCGCGCGGGTGATCAGTTCGGCCAGCCGGGCGCGGGCAATCTCGCGGTTGCGGGCCTGACTGCGCGTTTCCTCGCACTGAATGATGATCGCGCCGTCCTTGGTCCAGCGCCGCCCGGCCAGACGCTTCAACCTGTTCTTGACTGGATCGGGCAAGGACGGCGACCGTGCTGCCTCAAACCGCAGCTCGACCGCCGTTGACACCTTGTTGACGTTCTGCCCGCCGGGACCGGAGGACCGCACGAAGCTTTCCGTCATTTCCCAGTCTTGCAGGGTGATATCGTCGGTGATGCGCAACATGGGGTGGACCTTATCCGGCACAGGCAGAAACAAAAAGGGCCGCCCCGGCGGGACGGCCCTTCGAAAGTGTAAGGAGGTCGGGTCGGTTAGATCAATCGACCAGCCGGAGCGAACGCTCCACCAAGGGCTGCCTTAACAGGCGATCCCCCCGGTTGTTCCGACACCTCTCTCCAATCTCTTTCTCGACACTGGATCACCTCCTTTTCTATCTGTTGCGGTTAACTTTGAGCCTGACACAAGATGCGCCATTCTCAAAGCGTTTTTTTACGCAGGCTGTGCAGACAGGCGTGCAACGATCACCTTGAACGGGATCAAGGCGATCAGCGCCAGCGACAGTTTCACCAGCCAGTCGGCAAAGGCCAGCGTCACCCAAAGCGGGGCCATCGGGCCGGACAGCATGAAGGGCACGGGCTCCCACGCCCAGTTGATCGCGGCGTCTGCATTGGCCCCAAAGACCGTGACCGAGGCGGAAAACGCGATGGTGAAGAACAGCGCCGTATCCAGCGCCGAGCCGATCAGGGTCGAAACCAGCGGCGCGCGCCACCAGCGGCCACCGCGCAGGGAATTGAACACGGTCACGTCGGTCAATTGGGCGATCAGGAAGGCGGTACCGGACGCAACAGCGATCCGCAGCGGCACGGCGGCATAGGTGAAGCCGTCACCCTGCAGCATGATCTGGCTGCCGATCAGCGAGCAGATGATGCCGGTGATGAAACCTGCAAACACCACCTTGCGGGCGGTGGCCACGCCATAGACGCGGTTCATGATGTCGGTGACCAGAAAGGCCAGCGGATAGGTGAAGGCACCCCATGTCAGCAGCCCGTCAAAGATCAGGAACTGGACCAGGATGTTCGAGGCCACAACAATGGCGGCCATGGCAAGAATGCCGGGAATAAAAGCGCGTTGCATGTTTTGATGCCCGTTTTGACAAGGTAGCGGCGACTTGGCCGAGGGACCGTCCCAAGGCAAGCCGTGCGTTTAGACCCTTGGATGCCGCATGTCAATCCGGCAGCAGATATTCCACCAGTTCGGTGCGTTGCAGGGCCAGAAAGTTGTCATCCGAAATCATCGTGGCCCGCAGACGCCCCTGATCGTCGCGCCAGACCGACAGCCCTTCGAGGTTGTCATGGGCGCCGGTGCCGCTGGTGAACAGGGTTTCCTCGTCCCCGGGCACGTCCCCCGTGATCTGCCAGCGGCGCAGGCGAGTACGGAACCCGGTCAGCGACAGGCTGCGCTCCAACAGATAAAACCGACCGTCAGGTCCGAAATCGGCAGAGACGGGCAGAAACTTGCCCCGCTGCGGCAGCACAAAAGGCGTCGACCAGCCCTGCCCGTCCCAGCGATAGACGGGGATGTCACCCTGCCGGGTGCGGCTTTTCTCGGGCAGGGTATAAAGATGCCCCCGGTTGTCGATGGCCAGCGCCTCGAACGAACCGTTCTGTTTCAGGTCTTCAAACGCCTTAGGGCGCGGCAGCACCCGTGCGTTGGCATCGGGGGATGTATAGCGGGCCACGCGATGCAGCCATTCGAATGAGATGTAATAGCTGCCATCCGGCGCGACCGCGATGCCCTCGGAATCCCCGGTACCGCCCGACAAGGGCCGACCCTTGCTGGACAGAACCGGCCAGTTTCCGATGATCCGAACCCCAGTGATCTGATCCCCATCCCGCGCGATGGCCGCGCGGACAAGAACCGCCCGGTCGCTCAGCGCGATCATCTGGCGTCCGTTATCCGAGACATGCAGCGCCGAAAACCCGCCAAACCACTCGGCCTTGTGCCGCCACGCAAAGCTGTTCAGTTGGGTGGCCGTCTTGACCTCGACCGCCCAGACCGATCCGGCCAGCAGAACAGCAATCAGTTGGATTGCAAGACGGCTGCGCATTGCTGAGGCAAATCAGTCAGAACATATTCCCGGCGTTTCTTCGGCGGCGGCGCGTTCGGATCGGGCGGCGGCGGGTTGAGGATATTGCGCACCCATTGCTGCGCCTCGGCACAGCCATCCCCCGTGGGCGGCGGGTCCTGATTGACGCAGCCGCGCGAGCCTCTGGGACAATTCAGACGCACATGGAAGTGATAGTGATGGCCCCACCACGGCCTGATCTTGCGCAGATAGGCGCGATTGCCCTTCTCATCATTGCACATCTGAACCTTGGCACCGGGAAAGACGAAAATCCGCGCCACGCGCCTGTCCTTGGCGGCCTCGCGCAGCACTGCGTGGTGCTGTGCCGTCCAGTTACCATTCACATAGGCCCCGTTGGCGCGACGCAGGGAAACAGACGAAATTTTCTCGCGCGCCTTTCGGCTGAGACGCATGTTGTCACCGGGCAGCATCCAGATATCGATATCCAGACCCAGTTGATGCGAGCGGTGGCCCGAGGTCATCGGCCCGCCCCGCGGCTGGCTGATATCCCCGATATAGAGACCATTCCACCCCGGCTGCCGCGCCGCAAACCGGCTGAGGTCCTGCACATAGTCGATCGCCACCGGATGGCCCCAGTTGCGATTGCGCGACAGACGCATGGCCTGCCATGTCGGCCCGGTTTCGGGCAATTGCACCGACCCGGCGGCACATCCGCGCGAATAACTGCCGAACGCGGCCGGTTTTTGTTGTGAACTTTGCTTTTGCGCTCCGAACAATTGCTTGGCCAAGGGTTGCGCCCCGGCCGTTCCTGCCAATGTCATCGCGGCAATTAGTGCCAAAAAACGTAGTAAAATCATCTGCTCTGATCCCCTTCCGGTTTCACCCAGCGCATTAGGAACAGGCCCAGAATAAACAACAGAATGATCGGTGACACCCCTAGCCGTGCGCTACCGGTGGCAGCTGTGGCAATCCCGATCAGCAAGGGCGCGGCAAAGGCGGTAGCACGGCCCGAAAGACCGTAGAGACCAAAGCTTTCGACCGGCGCCTTGGGATCGGTGTGACGCACCATGAGCGAGCGGCTGGCCGATTGCAGAATGCCCCCCATACCGCCGATCAGAACGCCACAGCCAAAGAACACGATGTCCGGCAGGCCCGAGCCTTCAGGCAGCGCGATGCCGTAAATCTGCGTCCGGTCCATCGACACCACGGTGATGCAGACAAAGATCAAAACCCAGATCGCCACCAGAATGACCGGTTTAGGGCCGTATTTCTTGTCCATCTTGCCGCCGATCCACGCAAAAATAGCCGAGGCCAGCACGCTGACAATTCCGAACACGCCGATCTTGATCAGCCCCCACTCCAGCACCAGCCGCGCATAAACGCCGCCAAAACTGTAAAGCCCGTTCAGCGCGTCTCGATAGAACATGGACGAGCCCAGATAGGTCGCCAGACTGACCCGGTGGCGCAGGTCCGAGATCGATTTGCCCAGCAGGCGCAGCGCCTCACCAAAGCTGCCCGATTTGTTGCTGTCCGGATCATCGCGCACCCACAGGAAATACGGCACCATGAACAGGACGAACCACCCGGCGGTGAAGGGGCCGACGAACCGCGTTCCCTCTTGCTTGGCGGCGTCCAGCCCGAACATCGGCTCCATCCCGATCAGCGTTTTGCCGTTGGGCTGTTCGACAAACAGCAACAGCATGATCGCCAGCGAGATCAGCCCGCCGAAATAGCCAAAGGCAAAGCCCGAGCCCGAAATCTCTCCGACCTCGTTGTCATCGCCCAGATCGGGCAACTGCGAGTTGATGAAGATCAGCGCGTATTCCGCACCCACAAAGCCCAGCCCAAAGGCCGACAGCATCAGCCACATGTTCGAGCCATCCGGCATCGTGAACCACAGCGCCGCCGAGCCCACCGCATACATCACCGAAAACGCAAATATCCACGGGATACGCCGCCCCGACACATCGGCCATTGCGCCCAAAAGCGGCGCCCCGAACGCGATGATCAGCCCGGTGATCGTCAGGCAGTTGGCCCAGACCGTCTGCGCCCGCGCCGCTGCCGCCTGCGGCTCTAACCCGGTGCCCGAGAAATACCCCGCCGCAACCCCGGCGAAATAGGGACCAAAGACAAAGGTGACCAGAAGGGTGTGAAAGGGTTGGCTGGCCCAGTCGAAAAACCACCAGCCCCAAATGCGCTTGCGCTTGGAAATCTCTGCCATGACCGCCCCTGATTATCGTTGCGTTCATAAGACGGGCCTTTGTCCCGTTTCGCAAGCGTTCTGTTGGCACGGGCTTGCTCTTTGACGCGGGGGCGCTTAGGTCTCGTCAGACCAATACTCCGGAGGCCCCATGCTGTCGCTGATCCAAATTCTGCTGCTGATCCTGGACATTGTCTGGTTCATCATTCTGGCCCATGTGATCATGAGCTGGCTGATCAACTTTCAGGTGCTCAACCTGCATCAACAGCTGGTCGCGCAAATCTGGTACGGCCTGAACCGCATTCTGGAACCGATCTATGGCCCGATCCGCCGCTTTCTGCCTTCGATGGGCGGGCTGGACCTGACGCCTCTGGTCGTGCTGGTCGGCGTCTACGCGCTGAGGATCATCCTGATCAACAATATGGTCTATTTCGTCTGACCTCTTGTTCACCGAATCCTAGTATGTGATTGTCCTGTCTTGAGAGCAGATAAACCTTAAAACAGGGCAATCCCCACATGTTCGACGCCGCGCCTTTGCTGCGAGATGTCTTTGGATTCGACGACTTCCGCCCCGGTCAGGAAGAGATCGTCGATGCCGTGACCGCAGGCGAGAACGTGCTGGCCATCATGCCCACGGGCGGCGGTAAATCCCTGTGTTTCCAACTGCCTGCCCTGCTGCGCGACGGGGTGACGGTGGTGATTTCCCCGCTGATCGCCCTGATGCGCGATCAGGTGCGCGGGCTGCAAGAGGCCGGTGTCGAGGCCGGCGCCCTGACATCCGGCAACACCCCCGAAGAAACCGACGCCGTGTGGGAGGCGTTGGAGGCCGGACGGCTGAAACTGCTCTACATGGCCCCCGAACGGCTGGCCGCCGGGTCGGCGCTGGGAATGCTGCGCCGGATCAATGTCAACCTGATCGCCGTGGACGAGGCCCATTGCGTCAGCCAATGGGGCCACGATTTCCGCCCCGATTACCTGCGGATCGGAGAGCTGCGGCGCGCATTGGGCGTGCCTCTAGCGGCCTTCACCGCCACGGCAGATGCGGAAACGCAGGACGAGATCGTCGAGAAACTGTTCGACGGCACCGCGCCGCGCAAGTTCCTGCGCGGGTTTGACCGGCCCAACATCCATCTGGCCTTTGCCGCCAAGGACGGGCCGCGCAAGCAGGTGCTGGATTTCGCCGCCGCCCGCAAAGGGCAGTCCGGCATCGTCTATTGCGGCACCCGCAACAAGACCGAGGTGCTGACCCAAGCCCTGCGCGCCGAGGGCCACGTGGCCTGCCACTATCACGGCGGCATGGACCCCGAAGATCGCCGCATAGTCGAGACCCGCTTTGCCCGCGAGGACGGTCTGATCGTCGTTGCCACTGTGGCCTTTGGCATGGGCATCGACAAACCCGATATCCGCTGGGTCGCCCACGCGGACCTGCCCAAATCCATCGAGGCGTATTATCAGGAAATTGGTCGCGCCGGGCGCGATGGCGGGCCGGCTGAAACGCTGACCCTGTTTGGCCCCGACGACATCCGCCTGCGCCGCTCGCAGATCGACGAGGGGCTGGCCCCGCCCGAACGGCGCATGGCCGACCACGCCCGCCTGAACGCCTTACTTGGGTTGGCCGAGGCGCTGATCTGCCGCCGTCAGACCCTGCTGGGTTATTTCGGAGAACAGGCCGCGCCTTGCGGCAAATGCGATCTTTGCGACACCCCGCCCGAAGTGTTCGACGGCACCACCCCCGTCCGCATGGCCCTGTCCGCGATCCTGCGCACCGAGGAATGGTTCGGCGCGGGCCATCTGATCGACATCCTGCTGGGCAATGACACCGACAAGATCCGCGCCCGCCGTCATGATGCACTGTCCACCTATGGCATCGGCAAAGAGTGGTCGCGCCCGCAATGGCAGGCGATCTTCCGGCAGATGATGGGCCACGACCTTGTCCGCCCCGATCCTGAACGCCACGGCGCCCTGCGCATGACCGAGACCGCCAAGCCGATTCTGAAGGGCGAGGAACAGATCAGCCTGCGCAAGGATACGATCCGTAAGGCCACCCGCCGCCCCGCCGTCAAAATGATGGTGTCCGAAGAAGACGCGCCGCTGCTGAGCGCCCTCAAGGCCAAACGCCGCGCGTTGGCAGAAAGCGCGCGCGTTCCGGCCTATGTCATTTTCCCCGATCGCACCCTGATCGAGATGGCCGAAAACCGGCCCGTAACACTGGACGACATGGCCCGCATCGGCGGCGTCGGGGCCAAGAAACTGGAACGCTATGGCGATACCTTCCTTGAGGTGATCGCAGGTGCGGTCGAAACCGTGCACCCTGCCCGCCGCAAATTAGCCGGGCGCGATCAGGGCGAGATTTATGACCGGCTGCTGGAAGTTCAATCGCAACTGTCGCGCGGCCCCGACGGGATCGACAAGCCGTTGACCTGCTCGGCCTCGCAATTGGCCAAGGTGGCGCAATTGCGCCCCGGCGATCAGCGCGGGTTGGAACAAGTGCTGGGCGATCGTCGTCACGAAAGGTTTGGGGCCGCTTTTCTGGACGTCTTGCAACAAGCGGACTAGATACCCCGAACAGGCAAGCGAAGAGGGCGGATATGCTGGTAGTGATTTCCCCGGCCAAACGGCTGGACTGGGCAGAACGGGACGTCAAAGTCACGCAGCCCGACTTTCAGGACGACGCGATCCGCCTGTCGAAAACCGCCCGCAACCTGACGCTGGGCGATCTCAAGAAACTGATGGACCTGAGCGATGATCTCGCGCGTCTGAACCGCGACCGCTATCGCGCCTTTTCCGATGCGCCGGAAGCAGACGTCACCCGCCCCGCCGCGCTGGCCTTTGCGGGCGATACCTATCAGGGGCTAGAAGCGGCCTCGCTGGACACCGAGGAAATGGCATGGGCGCAGGATCACTTGCGCATTCTGTCCGGTCTCTACGGCGTGCTACGCCCGCTGGATGCGATTCAAGCCTATCGGCTTGAAATGGGCAGCAAGCTGAAAACCCGCCGCGGCAAGAACCTGTATGAATACTGGCGCGATCAGCTGAGCAAAGCCCTGAACACACAGGGCGTCGAGATTGGCGCGGACGTGCTGGTGAACTGCGCCAGTCAGGAATATTTCGGCGCGGTCGATCCCAAGGCGCTGAAACTGCGGGTGATCACCCCGGTCTTCATGGAAGACAAGGCAGGCACCCCCAAGATCGTCAGCTTCTTTGCCAAGAAAGCCCGCGGAGCCATGGCGCGCTACATCATCCAGCACCGCCTGACCGATCCCAAAGGCCTGCTGGATTTCGACACCGGCGGCTATGAATACCGCCCCGACCTGTCAGAAGAAGACAAACCCGTCTTCCTGCGTCCTTATCAGGCCTGATCCAGCATCGACCGGTCATAAGCAACAAGTTCGACCGTGTTGCCTTCGGGGTCTTCGGTGAAGATGCCGCGCCATCCGATCCAGCCGAAATGTTCGACGCGGTAAGGCTGGCTGATTTTGTCATACCAGCGCATCACAGCCTGTTGTTCCTCAAACGGCAGGGACAGCGCGATGTGGTGCAGCGAGGATCCGGCCCCGGTCGCGGGCCTGCTGGCACCGCTCGGGTGCAAACCGGGCCGCGGGGCAACCGTATGATGAAACAAGGCCAGCACCTGCGTGTGGCCGCCGAACCCTTCGGCAATGCGAAAGAATGTGATGGCGCTGTTGTGGTCGCCGGTCAGGCGTTCCAGCCCGATTACATTCTCATAAAATTCGACCATCGCACCCATATCGGCGCAACGAATGGCAATCTCGCCCAATGCACGGGGCTGAAATCCACGGTCTGACATTGGATCAGGCTAGCTGGTGGTGGCGTCTTCGGCAATGACGGGCAAAGCCTCTTCGGGCTGGTGATCCAGAATCATCTGATGGATTTTCCGTTTCTGCAGCGGCTTGGTCAGATAGTGATCCAGCCCCGCCGACAGGATACCCTGATCATCCCCGGCCATCGCATGCGCGGTCAGGGCCACGATCGGCACATGCCGTCCCGTTTCGATCTCACGCCGCCGGATTTCTGCCGTGGCCTGTTTGCCATCCATTTTGGGCATCGAGATATCCATGAAAATCAGATCGGGATCGAAGTCCTGATGTTTGTCCACCGCCTCGACTCCGTTGCCCGCGAATTGCAGGTCGATGTTCAGGTCCTTGACCATCTTTTGCAGGATCAGCTGATTGGTCCGGTTGTCCTCGGCGGCCAGCACGCGCATCTGCCGCTGGCGTTCGCTGGGCTGCGCAGGCGGGGGTTCCGGCGCCTCCGGTTCCGAGTCCGGTGCAGCGGACGACCGCCCCAGCGTGGTCAGGCGCGCATACAGCTCGGCCCGGGGGATGGGCTTCTGCAATACCCCTTCGATCAGGTGGCGGGCCGGGTTGGCGTGGATAACGCCGGGATTGGCCGACATCACCACCACAGGCAAATCGCCCCAACCCCTGTCCTTGAGCGTGGTCGCCAGCTCAAGCCCGTCCATGTCCGGCAGATCGTGATCGCACAGCAGCAGGTCGACGCTGTCATCGACGGCAGCCAGCGCCTCACCCCCCGAGGCGCAGACGGTAACCCGGGACCCCAGCCGCCCCAGCTGTTTCGAAAGGATGGCGCGGTTCACGGCCAGATCCTCGACCACGATCACATGACGCAGGCGATCCGCCAGATCGGGCGGCAAGGGTTGCGGGCCTTCGACGGTGGGCAGCGAAACCCGGAACCCGAAACACGACCCCTGCCCCGGTTCGCTCTCGACCCAGACCGTTCCGCCCATCAACGTCACCAGCCGGTTCGTGATGGCCAGCCCCAGCCCGGTGCCCTCGAATTCGCGGTTCTTCTCGTCTTCGACCTGATTGAATTCACCAAAGATATGCCCGATCTTGTCAGCCTCGATCCCGATGCCGGTATCCTCGATCGCGACGTGGATATCGCAAGTGTTGGTGTCTGAATTCGGCACTCCGGTCACGCGGATCAGCACATGCCCCTCAGCGGTGAACTTGACCGCGTTGCCCACCAGATTGGTCAGCACCTGCCGCACGCGTCCGGGATCGCCCACAAACAGGGTCGGCAGGAACAGGTCATAATCCACCAGCAGCGACAAACCCTTGTCACGCACGCTGGGCTGCAACAGCATCGCGACCTCAAGAATACAGCGTTCGAAATCGAACTGTTCAGGGTGCAGGATCAGCTTGTCGGCCTCGATCTTGGAATAATCCAGCACATCGTTGATGATCACCAGCAATGCCTCGCCCGAGTTGCGGATGGTGTTGAGATACAGGCGCTGCTCCTCGTCCAGCGGGGTTTCCGACAGCAATTCCGTCATCCCGACAATGCCGTTCATCGGCGTCCTGATCTCATGGCTCATATTGGCCAGAAAGGCGGATTTGGCCCGGTTTGCGGCCTCGGCCCGTTCGCGGGCGGCGTTCAGTTCGGCCTCATGCCGGACCGAGGCGGTGATGTTCAGGCCCAGGCTGACCACGTCGCCGCCATTGCCGCGCTGGTCGATCATCTTGAAATATTCGCCGTTCCACAGCTTGATCACCACCGGATCCGGATGCGGTTGCGCCCAGCGCGCCTGCATTCTTGCCTGCCAGTCCGCCGCCTTTTCCGCCCCGGTATCGACCAGCCCCTCATCTGTCAGAATCTCGAGGATACGGGCGTAGGTGATGCCGGGCTCTACCTCATCCAGACCGTCAAACAGGCTGAGGTAAGTCGCGTTGGCCCCGATCATGCGGTTTTGATGGTCAAAGAAGGCAAAGCCGTCCTGAATGGTCTGCATCGAATGCCACAAGCGGCGTTCGGCCACCTCGATCTTGGCATTGGCCTCGGTCAGGTCGGATTTGACCTTTTCATTCTCGTCCCGGACGGTTTCAACCTCGGCCTGGGTTTCGCCGATGCGTTTGGTCAGCGCCACCGCGTGCAGGCCCAGCTTCCGGTTGGCCGAGGAAAGCTCGGCCTGTTTCATCGCCAGCAGACGCTCGGCCGCCAGCCGCGCGCGCCGTTCCTGTGCCAGTTTGTTTGCAAGACTCATCTTTGGTGATCCCGGACCGTTCCGCGACCAGCATCCGGGCAGAGCGTGAAAAAGTGTTTAAGCCGTTGCCGGACCCGCGCGCCCCGTGTCAAAGTTTCAAAACCGGAGGTCTGCCATGCGCTTTACTCTCGCCACATCGGCACTTTGTTTTCTTGCCTCAATCGCATCGGCGCAGGCCGATTGCGCCACGGATGCGCAGATGGATCAATACGTGCAGGACTATCTGGCCAAGACGCCCACGCTCGCCCTTTCTGCCGGTGGCAGTATAGAGGGCGCGTTGTGCACCCAAGCCAAGATTATTGCCGCATTAGAGCCACATTTAGGCCCGGTCATCGGCTACAAGGCAGGCCTGACCAGCGCCCCGGCGCAGGAGCGTTTCGGAGCGTCCGAGCCGGTTCAGGGCGTCCTGTTCCGCGACATGATGCTTAAGGACGGCGCAACGGTGCCGATCACATGGGGCGCCCGTCCGGTGTTCGAGGCCGATCTGGTTCTGGTCGTCGGGGACGCGGGCATCAATCAGGCCACGACACCCGCCGAGGTCATGGCACACATCTCGGGCATCCGCCCCTTTATCGAACTGCCCGACCTGACACTGGCCGAGGGCGAACCGATCACCCCGGTGACCCTGACCGCCATCGCGGTTGCACCGAAACTGGGCGTGTTAGGCTCTGAAGTACCGGTTTCTGACCCTGTGGCGATGACACAGGCGCTGGCGGACATGACCGTCACGCTCAGCGCCGCGGATGGAGAGGTTCTGGCACAGGCCCCCGGCACGGTGGTTCTGGGGCACCCCGCCAATGCAGCCCTGTGGCTGATGTCCAAAGGGATCGCGTTCCAGCCCGGAGACATGATCTCGGTTGGATCCTTCGGACCGCTTGTGCCGCCTGCCAAAGGCAAGGGCGGCGCATCGGCCACCTATACCGGATTGCCCGGCGATCCGACGGTCAGCGTGATGTTCGAGTAATCAGCGCCGCCCCTCGCGCAGCCAACCGGCCAGCAGGAACCCTCCGGCCAGCACCAGCACCAGCCACGGCGGCAGCAGCCCGGCCTGCGTGACGTCGCGCGTTTCATAAGCGTTGCGCGGGGTCAGGCCGATCCAACCGCGACCCGAGGCCGGACGCCCGGCGCGGACATTGCGGATTGACGGCAACCCGTCCTCCAACCGCATCGCACCGCCGCGCAACTCGTCCAGCACAGGTTCCAGAACCTCACTGGTGGCAATGGTGCGTTCGAACTCCTTCGGCGCGGCGGGGCCCAGCCCGATCACCGCCATCTGGTCACCTTCCTGCAGACGGTAAAGGCCGATCTCGGGGCCGTAATACAGCGACTCGAACCGGCCCGGAGACACTTCGTCCAGCGTGATCTCAAGCGTTTCGCCATTGGGAAGGGTGATGGTCACAGGCCCGACCTCATCTTCCAGCGTCTGCCGGATGATACGCATGAATTGGCCGTTGGCCTCGGCCCACAGGGCTTCTTCCTCCAACTCGGGCTCTTTCATCATCCAATGGGCCAGACGGCGCAGCAGTTCCAGCTGCGGGCCGCCGCCCTCAAAGCCCCGGCTCCAGAGCCACGCATGGTCCGAGGCCAGCAGCGCCACGCGCCCGTCGCCCACACGGTCCAGCACCAGCAAGGGGCGTTCATCCACGCCGGTCATCAACAGCTCACCCGTGCGGTGGTTCACGTCAATCTGGCGCAGCCACGCGCCCCAATCCTCGGAATCGCCCAGATTGGTCGTCACCGGATGGCGATGACCCAGATCGGTGACCATGGGCACAAAGCGTTCCTCGATCACCCGCGCGGTAGGTTGCGCCGGCAGGATCGACGCCAAGGGCGAGCGGAAGATGCTGTCGGCGCTGGCAAAATCCGGCCCTGCGGCAATCAGGACCGCGCCGCCTTCGTTGATATAGTTAGTGACATTGTCCAGATAGATCGCTGGCAGGATGCCGCGCCGCTTGTAGCGGTCAAAGATGATCAGGTCGAAATCGTTGATCTTTTCCAGAAACAGCTCACGCGTGGGGAAGGCGATCAGCGAGAGTTCGTCCACCGGCACACCGTCCTGTTTCTCGGGCGGACGCAGGATGGTGAAATGCACCAGATCGACCGAGCTGTCGGATTTCAGCAGGTTGCGCCATGTCCGCCCGCCGGGGTGTGGCTCGCCCGAGACCAGCAGCACCCGCAGCCGGTCGCGCACGCCGTTCATCTGGATCAGCGCGGTGTTGTTGCGGTCGGTCAACTCGCCCTCGGCCTGCGGTACGGTGAATTGGATGACGTTGCGGCCGCCATGGGGCAGCGTGATGGGCAGTTCGACATCAATGCCGATGGGGATGTTCAACTGTTCCGGCTCGGCCCCGTCAACCGACAGCTCAAGCGGTGCGGTCACGGCCCCGGCGGGCGCAGCCCCGCTGTCCTCGATCCGCAGGGTCAGGGTCACGGGCTCGCCGATAATGGCAAAGGCGGGGGCGTTGCGGACGATCAGGCGACGATCCCAGTCGCTGTCGCGCCCGGTCTGCAGCAAGTGCAACGGCGCGGGTAGGTCCGGGGCCTGATCGACGTCATGCACGATGCCATCCGACACCACCAGAATACCGGCGATCCGGGCACGCGGTTCCTCGGCCAGCGCCTCGTTCAGCGCGGTCATGACCTGTGTGCCTTCGTCGCCGTTGCCATCACCCACCCTGATCCGGCGCAGTTCTGTATTGTCGCGAGATTCGATTTCGACGGCTAGGTCCTCAGCCGCCTGCGCGGTCTGCTCGGCCCGGTCCGAGAGGGTCTGGCTGGCGCTTTCATCCTCGATCATCAGCACGATGTCGGTCAGCGGCGCGCGGTCTTCGACCTGATAGACCGGTTCCGCCAGCGCGGCGATCACGACCAAAGCCGCCAGCCCGCGCAAGGCCCAACCGGACAGGCCGCGCCACAGGGCCAGACTGACACCCGCCACCGCAATTGCGGCAACGATGGCCAGAACCGGCCACGGGATCAGCGGATCGAATATGACGGTTCCGGTCATTGTCCCAACCTGTCCAAAAGCGCAGGCACGTGGACCTGATCGGATTTGTAGTTCCCGGTCAGCACATGCATCACCAGATTGACGCCAAAGCGATTGGCCAGCTCGCGCTGACGTTCACCTGCATAACCGCGCCCCACCGGCAGCAGCGCCTGCCCGTTGCGGTCCACCGCCCAGGCCGAGGCCCAGTCATTGCCTCCAATCACCACCGGGGTCACGTTGTCGTTGAGGTTGCGGAAGGGCATCCCTTCGATCTGTTCCGCATCCATCGGCGCGGCCTCGACCCAGACCTCGGTGCCTGCATACCGGCCCGGGAAATCCTGCAGCAGATAGAAGGCACGGGTCAGCACATGGTCACGAGGAACAGGCTCTAACGAAGGGATATTCAACGGCCCGGCCAGCTGCTGCAGCTTGCGTCCATTGGGGCTGGCGGCGCCATACCGCGCCACATCCGCATCCCGCGTGTCGAACAGGATCATGCCGCCCGAGCGCAGATAGGCGTTGAGCTTGGCATAAGCCTCGACCGAAGGCTGCGGCTGATCCGGCGTGATCGGCCAGTAGAGCAGCGGGAAAAATGCCAGCTCATCGCGTTCCAGATCCACCCCGATCGGTTCGATCGGCTCGACCGAAGTACGGTAATACAGCGTTTGCGACAGCCCACGCATCCCCGCGCCGGCCACTTCGTCAACCTGCGCATTGCCGGTCAGCACATGGGCCAGCACCAGTTCCTGCGTGGCGCTCAGGGCAAATTCGGTCTCTTCCGGCGTCTGCGCCTGCGCCTCGGGCACCAGCATTACCGCACCCAGCGCGACCGCCGCCGCTTTGGCCAGACCGAGACGACCGGACAGGGCCAGCGAGGCGATCACGTCCAAGGTCAGCAGCAACAGTGCAAGGCTGAGCAGCAGCCCCCCGATCGGTGTCTCGTTGTTTACTTCCTGCCCCTTGATCGGCACATCCGAGGGCCAGCTCACCGGGTTCAGCACCGCATCCTCGGACAGAACATTCAACGCCAGCTTCTGCTTGCCGCTTTCATAAAGGCCGGGCTGCAAATCCGGCCCGATGGTGCCCGAAATCAGGTCAGAGCCCTCAACACCCGCCAGATTGCCCGCATCCGAAAGGGTGCCAAACCCGTCCATGACCTGTATCGGCTCCCACGTGGTGCCTTGCAACTGAGCCTCCTGCCGGGATTTGGCGGCCGAGGCCACGGCAAGGCGATCCAGCATTTCGACAAACAGACCGGACAGCGGCAGGCTGGACCATTCTGCATCGGCGGTCACGTGGAACAGCACCACCTGCCCCAGCCCCAACGCCTTGCGCGTGACCAGAGGCGTACCGTCCGATAGTGACGCAATGACCCGATCCGCCAGGTTAGGGTCTGGTTGCGCCATGACCTGCGTGGTCACCGTGACATCGTCCGGCACCTGCAGCCCGTAGAAAGGCGAGTTTTCCGGGAAGGGCGCCAACCCTTTCGCCTCACCCCAGCTCATCGCGCCACCGACCGAGCGGCCACCACTGCGCAGACGAACGGGCAACAGGGGATCCTCGGCATCGCGTCCCATATCGCTGGCGGCCATGCGCGGGCCGGCAAAGCGCAGCAGCAATCCGCCCTGTTCCACCCATTCGATCAGCGCGGCCTGTTCGCCGTCGGACAGTTTTGCCACATCGGCCAGAACGATCACATCCGGGTTGGCGGGCAGAACCTCCAGCAGCCCGCCTTCAACAAAATCCGCCGTGGGTTTCAGAACCTGCGTCAGGTAATGCAACGGGGACAGCAGCTCCAACCCTTCGCGGTTCAGCGTCCCGGCGATCAGGGCGACCTCGCGCCGACGCAGGCTGTCATCGGTCAGCGTCACCGCTCCGGCGGAACGCTGGCCTTGAATTTCGAACCTTGTGATCCGGGCGCGCAGCTCGGATGGCAGGGCCAGATCCACCTGCGCTAACGTTTCTCCGCTGGGGAATTCCATCTCGGCCGATTGCAGGACACGCATCGCACCGGCCGGATCGCGGCCCTGCGCCAGCACGGTAATTCGGTCGGCGGGCCCCGGCACCGCGCGTTGGGCGGTCAACTGGATCACACCATCCTGATAGGCGGCAGGCAGGATCGCGACCACCGGTGCCGCGGATTGATATACCGTCACCGCTCCCCGCGCCTGCGCCGCCGCCAGAACCCGGTCATGGCCGTCAAAGGCCAGGCGGTCACTGAACCAATGAGTATCAAACCCTCCGTCCAGTTGATCCAGCGCGGCCAGCGCCTGATCGATCTGAGTTTCGGTGGGCTGCCACGGGGTTGGCGTCAGGCCCGGCAGGCGTCCGCGCCACGCCTCGGCGGCCTGGAACACCGGCACTTCGGGTTCGGTCAGGCGCAAGATGGCCACGGTGCGCCCGGCCCGCCCGGCCTCGGTCAACTGCACGTCGATCTGATCCAGCGTCGAAGACCACCGCGTCGCCCCCGCCCAGCTGGCATCCAGCACCAGCAAGAGCGGCCCCGTCCCGGTTTCATCCCGCGAGGGATTCAGGACTGGTCCGGCCAGCCCGATGATGATCGCCGCCGCCGCCAGCATCCGCAACAGCAGCAGCCACCACGGCGTGCGGTCCGAGACGCTTTCGTCATCCTTCAACCCCAGCAGCAGCGTCACCGCCGGGAACAGACGGCGGATCGGTGCGGGCGGCACGGCGCGCAGGATCAGCCACAGGATCGGCAGGGTCAGCAGACCCAGCAGCACCCATGGGGCGGTAAAGCCAATGCCCGCCAGAATCGTCATCGCGTACCCCCGTCCAGCGCCCGATAAAGCCACAACAGAGCCGCTTGTGCGCTGTCCTCAGTATGGTGCAGACCCAACTGCCAGCCGGTCGCGCGGCACAGCTGCGTCAGCGCGTCCTTGCGCTTGGCAAGGCGTTCCAGATAGCGCTCGCGCAGGTCTCCCGCCTTGAGGGTTTCGTGCCGGACCGAGCCGCCAACGCTTTCAAAGATGGTCCGGCCGCGATAGGGAAAGGTCTCTTCACCGGGATCGAGAACCTGCAATAGAACCCCCCGAACACCACGGTCGGCGGCTTTGGTCAGGGCAAGTTCGACCTCGTCCAAAGGGCCAAGAAAATCGGAAATGAACACGGCGCGGGCATGGGGGATCATGGCCCGGTGTTCGGGTGGGGTATAGTCGGTGTCGGAATCTTCGGACCAGGCCTGCGCCAGACGGATGACCTGCGCATTGCCGCGCCGGGGCGGCAAGGTGGTGCCGGTCAGGCCGACCCGCTCACCGCCGCGCACCAGCAGGATGGCCGTGGACAGGCCCAGCAGCCGCGCGCGGTCGGCTTTGGAGGGCAGAGACTTGTCGGAGGCAAACCGCATCGACGCGCCCTGATCCACCCACAGCATCACCGATTGCGCAATCTGCCATTCGCGTTCCCGCACAAACTGCTGATCCCCGCGGGCCGAGCGCCGGTGGTCAATCATCCGGCGACTGTCGCCGATCTGCGCCGGGCGGTATTGCCAGAAGTCATCGCCAAGGCCTGAGCGTCTGCGCCCGTGGTCGCCCAGCAGCACCGTTCCGGCCAGATGTTCCGCCCGCGCTAAAAGGGGCGGCAGCCGGGACGCCTCGGCCTCGGATCTTTCGCGAAGGGTCAGCGCGGCATTCACGCCGCAGCCTCGGTGCGGATCAGCCCGGCCGCGGTCGAGTCGATCAGATCGGCCAGACTGTCACCGCGCGCCCGTGCCGCAAAGTTCAGCGCCATCCGGTGGCTGAGCACCGGGCGCGCCATGTCCAGCACATCCTCAGCATTGGGCGCCAGCCGCCCTTGCAGCATCGCCCGTGCCCGCACCGTCATCATCAGCGCCTGCGCCGCGCGCGGACCAGGGCCCCAAGCGACGGTTTCGGCCACCCGTTCGGACACGCCAGCCTCTTCGGGGCGGAAGGCGCGGACCAGATCGAGGATAAGCTCCACAACCGACTCTCCCACCGGCATCCGGCGCAGCAGGACCTGCGCGGCCAGCAATTCCTCTTTGGTGAAAATCTCGTGCGCGTCATCTTCTTCGACGCCGGTGGTCGCCAGCAGGATATCGCGTTCGGTCTGACGATCCGGATAATCCACGTCGATCTGCACCAGAAAGCGGTCCAGCTGCGCCTCGGGCAGCGGATAGGTGCCCTCTTGTTCGATCGGGTTTTGCGTGGCCAGCACGTGGAAGGGTTCACCCAACGAGCGATCCTCGCCCGCCACGGTCACCGTGCGTTCCTGCATCGCCTGCAGCAGCGCCGACTGGGTGCGCGGGCTGGCACGGTTGATCTCATCCGCCATCAGAAGCTGACAGAAGATCGGGCCGGGAATGAACCGGAAATGGCGGCTGCCGTCATCGGCGGTGTCCAGAACCTCGGACCCCAGAATATCGGCAGGCATCAGATCGGGCGTGAACTGAATGCGATTGCCGTGCAGGCCCATCACGGTCGAAAGCGTCTCAACCAGTCGCGTCTTGCCCAGACCCGGCAGACCGATCAACAATGCGTGACCACCGCAAAGCAACGCGGTCAGGGTCAGATCCACGACCCTTTCCTGCCCGATAAAGCGGCGGGTGATCGAGGATTTGGCCTCTTGCAGCTTATTTTCCAACGCTTCGATCTCGGACACGAGGTCGGCAGGTTCGGTCATGACTTTCCCTTCCGTGGACTATTATGATTGAAGTGTATCGCGCTGAGAGGAAATGGCAAAAGCAATGAGCGGACAAAAACCTGTGACACCTTCGCCTGATGGCCTGGCTGCATCAGTCAAAGCGGCCAAATCCAGGGGATTGCCCCCCGTTCACCTGTGGAATCCTCCGTTTTGCGGCGATCTGGACATCCGGATCGCAAAAGATGGCACATGGAGTTATTTAGGCTCGCCCATCAACCGGTTCGAGCTTGTGAAGCTTTTTTCCTCAATTCTTAAGAAAGAAGACGGGAAATACTATCTGGTGACCCCGGTCGAAAAGGTGGGAATCACCGTCGAGGACGCCCCCTTTGTTGCCGTCGATTTCGATATCGAGGGCGAAGGTGAGGCGCAAAACCTGAGTTTCACCACCCATGTCGGTGACACGGCCGTGGCCGGGCCAGACCATCCGATCCGCATTGTCATTGATCCCGAAACAGATGAGCCGTCACCCTATATATTGGTGCGCGCAAACCTTGAGGCGCGGATCGACCGCAAAAGCTTCTACCGCCTCGTGGACATCGCCGAACACAGTGGCGATTGGTTCGGCGTCTGGTCCGGCAGGCAGTTTTTCCCGCTGATCAAGTCAAACGACCTGCCCGATTAAGCGGGGTTCGCGACCTTCCGGTCCTGCGCCAGCACAACCGCCATCGCCACGATCCCCGCGCCCAGCGCTCGGGTCCAGTTCCACTCCTCCCCCAGCACCAGCATGATCAGCATCACGTAAAACGGCGCGATGTTGATGTGGAACGAGGCCAGCGCCACACCCAGCCGTCCGACCGATGAGATGAACAGAACCTGGCTGATGCCCAACGCCACCAGCGCATAAATGCCCAGCATACCGACCTGCTGAACGTCGATCGGCGCGGTCGGCATGACCTCCATCCCAAATTGCCCCGCCACAAAAAACAGCAGCAAAGCCACACCCAGCCCACCGGCAAAGGTAATGGTGCTGCGCCCGGTCTGGCTGAGTTCGGGAAAGTCCCGCGCGGTCGCCATGCAGGCCCAGCAGAACAGCCCGGTGGACACGATGGCACAGGCCGCGCCCAACCCCAATTGCGCCGGAGCCACGGCGCTGGTGGCGATCAGGCCGCCAATGATCGACACGACCACGCCAAGGGCAAAGTTCCACCGCAACCGCCGTGTTCCCGCCGCCAGCTCGATCAGCGTCGCAAACAGAGGCGCGCAGGATGCGATGATCGCCACGGTCACCGGGTCGGTCATCTTTTGCGCCAGAATGATCAGGAACATGCCCGCGCCCAGCATTGCGCCGACAAACAGCGCATGCCCCCAGCGCGCCCGCAACACACGATCCCAACCGTCGATCAGAAACCAGACCGGCAGCATGACCGCGACCGCCAGCGCCAGCCGTGCAGCAAACAACGCGACCGGAGGCCAGCTTTGCAACAACACCTCAGCCGCCGGGAACCCTGCTGCCCATGTCAGCATCGAGGCCACGGCCAAACCATTGCCGGACAAGGCAGAATTGCCGCCACCAGACACAGAGAGAGTGTTCCCGCGCGCGGGGTCAGGGCTCATTGCCATGGGGTTCATACCTTCTGTTGGCACGGCGCCGTTGAAATGATTCGCCGTCTAACTCGGACCGTCTCTGATTCACGGGCGGCGTTCTGGCCGATTTTCGACAATCTGTCGTTTTTGATCCTCTTTCGCTGAAAACGCCTCGCCGCTAATCTCCGCGCAGAAACTGACCGAGACCGCCCATGCCCAGATTTGCCGCCAATATTTCCCTGCTCTTTACCGAACTTCCCTATCTGGAACGCTTTCAGGCAGCGGCCGAAGCCGGGTTCAAAGCGGTCGAGATCTTGTTCCCTTACGAACTGGCCGCCAAGGAAACCCGCCGAGCGCTGCTGGTCAACGGGCTCGACCTGGTCCTGATCAACGCCCCGCCGCCCAATTACACCGGAGGGCAGCCCGGCTATGCCGCCATTCCGGGCGGCGACGCGCGGTTCCAATCCGATATCCGCCGCGTGCTGCGCTATGCCGATATCCTGCGGCCGGGGCTGATCCACATCATGTCCGGCTATGCCTCCGGGCAGGATGCGTTGGAAAGCTTCGTGCGCAACCTGCAATGGGCCGCCGACTTCGCCCCGCAGCAACAGTTCACCATCGAACCGCTCAACCCGGTGTCCCAACCCGGATATTTCCTGAATGACTATGATCTGGCAGTGCAGGTGCTGGACCGGGTGGACCGCCCGAATATCGGCCTGCAATTTGACAGTTTCCACGCCCATATGATCCACGGCGATGCGCAGACGGTCTGGGACCGCTTTCACCCTCGGGTCGTCCACGCCCAGATCGGTGCCGCCCCGGATCGCCGCGAACCAGGGCGCGGGCCAACAGATTTCGGTCACCTGTTCACCGCCATGGACGCCGCAGGCTATGCCGGTTGGGTCAGCGCCGAATACACGCCCTCAACGCCCCGCACTCCCGACAGTCTTGGCTGGATGCGGGTCTAGCTCTGGTCTTTTGCCGGAAAATGCAGCACATCTGGAGCGACTCGACCCTTAGGATGTCCAAAATGATTTCTGCCCGTTATGCCCGCGCCGTGTTCAGCCTGATCATGTCGGGCCTGATGTCCTGCATCGTGACCGGTATCGCGACCGTGAAAGCCATTGGATTTGGCCCCAACACCCTGGCGGACTGGTTGGCGTCCTGGGCCTTTTGCTGGCCCATCGCCTTCATCGTCATCCTGTCGCTTGGCCCATCGGTGCAACGGCTGGTGAACCGCATGGTCAGTCCGCAGGGCTGACCCGCTGCGAAGAGGGCCCGCCGGGCCTGATGAGCGGCGCCCCCCTAGTGCGCCTCGGCCCAGTTCGCACCCTGGCCTGCATCCGCGACCAGCTTGATGTCCAGCTTCACCGCCGGGTCCGCCGCGCCCTCCATGACGTCGCGCGCCACGCCGATCACCTGATCCACCGCGTCTTCGGCCACTTCGAACAGCAATTCGTCATGTACCTGCAACAGCATCTTGGCGGGCAGCCCGTTGATCGCATCGGGCATCCGCACCATCGCCCGCCGGATCACATCCGCCGCCGTGCCCTGAATCGGCGCGTTGATCGCCGCCCGGCGCGAAAAGCCAGCATGCGGCCCCTTGGCATTGATCTCGGGCGTGTGGATTTTGCGTCCGAATAGGGTCTGCACATAGCCATTCTCTTTGGCAAACGCGACCGTGTCGTCCATATAGCGGCGAATACCCGGGAAGCGTTCGAAATAGCGATCGATAAAGCCCTGCGCCTCGGCCCGCGGGATGCGCAGATTGCGCGCCAGACCAAAGCCCGAAATGCCGTAGATCACACCAAAGTTGATCGCCTTGGCCTGACGGCGGATATCCGGTGTCATCTCGTCCAGCGGCACATCGAACATCTCGGACGCGGTCATGGCGTGAATGTCCAACCCATCCGCAAAGGCCTGTTTCAGGGCGGGGATATCGGCGATATGTGCCAGAATGCGCAACTCGATCTGGCTATAGTCGAGGCTGACCATCACATTGCCCGGCTCAGCAATGAACGCCTCACGAATACGCCGCCCTTCTTCGGTCCGTACCGGGATGTTCTGCAGGTTCGGATCGGTCGAGGCCAGACGCCCCGTATTCGCGCCGGTGATCGAATAAGACGTATGCACCCGGCCCGTATCGGGATTGATATGGGTCTGCAGCGCGTCGGTGTAGGTCGATTTCAGTTTGGAAAGCTGCCGCCAATCCAACACCCGGCGGGGCAATTCGTGCTCGGTCGCGAGGTCTTCCAGAATATCAGCGCCAGTCGAGTATTTCCCGGTCTTGCCCTTCTTGCCGCCCTCAAGCCCCATCTTGTCGAACAGGATTTCACCCAGTTGCGCGGGCGATCCGACGTTGAAGTTTTCTCCGGCCAGTTCGTGGATTTCAGCCTCTAACCCGGCCATTTTCTGCGCAAACGCGTTGGACATGCGGCTCAGAACATCGCGATCAACCTTGATGCCGTGCATCTCCATCTCGGCCAGCACCGGCACCAGCGGACGTTCGAGCGTTTCATAGACCGTCGTCACCTGCACCTGATGCAGTTGCGGCTTGAACAGTTTCCAAAGGCGCAGGGTGATGTCCGCATCCTCGGCGGCGTAAGCCGTGGCCTCGTCAATCGGCACCTTGTCGAAGGTGATCGCCGACTTGCCCGAGCCCAGCAGCGGTTTGATCGGGATCGGCGTGTGGCTCAGATACCGTTCGGACAGCGTATCCATGCCATGCCCATGCTCGCCTCCGTGCATGGCATAAGACATCAGCATCGTGTCATCGATCGGGGCCACGTCGATGCCATAACGCGCGAAAATCTTGGCGTCGTATTTCATGTTCTGCCCGATCTTCAGGATCGACGAGTCTTCGAACATCGGTTTTAGCAGTGTTAGAGCCTGTTCCACCGGCATCTGTCCCTCGGCCAGCGCGTCCGAGCCGAACAGATCATCGCTCGCGCCCTCGCGGTGGGTCAGAGGGATATAGCAGGCCTCACCGGCCTCAACGCACAGCGAAATGCCCACCAGATCGGCGATCATTTCGTTCAGGCCGGTGGTCTCGGTATCGACGGCGATCCAGCCGCGCTCATAGGCCCGGTCGATCCACTTTTGCAGGGCACCGGCGTCGCGGACGCATTCGTACTTCGACGCATCGAAGGGCAGCGCCTCAGCTTCTTCGACCTCGGCAACCGGCGCGGGCGCGTCAGCAATCACCGGAGCTTCGGCCCCCAGCTTGTCCGCGATGCGCTTGGTGAGGGTGCGAAACTCCATATCCGCCAGAAAACCCAAGAGGGTGTCGGGATCGGGATCCTTCACCTCCAGATCGTCCAGGGTGAAATCCAGCGGTGTCTGCTCATCCAATTGCACCAGCTTCTTCGACAGCTCGATCTGCTCGCGCTTTTCGATCAGGGTCTGGCGGCGCTTGGGCTGTTTGATCTCTTCCGCGCGGTCCAGCAGCGTTTCCAGATCGCCATATTCGTTGATCAGCAGGGCGGCGGTCTTGATCCCGATCCCCGGAGCCCCCGGCACGTTGTCGACCGAATCCCCGGCCAAGGCCTGCACGTCGACCACCCGTTCGGGGCCAACGCCGAATTTCTCGAACACACCATCGCGATCAATGCGCTTGTTCTTCATCGCGTCCAGCATTTCCACGCCGCCGCCGACCAGTTGCATCAGGTCCTTGTCGGAACTGACAATGGTCACACGGCCCCCCGCCTCGCGCGCCTGCACGGCCAGAGTGGCAATGATGTCGTCGGCCTCATAGCCCTCAAGTTCCTTGCAGGCGATGTTGAAGGCACGCGTTGCCTCTCGGGTCAGAGGCATCTGCGGGCGCAGGTCCTCGGGCATCGCCTCTCGATTGGCTTTATACAGGTCATACAGATCGTTGCGGAAGGTGTGAGAGCCTTTGTCGAAGATCACCGCCACATGGGTCGGCGCATCGGGGCCCGCGTTATCCTCGACATATTTCTGCAACATGTTGCAGAACCCCGACACAGCGCCAATCGGCAAACCATCGGATTTCCGCGTCAGCGGTGGCAGCGCGTGATAAGCCCTGAAAATAAAGGCCGATCCATCGATCAGATGCAGGTGACACCCTTTTCTGAAATTGCTCATGCGCGCTCTCCCTGTCGGTCTGGAATGGTTCTGCCACAGGGCCGGACGGGTGGCCAGCCAAGAACGCGCCTCGCCATCATTGCGGCGGGCGGTTTCTGCGTTCCGTCAGGCGATGCTGAAGGCGCGTTGCGCCTTGTCCCAGTGCAGCCCGGTCCGCCCGGCAATCAATTGCATCTGCTTGTTCAGCGAGCGGTCGTTCAGCCGACGGCTCAGCGACCGCAGCGGGATGAGGTTACGCTCTCCATACCCGTCGATCAGGAGGAACATCCGGGCCCGGCCGCGAACACCGTAGACAATGTTCTGTTCGTGAATGTCCCGGCCGACGATCTGAAGCTCGAACAGCTTGTGCACAAAACTGTTGAGATCGGCCAGAATCTCATCGTTGAGCAATTGCTGCTGGCTCATCCATAACAGGTGATGCGCAAGTTGGCCGTCATCGGATTGTATCCGTTCAACCACAACCCCCGGCCCGACATCCGTCTGCACCACGCCAAAGGACCGCGCCAACGGCAGCTGCGCAATATCACCGCCGCTTTTCAGCGCCGCCTTCATCTCGCACTCAAGCTCTTTCAACGCATTGCGAAAGGCCGAATCCGGTAGGATCCGCCGTATCAACCGCTTGGAGAAGGAACGATTCGGGCGTGTGCGTGGCCGTGTCACCTTGATCAGAAGCTCTGGCTGGCCCGGACAGGCATACACGTTTCTGTGGCCGCCTTTTGCCAGCAGGTCCTGATCGGATAACCGCAAAAGCTGTAGTGAAAAAAACATCCAGCCTCCGCGCTGTATCAGGTCATCGACACCCCGCGGGCTTTGACGGATCACACGCCAGCCGGGAACATGTCACTATATCAGGCTTTGGCCTCGGCCCCAGCCAGCACATATTTGCAGTCGCAATAGGGGCACTCGACCCAGCCGGTATCCTCGGGGATCTGCAGCCAGACGCGCGGATGGCCCAATGCGCCTTCGCCGCCATCACAGGCGACACGGGCGGTTTCGACGGTCTTGGTTTCCGGCGCTTCGATTGTCACGGCTTGCGATCCTTCTTCGGTTGTCGGCCTCGCGGGCATGTAATAGGTGCGTTTATGAGCGATGAGCAAACCGGGGGCAAGAGCCACATGAGCGATGCGGCAATCAGGATCGACGGGCTGCGCAAGACCTATCGGGGCGGCAAGGGTCAGCCCGAGAAACACGCGCTGAAAGGCATTGACCTGACGGTTCCGCGCGGTTCGGTCTTTGGACTGCTGGGGCCGAACGGGGCGGGGAAATCGACCCTGATCAACATTCTGGCCGGGCTGGTGGTGAAATCTGCGGGCAAGGTGTCGATCTGGGGTTTCGATCAGGACCAGAACCCGCGCTCGTCCCGCGCCGCGATCGGTGTGATGCCGCAAGAGCTGAACCTGGACCCGTTCTTCACCCCGCGCGGCGCGCTGGAGGTTCAGGCCGGGCTTTATGGCGTGCCTAAGGCGCAGCGACGCAGCGATGAGATTCTGGAACTGGTCGGCCTCAGCGACAAGGCCGAGGCCTATGCCCGCACCCTGTCCGGCGGGATGCGGCGGCGTCTGCTGCTGGCCAAGGCGCTGGTACATCACCCCAAGATTCTGGTGCTGGACGAACCCACAGCGGGCGTGGATATTGAGCTGCGCCAGATGCTCTGGACCAATGTGCGCAAGCTGAACGAACAGGGGATGACCATCATCCTGACCACCCATTACCTGGAAGAAGCGCAGGAAATGTGTGACGAGATCGCCATCATCAACCACGGCGAAAAGATTGCGCAGGACAGTACCGCCAACCTGCTGGGCCGCATGGACAGCCGCACCATGGTGATCGCCCCGGACAGCCCGGTCACCGATCTGCCCGCAACTGAAGGCGTCGAAGCCACGCTACGCGATGATGGCAGCCTGGTGCTACAATACCGCAGCGCCCAGACCAGCGCCGAGCAGGTGCTGGAATCCGTCCGCGCCGCCAACATCCGCATCCGCGACGTTCGGACCGAGGAAGCCGACCTTGAGGATGTGTTTCTCGCCCTCACCTCTGCGCGTGGGGATAAAACCCCGGCAGATGATCAGGATCAGCCCCGCCGGGGGATGCATCGGGTCAAGCTGTGATGCTGCCAACCCGCCGCTGAAAGCGACGGCATCAGTTGCAATTAGGCCAGTTCCTTCTTGATCCTCGCAACGATCTTGTCGATCAGATCATCCTCGTCGAAACTTGCGTAAACCGGTTTGGTCGCGTTGAATTTTCTGTTTTGAGCATCAGAAATTCTCTCGCGGAGGTAATCCCCGACTTCCACAACATCCCCCGGCTTGGCCATATGAGGCAGCCACATGATATCCCACTTGTCCTGCGGCACGCCCAATGTGACATCGACCTCTTCGTGCGAAAGAACGTGGCGGCGATCGATTGGGATATCATAGGTTTCCGCATATTCGGCAACCATGTCGATGAACACACCCAGCTGGGTCTCTGTCATCGGGTATTTCCCCTTCTTGAAGGGTCTCTCCTTCGCGCCCTGCATACAGCACATTGCCAGACCAATCGACCCTGTGTTCTTGGCCCTGACATGCGCGGCATAGTCTCCGTCATTCACGTTGTTGTTGGCTTCCGGTCTCCGCTTGCAAAGCCGGCGCGTTCCGTCGCCCTCAACAACTTCGTGGTATTTGTCATAGTCGCTACCGGACATTTCATACTGCCCGGCAGTCCAATGCATTACGATTCTCTGTGGCTTGGAAACGGCCATAATAATTTCCTTCCAAAATTGTTCTGTTAAATTGAGGGGCGTATTATAGCACAAACCCCTCCCTTCTTCCTCGGCCCCCATCATCCAGGTCAAACCACCGCAAAAACGTCAGTCCTTACGCGCATTGCAACTGACAGTGTTTTTTTGGGCGGCAGCCGCTATTTGGGACATCGGACTTACCCTCAATCTCAGCAAAGGACTCGGAAAAAGAACAAAACGTGAATATAATATGGAATCGCCATGTATGCCGAGTTGTCGATCACGTCGAACTTCACCTTCCTCACCGGGGCCTCGCACCCCGAGGAATACATGAAACGTGCCGTCACCCTAGGCCTGCCCGCCATCGCGATTGCCGATGACAACTCGGTCGCCGGGATCGTCCGCGCCCATACCCAAGGGCGCGAGATCGCCCGCAAGGTCCGCGAACGGCAGGCGTGGGAGGCGCAGAACACCCCCATAGGCCCGCCCTGCCCCGATCACATCCCGAAACCGCCGTCATACCCCGTCCACGCCGTGCCCCGCCTGATCCCGGCGGCACGGCTGATCTTCACCGATGCGCCCACCGTCACCGCCCTGCCGCTGAACCGGCAGGGCTGGGCCAACCTGTGCCGCATCCTCTCCAAAGGCCGCCTGCGTGCCGCGAAAGGCGACTGCATTCTGCATCTGTCGGACCTGCTGGAGTTTTCTGACGGCCTCCACCTGCTGCTCTGGCCACAGGTGACCCCGTCGAAGGGCGGCGCGAGCGTGTGGCGGACACAGGCGCAACAGCTGACGCGCCGCTTTGCCGGGCGGATGCATCTGTTGATGCACCCTCGGTATGACGGTGCAGACAGTGCTTACTTCTCTTTATTAGAGACTGAATCACAGCAGCTCGGCATCCCCACCCTCGCCAGTGCCACGCCGATGATGCATCACGGGGCCCGCCGCAAACTGGCCGACGTCCTGACCGCCATCCGCCTGCGCCGCAAAGTCGACGATCTGGGCCGGGACGCGCTGGCCAATGGCGAACAGCGCCTACGCTCGGAACCCGAGATGTTGCGCCTTTTCAAAGGCCATGAAGGGGCGGTCGCGCGGGCGCATACGCTCAGCGAGGACCTCACATTCTCATTGGACGAACTGCGCTATGAATACCCCAATGAAGGCAGCGAACAGGAAACCCCGGCCGAACGCCTGCACCGACTGGCGCATGAAGGGTTGAACTGGCGCTATCCCGAAGGGGCGTCAGGCAAGGTGAAGAAAATGCTGGCGCATGAACTCAATCTGATCGGCAAGTTGAAATATGAACCCTACTTCCTGACTGTCCGCGACATCGTCAAATTCGCCCGGTCCCGTGATATTCTATGTCAGGGGCGCGGCTCGGCTGCCAATTCCGTGGTTTGCTACTGCCTCGGCATCACCGAGGTCAGCCCCGAAAAAGGCACGATGGTCTTTGAACGCTTCGTGTCCGAGGCGCGGGACGAGCCTCCTGATATCGACGTCGATTTCGAACACGAACGCCGCGAGGAAGTCATCCAATGGATCTATGACCACTACAAACGCGAATGCGCCGGTCTCTGCGCCACCGTGATTCATTATCGCGGCAAACGTGCGATCCGCGAAGTGGGCAGGGCGATGGGCCTGACTGAAGACACCATTGCGGGCCTCAGCTCCCAGCTTTGGGGATTCTTCTCAGCCAATGGGCTGGAGGCCGAGCGGATGCGCGAGATCGGCCTCGACCCCCAAGATCGCCGCCTGAAACAGACTCTAACACTGGTCTATGAGATCGACGGCTTCCCCCGTCATCTCTCACAGCATGTCGGCGGTTTCATCATCACCGAGGGGCGCCTGGACGAGCTTGTCCCCATCGAAAACGCCGCGATGGAAGATCGCACGGTCATCTGCTGGGACAAGGATGACATCGACTCGTTGGGTATCCTCAAGGTCGATGTGCTCAGCCTTGGGATGCTGACCTGCATCCGCAAGGCGTTCGACCTGATCCAACGCCATCATCACACCGGCTATACGCTGGCCACCCTGCCACCCGAGGACCCGGTGGTTTATGACATGCTCTGCAAGGCGGACAGCATCGGCGTGTTTCAGGTGGAATCACGCGCACAGATGAACTTTCTGCCCCGGATGCGCCCGCGCAATTTCTATGATCTGGTGATCGAGGTCGCCATCATCCGTCCCGGCCCCATTCAGGGCGACATGGTCCATCCCTATATCCGCCGCCGGAACGGAGAAGAAGAGGTCAGTTTCCCCTCGGACGAACTGGGTGAGGTGCTGGGCAAAACGCTGGGCGTGCCGCTGTTTCAGGAACAGGCGATGCAGATCGCCATTGTCGGTGCGGGTTTCACCCCGGAACAGGCGGACCGCCTGCGCCGCTCGCTGGCGACCTTCAAGAAACACGGCAATGTCAGCGAATTCCGCGCGTTGTTCCTGCGCGGCATGAAACGCAACGGGTATGAGGACGACTTCGCCGAACGCTGTTTCTCGCAGATCGAAGGCTTCGGATCGTACGGCTTCCCCGAAAGCCACGCGGCCAGCTTTGCGCTGCTGGTCTATGCCTCGGCCTGGATCAAATGCCACCACCCGGGCATTTTCGCCTGCGCCCTGCTGAACTCGCAGCCTATGGGATTCTATGCGCCCGCCCAGATCGTGCGGGACGCGCGCGAACATGGGGTGCAGGTGCGCCCGGTCTGTATCAACGCCAGTTTCTGGGACAATGTGATGGAGCCCGACGGCTGCGGCGGGCTGGCCCTGCGGCTGGGCTTCCGCCAGATCAAAGGCCTCAGCGAAGAGGATGCCGGCTGGTTAACGGCAGCGCGCGGCAACGGCTACACCCAAGTCGATGACGTCTGGCGGCGCGCGGGGCTTGGGCCTGCGGTGATCGAGCGGCTGGCCGAGGCCGACGTCTTTGCTGCCTGTGGCCTGACCCGGCGCGAGGCCTTGTGGCAGGCCAAGGCGATTGCCACCGCGAAACCTCTGCCGCTGTTCTCGCAGGATCTGGAGGGCGAGGCGCTGGACGAGCCCGAGGCCTATCTGCCGCAAATGACCTTGGGCGAGCAGGTGGTCGAGGATTATGTCGCCACTCGCCTCAGCCTCAAGGCGCATCCGGTGGCCTTGATACGGCACCTGCTGACGCCAGAGCCGCGCGACAAAACCACCCCTGTTGGGTAAAAGCTGGACAAGGTATTGCCCACGAACAGAGTCGAATTTCGGGACCTTCATGACCAGACCAACCCTGCCGCCGCGCTTTCCGGCCACGCCGGACCAGATCAACGCGCAGGTCCGCGCCTTTTATGCCCGCGTGCGCGAGGACGCAGTGCTGGGTCCGGTCTTCAACACCCATGTCACCAACTGGCCCGCACATGAGGACAAGATCGCCGCCTTCTGGCGCAATGCGATCCTGTTTGAACGCAGCTATGACGGCAACCCGCAGCGGGTCCATGCCGAACGGCCCGACGTGAAACCCGAAATGTTCGCCCATTGGCTGGACCTGTTCGAAGAGGTCGCCACCCAGACCCTACCCCCGGAAACAGCCACCCCGTGGGTCGCTCTGGCCCGGCGGATCGGGGTGGGGATGAAGGCCGGTGTACAATCGGCGCGCCAACCCAAGGACGCCCCGCCGGTCTTGCGATGACCTTGGATCATGGCAGCCATGCGATGTTAGCGATAAAATAGGGGCTATGCGCCCTGCCAAATTCGGTTTACTTGAGGGCAAGACAGCCCCTTTCGCGCTGCGCACCTACACCGACACATCACCCGAGGCCGATTCATGAGCACTCAGAACACCACCCTTAGGGGTCTTGGCTATGCGTTTGCGGGCTTTGCGGTCTTTGCCAGCCATGACGCGCTGATCAAGGTATTGGGCGGCACCTATTCGGTGATGCAGATCATCTTTTTCGCCACATTGTTTTCCTTTGTGCCGATGGCTGTCACGATACTGGCCGACCGCACGACCGGGAACTTCCTGCCGCGCCACCCGTGGCTGGTGCTGCTGCGCTCGGCCCTCGTGGTCACGTCCATGGTCTGCGCCTTCTATGCGTTTTCTGTGCTGCCGCTGGCCGAGGTCTATTCGCTGCTGTTCTCCTTCCCGCTGATCGTCACGGTGCTGTCGATTCCCATATTGGGAGAGATCGTCCGCGCCCAACGCTGGGCCGCCGTGGGGGTCGGCCTGATCGGGGTGCTGATCGTCCTGCGCCCCGGCGCGACCGAGATCACACTGGGCCACCTCGCCGCGCTGACAGCGGCGTTTTGCAGCGCATTAGGCTCTGTTTTGGTGCGCAAGATCGGCAATGAGGAACGCTCGGCGGTGCTGATCCTCTATCCGATGCTGCTGGCCATTGTGGTGATGAGCCTTGCGCAGCCTGCCGTATATCTGCCCCCGTCACTGCTGCATCTGGCGATGATGGCACTGGTGGGTGTGTTCTCGGTGATCGCACAGCATCTGATCATTCTGGCCTACCGCGCAGCCGCTGCGGGGGTTGTGGCCCCCAGCCAGTACAGCCAGATCATCTGGGCCACGCTGTTCGGCATGATCTTCTTTGACGAGCGCCCCGACGCTTGGGTCGCAGTCGGGGCTGGCATCATCATCGCATCGGGTGTGTTCGTGGTCTGGCGCGAGAGCCGCTCGAACGCCTCGGTCAATACACCGGTTCTGCGGGTCCGGTCGCCGCGCTCAGATACCGGGGCATCGCGGCCGGGCAAATGAAAACGGCGCGCCAATCAGCGCGCCGAATAAGCAATTTCAGCTGATTTAGAGCCTCAGTAAACCACAACCGAACGGATGCTCTCGCCCTTATGCATCAGGTCGAAGCCGTGGTTGATGTCGTCCAGCCCCATGGTGTGGGTGATCATCGGATCGATCTCGATCTTGCCTTCCATGTACCAGTCGACAATTTTCGGCACATCGGTCCGGCCCCGCGCGCCGCCAAAGGCCGTGCCGCGCCATGACCGGCCCGTGACCAGCTGGAACGGGCGGGTCGAAATTTCGGCCCCCGCAGGCGCCACGCCGATGATGATCGATTCACCCCAGCCCTTATGCGCCGATTCCAGCGCGGCGCGCATCACGCCGACATTTCCGGTGGCGTCAAAGGTATAATCACCGCCGCCCTTGGTCAGATCGACCAGATAGGGGACCAGATCGCCCTCAACCTCGGCCGGGTTGACGAAATCTGTCATGCCGAATTTGGTGGCCATCTCGACCTTGGCGGGGTTCAGGTCGACACCGACAATCTGGTCGGCCCCGGCCAGACGCAGGCCCTGGATCACGTTCAGACCGATACCGCCCAGACCGAACACGATGGCGCGGCTGCCGATTTCCACCTTGGCGGTGTTGATCACCGCGCCGATACCGGTGGTCACGCCGCAACCGATATAGCAGATCTTGTCGAAGGGCGCGTCCTCACGCACCTTGGCCAGCGCAATCTCGGGCAGAACCGTGTGGTTCGAGAAGGTCGAACAGCCCATGTAGTGCAGGATCGGGTCACCATCCAGCGTCGAAAACCGCGAGGTGCCGTCGGGCATCAGCCCCTGCCCTTGCGTGGAGCGGATCGCCTGACAGAGGTTGGTCTTGGGATGCAGACAATATTCACACTCGCGGCATTCGGGCGTGTAGAGCGGGATCACGTGATCGCCCGGCTTCAGGCTGGTGACGCCCGGGCCGACCTCGACCACGACGCCGGCGCCTTCGTGGCCCAGAATGGCCGGGAACAGGCCCTCGGGGTCGGCACCCGACAGGGTGAATTCATCGGTGTGGCAGATGCCGGTGGCCTTGATTTCAACCAGAACCTCGCCCGCCTTGGGGCCTTCGAGGTTCACATCCATCACTTCCAAAGGTTTGCCCGCCTGAACGGCGACGGCGGCACGGGTACGCATGGTGCTTGTCTCCCAGTCAAATTTGCCCCGACCCTGCGTCAATTGCAGGGTGTTTTCAACTGTCGTTTCGTGACAGATTGGCTAATGACTTGATATTGCAGAAACGACATTGCCGGAAAGAGGAACGCCAATGCACCGTTTTATCCCGATCCTGATCCTGCTGGCCGCCTGTGCCGAGACACCGCCCGCACCCGAAGACGCCCGCCTTGCACCCGAGGCCGCTCCGGTCGATCTGGCCTTTTGCGAGGGCGACGCCTTTGCCAGTTCCATCGGTCAGCCGGTCTCGACCATTCAGGCTTCGCTGCCCGAACGTGCGCGGGTGCTGGGGCCGGACGGGTTGGCCACGCAGGATTACCGCATCGACCGGTTGAACGTGTTTGTTGACGAGGCCGGGATCGTTCAGCGCCTGACCTGCGGGTAAGCGTGGACTCTGCAGGCGATTCTACGGTAAGAACAAAATGGGAACATTTTGATGTCTGCCGATGCCCAAACGCCGAATACTCTCACTGTGGTTCCCCCGTCTGGGGGCTGAACGGCTGGTCCGCGCCGCGCGGGGCCTGCAGGATGGGCCTTTGGCTGTGGTGGCCGAACAATCGAACATGCAGGTCATCACCTCGCTGAATGCTGAGGCTCAGGCCGCCGATTTGCGCGTCGGTCAGCCGGTGCGCGATGCTCATGCCATGTGTGCGGCGCTGGTGACGCGCCCCCGCAACGCCCCGGCCGAGGCCGTGTTTCTGACCGCGCTACGTCGCTGGGCGGGCAAGTTCAGCCCGTGGGTGGCCGAAGAGGCGCCGGACGGGCTGATTGTCGACCTGTCGGGCTGCGCCCATCTGTTCGGCGGCGAAGAGGCACTGATGCGCGCGCTTGAAACCGACTGCGCCGATATGGGGCTGAGCGTTCAGATGGGCATTGCCGACACGCTGGGCGCGGCCTGGGCGCTGGCGCGGTACGCGGGGCAAGAGGCCATCTCCGATCGCAATGGCGACGCCATCAGCCAGGAGGCCCGCGCCACCCGCGCCCGGGCTACCAAGCGGCGGCACTGGACTAGGGGCGGCGCCGCGCCACAGGTGGTGGCGTTGGGCGGCGGCGCACGCATTGCGGCGCCGGGGCAATCCTATGGCGCGCTCAGCCCGCTGCCCATCGCGGCGCTGCGGCTCGAGGATCAGGTGGTCGCGCAGCTGAACCGTCTGGGCCTGCGCCGGATCGGCGATCTGCTGGGGCAGCCGCGTGCGTCTCTGGCGCGGCGGTTCGGTCGCGGGCTGGTGCTGCGGCTGGATCAGGCGATGGGCAGCGCGCCCGAGCCGGTCTCGCCCGCGCGTCCGCTGCATCATTTCGCGGTGCGGATGACCCTGCCCAACCCGATCGGGTTGACCGAGGACGTGATGGCCGCCATCGACCGGGTGCTGCCGACACTCTGCACCAAACTGGAAGACAAAGGCCGCGGCGTCCGCACCCTGCGGCTGGAGGCGCATCGCGCCGATCAGGCGGCTGAGATCATCGAGGTCGGACTGGCCCGCCCGACCCATGACAAATACCGCATTCGCCCTTTGTTAGAGATGAAAATCGACCAGATCGATGCGGGCTATGGCATCGACATGCTGCGGCTTGAGGCGATCCAGACCGAACCCATCCACGCCCGCACGGTGGCAGGTCACGCCGAGGCCCGCCGCGCCGTGCAGGACCGGTTAGCGGGCAACACCGCCGTCGAAGACCTGATCGGCAAACTGGGCGCGCGGGTTGGGCTGGATGCGATCACAAGGCTGCACCCCGCAGCCTCGCATATCCCTGAGAAAACGGCGCAGGTTCTGGCGGCGGCATGGTCGGAACCGGCGCGCGACTGGCCCGCCCCGCCGCGTCCGCGCCCCCTGCAGATGTGGCAGCCCGAGCCGGTGATGGCCCCGGAAACTCCCGATGTTCCAACCGCCTTTCGCTGGCGTGGCCGCGACTGGCAGCTGGCACAGGCCACCGGCCCCGAACGGATCGCGCCGGAATGGTGGCTGGACGATCCCAACTGGCGCAGCGGCGTGCGTGATTATTGGGTGGTGGTGACCGAACAGGGCGAACGGCTGTGGCTGTTCTACGGCCACGGAGGCACCCTGTCGGCGGGCTGGTTCTGTCAGGGGAAGTTTGGCTGAAATGACCTGATTAGGGTCTATTTTCCACGATAGATCAGCCAATCTGGCAGGTAGTCAATCAACCGGATAAACCACGAAAACGGCGCCGGGAAATCGGTGCGAAAGCGGCGGCGTGACATCGCCTTGACCACCCGATCCGCCGCATCTTCGGGCGTCATCAGCATCGGCATCTTGAACGTGTTCTTCTCGGTCAGCCGGGTCTTGATGAAACCCGGATTGACGATCCGCACCGTCACCCCCGCGCCCGCCAGATCGAACCGCATGGTCTCGGCCAGAGAAATCAGCGCCGCCTTGCTGGCCGCATATCCCACCGCAGCCGGCAGCCCGCGATAGCCGGACAGCGAGCCGATCAGCGTGATATCCCCCCGCCCCGCACGCACAAACCCGGGCACCGTCTCGCCCAGGACCCGCAGCGCGCCGGTGTAATTCACATCGGTCATCGCTAGGACGGCATCGGTTTCCCAATCACCCGAGCGCATCGGCTCATAAGCCCCGGCATTGTAGACCAGCCCATCCACCTCTCCGGCCTCAACTGCGGCGCGGCGCACCGACTCCAGATCGGTCACGTCACAGGGCACCGCCTGCGCATTGGGCAGCGCGGCGCAGATTTCGGCCAGACGATCGGCATTTCGGGCGGACAGGATCAGATGCGCACCCTGACGGCTCAGCACCTCGGCCAACGCCCGGCCCAGCCCTTCGCTGGCACCAATGATCCAATAGGTTTTTCCGTCAAAACTGCTCATGCGCCCATTCCAGTCGAGTCTCATCTGTTACGGGCGGGACAAAGGGCTGGATCACTTCACCAGACTTCACGACATAGTGCATTTGAGAAAAACTTCTAACCAGATTGATCCACCCCGGCCCATCCTGCGTATCCTATTGTAAAATGTCGCACAAAGAGGATGGCATGTTCGACGAAACCCGGGGCGTACGCAAGAAAATCGCAGTCGTAGGGGCAGGTATCTCTGGCCTGTCGGCTGCCTACTATCTCTCTGACAAAAACGATGTCACCGTGTATGAGGCCGAACCCCGGCTGGGTGGCCACGCACGCACTGTGATGGCGGGCAAGACCGGGGATCAGCCTGTCGATACCGGCTTCATCGTCTTCAACTATGGCACCTACCCCTATCTGACGCGCCTGTTCGATGAGTTGAACGTACCTGTCATCAAGTCCGAGATGAGCTTTGGCGCCACCATTGACGATGGCCGTATCGAATACGGCCTGAACAACCTGCGCACGCTGACGGCGCAGAAACGCAACCTCGCGCGCCCGGCCTATTACAAGATGATCGCCGACATCCTGCGGTTCGGCAAAGAGGCCCCCGAAGCCGCGCGGGATGACGACACCACGATCGGAGAACTGGTCGACCAGCTGCGCCTGGGTCACTGGTTCCGCCACAACTACCTGATGCCGATGTGCGGCGCGATCTGGTCGACCCCGGTTGAGTTTGTGGATCAGTTCCCGGCGCGCTCGCTGGTGCAGTTTTTCAAGAACCACGCCCTGCTGGCCAGCGGTCGCGCCAATCAGCATCAGTGGTACACGGTCAAAGGTGGCAGCATCGAATATGTCCGCCGCATCGACGCCGCCTTGCGCACGCGCAATAGCGAAATCCGTCTGGCCGCGCCCGTCGACCGCATTCAGCGGGATGAAACCGGCGTGACCGTTCACAGCCAGGGGCAGGCCGATCTGTATGACGAGATCATCCTCGCCACCCATTCCGATCAATCACTCGCCATTCTGGGTGAGGCCGCGACGCAGGCCGAAAAAGCCGCGTTAGGGTCTATTCGCTATCAGCCCAACACTGCCATCCTGCATTGTGATCCGCGCCAGATGCCGCGCAGACGCGCCTGCTGGTCCAGCTGGACCTATCGCTCGCAAGCCGGGAATGTCGGGGTCACCTATTGGATGAACCGGCTGCAGAACATCCCGGACAGCGATCCGTTATTTGTGACGCTGAACGCGTCGTCAGAAATTCCCGCGGACAAAATCTATGATCAGGTCGAATTTGCCCATCCGGTGTTCGACAAGGCAGCCCTGAAGGCCCAAGGGCAAATCCGCGAGATGCAGGGACAGAACCGAACATGGTTTGCCGGTGCGTATAATCGGCATGGGTTTCACGAAGACGGGATTGCCAGCGCGATGCATGTTGTCGAGCGCCTGAGCGGCACCCCGCAGACACTCGGAGCTGACAATGGCATTCTTGCAAAAGATCCGGTCATCCCGGCCTCGGCCGACATCTAACCCCGTTCGGGCCGCACTTGTGTCGCTTGCCCTGCTGGCCCCGGACGGGTTGGTGGCGTCTTCGGGCCTGAATGCGCTGGACGGCGCTCAGCTGCGCGGCACCGCGACGTTTCGCTATCTCGGACTTCCAGTCTATGACGCGCAATTGTTCACTCCGGGTGGTGCGGCGTTCAGTTGGAACCAGGATTTCGGGCTGCAACTGCAATACCGCCGCAACGTGAGCCAAAAGGCATTGGTGAATTCGACCCTTGATGAAATGCAGCGCATCGGCCGCGCCGCGCCCGTACGTGATCAGCTTCAGACCTGTTTCAAGGCGGTCAAAAAGGGGGATCGCTATCTGGCGGTGTCCGAGGGGCCGGACAGGGTGTCCTTCTGGCTGAACGGGCGCAAGACCTGCACGATGTCATATCCCGGCATCAAACGCAGCTTCATGTCGGTTTTTCTGGGTGAAAACACCCGCTCTGCCGCCTTCACGCAGAGATTGCGCGGGCAGTGATGCTGTATCCGCGGGTCAGTCTCTACGCGCTGATGCTCGCTGCGGCGGGTATCCCGCTGTATATCCACCTGCCGCGCTTTGCAGCCGTCAATCTGGGCATCGGGTTGGGGATGATCGGGACGGTTCTGCTGGTGATCCGCATCGTCGATCTGGTGCAGGACCCGCTGATTGGCTGGGCCATCGACCGCTGGCCACGGGCGCAACTTATGTTCGCCATCACCGCCGCGATCGGGCTGGCCATCGGGTTTCCGGCATTGTTCGGCCTGTCCGAAGGGACAAGCATTGCCGTATTAGTTTCTGTTTTGGTAGTTTTGTTCTCGGCCTACAGTCTGGGGACCATCCTGCTTTATGGTCGCAGCGCGACGCTGGCGAAGCAGGCAGACGCCAAGGAACTGATGACGTTGGCCGCCTGGCGCGAGGGCGGGCAGCTGACCGGAGTTATCCTGGCCGCCAGCGCCCCCGCCCTGTTTGTGGCCTTCGGGGCCAGTGCGCAGGGTTATCCGGCGTTCGGGCTGTTTCTGGGCCTGCTGGCCGTCCTGACCCTGATCCTGACCATTCCGATCTGGCGTCGGACCCCGATCACCGGGCAAGGGTTGTCTTTCGCCGGGCTGGGTCAGGCCGGGGCGCTGCGCCTGTTGTTTCTGGCGCTGGTCAACAGCCTGCCTGTGGCGATCACCTCAACCCTGTTTCTGTTCTTTGTCGAGGACCGGCTGCAATTGCCCGGAAAAGCCGGGTCACTGCTGATCCTGTTCTTCCTCAGCGCCGGGGCCAGCGTGCCGCTTTGGGCCAGGCTCAGCAACCGGATTGGCCCGAAACAGACCCTGATCATTGCGATGCCGCTGTCGATCGCAGGCTTTATCGGGGCGGCCACATTGTCGGCTGGCAATCTGACCGGATTTGCGGTGATCTGCCTGACCTCGGGCGCGGCGCTGGGGGCGGATATGGTGGTGTTGCCTGCCATGTTCTCGGTGGTGCTGACGCGCGCGGGGCTGAACGCCTCGACCGCTTTTGGCATCTGGTCCTTTGCAGGCAAGCTGGGCCTTGCGCTCGCTGCCTTTTTCACTCTGCCGCTGCTGGAACGCAGCGGGTTCACTCCGGGGCAGACAAACTCGGCCGAGGCGTTGCGGACACTCAACCTCGCCTATGCCGTGCTGCCCTGCATCCTGAAACTCGGCGCGTTCGGGCTGGTCCTGACGCTGCCTACCGAGGTCTCAGCCAAATGACGGTCATAGCCATCCTTCTCGTTGCTACCCTTGTTCTGATCATCGCCCAGCGCCGGTTCCTGAGTTTCCGGTCGCAGGCACCATCGTATTACACCGCCACCGGGCCTGCCTTCAAAATGAAGGAAAACCTGAACGGAGAAATCCTGTCCGAAGGCCTGATCTATGGGCCCAATGGCAAGATGTCGAACAGCTTTGTCGCGCGCATGGTCGGCGAATGGGACGGCAATACCGGCACGCTGGCCGAGTATTTCACCTATTCCAATGGCAAGCAGATGACCCGCAAGTGGTACCTGACACTGGGCACCGGCAACACGTTCACCGCCACGGCGGAGGATATCGTAGGCGAGGGCAAAGGCATCATTTCGGGGTCGACGGTGAAACTGACCTATCGCATCACCCTGCCCAAGAACGCGGGCGGTCACACTCTGGACGTCACCGACTGGATGTACCTGACTGAAAACGGTGTGATCATGAACCGCTCCGAGATGCGCAAATTCGGCTTCAAGGTTGCCGAGCTGATCGCCACGATGCGCCCGGCGCCCGAGGCGAAGCCCGTGCATGTCAGCGGCTCGAACGGCTATGACGCCACGGCGGAGACGAGGACATTGCAATGATCACCCGCCGGTTTCTGATCGCCGCCCTCGCAGTTCTGGGGCTTGCCGCGCTGGCAGCCTGTTCGGCCAAACCACGCATCCCCAAGACCTTCCTGTCCGACCGGCAACTGAACCTTGAGGAATTCTTTGAGGGCAAAACCGTCGCCTATGGTCAGTTTCAGGATGTGTTGGGCAATGTGCCCCGCCGCTTTACGGTCGAGATCGACGGCACTTGGGATGGCGAAACCCTGACCTTGGTCGAGGATTTCGTCTATGACGACGGCGCCACCGAACAGCGCATCTGGAGCCTGACCAAAACCGGCGAGGATAGCTGGACCGGCACCGCGCCGGGTGTGTTGGGCACCGCCAGCGGGATCGAGCGCGGGGACACGTTCAACTGGAAATACAAGATCGACCTGCCGGTGAAAGACGGCACCATGCGGGTGAATTTCGACGACTGGATGTGGCTGCTGAGCGACGACCGCCTGCTGAACCGGGCCTATGTCTCGCGCTATGGCGTACGGCTGGGCGAGGTCATTCTGTATTTCGAGAAACTGTAAGCTACCGGCGGTTCAGTTGCTGGAATAGACAAAAGACAGCGACCTGCTGACACCCCCAGGAGGTTTCGGGAACGGAGAGGCCGCCTGGACCTGCGCCTTGGCCGCCCGTTCAAGATCAGGTGAGCCATTGGTGTCCACGACCTCGACATAGGCCAGGGTTCCGTCCGCGTTGATCACGAAAAACACCACCGCAAAACCCCGCGCCGCCGTGTAAACGACTCGCGTGCGGTTCAGATGGACCAGAACCTTCCCGGCATAATTGGTTCTGTCCGAGTTTCCGGGACCCCGCCCGCCCGAACGCGTGCCGCTGTTGCCTGAGGTGAACAAATCCCTGCCTTGGCGTTGATAGGTGGTCAGGGGCGACTCGACCTCTTGGGTCGGGTATTTCAGATCACTGAAATCCCGTGCCCCGCGCAACGTGCCTTGCGGTTCAGGCTGCGTAGTCCGGTCCGGCAGGCGTGGCCGGATCGACGAGGTCAGGGCCTGCTCCGGCTCCTCGCTGTTTTCCTCGGCATCGGGCACCGGTTCGGTCGGGGCGGCGGGGATATCGGCCTCGACCGTGTCACTCTCAGCAGGCACGACCGGAGCAACCGATGGCACCGGGTCTTTCGTTGACTCCGGCAGGGCGGCAATCTGCTCGGCCTCGGTGGGCTCGGGCGCGGTCGGGGTTTCTTCGGCCGGTTCCGTGGCTTCGGGGCTGCCTTCTGGCGTTTCGGCAACCTCTGCCACTTCGGCAGGTGGGGTCTCATCCACTTCATCGCTGGCAGATTTGTCGCCATCGGTGGTGTCCTGCGTTTCGGGGGCCTCGACCGGATCGGGCGCGACCGGTTGCAGGATTTCGGACGTGCCGGTATCGGGAGAAAAGGTTTTCTGCGGATCGTCCGAGGCCACATGCACCTCGCTGGTCGGAATCTCGGCCGGTTCGGGCGCAGGTTCCGGGGCCTCTTCCACCGGCGGTTCCGGCGCCTCGGGCGGTTCGGGTTCCACCGGTTCGGCGACTGTGTCCACAAGATCCTCGAAACTGTTGCTCAGCTCAACCGAGTCCCCTCGGCCTGCGTCATCCGGCTGCTGTATCAACCTGGGTGCGGTCAGGCCCAACCCCATCAGGTGCAGCAGCAGCGACAACAGCGCTGCAAGGACCGCGACGACAATCGAACCCCGGATCATTCCAGCGCCTTCTCGGTCACGACAAAGACGGAATCCGCCCCCAGGCGGCGCAATTCGCCAGTGACCTCGATCAGCCGCGCGCCCGAGGCCTCGCGATCCGGCACGATCCGCACCGGCCCGGGGTCGCGCCCGGCCATATAGGTGTCCGGGTCCATCGGCGCACCGCGAAAGCTGAGCGTGCCGTCCCGGTGCAGCACCAGCGCATCCGGCGGCTCTTGCCCGTCCAGTTCCGAGGTGTCGACCAGATCCAGATCGGGGTCCAACGGCGTGGCCACGGTGCCCGCGATCAGAAAGAAGATCAGCATCAGAAACACGACATTAATCAACGCTATGGTCGAGTCGCGTTTGCGGCGGGGGCGGCTGCGGCGGATCATTCCAGCACCAGCACGCTCAGGCCCTCACGCCCGCGCAGCAGGACAAGCAGGTCCACCAGCCGCTGCGCCGTCGTGTCGGCATCGAGGCTGACCAGAACCTGCCCTGTGGTCACCTGCGCCGTCAATTCATCCAGCGTGACAGGCGCACCGTTCAGCACCAGCCGGTCTTCGCTCAACTGGACAAAGGCGCGGTCCTGCGGTGCGTCCGTCGATGCACCTCCGGTCGTGGCGTTGCTCAGCTCGATCTCACCATATTTCGAAAAGGTCGAGGTCAGCATGAAGAACAGCAACAGCAGAAAGATCACGTCGATGAGCGGTGTCATCGCCATGGGCCGCCTGACGAAGGGTGCAGGGTTACGCATGTCCGGGCGTGGCCGCCATGGGTTGCGTTTCCTCGGCCGGCGGAACAGCCTGCCCCGGCACCAGCACCGTGCGCAGGGCCTTGTCGGCAAATACCCGTTCGCGCGCGGTGCGGCTTTCGAACCACGACAACACCATCGAGGTCGGCATCGCCACTGCCAGACCCACGGCCGTGGTCACCAGCGCCACCCAGATACCGCCCGCCAGCAGCGACGGATCAACCGAAGAGCCGGCGGATTGCAGGCTGCGGAACGCCTCGATCATGCCCAGAACGGTACCGAACAGTCCCAGCAAGGGCGCAAGCTGCGCCACCGTATCCAGCAGGCGGAAACCACGTTCAAGCCCGGCCAGCGCCAGCCCTGCCTCGGCATCCAATCGCTGATCCAGACCGGGCGCATCCGGCGCGTCCATTGCGACCCCGACCAGCGGCGCAAGGTAACTGTGGCTTTTGGCCAGACGCGCGCGGGCGGTCTGCTTGTCACCGGCATCCCAGGCCTCCAGCGCCTGCGACAGCACCCGGTGCCGCCCGACGCCCGAGGCCGCGAATTGCCAGAGCTTGTAAAGCGTCACCGCCAGCGTCACCACGGACATGGCGATCAGGATGGCAACCACCGGCCCGCCAAGGGCCAGGATTTCACGCAGGGCGTCAAGAAAACTCATCCCAAAAGCTCCACTTCTGTTCGGCTGTGCAAGGTTGGTGTCCGGTCGCAGATATCGCTGTCGGCGCCCCCGACGGTGCAGCTGCTGACGCCATTGATCAGAACACGCCCGAGGTTTTCGCAGGTGATGCCCCGGATATCAAATTGCCTGACCCGCGGGCGTTCCGCTGGCAGATCCCGAAATCCGAACAGGGTGATCCGTTCGAACACACCCTCGGCATCGAAAATCACCACCTGATAGCTGGCGCTGTCGATCGACGTTGTGGTTTGATTTTCGACCAGAAAGGTCAGGCGGCAGGCGCCTTCGACCTCTTCCACCGCATTCAGCTCGACCATCAGGCCCGGCGCGTCTTGCGGGGTTTCAGCCAGAGCCACAAAAGGCAGCGCACAAAGGATGGCGGCAAGGGCCGGACGGCGAAACTTCATGGATGCGCTCCCGATTGTTCAACGCAGGCAGGTCTTTGGCGGCGTTCCACCCGTCATATCCAAGACCGTTGGGGCGCGAAAGGGTTGCCGACACCTTTGTGATAAAGGGCGATTTACGGCCCGTTCAACCCTGCCGTTTCGTGAAGACCGGTGCAGATGCGTGCTATTGCGAGGGCTCGGGGCTGGTCTGATTGACCATCGCGCAGGCCACCAGCCATTCCAGAGCGTTGGATTTGATCCCGTGTTCGGCGCAGATCGCGATGCTTCGGCTTTCGAAAATCTGCGCATAGATGGGCCAGTCCTATTGCTCGGCCGGGAATATCGCGTCGGCGGTCTTGCGCTGTTCCCACTGATGCAGCTTGCCGCCCGCCACGCCAAAGCTGATCTGCCCCGGAATCGGAGGATCCTGGTTCGGGTCCAGCATCAGCGGATCCGAGAAATCCCGGTGCCCCAGCCCCTGAACAAAACTGGTATTGGACGGGTTGCAGCCCGCCCGATGAACCCTCCGGTTCCCGCGACCATCACTGTTGTTTTTTCAGTCTTCGAACTCGTCATGGGAAAGTTGTCTTTCCTTGGAATCGCTGCGGGCTCAGCGCTGGATCAGCGGCCACCCCGCGTCTACTTTAGAAACAATCGTTACAGATTGCGGCCATTGTATATTCAACGCCGGATCATCGTATCGCAATCCATGCTCGACCCCGGGGGTGTAGACCTCGCTGGCCGAATAATAGGCCTGTGCCCCGTCAGTCAGCGCCAGATAGCCGTGGGCAAACATCTCGGGCACGTAGAGCGCAGGCCGGTTCTCGGCCGACAGCTCGATCCCGAAATGCTGCAGATAGGTGGCACTGTCCGGACGCATATCCACGATCACGTCGTAGATGGCACCGGTGATGCAGCGCATGAACTTGGCCTCACGCGCCGGGGCCTGCTGGTAATGCAAACCGCGCATCGTTCCTTTTCTTTCATTGAATGAAAGGTTTATCTGCGCAATGGCCGGTTTCAGGCCGTGTTTTTCAAACTCGTTTGCGCAAAAGGCACGGGCAAAAAAAACGCCTTCTGAACCGCAACCAGTTAACCACACCGACCCTCATTTACAAAACGTGCCGTGGCGCAGCCGGTTAAACTCCGCTGCGCCGTTTTCGGCACGTGAAGGCTATATCGAAAGCTAACCAGACAATTGGCCCGGTTTCCATGATTCTCGGGCTTTTCTGCCGAAATCGCGGATTTTGGAACCTTCTGCCAAGGCGCGTCGGCGGATAAATTTTGCGAACGCCCTGCAGAAACATGACTGGCTGAACCGCTGGGCGGATATTCTGCAACACCTGAACCTGCCGGAAACCGAGGCAATGGCAGTGCGCAGGCAAACCCTGTATCGAATGGCCGCAGGGTTGACGGGCGAACACGCCTCGCACCCGAATTCGGTGGAACCTGCCTCAGTACCTTGAGGCCAGTTGCCGGGACTCACCCGGCGCTTGCAACCGAGTCGTCGGACAACAGCCCAAGATGGGACAACTGGTTGCCACAGCTGTTTTCGACCGGATGGAAAATCCCGACAGACCTTTCTGAATCACTAAGGTCTCACAAGCGTCGCAAAACGCCTGCGCGGCGGGCCGCGCGGCGATGTCCGCGCCATAGACCCGAGCGATGACCCGCCTTGCATGGGCCGCGATCCTGCCCGGTTGCAGGGCAAACCCAATCCCGCACGCAACAGCGGCCAGACATACACCCCCCAGCAATGCGTTTCGTCTGGATATCATCATCGAACCACCTCGGCGGCACGCAGCGACATTGCCGACAGGGTCAGGGTCGGATTGGCGGGCGAGCAGGTCGGGAACGCCCGCCCCCAAGGCAAAGACATTCGGAATCTCGTGCAGGCGCAGATACTCATCCACCACCCCTTCGGCCGGGTCGGTACTGATCCGGTGCGTGCCCTGAATATGGGCCTGACTCGGAAGGAAACCGCCAGCGGTCACGCCGTCCAGCACATCCGGAATGATACCCGGCAACCCGCCCAGCGCGCGCTGCAACCCCCGATAGGCATAGGGGTGGTGCCCGGTCCATTCGATCACCGGTGCGTCACCTTCCGACAGCACCCGATTTTCGGCGATGGGCAGGTCCTCGGCCACAAGGGGCAGGACCAGACGGTTGGTCCACTTGCCCGGCTCTTTGCGGATATTGGGGGGCGAATTCGAGCTTTCGATCAGCACCGCCGCCGCCTCGGACCGGTCTATGTCGTGATAGAAATGATAGCCATGGCTGGTATCGGACGTGCCGCCGAAATAGTTCTTTAACGTGGCCGTATCGACAAGGACGGATTGCGAGGGTTCTTCGTGCAGGAAACGCCCCAGCGCCGATGAGGTGACACCCGACCGCAGCAGGATTGCCGCGTGCCGCCATTTGCGCGCGCGGAAGGCAGCGGAACCCAGGACTTGCTGTGGTTCTACAACGCAACATCCGCACGGGACTTGGCGTGCTCGGGATAGGGAAACGGCGTTTTGAGGGGCAGGATATGAGCCGACCCGCCGCCTGCGATCTCCATCAGCGTTTCCGCCCGCTCGCAATAGGGGGCCAGATCGTCATACCCGAACGGCCAATCCATTCCGACGCCGAACCGGGACTGCAGCCGGAAGTCATCGGGATGAAATCGCGGAGTATCGCCCCACCAGAAATTCGAGTTTCCGCCAAAAACAACGAAGCTGAGCCAGTCTTTCCGAAAACCGGACGAGTTGCGCTGAGTGATCTCCTCTCCGGTGCGCCAGCCATCGCGAAGCTGCGCCTCATGCGGGCGGAACCCGCCTTTTTCAATGATGAGAATGTCCAGATCCTGGGCAGGGTATGCGCAAAAAAAACATCGATGCAAAGCTACTGCCAACAAGCACCACATCCCATTCCCGGGACGCAACCTCTGCTAGGTCAATGCGGTTCATCTATTCACCCGTGCCTCTGAAGAGGCTCAAACCAACGTCACTGATACACTTAAATAGGATGATATAGGGTACCCCGAGACCGGGGTTTGTCAAATCACCGAAGATGATCGGTTTCTTCCGGAATCAATCTACAAGCCATTCCGCAGTGTCCCGATCCGGCGGCCGCGTCACTCAGAGGCCTTCGCCCCGCCGGTCTTGCGGTTGCCCGCCGCGCGGATGCGATCGGCAATGCTTTGCGCCCACTCCAGCCGCTCGCCCTGTGTCTCCAGGGTTTCGACACTGTCGGCGTCCAGCCGGAACGTCGCCCGCATGGGCAAAAACCCGTCGACCACCATCATGTTCTGCTCTGACGGATCGATGGTCAGCCTTCCGGTCAGCCGGACGGGCTCGTGGACATAGCTGGGCGCCCAGTCACCGTTCAGCCGCACCCGGATCATCTGATTGGGCGGCGGTGGCGGCATGTGGCTGCACATCCCGCGCTTGGGCACAAGATAAGCGATGGCGTTCCCGTCCGCATCGGGCGGCGCGGGAATGGCAAACCCCGCCAGCGTCACCGTCTGACCGTCAAATTCAGGGTTTCCCGCAGCGCCGGCGCGATCCCGGTTCCGGGCCACGGCATGCCGTTGCTCCAGCAGCCAGTCGATATCAATGCCATCGGCGGCCAGGGCGTCCTCGGTTTCGAACAGAAGCTCCTGCCAATTCAGCCGTTCTTCGGGGCTGCCCGCATCCTGATGCAGCCTGCTGCGCAGGCGTACGGCAAAAAGCACATCGTCGAACTGTTCCGGGCTCAGGTCGCGATACGGATCGTCGAAGACCTGAACGGACGGATCCGGCAAGTCAGACCAGTCCAGTGCAGTCCCCGGAGCCGCCAGCACGGACGGACCGCACAGGGCCAACGTCAGAATCGTCGCAAGGGGAAACCAATATCGCATGACCGGACTCTATCGCCCTGCCGGGATCATTCCAGTAGGTTTTTTGCAGATGCCGCTCTTTGCAGAACCCCCTGCAATTGCAGGGCTGCACCGGCAAACAAACGTAGAGGATGTAACTTTATGATTGACGCACCGGGCCATCTCGGGCAGTCAATCTGGTGATGGTTCCCCCAAAAGGGGTGAAAAGGGAATACGGTGCGGCCCTGTCAATTGGCCAACTCCGTGACTGCCCCCGCAACTGTAAGCGGTGAGCGACGCCATACACCCACTGGTCCTTGGGCCGGGAAGGATGGCCAAGCATCGACCCGCAAGTCAGGAGACCTGCCATCATATGTTCAACCAACCCGGGGCGGGGCGTCCTGGAAGGAGGCTATGATGACACGACTGACACGTGTTCCCATGATTGGCACCTTCTCTGCGCGTTTGAAAACGAGCGGAGCGGGCAATGCCGGAAACACCTGATCACTTCATTCTGATCTGCGAGACCTGCAAAGGGCTTGAGAATGCGGATGCCTTGCGCAACGCGCTGACGGGCAGTCTGCCCGCGGGGTTTGCGGTTCGGACCGTCACGTGCATGGCGGGCTGCGAACGGCCGACTACCGTAGGATTTCAGGCCGTTGGCAAAGCCCAGTACCTGTTCGGCGATATCCGGACCCAACGTGACATCACCGCAGTGGCCGAGTTTGCGCGGCAATACCGCCACAGTGCGGATGGCTGGACCAACGCCTCCGACCGCCCGCAGCCGCTGTTCACCAAAACCCTGTCCCGGATGCCCCGGCTGAACGTAGAGGAACACTCATGACAGACCCCGCGTTTCTGGTCGCGCGTGACCTGGAATACTATGCGCTGAACGGCGATGTTCTGTTGCAGGGTGCATCGTTTGAACTGGGCAAGGGCGCAATCCTGGCCATTGCCGGGCCGAACGGGGCCGGGAAAACGACGCTGTTGAACCTGCTCTGCGGGGCCGCCGATCTGGTTCTGGGCGATGTTCTGGTCAACGGGCGCAGCCTGAAACAAATGCCCGCATCAGAGCGCGCGCGCATGATCGCCGTGGTCAGCCAGCAGGAGTTTCCGGACGGCCGGTTGCTGCTGCGGGATTATGTCGCCCTGGGTCAGATCCCGATCCGGTCCGACCGGTCTGCCGATGACCACGCGGCCGAACTTGACCGGATACTGGACCTGACCGGGCTGGACGCTCTGGCGGATAAACGCATGGCCATGCTGTCCGGCGGCGAACGCCAGCGGGCACATATTGCGCGCGCCCTGGCGCAGAACCCGTCGCTTCTGTTTCTGGACGAGCCCACCAACCATCTGGATCCGGACGCCAAGGGGCGGATGCTGTCGCTGGTGGCCGAACTGGGTATCACCGTGGTCATGATCGTGCACGATCTGGTCATGATCCCCGAGTTTGCCACCCATGTGGCGCTGATGAAATCCACACGCCTGACCAGCTTTGGCCCTGTGGCCGAGGTTCTGACGCCCGCGCATGTGCGCGACACGTTTGGCGTCGACTACCTGTGTTTCCAGCACGAAGGCCGGGTGATCCCGGCGCTGGATATCCGAAGAACCCCCGTTTCAAACTAAAGCAAGGAAACACCCCCTATGAAACACATCTGGTCTGCGGCCCTGATCACCGCCATGGCAGGCGGCGCGTCTGCAGGTGAAGTAACCGTTGATAACTGCGGCGAGCCATTGGTTTTCGAGACTCAGCCCGAGCGGCTGGTCGTGCATGACATGAACATGACCGACATGGCCTTTGCGCTGGGTCTGCAGGACAAGATCGTGGGCCTGACCGGCATCACCGGCTGGTACAAGACCAGCCCCGAATTCGACACTCTGCGCGGAGACATCCCCGAGCTGGCGCCAAAATACCCGACCGTTGAAAACCTGGTCGCGGTTGAACCCGACCTGTTCTTTGCCGGGTGGTATTACGGCATGAAACCCGGCGGCGATGTGACGCCGGACACGCTGGAACCTTTTGGCATCAAGACCATGATCCTGTCTGAGAGCTGCGTGCATCTGGACAAGGATCGCCCCGAGGCCAGCATGGACCTGCTGTTCGACGACGTGCTGCGCCTGGGCAAGGTCATGCATGTCGAAGGCAAGGCCGAAGAACTGGTCAGCGGCTGGAAAAAGCAACTGGCAGCCATCGAAGCGCAAACCGCCGATCTGGCCAAACCGCGTGTCTTCCTGCTGGACGGTCCTGCCGATGCGCCCTTCACCGCGGGAAAATTTGCCATCCCCGACGCCATGATCGCTGCTGCGGGCGGCGAGAACGTCACCCATGACATGGATACCAGCTGGGGCCGCACCTCGTGGGAGGCTGTCGCCGCATCCAACCCGGAATTCCTTGTGCTGCTGGACTATCAGACCGGCAATGGCGCGGCGGATACGTTCAAGTTCCTGCAGGAACACCCGGTGATGTCGCAGACCGACGCGGTCAAGAACGAGCTCTGGATCGGCCTGCGCTACGAGGAACTGACCCCCGGACCGGCAAATATCGAGGCGATCTCGAAAATGGCCCAAGCCATGCATCCGGGCCTCAACTGATATGGGCCGATTGGGCCTTGAGCTAATCTTGGGGGCGGTCATTCTGGCCGCCCTCTTGCTGATTTCGACCGTCTACGGCACCACGCCCATCCCCGCGCAGGATGCGTTTGACGCGGTATTGCTGGGCACCGGCCTGACGGACGGAGACATGTCACCGCTTCATCGGATTGTATTCGACCTGCGCCTGCCCCGCGCCCTGTTCGCGGCTGTCATTGGCGCCGGGCTGGGTATTGTTGGCGTGGTTCTGCAAACCACGACGCGCAACGATCTGGCTGACCCTTTTCTTTTCGGCCTGTCCTCGGGCGCCGCCGCCGGAGCCGTATTCGTCATCACTGTGACCGGAGACATTCTAGGGCTCTGGACACTGCCACTGGCGGCGTTTTGCGGAGGCCTTGTGGCCTCGGGCATCGTGCTGGCGCTGGTGCACGGGCTACGGACAAGCGCGCCGGAAAAGCTGATCCTGGCCGGTCTGGCGGTTTCCTTCCTGTTCTCGGCCATCACCAATTACCTGATCTTTGCCGGTGACAGCCGCGCCGCCCATTCGGTGATCTTCTGGATGCTGGGCGGTCTGGGTCTGGCCCGGTGGGAGACCTTCCCGCTGGTCTGTGCCGGGTTGCTGCTGATCCTGTCCTATTCGCTCTATCGCAGCCGCTGGCTGGACGCGCTGCTGACCGGAGACCTGACCGCCGCAACGCTGGGCGTGCCCGTTCAGGGGCTGCGGTTCAGCATGTTCTTTGCCGCCGCCCTTGCCACCGCCGTTTTTGTCTCGGTCGCGGGGGTAATCGGCTTTGTCGGCCTGATGGTGCCGCATATCGCCCGCGGTATCGCTGGACCGCTGCACAACCGGCTTCTGCCCACGGCCGCAATTGTCGGCGCGGCCTTGCTGACGGGTTCGGACATCCTCAGCCGGCTTCTTCTGGCACCACAGGAATTGCCGGTGGGGATCGTGACGACCTCGATCGGTTCGGTGTTCGTGTTTCTGCTGCTGTTCAGAACCGCACGGGCGCGGCACTAGAGCCGGGCATCAACCCTTCTTCGGCCCATTGGCTTGCCACCGGGGCAGATACGCCCAAAAGATCAATCGCACGGCCTGCAATCTGAGTGACGATATCCGACACACATTTCGGCTTCAGATAGAACGCGGGCACCGGCGGCAGAACAATCGCGCCCATCTCGGTCACCGTCGTCATGTTCCGAAGATGCACCAATGTCAGCGGCGCTTCGCGGGTCAGCAGAACCAGCCGCCTGCGCTCCTTGAGTTGAACACTGGCGGCGCGGGTCAGCACGTTGTCATCCAGGCCATGCGCGATGGCCGCCAGGGATCGCATGGAACAGGGGGCAACGATCATCCCGGATACCGGGACCGACCCTGACGCGATACTGGCACCGATATTGTCGATGGAATGGTGGCGGGTGGCCAATCCCCTGAGGGTGTCAAACGCACCACTGCCGCATTCTTCAAGCAGCGTGCGCTGTGCTGCGTCGCTGGTGACAAGGTCGATCTCAACGCCCAGATCCGACAACTGCCGCGCCACTGACAGCCCGAGAGCTGCACCCGACGCTCCGGCCACGCCCAATATCACACGGTGTTGGCTCACTACGCTGCTCCCCCCATCAGGCGCGAAACAAGTTTGGCGGCAAACTCCGCGTCCTTGTCCGCTGTTTTCATCACGGTTCCCCATTCCCGGCTGGTTTCGCTTTCGATCTTGGTCGTGGCGTCGATGCCCATTTTTCCCGACAGCCCGGGCTGGGGTGAGGCGAAGTCCAGATAGTCCATCGGCGTGTTCTCCAGCGTCATCACATCGCGACCCGGGTCCATGCGCGTGGCAAGTGCCCAAGCGATGTCATCCCAGTTTGCGGGGTCGATATCGTCATCCACCACCACGATCATCTTGGTATAGCTGAATTGCGGCAGCATCCCCCACAGCGCCATCATCACCCGGCGCGCCTGACCGGGATAGCGTTTGTCGATGCTGACAACGGCCATGCGGTACGAGCACGCGGCGGGAGGCAGCCACAGATCGCGGACCTCGGGTATCTGAGCGCGAATGGTGGGCAGCGCGAGACGGTTGAACACCTCGCCAATGATCGCGGGCTCATCCGGTGGGCGACCGGTATAGGTGGACAGGTACAGCGGGTCCTGCCGATGGGTCACGGCGGTGACCTGCATGACCGGGAAAGGCTCGGCCCGGTTGTAGTATCCGGTGTGATCTCCGAACGGCCCCTCGGGCGCGGTGTCCGTCGGCGATACCCAACCTTCCAGGATGATCTCGGGCTCAGCCGGAACCATCAGGGGTACGGATTTGGCAGCTACCATGCGAGGGCGCACTCCGTTGAGCGCGCCTGCAAAGGTCATTTCCGACACGGTCTCGGGCAGAGGCAGCGCGGCGGACAGCAGCGTCGCCGGGTCTGCCCCCAGAACAATGGCGACCGGGGTCTTTTCCCCGTTTTTCGCCCAGCTCCGGTGATGGGCCGCGCCACCGCGATGGGGCAACCACCGCATGATCAGCTTGTCCCGGTCCAACACCTGTGCCCGGTAGATGCCCGCGTTGTAGGATGTGACATTGCCCGCGTCGGACCCATGCGGTCGGGTGATGACCACCGGCCAGGTCACAAGCGGCGCCGCATCGCCCGGCCAATGCGTTTGCACCGGAATTGACGCCAAATCGATATCCGCCCCTTCCAGAACAACCTGCTGGCTGGATGCGGACTTGGTGATCTTGGGTCGCGTCGCCAACGCGGCCTTCAACATCGGCCAACGCGACAGAGCATCCCGCAACCCGTCCGGAGGTGTCGGGGTTTTGAGCGCGGCAAGAAACGCGCCCATCTCGTCCAGTTCCTCCGGTTTAATACCAAGCCCGGCGCACACGCGTTCAGTTGTCCCGAACAGGTTGGTGACAACCGGCATTTTCGAAGGGATACCACCATCCAACACCGGAAAATCGAACCGCAGCACCGGGCCGGCCCGCTCCAGCACGTTGCAGTGAACTGCTGTCATCTGATGGCGGACCGAGACGGGCTCGGAAACCGTCAGCAACTGATTGGTGTCCCCACACCAGTCAAGGAAACTGCGCAGGCTGGGGAAAGAGGGCAACGATCGCACGGGAGATCCTGTTCAAGAAAGCCCGGCCTGCCTATCAGCGAAATTCCACAGCGAAATTGACCATCGTCAAACTGCGACCGTGTGCGACCCCTTATGAGTTCCGACAGAAGACATGTCGACCGTGCCAAAGGAGCCCTGCTTGTCCCAATCGCCCGCCATGATTCCGCGCTTTCCGCAGGTGGCCACCTTTCCGTTGCGCATTTTGCCATATGCCCCTTTGTCGGCCATCCTGTCCGCCTTTTCCCGCAAGATTGCCCAAAAACACCCAGGCATGTTCCGCCGCCTGGGCGAGCATGACCACACGCGGTTCATCCTTGATCCGACCGACCTGCCGTTTGTGATCTGCCTTGATCCGAACGGCGGCACCCCGCGAGTGACAGTCACGCGCGGCCGCGCAGAAGGCGCCGCCCGGATCGCCGGGCCGCTCGCTGCCTTATTGGGTCTTGTTCACGGCGCCTATGACGGGGACGCGCTGTTCTTTTCCCGTGATCTGGTGATCGAAGGCGATACGGCCGCAGCGCTGGCCCTGCGCAACGCAATCGATGACGCCGAGCTGGATTTCGCGCAGGAGCTTTCGGACCTGTCCGGCCCATTGGCGCAGTCCATGCAAAGGGTCCTTGTAATGATCGAGCGAAGAACCGGCGTCAACCTGAGCAGACCTGAAGAGGCAGACCTATGGTAATGGAAATTGTCTGCCCCGCTGGCACCCCCGCCGCGTTGCGTGCGGCAGTAAAGGCGGGCGCGCATACGATTTACTGCGGCTTTGCCGATGAAACCAATGCCCGGAACTTTCCCGGCCTGAACTTCGACCGCGCCGAAATGCGTGAAGGCGTGGCCTTTGCCCACCAGCATGGCGCCAAAGTGCTGGTCGCCATCAACACCTTTCCCCGCGCCGGGCACGAGGCCATCTGGCACCGCGCCGTAGCCGATGCCGAAACCTGCGGCGCCGATGCGGTGATCCTGGCCGATGCTGGCCTTCTGGCGCATACCGCGCGCCATCATCCCACCCTGCGCCGCCACCTTTCGGTTCAGGCTGCCGCCGCCAATGCGGATGTCATCAACTACTATGCCGAGACCTTTGGCGTGAAACGTGTGGTGCTGCCGCGCGTGCTCTCGGTGCCGGAAATCGCCGCGATCAACGCCGAAACCGAGGTCGAAACCGAGGTGTTCGTCTTTGGCGGCCTGTGCGTGATGGCCGAGGGCCGCTGTTCGTTGTCATCCTACGCCACCGGCAAATCGCCCAACATGAACGGCGTCTGCTCTCCGGCCAGCCATGTGGAATACCATGAGGAAAACGGGGTGCTGGATGCGCGGCTGGGCGGCTACATCATTCACCGCGTAAACAAGGGCGAAGCCGCGCCCTATCCGACCCTGTGCAAGGGCTGCTTCAGCGCGGGTGAGAAATCCGGCCACCTGTTCGAAGACCCGGTCAGCCTGAACGCCGAGAAACTGATCCCGCAGCTGCAAAAGGCAGGCGTCACCGCGCTCAAGATCGAAGGCCGCCAGCGGTCGCGGTCCTACGTAGCGCAGGTGGTGCGCAACTTCCGCGCCGCCGTGGATGCACTGGATGCGGGCCGCCCGCTGCCCGAGGGCATGTTGGCCCGACTGTCCGAGGGTCAGGCCATGACCACCGGCGCCTACAAGAAAACCTGGAGATAAGCCATGGATCTCACTGCTGGGCCGACCCAGTTCTTCTGGTCCAAAACCCGTTGGCTGGAGTTTCACACCTCACTGGTCGACACCCTCGTTGCCCGCGTCGTTCTGGGTGAACTGGTCTGTTCCAAACGCCTGCCGTTTTACCAGGAGCATATCGCCGAGGCGATTGACACGTTGCAAAACGCGGGCAAAGAGGTCGCCCTGACCAGCCTGGCGCTGGTCACCCTGAAACGCGAGCGCAAGCTGACCGCCGATCTGGTCGACATGGGCCTGCCGGTCGAGGTCAACGACCTCTCCGCTCTGCCCCATCTTCCCAAGGGCACGCCGTTCTGGGTTGGTCCGCTGGTCAATGTCTATAACGAAGGCACGTTGACATGGCTGGCCTCGCTGGGCGCCACACGGGTCTGCCTGCCCCCCGAGCTGCCATTGGAAAGCGTTGAGGTGCTGGCCAAAACCGCCACCGATCTTGGCGTTGCTGTCGAGGTCTGGGGGCATGGCCGCCTGCCCCTGGCGATCTCGGGGCGTTGCTATCACGCACGCCTGCACGGTCGTACCAAAGACAATTGTCAATTTGCCTGCGAAGACGATCCGGACGGGCTGGAGGTTAAAACGCTGGAAGGTCAGCCGTTCATGACCATGAACGGCGTGCAGACCCTGTCCTCTACGCACGCCGCCGCCGTCTATCAGACCGACACGCTGGCGCACGCGGGCGTCACCGCCCTGCGTCTGTCGCCGCAATCACAGGATTTCCCAGCCATCTGCGCGGCCTATCACGCCCTTCTGCAAGGGGACACCACAGCGGCAACGACAGCGGCAAAGCTTCAATCGCTCACACCGGATGCCCGGTTTTCCGATGGGTTCCTGCAAGGCGCATGTGGCGCAGACTGGTCCGCCGACCGGGCCATCCCGGCAGAGTGACCCCGCATTCGTTCTGGGCCGCGCCCTACCGCCCCATGTTCAGCGGCGCCGCGCTTTGGGCGCTGGTCTGCATAGGATGGTGGCCGTTGGGCGTACGTCTGGGCCTGCCCGCCCCGGCGTTCGAGCCAATTGTGCTGTGGCACGTGCATGAGCTGCTCTTCGGCTTTGCCGCACTGGCCGTGGGCGGCTACCTGCTGACCGCGCTGCCCAATTGGGTGGCCAAGCCCCCCGAACAGGGCGCGATCTTAAAGCTCCTGATGGGCTTCTGGGCATTGGGCCGCCTGACAACGGCCATGGCGGACCACCTGCCCCTTGGCCTGATCCTGATCTGCAACGGGCTTTATTTCATCGCTATGTTTGGCCTGCTGATCTGGCGCATCGCAGCCGCAGGCGCCTTCGCCAAAACTCCGTTTGCCTTCGCAATGCTGGCTCTGGGCCTGATCGAAGCCACCTTCATGGCCGCCGCGAAATCCGGTGATGTCGCCGCCAGCCTATCCCTCGCCCGCGCGGTGCTGATCGGCTTTGCCATCCTGATCGCCACCATCGGCGTTCGTGCCGTCCCGGCCTTCACCACCATCTGGCGTCAACATCAGGGCCTGCCTGCTCTGGATTTGCCCTGCAACGAAAAGCTGCGCCGGGTCATCCTTGCTGTGTCGGCCTGCGGCGCTCTTGCCCTGCTTCTGAACGCCGCCGATGTCGCAAACGCGTTGCTGGTCCTTTCGGCTCTGTTGCTGTTTGCCGCGATGTCCCGCTGGCGCAGCTTCGGCACGTGGCGAAACCCGCTTCTCTTTGGACTGCACGCGGCCTTTCTCTGGCTGCCGCTGGGGCTTTTGTTGATGGGATCACTGTGGTTTTTCTCAACGGTCTACCCCATGAGGGACGCCCTGCACGCGCTCACCATTGGGGCAATCTCTGGCATGATCATGGCCTTCACCGGCCGCGCCGCATCCCATACGGCAGAGGGTCCGCTGCGCGCGCCGCGCAGCCTGACCTGTGCCATGGCGTTGCTGTGGTGCGCCATCGCAACCCGCCTTGCCGCGCCAATGACCGACAATCACGAGCTTTTGGAGAACACCGCCGCCCTGTTCTGGTGCGTCAGCTGGATATGCTACCTGATCGCCCTGCGCCCCGTACTGTTGGGACCAGCCGTCCGACCTGTGCTCAGCGGCAGGAATCCCAAGACCCGGGACAAAGCGTGAATCCGTGCACCTAAGGCAAGGCATTTGACGAAGCAAACCGCAGTAGGTTTCCCGGTCATTTGCAACGAGAAAATTGGATAATGCGGTGTAACTGAGCGTACTATCCCTGTAGTCCGTGTTTCTTGATTTTGTTGTAAAGCGTGCGGGTGGTCATGCCCAATTCCTCGGCCGTTTGCGCGCGGCGGAAGCCGTTTCGTGCCAGCGCTTCGGCAATCCAGTCCCGCTCGGACACCGCGACCCGCGCCGGGGTTTCATCCGTCTGCGCCTTTGGAGCGCCCGCCGGTTTTCGCCGCAGAAAGTCGATCGCCTTGAGGTCAATCGTCCCCCCGCCCGATTTGCGAACCGCGCGCTGCACGGCGTGGTGCAACTCTCGCACATTACCGGGCCAGTCGTGTTCCAGCATCAGCCGCAACGCAGCGTTCGAGAATTTCGGAGGCTCACCGCTGACCTGTCGGCCCAGATACATGGCCAGTTCGGGGATATCGTCCACACGGTCGCGCAATGGCGGCAGGGTGATTTCATGGCCCGAGATCCGATAATACAGATCCTGCCGAAACGCGTCCCTCTCGATCTGGGCAAGCAGATCCTGCGTTGTGGTCGAGATGATCCGGGCATCCGCGCGCCTGAGCGTATGGTCCCCGATCCGCTGCACCGTCTTTTCATCGGTGAATTTCAGAATCTTGCCCTGATGCTCGGGCTGCAAGGCGGTGATTTCGTCAAAGATGATGGTGCTGCCGGACGCTTGCTCCAACGCGCCGCGCTGGGTGCCAGTGCTGCCCAACGCACCGGGCGCTTTGCCTAGCAAATGCACGCCGCCTTCCTCGCCGCCCAAGGCAGGGCAATCCACGACCACGGGTTGCCGCCGGGCCGCCGGGCCTGCCTCGTGCAGCCTGAGGGCCGCGCGGCTTTTGCCCGTTCCAGTCTCGCCGATCAGTAGAACGGGGATGTCTTCATAGGCCAGATCATCCAGCTCTTCGCGGATCGTCTGCATGGCATAAGACGAGCCGACCAGATCATTTTCGGTGTTCGAGGGGGCCTGCTTGATGCGCGACAGGCTGGGAATCGCGGTAAAGCCCTTGGTGACTTCGCTAAGGGTTTGCTCGACCGGCAGCCGGTCAAGCGTTGAGCCTGCAACAAACCCCTGCACACCACAGATACGGGTGATGGCCAGCGCCTCTTCGGGTGAGGTGATGGGGCCGCCGTGGCACAATTTGTCGACCGAGGCTGGTACGCCCTCCAGAACCCGCTCGATCTGCGCCGCAGCGGTTTCCAGCGTCAGGTGAGTGCTCACGCCCGTTCCGCCGCTGGTAAAGCCCACGTTGACACAGATGGCCGTTGCCCCCGCATCGACCATCCTGCGGGCCTGCGCGTTGGTGTGGACATAAACGAAGGTGCCCAGACCGGCCGCCGTCGCCTCTTTCACCAGCGCTATTTCGCGGTCGAACCCCAACCCCTCGCGTTCCATCAACGCGCCCAACCGTCCGTCGATCAGTGTCGTCGATGGAAAGTTGCAGACACCTGAGAAGCCAAGCGCTTTGGTTCTTTGCACCAGCGCGCCGATGCCCAGATCGGGGTCACTGACGGAAAACCCCGCGTAGATCGGCGCAGAGCAACGTCCCAGCATCTCGCGTTCGGCAAATTCGATGACCCAGTCATTGGCGGCCCGGACCGGCAGAAAGCTGGTCAGGGACGAGGCACCCTGCACCCGGAAACGCCCCGCGTTCAACGCCAGCAGATAGTCGGCCCCGGCCTTGTCTGCCGCCTTTGCCGTCAGGCCCGACCCGACAACCGCAGCAAACAGAAAGTTCCTGTCGCGAATCGTCATGCCGCACCCTCGCACCAGATCAGACCATCCACATCAAGCGTGCTGAGCGGAACCATGCGTTCGTGCCATGCCGAGGTATAGGCAAACACACTGACCTGCTCTGCTTCGTCCCGGATCGTTTCGATCACCCTTTGCAATGAGCCCAATACAAGCGCGCCGCTGTCGGGGCTATCCACATCCAGCAGTCCGGGATGCAGGACAAGGCGGTCCAGCCCGGCCTGTACCGCAGCACGGGCCTGCGCCAGCGAGATGAAGAAGGCCAGCGCCTGAAACCCGGCGGCTTTGGCGCGGGCCAGAAACGCGTATTCGAACTCAGGCGAGGCAGGGATTGTCGACATCGACTGGCGCAGACTGCCATCCAGCAGGATCGAAGAGGGCCAGTTCACCACGCCGCGATACCCCTTCTCATAAAGTTGCGAGAGCATGGTCGCCTCGGACCCGAACGGATCGCTGGCCAATATCGCAGCCCAGTCGCCTTGTTTCGGCGTTTCGCGCAGCACGCGGTTGTGGTCGAGCCGGGGCATTACAAAGGCGAGGTCCGCCTGAGAGACGCTCAACCCACCCAAAGCAGGGCAGTAAATCCGGTCGGCCTGGTCAGGGCGGGCAGACGGTGTGCCGGTCAATGTCAGGTTCTGCATGTCTCTGTATAAGAAAAGTTTTCCGCATTTGAGAAGCAAATTCTCATTTCTTCTTCTTTTTTGAGAATCTTTGATCCCCGAGAAATAATAACTTATTGATAATATACAATATTTTTCTTCATCGGAAATGAACCCAGAGCTGTGGGGATTCCTGAAATTCGGACATGGTCGTCTCAACGGGAGGAATCATGACCTTATTTCTGATCGTCACCCTGAACGGGCTGACGCTTGCAGCACTCTACTTCTTGGCGGCCAGCGGCTTCAGTCTGATCTTCGGGTTGATGCGGACGGTGAACATGGCCCATGGCGCGTTGCTGCTGCTGGGCGGCTATGTCGGATACAGCATTGTTGATGTCACTGGCTCGTGGGGGCTGGGTGTCCTTGGGGGCGGATTGGCGGCGGCGTTGGCTGGTGCCATCGTGCAGGCTGGCATTCTGGGCTGGATGCAGGGGGACGAACTGCGTCAGACCCTGGCATCGATTGCAATTTCAATCATCATGGCCGATCTGATGCTGTGGTACTGGGGCGGGCTGACTTATCAGGTCGAACTGCCCGATGCCCTAGCCGGAGGGCAGCGTCTGCCGGTTCTGGGCGTGGGGTATGCGAATATCCGTCTGGCGCTGATGGGCTTTGCGCTAGTGGTCGGGATTGGCCTTTGGTTTCTGATCCAACGGACACGCTTTGGCGCGGTGATCCGGGCGGGTGTGGACGATCAGGACATGCTCCGCGCGTTGGGCTATCCGATCAACCGCATCTTTGTTCTCGTGTTTGCCTTGGGCGGCATGCTGGCCGGAATGGCTGGAGTGGTCGCAGCCAGCGCGCTGTCGATTGCGCCGGGGACGGACCTGCAATTCCTGCTGTCTTCGCTGGTGGTGGTGATCGTCGGTGGTATGGGCTCGATCGGAGGGGCCGCCCTGGGCGCGCTGCTGGTTGGTCTGGCCGAGCAATACGGGCTGGCCTATGCACCCACCTACGGCGTGGTGTTCACCTTTGCGATCATGGTGCTGGTGCTGGCGGTGCGACCGCAGGGCCTGCTGGGAAAGGCCGAGCAATGAAACAGGCGCTGATCCTTGTCCCGCTTTTGATCCTGCCGGTCGTCCTGAACGATTTCTGGCTGACGCAGGTGGCCACACGGTCGCTGATCCTTGGCATCATGGCGCTGAGCCTCAGTTTTCTGGCGACTTATCTGGGCGTTGTCTCGTTCGCGCAGGCCACCATGGCCGGGATCGCGGGCTATACCATCGCGTTTTTCGGCCCCAATACCGTAGGCATCGGTGTTTCGCTGCCGTTCTGGGTCTCGATCCCGCTGGCGCTGATCCTTGCAACCATTTCGGGCGCTCTGGTTGGCCTGATCGCGCGCCGGTCGCGCGGGATTTACGCTATCATGATCACGCTGGCGATTGGCGTGGCGTTCTTCTACTTCACCCGGCAGAATTACACCTTCTTCAATGGCTGGACCGGCTTTTCCGGCGTCCGTGCGCCCGAGGTTGCGGGGCTCAGCCTGCGCAACCCGCTGCCGCTGTACCTGTTGTCTCTGGGCATGGCCGCGCTTGCGTTGGCACTGGTCAACGGCTTTGTCCGCTCACCGCTGGGCCTGACCATTCAGGCAGTTCGTGACGCACCCGGTCGTGTGCTGGCGCTGGGGATTTCGGTCACCACGCCCATCGTTGCCGCCTTTGCCTTCTCGGGCCTGCTGGCCGGGGCCGGTGGCATCCTGAACGTCTGGTATCAGGAACGTATCTCATCCTTTTCGGTCGGCCTTGGGCCCATCATCGACATCCTCATCATCTCGGTCATCGGCGGGCTGCGCCATCCGGGCGGAGCCTTTGTCGGCGCGGCGGTCTTTGTCCTGCTGGACACCTTCGCCGTCGACCTGATCGACCGCGAGCGGTTCAACACGCTGATCGGTGGCGTGCTGCTGCTGATCGTCATCGTGGCACCAGGAGGGCTGCAACAACTGGCAAGCGACTGGATGGCGCGGCTGCGTCGTCCAGAAGTCAAAGAAAAATCAACTGTCTGAGCACACTCATAGGGAGGAACCTGAAAAATGAATAAGCTCAAAATGGCTGCATCCGCGCTGGCGCTCTGCGCAATGGCGGTCCCGGCATCTGCCGAAGACGTCAAGATCGGCGTGATCTCGATCCTGGAAGGTGCGTTTGCCGCGCTGGGTCAGGACGGCATCCGTGGCGCGGAACTTGCGGTACTGGAAGCCGGTGGTGAGGTTGATGGCAACAAGATCGAAGTGATCACCATGTCGTCCGACGCCAGCCCCGACAGCGCTGTGAACGCGGCGCGCAAGCTGATCGAGCAGGACGGGGTGGACATCATCGTCGGTCCGCTGTCCGGTTCGGAAGGTCTGGCCTTGCGCGACCTGTCGAAATCCTATCCCGGCGTGACCTTCCTGAATGGATCCAGCGCGGCGCAGGATACAACCCTGCGCGACAGTTCCGACAATTTCTACCGCTTTGGCGGCGACGGTGCGCAGTGGATGGTTGGCGTGGGTGACTATGCCTTCAACGACATGGGCTATAAATCCGTGGCCGTCATCGCCGAGGACTATTCCTTCCCCTACACCCAAGTGCTGGGCTTCATGACCGAGTTCTGCGAGGCCGGCGGCAAGGTGCCCGAGAAGTTCTGGACGCCGATCGGCAACAAGGATTACTCCTCGGTCGTCTACTCGATTCCACAGGATGTCGATGCGCTGTTCGTGGCGCTTGGTGGTGCAGATGCGGTCAACTTCCTGACCCAGTACAGCCAGGCGGGCGGTGACAAGCCGATCATTGGCGGCTCGATCACCATCGACCAGTCCATTCTGGACAGCAAAGGCCCGTTCAAGAAACTGCTGGTGGGCGCGCCTGCCGGAACGCCGACCGTTGGCGATTATGACGGCGACGAGTGGAAAGCCTTCACCGCCAGCTATACCGAAGCCTTCCCCGACGGCTTCTCGGCCCCCTCGATCTTTGCGCATCATTACTACATGAGCGCAAAGGCTGCGATACTGGCACTGGACGAGGTCGACGGCGACCTGTCCGACGATCAGGCGGCCTTCCGCGCGGCGCTGAACGACCTGACCTTTGTTACCCCGACCGGTGGCACCATGCGTCTGGACAAGAACCGCAACGGTATCGTCGACAACTTTGTCACCGAAGTCTACGAGCGCGAAGACGGTTCGCTGGGCAACCGTGTCGTCAAGGTTGTGCGCGATGTGAATCAGCTGCTGGGACAAGACGAAGAGGCCTTCCTGGCCTCGGGTCCAGTTAGCCGGGACAACCCCTCGTGCCCGTAAACCACTCACATAACACCGCCAATGCCCTGGAAGTCCGGGGCATTGGCAAACGCTTTGGCGGGTTCTGGGCGGTGCAGGATATCGACCTGACTGTCCGCCCTGGCGAGCGGCGCGCAATCCTCGGGCCGAACGGTGCGGGCAAGACCAGCCTGTTCAACGTCCTAACCGGGGATACCAGCGCCACGACCGGCCAGATCACCCTGTTTGGCGACAAGGTGACGCGCGAGCCGATCAACAAGAGAATTCAACGCGGGCTGCGCCGGACCTATCAGCACGCCCACCTGTTCAACGGCCTGACCGTGCGCGACACGCTGTTTCTGGCCGTGGCCGGGGTGCGCGGCGGCTGGCGGCAGGTGCTGCCTTTGCGGGTCACTGATGACCGGCTGGCCGAAGCCGAGCGTCTGGCCGAGGTGGCCGGCGTGACCGATGTGCTGGACCGCGAAACCTCGGAGCTCAGCCACGGACAACGGCGGCAGCTTGAGATCGGGATCGCGCTGGCCGAGAACCCCAGAATACTGTTGCTGGACGAACCGGCGGCGGGATTGTCACCTGCCGAGCGCCCGAAACTCAGCGCATTGCTGATGTCGCTGCCCAAGGATGTGACGGTTGTGCTGATCGAGCACGATATGGATATCGCCTTGCAGACCTCGGAAAGCGTTTCGGTCCTCTATAACGGGCGGATGTTGGCCGAGGGCTCACCCGACGACATCATGCGCAACGAAGACGTGCATCGCGTCTATATCGGAGGCGCTCATGGCCACTGATGATCTGCTGGACATTCGCGGGCTGGACCTGCGCTACGGCTCAAGCCATGTGCTGCATGAGGTCGCTCTGAACGTCGGTAACCGCCCGCTGGGCATTCTGGGCCGTAATGGCATGGGCAAAACCAGCCTGTGTAATGCGATCATGGGCCTGCATCCGCATTCGGCGGGAGAAATCCGGTTCGATGGTGTCGATATGACCGGCTTGCCGCCTGAAAAGCGCGCGCAGATGGGAATTGGTTACGTGCCGCAGGGACGGCGGGTGTTCCGGTCTCTTACGGTTGAAGAACATTTGAAGATCGTCGAACGCAAAGGCGGCACGTGGTCTGTTGACCGGGTGTATCATACCTTTCCGCGTCTTAAGGAGCGTCGCCGCAATCTGGGCAACCGCCTGTCAGGCGGGGAACAGCAGATGCTGGCGATTGGCCGGGCCTTGTTGCTGAATCCGCGTCTGATGGTGCTGGACGAACCGACCGAAGGGCTGGCCCCGGCCATCGTCTCGGACGTGATCGATTTGATCGAACTGATCGCAAGCGAAGGCATCGCCGTGTTGCTGGTCGAACAGAACATGCACGCGGCGCTGGCCGCCGTGCAGGACGTGGCCATCATGGTCGGTGGAGAAGTTGTCGAGCGGATGACAGCAGAGGCCCTTGAAAACGACCCGGCGATGCAAAAGCGCCATCTGGGGCTGGAACCCGGGCAGTCGGGCTAACGGGAGGGAGAGAGGATGACAAAAAGAGCTTACGTGATCGGCACTGCCGACACCAAGGGGCCGGAACTTCGATATGTGCGCGACCTGATCGATGCGGCGGGGATAGAGACCGTGCTGGTCAATGTCGGCACCAAAGGCGGCGAGACCGGCGTGGATGTAACAGCCGCCAGCGTCGCTGCTTGCCATCCCGACGGCCCGGCATCGGTGTTCGTGAACGACCGGGGGCAGGCCGTGACTGAAATGTCGCGTGCCCTGACCGCGTTCGTACTGGGTCGCGACGATCTGGGCGGCATCATCGGGCTGGGCGGCTCGGGCGGGTCGGGGATCATTGCACCCGCGATGCAGGCTTTGCCGATCGGCGTGCCCAAGGTGCTGGTCTCGACTTTGGCCTCGGGCGATGTCTCGGCCTATGTCGGCGCGTCGGATGTGAATATGTTCCATCCGGTGACGGATGTATCCGGTCTGAACCGGGTATCGCGCAAACTGCTGGGCAACGCAGCTCACGCGCTGTCGGGCATGATGGCGAACGAGGTGCCCGAGGCCACCGACGACCGCCCCGCGCTGGTTCTGTCGATGTTCGGTGTCACCACCCCTGCCGTTCAGGCCATCACCGAGGGGCTGGCCGATGACTACGACTGCCTTGTCTTCCACGCCACCGGCAGCGGTGGCCGGTCGATGGAGCAACTGGTCGATCAGGGCGATGTGGCCGGTGTGCTCGATATCACCACGACCGAGATCTGCGATCTGATCGTGGGGGGAATGCTCAGCGCGGGTGAAGAACGGCTCGACAGCATTGCGCGCAGCAAACTGCCTTATGTGGGCTCGTGCGGTGCGCTGGACATGGCGAATTTCTGGGCACCCGAGTCAGTGCCCGCGCAGTTCAAAGACCGTAAATTCTATCACCATAACGCGCAGGTCACGCTGATGCGCTCGACACCCGAAGAATGCGCGCAGATCGGCGCATGGATCGGAAACAAACTGAACGCCTGCGAGGGACCGGTTCGGTTCCTGCTGCCGCTGCGTGGCGTTTCGGCGCTGGATATCGAAGGCGGGGCTTTCCACGATCCGGTGGCCAACGAGGCTCTGTTCCAGGCGCTGCGCGACACGGTGGCCCAAACCCCCGACCGGCAATTGGTCGAACTGGACTTACACATCAACGATCCTGCCTTTGCCGAGGCCGCGATCAGCAATTTCAACGAAATCTATACAAAGAAGGAAACCTGAGATGGCAGTCACGGGACGCGCAGAAATCCTTGGCCGCCTGCGGGCCAAAATCGCAGCAGACAAGGTGATCGTCGGCGGCGGAGCAGGCACCGGCTTGTCCGCCAAATGCGAAGAGGCTGGCGGTATCGACCTGATCGTCATTTACAATTCAGGCCGCTATCGCATGGCTGGACGTGGGTCTTTGGCGGGGTATATGTCCTATGGCAATGCCAACGAGATCGTTGTGGATATGGGGCGCGAGGTGCTGCCCGTTGTCAAAAACGTGCCCGTTCTGGCCGGTGTGAACGCCACGGACCCGTTCTGTATCATGGACAAGTTTCTGGACGATCTGGCCGCGATGGGCTTTGCCGGGGTTCAGAACTTCCCCACGGTCGGCATCATCGATGGACGTTTCCGGCGCGAGCTTGAGGCGACCGGCATGTCCTATGACATGGAGGTCGAGATGATCGCCAAGGCCCGTGAACGCGACCTGCTGACCACGCCCTATGTGTTCAGCGCTGACAACGCCGCCGAAATGGCCAAGGCGGGCGCGGATGTGATCGTGGCGCATTTCGGACTGACCACCGGCGGATCAATCGGCGCGGGGGACAGCGCACCGGATATCGCAGAATGCGCGCGGCTTTATGACGAATGGGCCGCAGCGGCGCGGGCCTATCGCGATGACCTGATCTTTATCTGCCACGGCGGTCCGCTGGCCGAGCCGGAGGATGCGCAGAAATTCCTTGACCTCTGCCCTGATTGCCATGGCTTTTATGGTGCGTCATCCATGGAGCGTCTGCCCACTGAACGGGCGATCACAGCCCAGACCGCCGAGTTCGGCAAGCTGCGCCGCGGCGTCGAACGCTCCAAAGGGGTCGCTTGACGACAAAGCGCCGACGTTCAGAACTATTGCACAATCAAAACACTACCGGAGAATTGGGATGATCGGAAAATTCATGCTTTCGGCGGACACACCGCAGGAAACGCTCGATTGGGGCAAGTTGAAATGGATGAGTAATCCGCCGGCGACAGGTGCCGGGCAGCTTACTGTGATCGAGGTCAGCCTTGCGCCCGGTCACGGCCACGATTTTCACAAACACCCCGATCAGGAAGAAGTCATCTATTGTGTCGCCGGGCAGGTCGAACAGTGGCTTGGCGAGGAAAAGCGTGTGATGGGACCGGGGGATTCGGTTTTCATCGGTGCGGATGTGGTTCACGCCACGTTCAACATCGGCGATTCAAATGCAACGCTTCTAGCCATTCTGGGACCATGTGTCGGAGAAATGGGGTACGAGATTGAAGACGTCGCGGACAAGGCGCCCTGGAACGGTCTGCGGTAGAGCCGTATGAAAAAACAAAGCGCCAACTACATTCACATGTGCACGCTACCCAAAAAATTCTGGATTTGGCAATCTGGCTCAGACGCTGGATGGTGACGGGAAGCTTGATTTCTCTTTTGGGCGGGATCAGTGTTGCTCAACTGGGTGTCCGTTGCCAGGTCATTAGGGCCATTTGGAGATTGGACGCTGTGCACCTGCCGGGCTGACAACAGGGCTGAGTTGTTCCGACCGAGAGGGTCAATCCGTGTCTGCGGACTTGCGGTTCAGTGGTTATGACGACGCACTGCAATACAGCAAGAATGTGAATTGCATGGGTCGATTGTCTCCTTTCCAAAATTGCAAAGCCCGTCACCGCAGAAAGGCAGCATTACACTGGCGTTAGATCAAAACCATACTTAGCAACGTGATCAATGGACTTGACGGCCACGCAGTAGCGGGAAGGGCTTGCCGTTGAGGCCAAGGAATACCTTGTCTGGGACCGGGGCATGCGCGGCTTTGGGTTGCGGGTCTAACTTCCGCTTCCAATCATATTGCCTCCAAGACGGTCTTAGACCATATCCAGAAGCTTTTGGAGAGATTGATGAACAATGAATGGCTTATCAAGAATCGGGTCAGGGTAACCTCGTGATGCCCAGGTCTGACGCTGCAAGCCACTCCCTTCGTTTTTAAAGAAATTTCCGACAACACCAGATCGGTAGAGCGCCGCGACCACAAATTCTGCGCGCCTTGATTGCTTTAGCCGCCTGACTGAAGCTATTGCTTCAGACGCACTATTCATTCTTCTAATAAATTCAGGTAAATCAAAAACATAGTGCCTACCTCTCAAGATCGAGAAAGCGGCATCTATCTCGTAGTCAAATAGGTTTGCGGATAGTTCATCCTTGAACTCATCAAGCATAGCCTGTGCAAATGAGTTGTCGGAATCCTCGAAATCATCTTCGGTGAACGCCGTTTTACCCCACGCTCTTTCTGCCGCAGATAACAAACAAAGGAGCACACCTCGCGGCCTATGGGATCCCATATCAAGCAAAAATCTCTGCGTATCCTTGTCATTTATGGTTTCAGGAAAGTAGCTACTCCAAGGGTCAGGCGTTGGAACCTCTCCCTCTTCGATTTCAGAGTTTTCAATCTTCCTTCTAAATATCTCCGTAATACTACTAGGATTACCGGGCGCTGGCTCCCAGTTTAAGCTAACGGAAAATGATCTCATTATTTTGTTGAGTTCACTTGATGAGCCTGGGAAAGAGTAGATCACCTCAGAACGAACTGAAGCATAACATAGGGCATCAATTCCAGCTTCGTAAAATGTCTGGTTCATGGAATAAACGGAAAATATCAGGTCACGGACCATTCTCCGGTCCCGCTCTCCGCTTCCCATTTCCTCCAGAAAAAACTCGAGCTCATCAATATATAGTCGAACTTTTACATCGTCTTTCAGCTTTATGTTCTTCAGAGCTTCTTGAGAAAGCCGTACTAAATCGAGTAGATCAAGGGTACTGTCTCCAGCATCTTTGCGCCTTGCTTCGATTTCAGCGCCAATCTCTGACTTTAAAGCGCCCACGTTAACAGAAAGGTTAACTTTTCCCTTGACGCCTTCAACCTTCATGCTGTCGAAGAGTGTATTGAACTTCTTTTGGTCAGCCTCCAAAAGAAGGGATACATCTTGAAAGTAACCCACCCCATCCTGAACATCTGATGGGTCTATTAGTCTGAAAATATTCTTAAGGATGTACCACTCCCACACCGTTCGGTAATCCGTTTCAACAGCGAAATTTCCTTGATCTTCGACGACAATTGTCCGCGTCATTTTATCAAGCTTTGATCTATCCTCCGGCCGAATCTTCGACTTGAACAGAATTAGCGCCGAGTGCTTGTCACCTAAGATCTCTCTGAGGTGCAACAGGATAGTGGTCTTACCTGACCCTTTGGGGCCAACAACGAAAAACTTTGATCCACTTTCAAGCTGGGAGATATTAGCCTTAGGTGGTGCAATAAATGAGTTAAATAGTACTCGCGATCCCTCCTTTTCTTGCCTCATATACTCATGCAAAGCATCTGGGTCTCCAAAGCGTATCTTTTCAATAGAAATATTCATGGGAAAATCTCTGGTCAGCCTATGCGTCATTTTTCGATGCAATACGCTACACATGTAAGGGAAGTGCAACCACTTATTTTCCAGCGACGCCGAATATCTTCAATGAATAGAGCAGAACTTCAGCGGCTTAGCGCCCTCGCAATACGGTAAGGAGCGAATAGAACAAACTCAACCTTGCCCGAAGACGCTTCAGAGTTGTTGCAGCCGGACCTGCACCGCCAAAGCCGTGAGTTGTTCGGGCCGCCTATGGCTCGCAGCCGCGCCTTTGTGGAGGAAACTATCTCGAGGCGATCTTGGCTATCCCTCCGGCAAAAAGACCTATCTGGTTCAGTACCGGGCCGGACGTCGGACGCGACGGATCACCATCGGCCAACACGGCGTCCTGACCGCCGAGGAAGCGCGGACACAAGCCAAGCAGCTTCACCGAAGGCTGGACCCTGTTTGCACCATCGAAGCAGGAACTGTGCCTGCGGTCTGAGCAAAGAGCAAGGCGACCCATGTCATACGCTGGCGCTGCTGACACGGGACCTTGCGAGGGGTGGCAAGCCTCCCCTTCGAACCCCACCGGCGGAGGCACGCCGCGCGCCAAAGCGCCGCTCACCGAGACCTTCGTCTTTCGATGTAGCGTTGCTGAGAAGGCTGAGCTTCGCGTCAAAGCCGAAGCTGCCGGAGTGTCTGCCGCGACCCTCTTGCGCGAAGCATTGGGTCTGACGGAAGCACGTCGTCGCAAGCCTGCGCCTCGCGTCGACCCCACTCTGGTCCTGGCACTAGGGCGCATTGGCGGCAACCTCAACCAGGTTGCACGGGTTGTGAATCGGGCGCTTCTGATTGGTCGGGTTGACATGGATACGCTGGCCGTCGCCCGACAACTGGTTGTGATTGAACGCCAGCTTACCAAGATCCTTGATGAGGCACGACAATGCTGATCAAGTTCTTTCCCAATGGCAAAGGCGCGGGTGCTGGTCCAGTTGGCTATCTCGTCACGCGTGAAGTCTTGGCCTATGACGCCAATCGCGATCTAATCTGCGATGCTGATGGCCAGCCCATGACGGTCATACGCGATCCTTTGCCTGAAGTGCTACGCGGCGATCCCGCCCGCACCGAGGCCCTGATCGACGCCTGTCGCAATCAGTGGACCTACCGCGCGGGCGTCATCAGCTTTGCCAGCGAGGACGCACCCACCGAAGCCCAGCAGGTCGAAGTCATGAACGCCTTCGAGGCACTGGCATTCGCTGGTATGGACAGTGAGCAATTCGACTTGCTCTGGGTCCGGCACAGCCACGAAGACCGCGTTGAGCTGCATTTCTGCACACCGCGTTTGGAGCTGACAACCGGCAAGAGTCTCAACATTGCGCCACCTGGCTATCAGACAGCCTATGACAGTCTGCGCGACCTGATGAACAAAGCTCATGCCTGGGCCGATCCCATGGATCTGGATCACGCGCAGGAGGTTCAAACCACCGTTGAGGCCCCAACCAGGGCACAGGGCCGCGAAGAACTGCACGAATGGATCTTGGACCAGATCAGCGTCGGCACCATCACCGACCGTGCAAGCATGGTCGATGCTCTGACCGACGCAGGTTTCGACCTCCCCCGCGTAAGCAAAAATTACATCACCGCCAAAGACCCCAACACGGGCGAACGCTGGCGATTGAAAGGAGAGATTTTTCATGACGACTGGCAAGCCGACCCGGCTGAGCGAGAAATTGAACGCGGATATGGACAAGATCCGAAAAGAGCACGCCGCCTTGATGGATTCTCAACTGCAGAGCTTCAGGACCGATATTCAAGCATGTGTATTGTCCAGGCGCACTTCTGTATAGTGTTTGTTAGCACCTACAACCAGCGAACCTATGTTAAGTTCATCGATTTGGTCATTCACGATTTTATCGATGTTAAAAAATACTGTGCGTTCAATTGCTTCACCCAGAGCACTCGTTCTCACACTCCAGTTCGGAGCAAACCAGCAAGCAGCACTCTTCATACCCATACCAAATTCGGATAAACCGGTCGCATCGGGAGGTATTTCTGCGGGCCGGAATGCACGCTGATACTCTGAGGAAGAAATACCGGCAGCATTGTCGGTTATTGTGATCGTTTTCTCAGTCGGATCAAAGTCGATGTCGACCCGAAGTTTGTAGCTTTTACCATCTACTCGATTCAACTCCCGGCGACGGCTGATGCTGCTTTGAATAGAATTGTCTACAAACTCCGCCAAAGCAAACCACGCTTTGTAGTTAAGGTGTGGAAGCACAGCGAGTACGTTCACTCCTGGGCGAATATTTATTGTGTTTAAATCTGTCATTTACTCTGCGGCGAGGTTCAAAGGCATCTCGGTCTGCACGTTATCTCGCTCTAGCAGTGCAGTCATGATCTGTTTCACAACCTCCACGTTCACTGCATTTCCGAACGCTTTGTAGGCACCGTTCTTGGTGTCCGGTAGGTATTTCAATTCGCCCATACTTTGGAGGCGGCTGCACTCTCTGGGAGTCATGTAGCGCTTTTCCCATGACACAATCGGAACTTGGCTTGTGGTCATAGCAATTAGAGATGGGGCTGTATCAGTGCGCTTAACTCGTATTCCACTAGCTCGGAATTGGACAATCTGCTTCCAAATATCTCGTTCGCCACCTTTAATGTTCCACTCCAGCTTCTGGAAACTTGGAGGGAACGTTCGAATTTCAGGTATCAGTGGGTCTATGATGTCCTGATGTCGAGCATAAAATCTCCGATTTTTTTCAATAAAATCGATCTTCCACCCCGGGAATTCATCTTGTTTCGATCGGGCATAGTTCGGGAGCGCTTCTTCGGTGGCTTCATAAGCCAAACCGTTTAGCGGAACGCCAAAGGCTCCCTTATAATCTTCAAGGCCTTGATAGGACCTTCCATATGGGGTCAAACCATGGATGGGATAGTCAGCGCCGAATTCCATCGCCCAAATTGGAAACGACGGCAACTCTTCGTCCTTTGGAAATCTCTCCAAGAAAGTTTGCCAAGTCTCCATGTACTTCAGGTGGTTTGAGTTGAGGCTGAGAGCATCTGAAGGGTTTTGGTCCAAAATCGTCGAGATAGACACCTCCGGCAACTTTGAAGGAGTTGGCCAAACAAACCCTTGAAGGCCTTGCCTATCACCGACCAAAAAAGCGCGTTCGCGTTTTTGGGGAACTCCGAACATATGAGGTGACAGCTTGGCTCCAGATATGTCGTATCCGGCACCTCGGAGTTTATCGCAGATCACGTGCCAAGTTTTTCCACCATTATGTCTCACCAGATTCGGGACATTCTCGACAATGAAGTAACGCGGTTTCTTCAGTCTTAGAATTTCTACTACATAGTCGATTAAATCGCCCCATTGAGGACATTCTAGTCCTTTTTGCTCTCCAGCCTTCGAAAATGGTTGGCATGGAAAACCTGCACAAAGGACATCATGGTCCGGAATGCACTCTAACGCGACGGCACGGATATCCCCGTGAGGCTCTAAATCAAAGTTCTTCTCATAAAGTGAGGAAAGCGCGGGGTTCAACTCTGACGCAAAAACACATTCGCCATTAAGGGCGCTTAATGCTTGGTGGAAGCCCCCCAATCCCGCGAACAGATCTATAAATTTCATGGTCACATGTTTTTCTTGTCTGACTGTAGCTGCCCGGTCAGTGAACCCATTAATTCACATTTCCTACGTAGGGCATGATATTGTGTACGGGGCTGCCGTCAACTACTATACTCGCCCTTCAAACACAAAACCATCAACCCCAACCCAGTGTGATTTCGCACTGAACAACCCGCTTTCTGCGTGGCCTATGGATTGAGCGTTGAGTTCGGAAAACACCGAGCAAACTGGGGAGACTCAAACAAATCTTGGTAGAGCCTCGATTCTGGGTGCGAGCCAGTCAATGACTTCAGCGAGAGTTTCACCGTCCAGGGTCACATCGGCATCGGTTGCAGCTCGTAGCATCCTTATACGATCCAACACGGTTATTTGCCCTTCCAGCGCCGCACGCTTCATTTCTGGGGTGTCAATAACAAACGGAGCAGCAATTCCAGTACTCGGCTGCACAGCTGAATCAAGCAGCTTCTGCCACACATGCGGGTTGGGGGTATGAACCTTTTGCCGCCAGTTCTTTCCGCTAGCACATTGAAGCAAGTACACAGGAAGAGCCTCCCGCGTGTCACCAAATGGACGGTAGCAAACAATATCTAACCCGGCATCCTTAGCATCAGTTGCCACGTACTCATACGGATCTACGGCACCTTTGACGTTAATGCGATCACGTAGTTCCGAGATAATGGTGGGTATATCCTGAGCCTCGTCAGGTGACCATCCTGCACGGAAAACATGCCAACCGGGCAGCATGGCGGGGCAAATCGCCTCGACCACCTTTTCAAAAAGATTGCCTTGGACAACGTGATCTACCTGACCTTTTGCCCAGTCAGGAAAAATTCGCAGGATGCTTAAAAGCAAGAAGAAAGATCGAATAGGATCGTTTTCCCACTGGATCACGTCAACAATTCGAGTAGTCCCGATTGTAAACGAGGCTGGCAAGCCGCCCCAGTTCTTTCGCTTCTGCAGTTCTTGCCAACCGGTGTCAGCTATCCAGTGAGCAAGATCCTGGGCGCCATCAGGGCAAACTTCATATTCGATTAAGATATCGACAACATCGCTTTTGCTAACCGGCTCCCCCTCAAATAGGACAACCGCCTCCAGCCAATCAGCTAGTGCGTTAGGGTCGATGTTTGACTTTGTAACAGATCGTCTGAAACCAGACTCCGGCAATTGGATCATGATTAGATTTCAAGCGTCTTTTTGATTTGTTCAGCGTTAGCTACCAGGCGTTTGGAAACTGCTATCAAGCGTTCATCATCTTTATAAAGGTGGATAGATGACAGTGCTTCCTGCAAGTTATAAGCTGCTGTGGATACAAGCTCATAGATTTCCTCTTGATCGCCGCCAGCTATGACAAAAGCTTTTTCTAAGCTTGGTGATCTAACTGTACGAAGGTATTGTAGACCCTCTTCCGAGGCCAGTACTGTCGCGAACTTATCAACTTCTCTGGAATCAGTGACAACCGGTGGTGTTTCCGCATCGCCAAAGAGCCAGCGAGAATACTCCAAAAGCTGAGGGATGTAGTTGTCTCCAACAGGAGGATTAACTTTCGCAGGCTCTACGCCAAATTTTTCCGAAACACCCAAAAAGTTCTGCACGCTTTTTGAGCGCAAAGATAGAAACAAGACACTGAAGCGCTTTTCCACCTCTTCGACACTTAAGCCCTCAATGTTCTCCATCTGAATAAGGATGCGATAGGCTATGTAGCTACGCTCAACGACCGGTGTCTTGCTTCCTATTTTCCGCATTACCTCGCGGTAAGACAAACCACGTTCATCAATGAGTTTCGCAATAAACTGAGCCTTCTCTGGCGGTGCCCACTCCTTAATGCCGGTTACATGACGAAACCCAAGGAACGCATCGACGTCCGACCTGTCCCCTAGTAGGATGTATGGGACATCTTTGAAGAGCCCATCCGGCCTATCCAAGCCATTGATAAGATCCGCCCATTTCTTCGAACCATCCGCTCCATCGAATGTGTTTTGCAACCTTTTTAGTGCGGCAATCCGACGGTTCCCTTCGATTACGACGAGTTGATCTTCACCGTCGATCTCCTCAATTGCGCAGAGAACAGCTTCGTGCGCCCAAAAGCCACTTTCAAGAAATGATGTAGCAAGTTCTTCGAGAGACCAATCGCGCATGCGGTTGTAGATCTCGTCTTGCGGAAGGCTTTGAGCATGCGCTGAACGACCCAGTCTTGGATTTCGTGGGTCTAAGAAGAACTTATCTAGTGACGTATACTGTATTGTTCCCGTCATACTCACCAGATCCTTCCATAAGTATTGGCGAATCCATCTCGCCGAAATCCACTCTTACCTCTCTGGTGAACCTAAAGAGGCGTCGTTCAGGAAAGGCTTGAAGTGCTCCATGCCTAACAGCTTTGCACTCAGTGTTCCAGATTAGCAAGTCGCTGTACTTCCGACGAAACTTGAGTGTGTCGCATCCACGCGAACCTGCTCTATCCACTAAGCAGTTTCAGTGAGTCAACTCGCGATCATTCAATCCCGCGGGTTCGCTTGAAATTTCGCAACGATAAGTTCTCAACTTGCCTCCAACAACCTTAGGATTTCAGCAGCAAAACTATGGAACTTGAGGACCTGATCTGCATAGATTTCCACAAACTCGCCATTCTCTAAGAGGCCTAAGTCGGCTCTGACAGCTGCTTCCCATACAACCTCAGAGTTTGACTTTGGACCAGCAGCAAACAAAATGTTCGGCACTTCCATTGAATGACTGTCATTTCCTATGGTGCCGCCATTGCATGAACTAATAGGGGTGTAGCCTGTCGCCGAGAGTGCTACTACCGCAGCGCTCATTCCGGCGTCAAAAGCCGACAATTCATATCTCTCGAAATAGTCTGTGTCTAAAATTTCGTTCGCATCAACAGTCGTCCAACCAGCAGCGGCTAGCATCTTTAGAATTTCCCGTTCTTCCTCAAGAACATTTCGAACATCGTGATCCGAGCACCCTCGGCAATCTATGTAACCTCTATTTAACGCTAGACCATCCTCGGAACTGGCTCGATCTTCATCAAGGGAACTCAATGAATTTAAGGTCATTCGGTCTCTGGATACTACCAAATTGCGGCGACGAGGAGGCGGGTTAAACATTATGTTAAAAGTACCTTCACAATTCTCTTGAGTATTACTGACACACATTTTGGTCGCCGGTCTGAATTGCATGCTCGCTACCTCAAATGTGTTTCTGGGGACGATGCATTCATCAGTCTTAACGGTAAAGCTTATACTAAATCAGCTGTTCGGTGAGGTTGTTCGTTCAATCAAAAACTGCTCGAAAGTGGCCGCGTCAACCAAGCGAGCGTTTTCGTCGCGTTTCGCGGTGACAGATCTCTCAAATAGAGCGCACAGAAAAATAACTATCAATCCCGGTAGGAACCACAGCCACGTCGTTATTGGCATTTCCCCCCTGTCAAAACCCCTTGGTAGAGAGGCCAAATGAAGAACAACATTGCGACCAAGCTGATGCGCTTGACCGGCTTCATTGCTTCTTCTGCATCGGCAGCCGAACGATTACTAGCCTCAACCAGATCAATTTCCCACGACAGGAATTCGTCCATAACCTGGCCAGCAAGATAATGGCCACAGCGGCAATAGTCGCGCGTTATGTATTCGATCTGCCCACAATCCGCGCAGCGGATCGCATTGATGCTGTCGGCATGTGGACGTAAGCGTTTTTTGCACCCTTCAAACCTAGTTTCATCGTCAGTTCCGCAAAGGTCATCCAAAATTCGCTTGGTATCGCGACCGAGCCGTAGCTTGCGTGGCCGGAGTTTGAGCACGTCTTCGGGAAGTTCTTCTCTCAGCATCAGCTAATTAGCCTCAAAACACTGTCAATTCTTGTTATGTCCGGTGCACTACCTTCATTCGCCAATGCATCGGTGTTCAGGACTTCGTCGAAAAGGAACATGATGGCGTCCCATTTCTTTTCCGGCGTGACATTCAAATCTCGATCAATGATCCGCCTCTCTACGGCGATACCGACCTTGCGATAGGCGGTCGCGATCTCTTCGTGCCGACGGCTCTTCCCGTCTTCGGAATCCCCTTCGAGCATCCAAAGAGGATCGACATCGAACTTTTCGTAGATTTCTAGAAGCAATTGAGCCGTCAGGTCACGCTGGCCACGTTCGTAGTTCTGGTAGGCGCTTCGGCTGATACCAAGCGCGTGCGACATCTCCTCTTGGGAGAGACGAGCCATATTTCGTACTGCTGCAAGGCGATGCCCAAGGCCAGAAACAGCCATTTTCAACTTTCATTTGTATTTGCGTTGACCTCATTCGTAGTCAATTATATTAGAAATAGATACGAACGATGGCGACACGCTTGATTCATGCAGTTTCAGCGTAGTTTTGTTTCATTCTGGATGCAAAGCGATTTCTTTCGCTTCAGTTCGTGAGCAACGACGACAGGAGGCAAAGCGTGAGAAAGCTGCTTGAAACCCCCAAGGAACTGGCCGAGCGCGTGGGCATACCTGTGTCCAACGTGCGCTATCTTACCCTCAACATTTGCCCGATCAATTTGACAGATGCTGCGTAACGCAATCTTGAAAAAACCAAAGGTCGGCTTGCTACGGCAACCGCTTTAAATCCTGCACACAAATTCGACCTTAAAAGGAAGAATGATCCGATTGCCCGTGCCGCCATTCCACCCACTGCACATTTAACTGTACTTATAAGGAAGAAAGATCCGCTTGCCTGTGCCGCCTCTCTACCCGCTGCACCCTTATGTCTTTTCCTCATCACGGCAAGCAAATAGGGCACTGTTAGACGCAGCAGGATTGGACAGGCCACGCAAAACAGATTTTGTGAAGCAAAGTTCAACTGAAAACGACTATCTTGTTGATGTTGCTCAGACGCCAAAAGCTGCGGAATGAGCGAGAGCACTTCTTTGTAGCCTAGTTGTTGATGTCATAGATAGATGGGCCTTTCCCAAAGAAGGCCCTAAGCCTCATTTCTGGTTTGGGCCGCGAACAGGCCAATGCTGCTACGGTATTTTATCCCTCGGGCAATAACCGTTAAGGGCTAATAGCGGTCACCCGGCCATTTCTACTAACCTTCCGGCGGATTTGCTCTGAGCCGATCGATATTCAAACAACAACAATAACAACTCTTAAAACCCCCGCTTTTTGAAGTCGCTTTCCGACCCCCCCGCCCCCTCTTCATTCTGAAATGAATTCTCTCTGGCCAACTGCCCAGCGCAAATAGGCTTCCTAGCCTATGCCAATAGACCTTACCCATATAGCATACGCAGTGGAAATGCTGTCACTGAGAACTTCGGGTTGCCTGAGCGTGTCTGAGTCGTGCGGCCATCGGAATGACTGCAAAGCGGACAGATCGGTCACTTGATACTTCGCCTAAGCGCTTCAATGATCATTTCAACATCGAAAGGTTGGTCCAACTCATTTATGTCTGTCGAGCCACGAGTTTTGGTAGTCAATCCACCGCCTTTGACACAATCGATCGAATGTTGTTTTCCTTGAGTGAGGAACGTTGCCGGATCGGCCATCGAGGCGACCAAGCCCTGAATGCACTTTACAATAACTTTATGATTTTGTTCGTCAATTGCCTTCTGGAATTCCGCTGGACTCACATAGCTATTGCCTTGATGAAAGTGTGTGAAAGTAAACGCACCATGCTCAAGAAATGATAACTCCCATGACTTTTCGTCATGCATTGAGGAGCATAGACCGTCATACAAACGAACGGTTTCTTCACGACCTTGAAGAGCGACCATTGCCTCAAAGAGAAAAGCGCCCGAGTGACAGCTGTCGAGCATCATGCTGATCCCTCGGATTCCCTTATCGGACGCCATGTTTTCTTCGATCAATGAAACGTAATCAGCGGCTGAAAGCGCCTGATCGCGCAGGACTAAGGCTCCGGACTTGGGTAAGCCATGACCTGCGAAGTAAAGGTCAATTCCGGTCTCGCCTTGCGGGAACACGCTCAATTCTCTCGAAATATTTTCAATCGCGGCTTCGAAGTCAGAGAGCGTTGGGTCCAATAGCAATACGTGGGCATCTTTCGGAACCAGTTCATCAATCGACCAGTTGTCAAATGCTAGTTTTGCGTCCGCTGACGTGAACTTCAGCTGAGCTCCGGAGCGACAGCGCATTTCGCCATAGACAGTCTGTTCGGGTGGAGGGTTTTCGGGGCCGGCGCAAGCAACAATCAGGCTTCCAGAATATCTCCTATCGTACACTTCGACCTCACCTGTTGCGTGTTAACAGATCATCTTTGATCGGTATTTGAATGTCCACAAAGGGCTCAGAGCAGCCATCCGCCGATTTTTGCCTGTCTTTCGACCTGTCCCAACGGGATAAACGGCAGTTGTGCGGACAAACCTGCCGTTGCAAATGCAGAGGCTAACCCACTTCAATAGTTTTAGAACGATAATGATCAGTTTATGTCGCAACCATTGATTTGAGCGTACTTGGAAGTTTCTTGTTGAAACTCTATGAGTAAGTCAGAGTTGTCAAAATTGAAGTACATGCCAGGGTAAAACACTGTGGATTGGCCGAACTTCGAGTAGTCAATTCTCCCGTTCAGCCCCAAGTCAAGAAGGCCAGTACGCTGTATCTCACGTTCTAACCACGGAACGGCTTCTACTTGAAAATAAGGATGTTCAAACGGCCAAACCTGCCCAGTTAAGCGGCGGTTCACGGTGATGGCAAAATCTTGGACATTTCTATATGCCTCTGCATACCAATCATCCAAAGGGAACCTTAGTTCGTATAGTTCCCGACCACGCAAAACGACTCTCTCAACTCGTGCTTCGTCAAATCTGGAAAATGAGTTCAAGTTGAAGAAGTCAGTAAAAAGAAAATACTCGTTGTTTTCGTCGGTTGGCTTAACCTCTCGCGAGTAAACCATGGTGCAACCGACCAACTTAATATCAAAGTAACCCATGTCGCCCAATACGGCGTCTAGGGCTCTCGTTTCTTCGGACACGCTGGTTCCAGCAACTAACAACACAAGCAATAGCGGTAGGAGGAGGCAATTAGTAATCGCTTGAAGCATCAGTCTAATATGGACTCTATTCATCACTGGAAGCTTTTAGCCTCTGTTCACGTGGAGTGTATTGGCTTGGTGAAATCAACACAGGCTTCAACATGTGCCAACACATGAAAATCTAACAATATAAGTTCTTTGCGGCAACCCAACCATGATTAATGGGCCGTCAACTCTCAAGGTGTTTCCTAACATCATTACGCGGTGCCTCGGCCGCTATCTAAGTTGTTTGCCAATCCAATAGGCAATTTGGACCAAAGGTAATGATCCAAATCTTTGCTTTGATAGTGCAGCACGTAACTTTGGGCTCAATGCGGTCATCCGACCATTGCCGTCAGCTTTTCATCCGATGTGTTGTGAGGTGGCCGACTTCCAAACAACAAAAATAATAACACTTATAGCCCCCGTTTTTTGAAGTCGCCTTCCGAAACCCCCGCCCCCTCTTCATTCCGAGTTGAATTCTCTCTGGCCAACTGCCCAGCGCAAAAAAGGCTTCTCAGCCTCTGCCGTTAGACCTTGTGCGCTCACGGTGGCCAGCGTCCAACGTCGGACCAAAGAAAGCTACCAATATAACATGAACAAAATGCTGGGGCTGACCAAGGCCTTCCACGGTCGCTGGTCGCTTGATCCGGACCGTCCACTTTCTTCTTTGACCGATGACGACGTGGATGACCTCAGAATGGCACGTCAGGAAGAAGGTATGACAGCAAACACGATCAACGGCGAACTTCGCTTTCTCAAACGAGTGAACAACCTTTGCAAAAAGAGGTACAAGGTGAACCCTGATCTGGAATTCAAATTGGAACGTGGCTTTGTGAAGTGCCGTGTGCTGTCTGACTTGGAAGAAGAAGCCATCCTACAGGGCCTCAACGCCAAGGCATCTGAGGGGAACGCGGCATATCAGAAGGCGGCCGATCTGTTCGTCTATCTCATCGATACAGGCGTTAGGCTAAACGAAGCTATTTTGGTTGAGTGGGCAGACATTGATATGGAAAACCGGGTGATCGATAACTTTAACCACAAAACCAAGAAGTCTGTGTTTGTGCCGATCAGTGACCGGCTTTACGATGTTCTGAAGAGGCTTAGTGAGCAGCCAAAGCCATTCGTCTCCATGGATAGAGCCGTCAAGAATCTTAGGAACGTCATAAGGGAGAACTGTCCTTCCAGCGCCCGTGTGTTGGCGGAGAAAGGAACGGCAACTATTCACTCCTGCCGGGATACCTATGCAACCCGAATGCTGAACAAAGGTATGAGGCTTGAGGAAGTATCCCATCTGTTGGGACACGCTACAGTCACTCAGACACAGAAGTATGCCAAGTTCGCAAATTTGCCGACAGCTGATAAAGCGCGTGAAATTCTCAACGCGGCCTGAGCCAAAATTCGAACTGGCCCAAATCCCGACCCAGTATGGACTTGCTGTACTGGGTCAACCCTAACCGGCACCCTGCATCTCTTTGTTATTATTGAAAAAAGTGGTGAGCCGTGCAGGATTCGAACCTGCGACCCACTGATTAAAAGTCAGTTGCTCTACCAACTGAGCTAACGGCCCACTCTTTTGTCTGGATCTTGTCGATCCGTGGCGCTCTCTAAGGCATTTTCCCAACTGGGTTCAAGCCCTTATTTTGCACCTCGTTCCACCTTAACCTAACTTGTTTCCGGCGCCCCGATAGGCGGCCTAATTAGGCAGGTGGCGCGGGGGGGTCAACCCCTTTTTTCAGGAATCTTCTCCGCAGGGTGGATTCCTTTCCAACGCAGGGTTATATGCGCGCCATGCAACGAATACTGACCTCGGGTTTGCCCTTCATGAAGATGCACGGGCTGGGCAATGACTTTGTCATTGTCGATGCGCGCGCGCAAAGCGTTGAGATTACGCCCGCCTTGGCACGGGGAATCGGGCATCGGCAGTTCGGCGTCGGATTCGACCAGTTGGCGGTGATCGAAAGCGGCGAATCGGATGCGCATCTGGTGTTTTACAATGCCGACGGGTCGACCTCGGCCGCGTGCGGGAATGCCACGCGCTGTATTGCGCGGTTCCTGATGGAGGAAACCGGCAAATCCGAGCTGACCCTGACCACAGAACGCGGCACCCTGTACGCTTGCGACGCGGGCGACGGGCTGACCTCGGTCAACATGGGGCCGCCGCAGTTGGACTGGCATGAGATTCCGCTGGCCGAAGAAACCGACACGCTGGAACTGCCGATCGAAGGCGGGCCGACCGCCACCGGCATGGGCAACCCGCACTGCACCTTCTTTGTCGAGGATGCCGAAGCCATCCCCTTGACGGAATTTGGCGCGCGCTACGAATACCACCCGCTGTATCCCGAACGCACCAATGTGCAGGTGGCACAGGTCGTAGGCCCCGACCACATCCGGATGCGTGTCTGGGAGCGGGGCGTGGGCATCACGCTGGCCTCGGGGTCGTCTTCCTGCGCAACCGCCGTGGCCGCCGCACGACGCGGCCTGACCGGGCGCAAGGTGCAGATCGATCTGGACGGCGGCACGATCTGGGTTGACTGGCGCGAGGACGGCGTCTGGATGACCGGACCCACCTGCCACGTGTTTTCGGGCACCCTGACCCCGGAATTCCTGAGGACGCTGAGATGAGCGCGCCCAAATTCACCACTCTGGGCTGCCGCCTGAACGCCTATGAGACCGAGGCGATGAAGGAGTTGTCGCAACAGGCCGGCCTGACCGATGCCGTCGTGGTGAACACCTGCGCAGTGACGGCCGAGGCGGTACGCAAGGCTCGGCAGGAAATTCGCAAGCTGCGCCGTGAAAACCCGAACGCACGGCTGATCGTGACCGGCTGTGCAGCACAGACCGAACCCGAAACCTTTTCCGGAATGGAAGAGGTCGATGCGGTCATCGGCAATACCGAGAAGATGCAGCCCGACACATGGAAAGGCATGGCGGCGGATTTCATCGGCCAGACCGAAGCCGTACAGGTCGACGACATCATGTCGGTCACCGAAACCGCCGGACATCTAATCGATGGATTCGGTACCCGCTCACGCGCCTATGTGCAGGTCCAGAATGGCTGCGATCATCGCTGCACCTTCTGCATCATTCCTTATGGCCGCGGTAACTCCCGCAGCGTCCCTGCAGGCGTGGTGGTGGATCAGATCAAGCGGCTGGTAGACCGGGGCTATAACGAGGTCGTTTTGACCGGTGTGGACCTGACCTCATGGGGCGCCGATCTGCCCGCGCAGCCCAAACTGGGCGATCTGGTCATGCGTATCCTGAAACTGGTGCCGGACCTGCCGCGCCTGCGGATCAGCTCGATCGACTCGATCGAGGTGGATGAGAACCTGATGCAGGCGATCGCGACCGAGCCGCGCCTGATGCCGCATCTGCACCTGTCGCTGCAGCACGGGGATGACCTGATCCTGAAACGGATGAAACGCCGCCACCTGCGCGACGATGCCATCCGATTTACCGAAGAGGCCCGCAAACTGCGCCCCGAGATGACCTTTGGCGCGGATATCATCGCCGGGTTTCCAACCGAATCCGACGCGCATTTCGAGAACTCGCTGAAACTGGTCACCGACTGCGATCTGACCTGGTTGCACGTCTTCCCCTATTCCAAGCGTGAAGGCACCCCGGCGGCCCGGATTCCACAGCAGATCAACGGCAATATCATCAAAGCCCGTGCCGCCCGCCTGCGCGCCGCAGGCGATGCGCAGGTCGCCAAACACCTGAGCGATCAGATCGGAAAAACCCATCACATCCTGATGGAAAACCCCCATATGGGCCGCACCGAGCAATTCACCGAGGTTACTTTCACCACCCCCCAGCCTGAAGGCCAGATCGTGACCGCCAAAATCATAAGCGCCACCGCGACTCAGCTCACAACCTGATCCGCACTTCATCTGGCCAAAAAATTCCCGGCGGAGTGAGCGGTGAAAAAGAAATCGTCCAGTGGACGATTTCAACCGCGAACGGGCGGAGCCCCGGAATTGGCCGCAGGCCAAGAAGGGGCTGGACCCTTCACCCCTCGAAAACAAAAAACCCCCGCAGCCGATGGCGCGGGGGTTCATTCTTTTTAGGAAGATCAGCGCTTAGTGCTTCTTCTTGCCCTTCACAGCAGCCCACAGGCGCTTGTTGACCAGATACAGCAGCACCGACAGCACCGACAGGAAGATCACGCCGACGAAGCCCGAGTATTTGCGCTCCATCATCTTCGGCTCGGCTGTCCACATCAGGAAGGCGGCGACATCCTCGGACATGGCCTCAACCGTGGCCGGGTGACCATCGGTGAACTCGACCTGATCGTCGGACAGCGGCGGCGCCATCGAAATCCAGCCACCCGGGAAGGCGGTGTTTTCGTACAGGACCGTGCCGGCCTCTTCCTTTTCGTGGCCGGTATAGCCATCCAGCAACGAGGCGATGTATTCCGCACCACCCATGCCTTTGAACAGCTGGTTGATACCCAGACCGTAGGGACCGTGGAACCCGGCGCGGGCCTTGGCCATCAGGCTCAGGTCTGGTGCGCCGACACCGTCATTGGCTGGGAAGTGGTCGGTCGGGATCGCCGGGCGGAAATCGTCCAGCTCGGGATCGAACACTTCAAAGTTGCCCGCCGCGTAGGCGATGACTTCTTCTTCCGAATAACCCAGCGCCTCAAGATCGCGCAGAGGCACGTATCTCAGGCCGTGGCAGGCTGCACAGACCTCGGTATAGATCTGAAGGCCGCGCTGCAGCTGGTGCTTGTCCCAGGTGCCGAAGGGCCCCTCGAACGAAAAGTGGAAGTCCTCGATATGCTGCTCGCCGCCACCTGCTGCGAAAGACGCAGCAGGAGCAAGGGCCAGAGCAAACGCGGCACCGATTGCAAGTTTCTTGAACATGTTTCCGGTCCCTCTTCTTACTCGGCCGGCGTGGCGTCGGCGTCAGCCTTGCCATAATGCGCGTTGAAGTCTTCTTCGATGGTCTCGGGCTGTGCCAGAGGCTTCTCGATCACGCCGAGGATCGGCAGGATCACGAAGAAATAGGCGAACCAGTAGGCAGACGCGATCAGCGAGAAGGTCGCATAAGGCTCTTCTGCGGGCATCGCACCCAGCCACATCAGGGCAAAGAAGTCGATGATCAGCAGGTAGAACCACCATTTGAACATCGGACGGTACTTGCCCGAACGCACGCTTGAGGTGTCCAGCCAGGGCGCCAGGGCCATGGCCAGGATCGCACCGAACATCGCGATCACACCAAAGAACTTGGCGTCGACGATGCCGCCGGTGATGAAGCTGGCGAACTGAACAACCCAGACCTCACCAGTGAAGGCGCGCAGGATCGCGTAGAACGGCAGGAAGTACCATTCCGGAACGATATGCGCAGGCGTAACCAGCGGGTTGGCTTCGATGTAGTTGTCCGGGTGGCCCAGATAGTTCGGCATGAAGCCGACAACTGCCCAGAACACGACCAGGATCACGGCCAGCGCGAACAGGTCCTTGATCACGAAATAAGGCCAGAACGGCAGCGTGTCTTTCTCGGCCTCGGCTTTCGAGCCACGGCGCACTTCAACACCCGTGGGGTTGTTGTTGCCGGTGGTGTGGAAAGCCCAGATGTGCACGATCACCAGCGCCGCGATTACGAACGGCAGCAGGTAGTGCAGCGAGAAGAAGCGGTTCAGCGTGGCGTTGTCCACCGCGGGTCCGCCCAGCAGCCAGGTCTGGATCGCGTCACCCACGAACGGGATCGCGCCAAACAGGCCGGTGATCACGGTCGCACCCCAGAAGGACATCTGACCCCAGGGCAGAACGTAGCCCATGAAGGCGGTGCCCATCATCATCAGGTAGATCAGCATCCCGATGATCCAGGTGATCTCACGCGGGGCTTTGTACGAGCCGTAGAACAGGCCACGGAAGATGTGGATGTAAACCGCAACAAAGAACAGCGACGCGCCGTTCATGTGCAGGTAGCGCAGCATATAGCCGCCATTCACGTTGCGCATGATGTGTTCGATGCTGGCGAAGGCCAGATCAACATGCGGGGTATAGTGCATCACCAGAACGATACCGGTGACGATCTGCAGCGCCAGGCAGAACGCCAAGACGATGCCCCAGATCCACCACCAGTTCAGGTTCTTGGGGGTGGGGATCATGATGGTGTCGTAAATCAGGCCGACGATGGGCAGGCGGCTGTTCAGCCACTTCTCGCCGTTTGTCTTCGGCTCGTAATGATCGTGGGGAATTCCGGACATCTGGGTCTCCCTTAGCCGAGCTTGATGGTTGTCGCATCCACCCATTCAACGGGCGGAACGGGCAGGTTTTCAGGCGCGGGGCCTTTGCGGATACGACCGGCAAGGTCATAGTGCGAGCCGTGGCAGGGGCAGAACCAGCCGCCGAAATCACCGGCATCGCCCAGAGGTACGCAACCCAGGTGGGTGCAAACGCCCATCTGAACGATCCATGCACCGGGCGCTTCGCCTTCGGGCGACGGCATCACGCGGTTGGCGTCGGTCGCAGGGGCATCGGCGGGCAGGTTGAAGTTGCGCGCCAACGGATCAGGCAGCGCATCTACGCCTTCAGCGTCCTGCTCCTTGGCCTCTTGAATCTCGGCACCGGTACGGTGACGGATGAATACGGGCTTACCCAGCCATTTCACCGTCAGCTGCGTGCCCGGCTCGACACCGCTGACGTCCTGGCGAATCGAGGACAGCGCCTGAACGTCTGCCGATGGGTTCATTTGGTTGATCAGGGGCCATACGGCTGCACCCGTCGCAACGACACCTGCGCCGCCAGCGACGTAGTAGAGGAAATCTCTGCGGGTGCCTTCGTTGTCTTCTGCGTGGGACACGAGGTTTTCTCCGATTCCGGCGCCCGCGATTGCGGGCAAACATGCATCAGCACCGCATCAAAGCGGCGTCTCATCGCGGCTATCTAGCCGGGAGAAATCGGTTCGTCCAGCGGTCATAGGCGCGCACTACGCCGCATCTGGGCATTCATGTCACAACGAAGGGGTGATTTTTCAAGTTTTGGACAGGTTTAAGCGGGGAAATCCGCCGGTCACCGGCCATCGGGGCCAATGTGATTCGCGTCAGATGCGCCTCGCCTGGAAAACCCTCGCCGGGCCGGATTCCATCTGACCGGTGATGCCGGATCTGCAAGATTCTGACCCAGTTTCGCCACGCAATTTTCACCTTTCGGGAAATCCGTGACCCCGAAAAAACTGAGTTGAAAATAGATATTTTGTAGCGGCTTATGCGGGTTGGTTTTCGATTGCACTTTTAACGGGAATCTACCAAGGGCCGGAGTAAGCCCAACCTCAGCAGGACATTTCCCATGCCAAAGTTCATTCCAATTGCGCTGACCCTCACCCTGACCCTTGCGTCCCAGGCGACGGCCGCCGGTGACCCGGCCAAAGGTGAAAAACTCTATAACCGCTGCTCGTCCTGCCACGCGATCATCAAAGATGGCGAGGTTCTGGTCAAAGGTGGCATTACCGGACCGAATCTGTACGGTGTGGTGGGCCGCGTCGCCGGAGCCGAAAATGATTACCGCTATGGCAGCGAGCGCCTGCCGGTCGGCATGTTCACCGATGACATGATCCGCGCCGGCGAAGAAGGTCTGGTCTGGACCGAGGAAAACGTCTCCGCCTATTCGCAGGACCCGATTGGTTTCATTCAAGAATATCTGGATGACGAAACCGCGCGCCCGAACATGAGCGTGAAGCTGAAAAAAGGCGCCGACGACATCGCGGCTTATCTCGCCACGTTCAGCGCACCCTGATCGACTGCGCGCTGGCCCTGCAAGTCACGGCCAGCGCACCTGAATCGGATTAACCCTCGGGACGGGTCGCCGCCATGCTGGGCCGTTCGTTGAACGCAGCAAACCAGTCGTTCAGCGCATCGTTGCCCTTGCGCCAGTTCCGCGCATCGTGGCGCAGGTCCAGATAACCCAGCGCACAGGCCACGGCCACCTGCCCCATATCCAGCGGGCCAGACAGATGCGCCATCCAGCGCTGGTTCAGCGCGGCACAGGCCCGGTCGATCTTGCCCCATTGCGCATCCAGCCAGGTGTCCCACTGCTTGTCCTCGGGACGCAGGCGCGCCTCATAGGCCATCCCCACCGCCGAATCCAGAATACCGTCGGCCAGCGCCTCCAGCGTCAGCACGTCCCAACGCCCGGCCCCCTCGGGGTACATCCCCGCCTTGGCCCGCGCATCCAGAAACGCGCAGATCACGCGGCTGTCGAACAGGGTCGGACCATCCGACCGCTCCAGCGCCGGAATGCGCCTCAACGGCACCTTGCCCTGCAGCTCGTCCGCCGGAGCCAACGGAGTGGTGGCGACGTTCAACACCTCGACGTCCTCAAGCTGGCCGGTTTCGTGCAGCAAAACCATCACCTTGCGCACATAGGGCGAGGTTGGACTGTGATAGAGTTTCATTCGCGCTCTCCTTAGGTTGCAGCGACCTTACAGGACGGTCATGGAAACAAAACCCGTCAATTGGGTGGGGCGCAAAGCCTCTTGCACAAGTGACCGGGCCTTGGCACAGTCCACCCCGTTCTCAGGGCGGGGTGAAATTCCCCACCGGCGGTATGCGGGCATGATCCGTAAGCCCGCGAGCGGCCCCGCAGTGTCCACGATCCGAAAAGTGGGAACCGGTTTTCGGACAAATCGTGGAACCACCAAAGGGTGTCAGCAGATCTGGTGAGAGGCCAGAGCCGACGGTTACAGTCCGGATGAAAGAGAACGTGCAGCGTGCCGGTGATGCGGCGCGCCTGCCCGTGATCGCCTTGGGTGACGTGTCTGTTACGAAAGGAGATCATGATGACACACACCCGCTATGCTTTTATCAAAGCCAACTGGCATTCCGATATCGTGGACCGTGCGCTGGACGGGTTTCTTGAACTTATCCCCGCCGAGCAAGTCGATGTCTTCGACGTCCCCGGCGCGTTCGAGATGCCCTTGCTGGCCCGCGATCTGGCCCAGACCGGCCAATACGCTGCCATCGCCTGTGCCGCTTTTGTGGTGGATGGCGGCATCTACCGGCACGAATTCGTGGCCCAAGCTGTGGTTGATGGGTTGATGCGCGCCGGTCTGGATACCGGCGTTCCGGTCCTGTCGGTGTCGCTGACCCCGCATCAATATCAGGAAACCGAACACCACAATGCCATCTATCGCGCGCATTTCGTGGAAAAGGGGCGCGAGGCCGCGCAGGCCGCGCTGATGATCACCAAAACCCGCGCAAAAGTCACCCAGGCGGCCTGATCTTCATCTTTTCACAAATACTCAAACGCGCTGCCCACCGGGCAGCGCACCCCGCCCCAAACCGCAAATCCGCTTGAGGCCCCGGGCCTTGCCCGCTAATCACAACCCTCAAAGGAGCACGCCCCATGTCGATGAACAGCTTTGGACACCTCTTCCGCGTCACCACCTGGGGTGAAAGCCACGGGCCCGCTTTGGGTGCCACCGTCGACGGCTGCCCGCCGGGCGTTGCGATTGACGAGACGATGATCCAACACTGGCTGGACAAGCGCAAACCGGGGCAGAACAAGTTCACCACTCAGCGGCGCGAACCCGATCAGGTGAAAATCCTGTCCGGCGTGTTCGAAGGCCAGACCACCGGTACGCCCGTCCAGCTGACGATCGAGAACACCGATCAGCGCTCGAAAGACTACGGCGACATCATGGACAAGTTCCGTCCGGGCCACGCCGATATCACCTATTGGCAGAAATACGGCATCCGCGACTATCGCGGCGGCGGGCGCAGTTCCGCCCGCGAAACCGCATCCCGCGTGGCGGCGGGCGGTTTGGCGCGCGAGGCGATCAAGCAGATCGCACCCAATGTACAGATCACCGGTTACATGACCCAGATCGGCCCTCACAAGATCGAACGCGCCAATTTCGACTGGTCGCAGATTGAACAGAACCCGTTCTGGACCCCCGACGCAAAAGCCGCCGAAGACTGGGCCACCTATTTGGACGACCTTCGCAAATCCGGAAACTCGGTCGGTGCGGTGGTCGAGGTCGTGGCCCGCGGCGTTCCCGCCGGGTTGGGCGCACCTGTTTACGCCAAGTTAGACACTGATTTGGCCGCTGCGATGATGTCGATCAACGCGGTGAAAGGCGTCGAGATCGGCGAAGGCATGGCCGCCGCCGAACTGACCGGCGAGGCCAATGCCGATGAGATTTTCATGGGTCAGGACGGCCCGCAATACAGCTCGAACCACGCGGGCGGCATCCTCGGCGGCATCTCGACCGGGCAAGATGTTGTGGTACGGTTTGCCGTCAAACCGACCTCGTCGATCCTGACCACCCGCAAGACGATCACCAAGTCGGGCGAAGAAACCGAGATCATCACCAAAGGCCGCCACGACCCTTGCGTCGGCATCCGCGCCGTGCCGGTGGGTGAGGCGATGATGGCTTGCGTGATCCTCGACCACCTGCTGCTGCACCGCGGCCAGATCGGAGAGAACCGTGGACGGATCGGCTGATCTGCGCACCCGCCTGCGCGCCGTCGTCGCGCAGCGGATGGAAACCGATCCGGCGCATGACCTGGCCCATCTGGACCGGGTCTGGGTGAATGCTCAGAACATTGCCGATGAGGCGACGGACCGGTCTGTATTGCTGGCCGCCTGTTATCTGCATGATCTGGTCAATTTGCCGAAAGACGACCCCGAACGCCATCTGGCCTCGCGCAAGTCGGCACAGCGTTCAGAGCCTGTTCTGCGGGAACTGGGCTATAACGACACCCAGATCAGCGCGATTCAACACGCCATCGAAGCGCATAGTTTCTCGGCCAATATCACGCCTGAAACGCCCGAGGCCTGCATTCTGCGCGATGCGGATCGGCTGGACGCACTTGGGGCCATCGGTGTTGCACGGAACTTCTCGGTTTCGGGCGCGTTGGGGCGGACGCTGTACGATGCGGCCGATCCTTTTGCGGCAAACCGCCCGCTGGATGATCTTGCCTTTTCGATCGACCACTGGAAGGTCAAGCTTTTGGCGCTGCCGGATGACATGCTGACCGAAGGCGGCGCGGCCTTGGCGCGGCGACGTACCCAGCGGATGATCCGGTTTCTGGAAGAGTTTGCCGACGAGATTGGCCACCCTCTGCCCGCCGACTGGTCAAACTCCCGCACCGGACATTGATCTTTGACTGCCAAAGGCGCAGGGTCGCGCCGATGGCAAAACCCTTAACATCGCATCGACCTGTGCTGGCCGTTTCGCTGAAACTCAGCGCGCTTGTGCTGTTCACGGCAATGCAGGCGCTGGTCAAAGCTTTGTCGGTTGATTTCCCGCCCGGAGAGATGGTGTTCTTCCGCTCGCTCTTTGCGGTTCCGGTGATAATCGGCTGGCTGGTCTATCGCGGTGAGCTGGCGCAGGGGTTGGTGGTCAAAAAGCCGATGGGGCATTTCTGGCGCGGCGTTCTGGGCACCAGCGCCATGGGCCTGACCTTTACCGGCCTCAGCCTGCTGCCCCTGCCCGAGGTCACGGCGATTGGCTATGCCACCCCGATCTTCACCCTGATTCTGGCCGCGATCATGCTGGGCGAGCGTATTCGCATGATCCGCATTGGCGCTGTTGCCATCGGCCTGCTGGGGGTGCTGATCATGATCTGGCCCCGGCTGGGCGGCAACAATATGGATACCGCCGCCACCATCGGCGCGCTCTGCGTGCTGGCGGCCACCATGGCGCGGGCCTTTGTGCAGATACACATCCGGCAATTGGTGCAGGTCGACCATCCCGCTGCGGTGGTGTTCTATTTCTCGCTGACCGCCACGCTGCTGTCGTCTCTGACAGCCTTTTGGGGCTGGACCATGCCGACGTTGGAACAGGCTCTAATACTGGCGTGTATGGGATTGATCGGCGGCGTCGCGCAAATTCTGGTGACCTCGTCCTATCGTTTCGGACAGGCCTCGATGTTGGCGCCTTACGATTACACGACCATGCTGTTTGCCATTGTCATCGGCTATGTCTGGTTCGACGAATGGCCCACACTTGTCATGCTGGGTGGCGCGGCGCTGGTCATTGCGGGCAACGTGCTGGTTATCCTGCGCGAACGCCAATTGGGTGTGGATCGTGGCAAGGATAAGTCGGCCCCGGATCCAAAGTCCTGATCTTTACCTTTGGCAAACTTCGCTTAGGTTGGGCGCAAATCAGGAAAGGTTCCGCCCATGAGCGACGCACAAGATCACAAGGAAAAGATGCAGAAGGTGCAGGCCCAGCACCGCAAAAAGGTCTCTGAGGCCGTCGACCCGGAGCGCGGGCTGGTTCTGATCAACACCGGCAAGGGTAAGGGCAAATCCTCGGCCGCGTTTGGCGTTGTGATCCGGGCGCTTGGCTGGGGCCAGAAGGTGGCCGTGGTGCAGTTCATCAAGGGCAAGTGGAAAACCGGCGAGCGGCGCTTTTTCGAGGAACGCGATCTGGTGACTTGGCACACGATGGGCGAAGGCTTCACCTGGGACACGCAGGACAAGGAACGTGACATCGCCGCCGCCAACGCCGCCTTTGACAAGGCCCGCGCCCTGATGGCCAGCGGTGAGTACGATCTGGTGGTTCTGGACGAGATCAACATCGCCCTGCGCTATGAATACCTGTCGGTGGATCAGGTCATCGACGGGCTGAATGAGCGGTCCGACAAGACCAGCGTGTTCCTGACAGGCCGCGACGCGCCGCAAGCGCTGCGCGACTATGCCGATCTGGTCACCGAGATGACCGAGGAAAAGCACCCTTTCCAAGCCGGGATCAAAGCCCAGCGCGGCGTCGATTTCTGAATTTTAGAGCCTGAACAGCCCCACCCCGGGGCTGTTACCCCATCGGATTCTCATTGAGAAACCGAACCGATCCGCGACGGCTTGCGGCGCTGGCTGGCAGAGTTTCCGGCAGGCCACGCTCTGCTTTGGGTGTCTTGTCGACATAGGCGCAAAAATCATCGTCGCAGCAACAGCCGCAAGCTGTGGCTGCCTCGTGCCGTGCCATTATTTCGTCCAGCGGATCGCCCATGTCTTACCCCGATCATTCGTTTCCGAGGCGGCGGCGGGCTCTCACCTATTCATGCGCTAAGCCCGCAAACCGCCTCGAAACCCTGTGCCGGATGCCTGCGCATCTGGCGTTATGCGTATCTGACTATTTTAGTCGGAATTTTCAAGGGCAAAAACGCGCCCCAAAATTCTTCGGGGCGCGACGTGACGAGCGATCAGATCCCCTGCGGCTGCGGGTCCAGTGTGACCGACCACAATTCGGTATCGGCACGATCCATCAGGCGCACGGTCATCTGCTGAGTCGCGCCGTCGATATCGACCAGGCCAAAGAACTGCAGACCAGCGCTGGGGGGCAGATTGGCCCCCTGTTCCTTGGTCGGCGCTTTGACGAATTTCACCTCTGGCCCAAACGTGCTGTCCAGCGCATTCGGACCAAAGGTTCCGGCATGCAGCGGGCCGGACACAAACTCCCAAAACGGCTCAAAATCCTGTAATTGCGCTTTGTTAGGATCATAGTAGTGCGCAGCGGTATAGTGCACATCCGCCGTGAACCACACCGTGTTGGCAACCTCTTCGGTTTTGATGAAGCGCAGCAGGTCGGCGATCTCCAACTCGCGGCCCTTCGCCGGACCGTTGTCGCCATTCGCGATCGCTTCGACCCCTTTCCGGTCCTTCCACCGGTCCCAGACGATCAAACCGATCGGCATGTCTGAGGCGATGACCTTCCACGTGGCCTGAGACGCAGCAAGCGCGCGTTTCAGCCACGCCAGCTGTTCGGCGCCCAGAATGCGCGACTTGTCGGTGATTTCATCCTCCATCGAAGGACCGTTCGGCCCGCGATAGCTGCGCAGGTCCAGAAAGAACACGTCCAGCATCGGACCGTACGAGATCTTGCGATAGACGCGCCCCGGCTCGACTGGCGTGATCCGCAGCGGTGTCATCTCGTGAAAGGCACGGCCCGCGCGGGATTGCAGCACATGCACCGATTTCTCGGTATAGCGGTCATCCGAGATCAGGTCCTTGGCATCCGACCAGTTGTTGACCACCTCGTGGTCATCCCACTGAAAGAAGGTCGGGCAGACGGCATTCATCGCACGCACATGCGCGTCCATCAAGTTGTATTTCCACTGGGCGCGAAATTCGTCCAGCGTTTCGGCCACCTTGCGTTTCTCGTCGACCAGGGTGGTATTTTTCCAGATCAGCTAACCGTCCTTCTCGACTTCGTCCTGCATCGGGCCATCGGCATAGACCGTGTCGCCCGAGTGGATGAAAAAATCGGGCCGGTGCTGCGCCATGGTGGCATAGGTGCGCATCCCTTCGTCATCAATGCCCCAGCCCTGCCCGGCAGTATCCCCCGACCAGACAAAGCGGATATTGCGGCGCTCGGACGGGGCTGTGCTGAATTGGCCAATAATAGGCTCTGATACGACATTGATGTCGCTCAGATCAGCAGCCACGAAGCGATAGAAGATATCCTGATCCGGGGGCAGCCCGTCGACCAGTCTTTTCACTGCAAAATCACTGTTCGGGATGGCGTCCATCGGGCTCAGCTTGCGGGCGTCGGCAAAGCTCTCGGTGGTCGACACTTCCATCATGACCCGCGCGGGGCGATCCGTGCGGGTCCAGATCATGCCCGAGCTCATGTCCACATCGCCGGACTGCACGCCATGTGTGAACACCGGGCGCGACGCGGCGCGACTGATCGCGGGCATGAACAGAGACGCGGCAAATGCGGTGCTGCGGGCCAGAAAAGCGCGGCGGTTGGGGCGAAGGATTCGGGTCATGGAAGCTCTCCTGTCTGGTGACCCTTGCGGGACACGCAATTGGTGAGCGGCAGTGAGCCGCCTGTTTGTAAAACAAGCGGCTCAGAGTCTTGAAAGTATCACGATGGTATTGTGACACCTATGGATACCCTGCTCAGGCGGCAATCCTCTGTTCCGGCGTGCTGAGCGAAATGACGGCGACCACCGCCGCGCCGTTCAGCCAGTAGTATATCGCATCCAGGCCCGAAAACCCAAACAGGCTGGGTGCGGCCAGGAACACGACACCAACCAGCAGATCGACGGCCAGATGGAACTTGTAGGGCAGCACGCGCCAGATACCAAGGTGGTGGTCGGTCAGCCCGGTCAGCACAAAGGCCGCAATGCCGGTTACCACAGACAGCCACAGGGCCATCGGGTTGGATTGCCCCAACCCCAGAACAAAGGGCAGCCCCATCAGCGCAAAGGCGACGGGGTAATCCAGATAGGCGTGTATGGTGCGGTTAACGAAACGAACAGACATAGAAATTTCCTTTCCTTGCTTGGCATGACCCCAAATTAAGAAAGGACGTTCGGACGTTTAATTCCGGATCGTTCGTGAAAGCTTGCAGATCGTTCAGAAACGACCCGGATCAGTGCATGGACCGATAGGCCGCCGGGGACAGGCCGATCTGCTTTTTGAACACCCGCGAAAACGCAGCCTCAGAGGCATAGCCGACCTCGGCCGCCGCATCCGCCACGTTCCAGCGCGCCTCGGTCAATCCGTGGCAGGCGATCTGCATCCGCCAGTCGGTCAGGTATTGCATCGGCGTGGCGCTCATCTTTTCGGCAAAGAGCTGCGCGAAGGCGGTGCGCGACATCCCGGCCTCACGCGCCAGCGACTCGACGCTCCACTCCTGTGCGGGGGTTTGGTGAAACGCGGTCAACGCGCGTGAAATGCGGGGATCCGCAAACCCGGCAAGCGCGGATTCGCTGGGGCTTTGGTGTTCCAGATGGGCGCGGATGGCTTGTGCAAACAGCACCTCGGACAGTTTCAGCGCAATCAGATCGCCGCCGATGCGGGCGCCATTGATTTCGGACCCGATCATGCGCAGGGTGGCTTCGATCCAGGCCCCGGCTTCCTCTCCGTAGTTTTCAATCAGGATGTAAGGCGGCAACCGGTCGATCAGCATATGCCCGGTGCCCTGTCGCCCCGGTGGACCGGTGAACGAGAAATGGCCGCAGATCAGTTGCGTGTCGCGGCTTTTGTCCTCACCACCGTAAATCAGCACGCCATCGCCTTGGTATCCGGCCTCGTCCAACACCCGCTCAAGCGGCAGCGCATCCATTGGTTTGACCTCATTGCACAGCAGCGCATGGGCGGCGCCATGTGGGATCAGGATCAGGTCGCCTTGCTTCAGACGCAGGATTTTGCCTGTGTTAGAGACTGAAACTTTCAGTTCTCCCCGTTGAACAAAATGAAACCGGGCCACGTTTTCGAAAGCGGGAACCTGAACGCCGAAGGGTGGCGTGAAGGAGGTGCGGAAATAGAATGTGCCCCGCAGGGACAGGCGGGTGAGGATATCGCTAAGCAGGTCCAACATGGGGTAAACCTATACTCGGCTGCGCATTCGTCCAGCCATCTGAACGATCTGCACAAAATCTTGAACGGCAGGCAAAGAAAAACCCCCGCGAAAGGCGGGGGTCTGGATGACGTTCCCGGACCGGATCAGGCGCGGACCAGCGCCTCATATTCTGCGGCGATCTCGCGGGTCAGGTCTCCGACCTCGAAGGTATAATCGCCGATCTGCCCCACCGGAGTGACCTCGGCTGCCGTACCGGTCAGCCAGCATTGTTCGAAATCGGCCATTTCTTCGGGCTTGATGCGGCGCTCGTGGACGGTGATGCCCTTATCTTTCAGCATCTGGATCACGGTCTGACGGGTGATGCCGTTCAGGAAGCAATCCGCCAGTGGCGTGTGCACCTCACCATCCTTGACGAAGAACACGTTGGCGCCGGTCGCCTCGGCCACATAGCCGCGCCAGTCCATGAACAGTGCGTCCGAGCAGCCTTTGGCCTCGGCCTTGTGCTTGGAAATGGTGCAGATCATGTAAAGGCCCGCCGCCTTGGCGTGGACCGGGATGGTTTCGGGGCTGGGGCGTTTCCATTCCGCGATGTCCAGCTTGGCGCCCTGCATCTTTGCGTCGCCATAATAGGCACCCCAAGGCCAGACAGCCACAGCCATCCGCACCGGGTTCTTGGCCGAAGCCACGCCCATATCGTCGCCCGAGCCGCGCCAGACCAGCGCGCGAACATAAGCGTCCTGCAGACCGCTGGCTTTCAGCGCTTCTTCCTTGGCGGCCTCGATCTCATCAACCGAATAGGGCATTGGCATGTCCAGTGCCTCGGCCGAGGCGATCAGACGTTCCGAATGCTCGCGGCTTTTGAAGATCTTGCCGTTATAGGCGCGCTCTCCTTCAAAGACCGAGGACGCATAGTGCATCGCATGGGTCAGGATGTGCACATTGGCCTCGCGCCAGGGCACAAGTTTGCCATCCAACCAGATGGTGCCATCACGATCATCATACCCCGCCATGCGAAACCTCCAGCCTTGGGTTGAATTTTCCGATTGTTGCGCCAATTAAGTCCGATGCGGACATAAAGTTGCGCAGAAACTGCGATTCGATACCTGTCCACTCTTGGAATGTCAACAACGCTGACATAAACTCGGCACGAGTAACGAATGAGGCATACTATGTCGGATACGCGCCCCGCCCAAGTCTTTGGCGGTGAAAGCCTGCTGTTTTTGACCGACGAACAGCTTCGGCAGGGGATCGAGGCGATGTTTTTCGCCTATCGCGGCTTTACTGCGGACCCGGATCGCATTCTGACGCAGATGGCCTATGGCCGGGCGCATCACCGGGCCGTCCATTTCATCAACCGCGCACCGGGGACAACGGTGAACAACCTGCTGGCGATTCTGGGGGTGACGAAACAATCTCTGAACCGGGTGCTGCGGACGCTGATCGAGGATGGTCTGGTCGAAAGCCGCGTGGGCACGGTGGACAAGCGTGAACGGCATCTGTTCCTGACCGAAAAGGGCAAGGCGCTTGAGGCCAAGCTGTCCGAGGCCCAGCGCGTGCGCATGCGGGCGGCGTATAAAGATGCAGGCCCCGAGGCCGTGTCAGGATTTCGTAAAGTGCTTGAAGCGATGATGGATGCTGATATGCGTCATGCTTACACGAAACTGCGGGATACCACCTCATGAGCGAAATGGACGCCCATCTGCTGATCGTCGACGACGATGAGCGTATTCGTGATCTGCTCAAGAAGTTTCTGATGCGGAGCGGTTTTCTGGTTACGGCGGCCCGTGATGCGGCACACGCAAGGCGAGTGTTGTCGGGTCTGGATTTCGACTTGATCGTCATGGACGTGATGATGCCGGGCGAGGATGGCGTCAGCCTGACCCGAACGCTGCGCGAGACCCACTCTACGCCGATCCTGCTGTTGACCGCACGGGGCGAGACCGAGCATCGCATCGCCGGGCTTGAGGCCGGGGCGGACGACTATCTGGCCAAACCGTTCGAACCGAAAGAGCTGCTACTGCGGATCAACGCAATCCTGCGGCGGATGCCGGAAACGCCCGCACAGGATACGGCGACCAAGATTCTGAACCTCGGGCCGATCCGCTATGACGTGGAACGCGGCGAGATGTGGCAGGGCGAAGAACCCGTGCGCCTGACCGCGACCGAGAGCCAGTTGATGAAGATTTTCTCGGCCCAGCCGGGCGAACCGATCAGCCGTGCCAAGCTGGTTGAGGATCTGGGCCGCGACAAGGGCCAGGCGCAGGAGCGCGCGGTGGATGTGCAGATCACCCGCCTGCGGCGCAAGATCGAGCAGGATCCGAAGCAGCCTCGGTATTTGCAGACCGTTCGGGGGGCCGGGTATATGTTGGCGCCGGATTAAAGGCCGCTGCGCGGCGATTTTTGCCTTCGGCGAGGATACTTTTAGACAGATGAAGATGGGATCCTGATGAAGACCGCCCTTTTGACCCATGCCGATTGTCTTGGACATGTGACACCGGACGGGCACCCTGAGCGCGTGGCGCGGTTGGAGCATATCCTGCATGCGCTTGAGGGGCTGGACCTGACCCGTGTCACGGCGCCATTGGCGGCAGATGATGACCTGCTGCGGGTGCATCCGGAAAGCTACATTCACGATATTCGCCGCGCCCGTCCTGCCGAGGGTTTTGTGCAAATCGACGGGGATACGTTCATGTCCCCCGGTTCCGTTGACGCCGCTTATCGGGCGGCGGGTGCGGTGGTGCGGGCGGTGGATATGGTTTTGTGCGGAGAGGCTCCGAACGTGTTTTGTGCCATCCGGCCGCCGGGACATCACGCCGAGACGGATACCGCCATGGGCTTCTGCCTGTTCGGCAATGCGGCGCTGGCGGCGAAACATGCGCTCGATCATCACGGGTTGAGTCATGTGGCGGTGGTGGATTTCGATGTGCACCACGGCAACGGAACGCAAGACCTGCTGTGGGATGAGAAGCGCGCGCTGGTGATCACCAGCCAACAGATGCCGTTGTGGCCCGGATCGGGGCGCCCGGATGAAACAGGCGCCTATGATACCATTCTCAACATCCCTCTGGCCCCCGGAACAGGTGGCGTCGAGATGCGAGCGGCATATGAAACCTTGGCCTTCCCGCGCCTGCGCGCCTTCAAACCGGAACTGATCATCATCTCAGCCGGGTTCGACGCGCATCAGGACGATCCGCTGGCCAATCTCAACTGGTCCACCGGCGATTTCGCTTGGGTCACGGCCGAGCTATGTAAACTTGCCGATGAGCTGTGCGCGGGACGTATCGTCTCGACTTTGGAAGGCGGGTATGATCTGAACGCACTGGCCGAGGCCACCCGCGCCCATGTGGAAGAATTGATGAAGGCAGCCCGATGACCGATACCCCCGTTGATCAGATGACATTCGAACAGGCGATGAAAGAGCTGGAGGCCGTAGTCGGCCAGCTGGAGCGCGGCGACGTGGCACTGGACCAATCCATCGCGCTGTACGAACGCGGCGCGGCGCTGAAAAAACGCTGCGAGGATGAGCTGAAGCGGGCCGAGGAAAAAGTGGCCGCCATCACGCTGGACGCCAATGGTCAGCCGACCGGGACGACGCCTGTCGAAGGTCAGTAAATGTTTCGCGAAAAGCTAGCGCAGGATGCGGCGCGGATTCAGGATCAGTTCGATCTGGTTCTGGGCGCGTTGGACGATCTGGATGTGACCCGGGCGATGGCCTACGCCACCGAGGGCGGCAAGCGGTTGCGCGGGTTTCTGGTGCTGGAAAGCGCGCGCCTGCATGGTGTGGACGAAGGATGTGCGATCCTGCCCGCCACCGCAATCGAGGCGCTGCACGCCTATTCTCTGGTCCATGACGATCTGCCCTGCATGGATGACGATGACCTGAGGCGCGGGCGTCCGACCGTGCATGTGAAATGGGATGACGGCACCGCTGTTCTGGCGGGCGATGCGCTGCAAACGCTGGCTTTTGAGCTGTGTACCCGGCCCGAGGTCGGAATAGCTGAGGTCCGAGCGGACCTGGCCCTGACATTGGCCAAGGCCAGCGGGGCGCAAGGCATGGTGCTGGGCCAGGCGCTGGATATTGCGGCGGAATCGGCCTCTGCCCCGCTGACGCTGGATGAAATCACGCACCTGCAGGCGGGCAAGACCGGTGCCCTGATCGAATGGTCCGCTTGTGCGGGGGCGCGGTTGGCGCAGGCCGATCCGGACCCCTTGCGCCAATATGCCCAAGCCCTTGGTCTTGCTTTTCAGATCGCGGATGACATCCTTGATGTGGAAGGTGATGCCGAAAAGGCCGGGAAACGCCTGCAAAAGGATGCCGAGGCCGGCAAGGCCACGTTTGTTTCCCTGCTGGGGCTCAGTGCCGCCAAGGCCCGTGCCGCCGAGCTGATTGATCAGGCCTGCGCTGCGCTGGATGGGTATGGTGCCTCGGCTGAAACCTTGAAGGACGCCGCCCGCTTCGTTATTGCCCGGGACAGCTAAGCCAGGAACGCGCCATATGTCTGACCGCCCGAACACGCCCCTGCTGGACCTTGTGAGCCGCCCTGCGGATCTCAAGCAGTTCTCGGACGCGCAACTGCACCAGGTGGCGCAGGAATTGCGGGCCGAGACGATCTCGGCCGTGTCCGTCACCGGCGGCCATCTGGGCGCGGGTCTGGGTGTGGTCGAGCTGACCACCGCGCTGCACGCCGTCTTTGACACGCCGCGCGACAAGATCATCTGGGACGTGGGACACCAGTGCTATCCGCACAAAATCCTGACCGAGCGGCGGGATCGTATCCGTACCCTGCGTATGAAAGACGGGCTGAGCGGTTTTACCAAACGCAGCGAAAGCCCTTATGACCCGTTCGGCGCGGCGCATAGTTCAACCTCGATCAGCGCGGCGCTGGGATTTGCCGTTGCCCGCGATCTGGGCGGTGTGACGCCCGAAGGTCTGGGCGATGCGATTGCAGTGATCGGGGATGGCTCGATGTCGGCGGGCATGGCATTCGAGGCGATGAATAACGCAGGTCACCTGCGCAAACGTCTGATCGTCATCCTCAACGACAATGAGATGAGTATCGCGCCCCCGGTCGGCGCGCTGTCCAGCTATCTGTCGCGGATCTATACCGAGGCCCCGTTCCACGATCTGAAGGCTGCGGCCAAGGGTGCGGTGTCATTGCTGCCCGAACCGTTCCGCGAAGGCGCGAAACGCGCCAAGGAAATGCTGAAAGGCATGGCCGTGGGGGGTACGCTGTTCGAGGAACTGGGTTTTTCCTATATCGGGCCGCTGGACGGGCACGACATGGATCAGCTGCTGCCGGTTCTGCGCACCGTCAAGGCGCGGGCGACCGGTCCGATCCTGATCCACATCCTGACCAAAAAGGGCAAAGGTTACGCCCCTGCCGAGCAGGCCCGCGACAAGGGTCATGCAACGGCCAAATTCGATGTGGTGACTGGCAAGCAGCACAAGGCCCCGTCCAACGCGCCGTCATATACCTCGGTCTTCGGCAAAACACTGGTCGAAGAGGCCGGGCGCGATGACAAGATCGTCGCTGTCACCGCTGCGATGCCGGACGGCACCGGGCTCAGCCTGTTTGCAGAGCGATACCCGTCGCGCTGTTTCGACGTGGCGATTGCCGAACAGCACGGTGTGACCTTCGCCGCCGCATTGGCAGCCGGGGGGATGAAGCCGTTCTGCGCGATGTATTCGACCTTCCTGCAACGCGGTTACGATCAGGTCGTGCATGACGTCGCCATCCAGCGCCTGCCGGTACGTTTCGCCATTGATCGTGCGGGTCTGGTTGGGGCCGATGGCGCCACACATGCAGGCTCGTTCGACATTGCCTATTTGGCCAACCTGCCCGGCATGGTCGTAATGGCCGCTGCGGATGAGGCCGAACTGGTGCACATGGTGGCCACCGCCGCGGCCCATGACGACGGCCCCATTGCCTTCCGCTATCCGCGCGGAGAAGGCGTTGGCGTCGATCTGCCCGAACGCGGTGAGGTGCTGGAAATCGGCAAGGGCCGGATGATTCAGAAAGGCGCACGCGTGGCGCTGTTGTCTTTCGGCACGCGTCTGGCCGAGGTGCAGAAAGCCGCCGAGGCGCTCTCGGCCCGTGGGATCACGCCCACCATCGCCGATGCCCGCTTTGCCAAACCGCTGGATCGTGAACTGATCCTTGATCTGGCCGCGAACCACGAGGCCCTGATCACCATCGAAGAAGGCGCGGTTGGCGGATTCGGCAGCCACGTGGCGCAACTGCTGGCGGATGAGGGCGTGTTCGATGACGGGCTGAAATATCGCTCGATGGTGCTGCCGGATACCTTCATCGATCAGGCAAGCCCGGCGGATATGTACGCTGTCGCCGGTATGAACGCAGAACAGATCGAGGCCAAGGTGCTGTCGGTTCTGGGCGTGACAACCATCGGCGAAAAACGCGCCTGAGACCCAATGGGGCGATGCGCGCATCGCCCCGGTCCGGTGCATGGCCAAGGCGTGACAAGCATTGCCGACTTGAAATCCCGCAGAGCCGTTCCCTGCCCTAAATTCCGCGGATAACCGCTTTTGGCTGCGCGCCGGGGGTGAGTTATTGTGAACACAGGATTAACTCGCGTTTCCGGGTGATATTTCTGCCCGCCTAAGGTTCTGCTATAGATAGGAAAAACGAAAACTCCACCCTTGAGCAGGCGGGCGGATGAGAAACATGATTGCGGCGTTGGCGGCACTCGTTCTGATGAGTGTTCCGGCGACATCAAAAGAGCTTCGGATTGGCAACGACCCCGGCGGGCGCATTATGGATCGAATGGTCCAGATAGAAATCGCCAATCGAACCGACGTGCAGTTCCGGATTATCGGAGATTATTGCAACTCCAGCTGCACCATGTTGCTGGGCGCCGATGATGTTTGCGTATCCCCCGAAACGGTATTTGGGTTTCACGGCCCTCGCCGGTTGGATCGGAAACAAATGGCGACCGATGAATTCGATAGGAAAAGCGTGACGCTCTCAAGTTACTATCCAGGTCCGGTCAGCACCTGGTTCATGACCAAAGCAAGATATGCCGGTCCGGATGAGCTTTACTTTGTATCGGGTGAATACCTGATCGGTCTTGGCATAAAGGAATGCGTGTAGAACTGCTGTTCAGAGCAAGTGGACCGCACCTGTTTCATGAGCAACGGTGGTGCCTCAAGAGGGACTCGAACCCCCGACCTTGTCCTTACGAAGGACCTGCTCTACCAGCTGAGCTATTGAGGCAAGCGAAGGTTCGTTTAAACGGTCGGGATTGCGCGCGCAAGTCTCGATCTTTGTGATTTTCATCAGCGGGCTTGCAGCGCGTCATGGTTTCGCATCCTGGTCTTCTGGCCGGGCCGTGGCGTCCGCATGTTTCGATTGTGAATTTTTTGTAACGGCGCGTTTCCCGGATTGCTGTATATTCAATACTTCTATAATTCATGAAATATGATAGAAAAAATTACCGACCAACTCGCCATCCTCGGTCACCCGCAACGTATCTCGGTGTTTCGCATGTTGATGCGACGCTTTCCTGACACTGTGCCCGCCGGAGAGCTGGCGACCGAGCTGGATATCAAGGCCAGCACCCTGTCGAACTATCTGAACGCGTTGCAACGATCGGGTCTGGTGACGCAGGAGCGGTCGGGAACGTCTCTGCTCTATTCTGTCGATATGAAGAACGTGCAGCAAATGCTGGATTTTCTGGTCCTCGATTGCTGCCGTGGCCGCCCTGATATCTGCATGCCTTTCAGCCAAGGAAATGACACCATGACGGACCGCAAGTTCAATGTACTGTTTCTGTGCGTGGGAAATTCCGCCCGCTCGATCTTTGCCGAATCTCTGTTGCGCGAACTGGGAGGCGACCGGTTCAATGTCTATTCCGCCGGCACTCAGCCAACATCGGCGCTCAATCCTTTTGCCATGCAGGTATTGAAGGATAAAGGGCATGATACCTCGGTCCTGCGGTCCAAGCATATGTCCGAGTTCGCCGCACCGGATGCGCCCGAGATGGATTTCGTCTTCACCGTCTGCAATCAGGCCGCAAACGAAGACTGCCCCGCCTGGGAAGGCCAGCCGATCAGTGGTCATTGGGGCATGGTGGACCCGGTCAAGGCCACCGGCACCGATGCCGAGAAAAGCCTGGCCTTCCAGAACGCCTATGGCGCGCTGAAACGGCGGATCGAGGCCTTTACCTCTCTGCCGGTCAGAAGCCTTGACCGGATCGCATTGCAAACTGCCGTCGATGACATCGGCAGGACGTCACGCGAGGACACGAAATGACGACTTACGCACTGAACGGCCTGGGCCGGATGGGAAAACTGGCCCTGAAGCCGTTGCTGGAAAAAGGCGCGCAAATCGCCTGGATCAATGACGGGGTCGGCGATCCGGAGATGCACGCGCATCTGCTGGAGTTCGACACGGTGCATGGTCGTTGGGACGCCGAATTCTCGCACGATGCCGACAGCGTCACCATCAACGGCACCCGCCTGCCCTTTATCGGCACCAAAGACCTGAACGATCTGCCTCTGGACGGTGTGGACGTGGTGATCGACTGCACGGGTGTGTTCAAGACCGAGGCCAAGCTGGCCCCCTATTTCGAGGCCGGCGTGAAAAAGGTTGTCGTCTCGGCGCCGGTCAAGGACGGCCCCACCGCCAATATCGTCATGGGTGTGAACGAGGGCACCTATGACCCGGCCACGCATCACATCGTGACGGCGGCGTCCTGCACCACCAACTGTCTGGCCCCCGTAGTCAAGGTGATCCATGAGAACCTTGGCATCCGCCACGGCTCGATGACCACGATCCATGACGTGACCAACACGCAAACCATCGTGGACCGTCCCGCCAAGGACCTGCGCCGCGCGCGCTCGGCGCTGAATTCGCTGATCCCGACCACCACCGGTTCGGCCACCGCGATCACGCTGATCTATCCGGAATTGAAAGGCCGGTTGAACGGTCATGCGGTCCGCGTGCCGCTGCTGAACGCCTCACTGACCGACTGTGTGTTCGAGGTGGATCGCGAAACCACTGCTGAAGAGGTTAACGCCTTTTTCAAAGCCGCCGCCGAGGGCGAGTTGAAGGGCATTCTGGGCTATGAAATCCGGCCGCTGGTCTCGACCGATTACACCAATGACGAGCGGTCTTCGATCATCGATGCGCCCTCGACCATGGTGGTGAACGGGACGCAGGTGAAGATCTATGCGTGGTATGACAACGAGATGGGCTATGCCCACCGTTTGATCGATGTTGCGCTGATGGTTGGACAGTCCCTGTGACTGACCGGCCCGAGGGCCTGTCGGCCTATATCGCGGTCACGGCGGCCTATTGGGCCTTTATGTTGACTGACGGAGCCCTGCGGATGCTGGTGCTGCTGCACTTTCACACGATGGGGTTCTCGCCGGTTCAGTTGGCGTATCTGTTTGTTCTCTATGAGATCGCCGGGATGGGCACCAATCTGGCCGCTGGCTGGATCGCGGCACGGTTCGGGCTGACCTCGACGCTGTATGCGGGGTTGGTGCTGCAGGTGGGGGCGCTGCTTGTTCTCACCCAACTAGACCCTAATTGGGCAATTCCGGCCAAGGTGGTCTTTGTGATGGTCGTGCAGGGAGCCAGCGGGGTGGCCAAGGATCTGGCCAAGATGTCCTCGAAATCCGCCGTGAAACTGCTGGCCCCAAGCGAAGGCGGCGGGTTATTCCGCTGGGTTGCTGTTCTGACCGGGTCAAAGAACGCAGTCAAAGGCTTGGGGTTCCTGCTGGGGGCCGCCTTGCTGGCGACCCTGGGCTTTGTCTGGGCCACGCTGGCCATGGCGATTTTGCTGGCGGTCATTCTGGTGGCCGTGATCCTGTTCATGCCGCCGGGCCTGCCCAAGGGGCGCAAGGGCGCAAAATTCTCCGAGGTCTTCTCGAAATCCTCCAACGTGAACTGGCTGTCGGCGGCGCGGGTGTTCCTGTTCGGCGCGCGGGACGTGTGGTTCGTGGTCGGCATCCCGATCTATTTCTACGCGGTCCTGTCGGATGGCACCGAGGCCGGCAACCGCGCGGCGTTCTTCATGATCGGTACCTTCATGGCCGTCTGGGTCATCCTTTACGGAGCCGTTCAGGCCAGCGCACCCAAGATCCTGCGCGCGTCCGAGCGCAGCGAAGGCGACCTGATCCACGCCGCCCGCAGCTGGGCCGCCGCCCTGTTCTGCGTTCCGGCGGCATTGACGGTTGCGGTATTGGTATCCTCGGGACCGCAGACATGGCTGACCGTCACGCTGGTGCTGGGTCTGTTGGTGTTCGGGGCGATCTTTGCAGTCAACTCGTCGCTGCATTCCTACCTGATCCTGACCTTCACCAAGTCCGAGCGGGTGACGATGGATGTCGGCTTCTATTATATGGCCAACGCAACGGGCCGCCTTTTGGGCACCGTATTGTCGGGCCTGACCTATCAGATCGGCGGGCTGCCTCTGGTTCTGGGAACCGCTGCCGTGATGGTCGCGCTGGCGGCGCTGACTTCGGGCAAGCTGACCGATCACGCATCTGAAGCCTGTTCATGAGCATATGGGCGTTCAGTGGCTCCCGCGGGGCACGAAATAGGGATCGATCAGAAGGGTTTCACTTGCCTTGCCGGGGTCAGTCAACCGGCGTTCGAGCAGATCAATGACCTGAATGACCGCCTCATCGATGGGATTGTTCACCGTGCTCAGGTTGAAGGTCGGCCATCGGGCCATCTCGATATCGTCAAACCCGACAATCGACAGCGCACCCGGCACATCCAAGCCCATTTCGCGCGCCGCGGTCAGCGCACCAATTGCGCTGGCGTCATTGGCACAGACCAGCGCATCCAGACCGTTTCCCCGCAGCAGGGTCATCGACGCCTCATACCCGGCCTCGACGGTAAACTCGCCTGCCTCTTCCGCAATCAGCGGCAGCCCGGCCCGATCCAGAGCCTCCATCAAACCGGCCCGGCGATCAGCGGACGAGGCAAAGCACTCTGCCCCGGCTATAAACCCGAACCGCCTGCGCCCCCGGTCCACAAGGGCCTGCGTGGCGATGCGCATACCCTCGGCATTCCGGCAGCACACGTTATCGACCCCCGGCGCGTCCACGATCCGGCCGGACGAGATCATCGGAACACCGAACTTGCTGCACTGCTCGACCAATGCTCCGGGCATGCTGCCACCGCGCAGAATCAGGGCGTCCAGCGGGTATCGCATCACCTGATCAATGGCGGCTTCGGCATGGTCATCACTGCCATCAATGAGAATCGGCCACTTGTTCAGAGCATTCAGATGACCCACCAGACGGTTGACGAATTCGGAATCATAGGTGCTGCGCATATTGCCGACAAAGACCGCAACCAGATGCGACCGCCCCCCCTTGAGCCCCGCCGCCAGAGCGTTGGGCTGATAGCCCATGCGCGCGGCCATCTTCTGTATCTTTTTTCTTTTGTTTGCATCAAGATAGGCGCCGGGTGTAAAAGCGCGCGAGACGGCGGAACGCGACACTCCGGCCGCTTCGGCAACGGCTTGCGCCGTCACACGGCGCGGCCTTTCGGAGGGTTTGCTGCTGTCATCAGTCACGCCAAATCTGTCCTCTTTTTTTGATAAATTTGTCAATATTGCTAGAAATCTTTCATCGAACTGTCATACGTTAACATTATGTGAGCACGTGTGCAGAATCCAGACACGGCTCACTAAGCGGGTCGGAGGACTGCACGTGTGAACAACGCTGCAGGAGAGCCTGCGCAACAACCTGGCACCTGTTGCCACCGGTCTCTTTGCTGCAAAGGGCCGAAATCGAACCGGAGGATCGAAATGACCAACCTGAAGTTTTGCGCAACAGCCGCAGCACTCGCGTTCACCGCGACCGCGGCCTTTGCAGAAACCGAAATCACGTGGTGGCACGCCCATGGCGGGCAGTTGGGGGAAACCGTCAACAAGATTGCCGAAAAGTTCAACGCATCGCAGGACGAATACAAGATCACTCCGATCTACAAAGGCAGCTACGAAGAGACGCTGACCGCCGGTATCGCCGCCTTCCGCGCGGGTGAACAGCCCAACGTCATGCAGGTGTTCGATGCCGGTGCCGCCACCGTGATCGCGGCCAAAGGTGCAACCGTGCCGGTTCAGGACCTGCTGGCCGAGAACGGCGTGGACTTCGACATCAACGACTATATCGCCGGCGTGCGCTATTTCTTTGCCGACAGCGACGGCAAGATGATCGGGATGCCATTCAACTCGTCGACGCCGATCCTGTATTACAACGTTGACGCGCTGGAAGCCGCCGGCGTCACCCCGCCGAAAACCTGGGAAGAGTTCCAGTCGACCACCGCTCCGGCGCTGAAAGACGCGGGTTATGTCGCGCTCAGCCAGTCGCACCTGCCCTGGATCTTCACCGAGAACTTCATGTCGCGCCACGACCTGCCGTTTGCGACCAACAACAACGGCTATGACGGCATGGACACCGAAATCCTGGTCAACAACGACGCGATCAAGGCGCATTTCAACGCTGTGACCGAGTGGAAAGACAACGGCATGTTCGAATGGTATGGCACCGGCTGGGGTGACAACCAGAAGCCGTTCGAAGAGGGCAAAGTGGCCATGTGGCTGGGCTCGTCCGGTTCGTTCGGCGGCCTGCTGCAGAAAGACCTGGATTTCGAGTTCAGCGCAGTGGAACTGCCCTATTGGGAAGCCGTGACCCCCGAGCCGACCCAGACCTTCATCGGTGGCGCCGCCCTGTTTGCGATGTCGGGCAAGTCGGCCGAGGAAAACAAGGCAACGGCCGAATTCTTTCGCTTCCTGACCGCGCCTGAAACCCAGTATTTCTGGCACCAGGAAACCGGCTATGTGCCGATCACCGAGGCCGCCTATGAGCTTGCCAAGACAGATGGTCACTATGACCGTTTCCCGGCAGCCGCCGTGGGTGTCAATCAGCTGCAGGCCAAGGCGGGCGAGAACACCAAGGGCTACCGCATGGGGTTCTATGTCCAGATCCGCGACATCATGAACCGCGAATATGGCCGTATCCTGACCGGTGAAACCGACGTGAACACCGCCTTTGAAAACATCGAAGCAGAAGCCAACGAACTGCTGGCCCGCTTCGCCAAGACCCAGGGTTAAGCCCAGGGATCACCCCCAGGATGGTCGCATCGTCACGGTGCGGCCATCCCTTCTCATTCTTACGGACGGATCATGAAACGCGCGGGCTTCGACAATATCTGGCTACCTGTGGCGCTGCTGCTGCCACAATTGATGATCATCGCCATCTTCTTTTATTGGCCTGCGGGCTGGGCGCTGCAATCATCCTTCTTTCTGCAGGACCCGTTCGGGTTCGGATCAACCTTTGTCGGGGCAGACAACTACACCTCGTTGATGGGCAACGATCAGTACAAGCGTATCGCCTGGTTCACGATTGTTTTCTCCGTCCTCGTCACCTTTTTCTCGCTGGCCATCGCGCTGTTGCTGGCGGTGAAGGCCGACAAGGTGCTGCGCGGGGCCAAGACCTATCGGACGCTGCTGATGTGGGTCTATGCTATCGCGCCGCCGGTCGCAGGCTTTCTTGGCATCCTGTTCTTTGACCAGAGCACCGGCCCGATGACCAAGTTCTTCCAGATGTTCGGCTGGGATTTCAAACTGGGCGTCGATTACAACGCAACCGCGACCGCGATGATCATCGTATCGGTCTGGAAACAGATCCCGGTCAATTTCATCTTTTTCCTGTCAGGCCTGCAATCCATCCCGCGTTCCGTGCGCGAGGCCGCGATGATCGACAATCGCTCGGCCACCGGACGGTTCTGGCAGATCACCTTCCCGCTGCTGGCGCCGACCGCGTTCTTCCTGCTGATCATCAACATCACCTATGCGCTGTTCGACACGTTCGGTGTCATCGACGCGCTGATGAAGGGTGAGCCCGGCAACAACCCGATGACGCTGGTCTACAAGGTCTATCTGGACGGCTTCCGGGGCAACGATCTGGGCGGCTCGTCGGCGCAATCCGTTGTCCTGATGGTGCTGGTGCTGATCCTGACCGTCTTTCAGTTCCGGCTGGTTGAACGCCGGATTCACTATACCTGAGGGGGCACATCATGGCTGATACAACGCTTGAAACACCCGCCGAGACCCGCCACCCCCGCCGCATTCGCTGGGAGACGATCGGAGACCACGTTGTCCTGATCCTCGGCTCGCTGCTGATGATCCTGCCGCCGCTGCTGGCGCTGACCACGGCCAGCCACGATGCGGTGACGATTCATCGCGAAGGGCTGCAACTGACGATCGGCGACGATCTGGGCAAGAACTTCCACGCCGCCATGCTTGAAAAGGGCGGATTTACCCAGACGGTCGACGGCACGCTGATGCTGATGAACTCGTTCATTCTGGGCATCGGCTTTGCGGTGGGCAAGATCATCATCTCGATGATGGCGGCCTATGCGATCGTCTATTTCCGCCTGCGTTTTGCCACGCTGGCCTTCTGGATGATCTTCACCACCCTGCTGCTGCCGCTCGAGGTGCGCATCCTGCCATCTTACGAGGCGATCCAGAAGCTGGGCCTGACCAACACCTATACCGGCCTGATCGTGCCACTGATCGCTTCGGCGACCGGCACCTTCTTCTTCCGTCAGTTCTTCATGTCCGTACCTGAGGAACTGGCCGAGGCCGCCCGCATCGACGGCGCGGGCCCGTGGAAGTTCTTCATCGATATCCTCGTCCCGCTCAGCCGGACGATGATCGCGGCGATCTTCATCATCATGTTCGTCTTTGGCTGGAACCAGTATCTGTGGCCGACCCTGATCACCACCGATGAAAGCTTCTTTACGCTGGTCCGGGGCATCAAGCAGATCGTGCTGTCCTATACCGACAGCCAGATCCCCGAACACGGGCAGGCCCTGGCGTTGGCCATCGTGGCGATGATCCCGCCCGTGGCCATCGTCATCTTTTTCCAGAACTGGTTCGTCAAGGGCCTCACAGAATCCGACAAATAAGGAATACGCGCATGGCTCAGGTTTCTTTAGAGGGCATCCGCAAGGTCTACCCCAATGGCTTTCAGGCGGTCGAAAGCACCAGCTTCACCATTCAGGACGGCGAGTTCGTTGTTCTGGTCGGCCCCTCGGGCTGCGGCAAGTCCACCCTGTTGCGGATGATCGCAGGGCTCGAGGACATCACCAAAGGCACGCTGAAAATCGGCGACCGGGTGGTCAACAACGTGGACCCGGCGGATCGGGACATCGCGATGGTGTTCCAGAACTACGCCCTGTACCCGCATATGACGGTCCGTAAGAATATCGGCTACGGTCTGAAGAACCGCGGCACCCCGGCGTCCGAGATTGCAGCCCAGGTGGAAGAGGCGGCGAAGATGCTGAACCTGACCGAATACCTGGACCGCAAACCGGCGCAGCTGTCCGGTGGCCAGCGTCAGCGGGTGGCGATGGGCCGCGCGGTGGTGCGTCACCCGGCCCTGTTTCTGTTCGATGAACCGTTGTCCAACCTTGACGCCAAACTGCGCAACCAGATGCGGATCGAGATCAAGGCCCTGCAGCGCCGCCTTGGTACCACCGCCGTCTACGTGACCCATGATCAGGTCGAGGCGATGACGATGGCCGACCGCATCATCGTTCTGAACGAAGGCCATATCGAACAGATCGGCACCCCGTATGAAATCTATCACAACCCGGCCTCGACCTTTGTCGCCTCGTTCATGGGGGCACCGCCGATGAACCTGATCGAGGCCGAAGTGGCCGATCAGCAGGTCCGGATCAACGGGTATGACGGGCTGATGCCCGCCCCCGCCGCCTATGTCGGCCCCATCACGATGGGCATCCGCCCCGAGGATGTCGAACTGGACGATCAGGGCTCGGTCACCTTCCGCGTTGATATTCTGGAAGAACTCGGCGCCCACCGCCTGCTGCACGGCGCGATTGCGGATCAGCCCTTTACGGTGATGGTCGGCAAGGACCATGACGTCCGGATCGGCGAAACCCGCGTCACCCTCAAACCCGACGCGCTGCGGCTGTTCGATGTGGAAACGGGAAAAGTCCTTTGATTACGGAAATCTTGAATGTTCTTCCCGCTGTGACCCCGGATCAGCGTCGGGAAATTCTGGCCGCACCCCGCACGTCCGAGGCGCACCGGGGCCTGTTGTCCGGCCTGCCCGCCATGAACGCGCTGCAACTGGGGGGTGAGGGCTCGGCCGCTCAACTGCCCACGCAATTTACCGTGGCGGCCTGGAATGTGGAACGCTGCCTGTTCCCCGAAGACACCGCCACCCACCTGAAACCGATCGCTCCGGACGTGGTGCTGCTGTCCGAGGTCGATCACGGCATGGCCCGCACCGCGCAGCGTCACACAACCGCTGAGATGGCGCGCGCGCTGGGCATGGTCTACGCCTTCGGGGTCGAGTTTCACGAGCTGGATCTGGGCGGGCCGACCGAACGGGAATTCTGCACGGATGAATTCAATGAACACGGCTGGCACGGCAACGCGATCCTGTCCTCGGTGCCGTTTGAACGCACCGCCCTGATCCGTCTGGACGATCACGGCCACTGGTTCACGCCCGAGGCAGGCGCGGGTGACCCAGAACAACCCCGCGTCGGCGGCCGGATGGCCATCGCCGCCGTGATCCCCACCTCCAACGGCCCCATCTGCGTGGTCTCGACCCATCTGGAAAGCAACGCGGACACCGCGCACCGGCACGCTCAGTTCGACCTGTTGCTGCAGAAAATCGACGCCTTTGCCCCCGGACTGCCGGTCCTTATTGGCGGAGACCTGAACACCGGCAACCACCTTCCGCCCGATTTCGACTGGCGGCGGGAAACCCTGTTCGATCTGGCCGAGAGCCATGGCTATTCCTGGGCCTTCACCCCGCCCGGTCTGACGACACGGCCAAGCCTGATCACCCCGCACCCGGACCGGAAGATGAAACTGGACTGGCTGGCGGGCCGAGGGTTCGCACCTGTGGAAAGCGGAATTCTGACCTCGATTTCCGCTTCGGGCACCCCCTTGTCGGACCACGATTGCGTCTGGAGCACCGTCAGACCACAGACCGAAACTGCCTGAAACTGGCGACCCCGGCAGGAACCTCCGCCTCTTCCCGCATTTTCAACACAAGTATCTGAAAAATAATAAAATACTGACGGCTTGCGTAGTGTAAAACTCGCGTGGTTGAAGTTACACTACGCCGAATTTTCTTCCCGCGGGCAAGAAGCCCAACGCTAGCATGAGGGAAACCGGCGGTGATCAGGAAAATTACACCGTCCGATTATTTAAAAATTAGTATCAGGATTAGAATAATAGCGACGATGAAACCCGCTGCTGCGCCAGCGCCATACATTACAATTTCAGTTGACGCGCCAAAGTACTCGCTCAACTTGTTACCAATCCCGGTTAATTGATCTTCCGCAATCGGAACAAGTTGAGAACCTTCTTGGCCTCTTTCCAAAATCAGATTGGCTGCCTTGTAGAAACAGAACGCGGTGAAAGTCACCACAAGAACTAGGAAAGTGATCAACATCGTTTTGTGTTCGCTCGTCTATCTTTTGTTTTCAACCACTTGCGGTAGTTTTGTCTAACTTGCAAGAGCAAACATTGGCCACCTTAGGACCACGCCTATTCGGAGAGCGACGATGCCAAAGCATCGGATGAGATCGTTTCTTTTACCTGATAGGCTCCAAGGACAAACAGTCCTATCGCGGATAACGACGCCAGGAACGCCAACACGTGAAATGAACCGTTGACGAAACGACTAAGCCAGCTACTTTTGCCCTCAGTTCTCTTATTCAGCACTACAAGCATTGTGTAGTGTGTCAGGTAGGCTAGAGCCAACGCAATGACCGCTGCGGCAACTCCCCAAGCAAAGTACATTAGAGCGTTTGCAACCCCCTCCAACAGAGCCGCTAGGTCGCCGTTGTCTTTCACTATTGAAGCCACAAAACCCAACACGGCTACAGCCGCGCCACCGTTGATTAGCAGCGCGCTCTTTAACACTATGTTTGACGTATCGATGGCTTTCTCGTTTACCATCTGGAACTCTTCAAAATTCCTTTGACGCTCTGCCTCGTTGTGACCTGCCACCTTTACTTCCTTTTCGTTGAGCTAATTCACGATTTTCGTTCGGCCCACCAGTTGGCCAAGTCAGGCCCGGCACTGAACCCCCACCCAGCCCCAATAAGGGTGAAAACCGAAACTCCGGCCACGGCGACAAATGGCCCGCCGACAATGCCTGTACCACTGCCCACTAAAAACCCGAGCAGCCCCCCAGCGGCGGCTCCTAGCAGTCTTGATTTTCTCAATTTGAGGGTCCTTCTATCTGCAATATCCCGCACGTTTCAGCCGTGATTTAGCTGCGGCGGTTTCCAAGTTTCTGTATCTACCACCTGAGTACCGAGGGCAATCTAGTGCGTGGCCAGCGGCGATCACAGCGGCACCTACGTCCTGACCATCCGCATAACAAACACCAACCCAACGGTCATAAGTGCGTTCACCGTTCAAGTCGCAAGTTACAGTTTTCCCGCGCAGGTAATTGACCATCCATCTCTTGGCATTCTGACCAGATCGGGTGCCCAACTCGGGCGCATCGACGCCGTTCAGTCGTACAGGGGTGCCATCAACAACGATTGTGTCGGCATCTCGGACGTATGTACCGCCCGCCAGAGCAGTTGTTGCGAGGATGAGAGAGGCAGCGGTGAGAAAGCGTTTCATATCTTGGAAAGCGGATAAAAAGGGCAAAGGTCTACCTGTCAGGTATGCTGCTAGCCTCTCGTTAGCAACCCATTAGCGCTGAATGAATACTCTTCTTTTTTCCCAATGATCACATGGTCATGGATAACAATACCCATTGTTTCGCAGGCGTCTCGAATGCGTTCGGTCACCAGGATATCCGAGTTGCTGGGTGAAGGGTCACCAGAGGGGTGATTATGGACGAGGATGAGGGAGCTTGCGTTTAACTCCAAGGCGCGTTTGACGACTTCGCGCGGATATACAGGAACGTGGTCGACCGTGCCTTTCGCCTGTTCTTCATCAGCAATCAGAACATTCTTGCGGTCCAAATACAGAACACGAAACTGCTCCACCTCTCTATGCGCCATAGCGGTACGACAGTATGTCACCAGCGCTTCCCAAGATGACACCACATCCCGTTTCATCACCTGCGCCTGCGCCATCCGGTGCCCAAAGGCTTCAATCACTCGGAGGTGAAAATAGACCCAGTCATTTGCACCATCCACTTTGAGTATCCTATGCTTCGATGCGGCAATGACCCCGTTCAGGTCGCCAAACTCTGCGAGCAGACGTTTCGCCAATGGTTTGACGTCGATTTTTGGAATGGCGTTGAACAGCAGGAGTTCCAATAGTTCATACTCCGGCATTGGTTGGTGGCCGCCCTTTAGAAACCGATCTCGCAGCCGCTGCCGGTGCCCCCAATAGTGAGGCCGTTTAGCACCATCATCCCCTTTCACGAGGCCACCCCCAGCGGCATTCTTTGGCGACAGTCGGTCGCGGTTAACAAAGGCTGGTGCGTAGGCTGGTTCGCTAATGGCATCTGGTGGCGGGGTGCGGGCGTCGAGGTCTTTCAACCCTCGCATGGCATCTTCTGAAAAACCGTTCTGCCCGTCGTATTTGACCAGCTTGCCAAACTTCTTTCTATCCCCCGCTAGAACCCCGTTGAGGTGGTTTATTATCTGGCTTTTCATCACCGCGCCTACCGTTCAACTCATTCTGCAGACATTGGACGGAAGTTGGTTAACGACGGGTAAATGAATGGATTTTCGCGATCTGGTCTTGCTTTGCTGCACGCTAGCAGCAAGATGTCGTCATGGGTTTATCTGACATTACTACAGCATCAATCATAGCCGCATGTGACGAATACGACGAGCTTGGCAAAACCAGGTTTCTCAAAAAGTATGGCTTCGGTAATTCGAAGAAGTACCACCTTCTTCACAACGGCAAATACTACGAATCCAAGGCTATCGTGGGGGCCGCGCATGGATATGTGGGGCCGGGATTTACTCCGCTTAATGCTAAGAACTCATCTGGTGGGCAAGGGCATGCCGTGCAGGTCTTGGAGAACCTAAGATTTGAAGTGGTTGAGAACCCGCCGCCGACACGTAATCCGGACTGGTCGCGTGACGAACTAATCCTCGCAACTGAGTTCTATCTTCGACACGCGCCGAGTATTCCCAGCAAAACATCTAAACCGTTGACTGCACTTGCGGACGAAATACGTGCGACAGCAGTTATGCAGGGCCTCAGCGGCAACGACACCTTCCGTAACCCTAACGGTGTTTACATGAAGCTGATGGAGTTGCGGAAGTATGATGAAAACTACAAAGGCATTGGGCTTGGGCATGAGCGTGTTCGTGACGTTGAACTTGAAGTCTTTACGTTGCCAGAGCCCGAATTATTGCTGGCTGCGTATGACATAAGAAACCGCATTCAGGCTTTTCGTGAAAGCGGTGGGCAGGTTCCGAAAGTCGAAAGGCCACTGCCAAAATCAGAAGTGCTGCGAGAGCTACTGGCAAGCGATGAGGCATTAGAAAACCAACTAGCCGAAGTTCTGATTGATTGGCAGGAAACCAAACGTGACTTCGGACGGTTCCCAGGACTTGGACGAGAACCAGGCCAAATTCGGAAACATGGCGCTGTGCATGTAATTGAGAAACGCGTACGTTCTCGCGCCAGTGGGTTCGATGAAGTGTCAGCATCCGGCAAGTCTTACGAACAAATTGTAGTCGATCACTTCGATAAATTCCCAGATGAAGTCGTTGAAGTCGCCAAGAAGCGGCTCGCAGATTTCGACCTGGCAATGCCGACAGACAACCGCGATGAGTTGGAGCAAAAGTCCAAGGCCATACTTTCGCGGCCTGAAATGCTCTCAGAACCGCCCGCTGGCAATCCGTCACCAAAGAAAGAGTTGGCACTCGGGACGGTCTACGTCCGCGACCCACGCGTCGTTGCGTATACACAGCAAAGGGCGAAGGGCGTATGCGAGTTGTGCCAACAGAAAGCACCTTTCTGTAGGCCAGACGGCACAGGCTATCTTGAGACACACCACATATTGCCATTAGCAGAGGGTGGCCCCGACACCGTGGAAAACTGTGCTGCCGTTTGTCCTAATTGCCATCGTGCGTTGCACTCGGCGAACGACAAAGAAGGCTTAGCGGAGGTTTTGAAGAAGCGCCTAAGCGATACGGATTAATTTACTGTGCCACTGCAAACATGCCTTTGGAGCCTTTATGCCTAACCCATCTGCCCCGGCGGTGTGCAGCCGGGGTAAATGTGGAGTTCTCGGGATGGATATGACCCAAACTCAGGTCGCTTTGCAGGCAGCGGCGGCGGCCATTGCGTCTACTTCTTCATTTCTTGGGTTTCCTGCGTGGCCACGAACCCATTGCCAGCGCACATCAAGCCCGTCGCTCGCCGCCAGAAGGTCCTCCCAAAGATCGCGGTTCGCGATAGGTTTTCCACCCGCTTTTCGCCAGCCGTTAGCCTGCCATTTGGGCATCCATTCGGCCATCCCCTGGATGAGCAGTCGGCTATCAGAGTAGACAGTGATTTGGGCTTTCTCGTCCCTCTTGATCTGACGAAGGCCCTGAATGGCGGCTGTCATTTCCATCTTGTTGTTTGTAGTCAGGCGAACGCCTCCATGAACGGGCCGTTTCTTGATCTCCTTGCCGTCCGCGTATCTTCGGACAACTGCCGCCCAGCCGCCGCGACCGGGGTTGCCAAGGCAAGAGCCGTCGGTGTGAATGGTGATTTCATTGTTTGTCATTAGGGGTTCTTCTTCGTTTGTTAAGGGGCCAGCGTGGTTCGTTCGCGAGGCCGTTAGCGCGTGGTATTGGTTCGGCTAGGCAAGGACAGCAGGCCAAGCTCAACCAGATATGAAAGCGCTTCGCTTTGTGAGACCTCGCGGCCCATTTGCTCAACCATGCGTTCCCGCACGGTGTTAACGGTCGCCACGACTTCCGGGCGCACTCTCATGCTGGCCCATTGGCTAGACCGGTCGGCCCAAGGAGCAAGTTTATCGTCGATCTTATTGTGACCCAAACGGGCGCGTGCAGTAGACCTCAGGCGTTTCGTGAACGCTCGTCGCTTGTCATTGCCAATGCGGCGCAACCGTTTGTCGGCCACGCGGTTCTGTTCATTCAATTTCATTGTACGTTCCAGATATGAAAAGGGACGCCCGTTCTGGACGCCCCGGTTGCTGTTCAGGGGAGACAATGTCTCCCTCTATGGTGTCTCCCCTAGTGCCACCTTCTGGGTCACCTCGGGTGTTTTTTCAGTCTGCTCTCAGGAGCCGACCTAATCCAATTTGATGGCGTCGTCTGAAAGCGTGTCCATCCGCCCCTTGAAGTTACGCCGGGGGTTGTAGGTGAAGTCGCTGCTTTCATCGTCGTTCGCCTCTCTCAGCAAGGCGTCAAGCGGTCGTTCGGTGTCCCCTACAGGCGTCCTTGCGGTGCGCTTTCGGTCAACAATGCTGGTGTCCGCAAATTCTTCGTCATCGTCCAGCACATCGCTTTCCCAAAGCTCTGCAGTGATCTGCTTCAATCGCCATGGGTCAAACACCTTGCACAAAACAGTAAGCACGTCCTCATCTCGCTTTAGTTTGGCATCGGTCAACACCTTGCTGATTGCATTCGCCGCGTCGTTGGTCATCGCTTCTAATTCCTCGCTGCTGGGTGGCGTCCAATCGTCGTCGCGTTGGACTTTCCACTGATTGTCCTGCCACCACTCCCCGGTCGGTTGGTGCTTTGCCTCGGTCATCAGCTTGAACACCTTATTCATGCGCTGGACAGTTCGCGTTGAGACCCCGGACGCATGCGCGATCTGTGCTTTGGTTAGCTGGCTCTGCCAAGCCTTACCCGTCCAGTGCAGGCTGTCGCGGACTAGACGCCACGCCGCGTTGTTCCGCTCAGCAGGCATCAACGGCTTACTGTCTTTTGTATTCGCCGCTAGTGCCACCAAACGGGCAACCATCGGCAGACAATCGTGAACCAGAGCGGGGACTAGAGGGGCATCCCCGAGGTCAATCCCGTGGATTTCGAAATGGTGGTAGTAAGCCTCCGTCCTGTGGTGACCGTCCATGATGATCAATCGCCCTGTATGGTTTCCAGTGTCATCGCACTCCTGCCAGAGCAGTATCGGGTCGAGTTCTCGACCAGCCCGCAAGGCTTTCGCTAGAGTGTCGATGTGGTCGGCGCTGGGCGCTTCACCAGAGCGAAACCAAAATCGAGGGTCTTTTGCTATTGAAGTGACAGGTATCTCGTCGCGGGCGACCACGACATTTTCAGTGCTGAGTTCAGAGGCTTTCATTGCTCTTGGCTCCGTAAGATTTGGGTTAAGGGTTCGCTTCGTGCATTGCATGCAACTTGGCTTTTCAATGGATGACGCCCCAAGGCAGGGGCACGCACGAACTACCGGACGGGGAAAGCCTGCCGTCTGGCGATGAACGTCGGCACGTCAACAATCCGGGTGTCGGCATTCTGTGTACGGCTATAGTGGGGGTGAATGTTCATGCTATGTTCTATGCTTGTATGGGGGTGAATTGCCCCCGTAACAGTTTGCTATCTGCGTGTATGACAGAGAGTTGATTTCAGCCCCTTACGCGTTCTCTTTGGCCAACCTGTAAACTGTCGCTCTACTGACCCCGAAGTCCCTCGCGATCTGGGTCGGTTTCTCGCCGTTCTGGAACGCTTCACGAATGGCTGCCGCCTTCGTATCATCCATGGCAGGGCGTCCTTTGAACTTGCCTTCGGCCTTGGCCTTCGCAATCCCTTCACGCTGCCGTTCAAGCATTACTTGACGTTCAAACTGAGCAACAGCCCCAAGGATGGTCTCAAGCATCTGTGCGGTGGCACTGTCATTCATTATGGGCATGTCCATGATATGCAGTTCGACGCCCTTGTCCGAAAGCCGCTTGCGAATGTCGATGAGGTCAGGGACTGAACGCGCCAGACGGTCCAGCTTAGTGACGACCAGAGTGTCCCCTTCACGGGCAAAGTCTATCGCTGCATCAAGCTGGTCACGTTGCTTCACACTGCTCACCTGTTCCGCGAACACCTTCTCACACCCATGGTCTGTCAGTTCACGCTGCTGCGCCTCAAAGCCTGCGATCTGGTCTGCTGTAGATGTTCGGGCGTATCCGATTAGCATGTGCCTGTCTCCGAATGTGTATCTTTTACCTCGATAAGTTAAATAAGAATATGTGTTTTAAATGTCAATCCCACTTAAATGAGACGGTCTCCGAGGGGTTGACACTTGTGTTGTTACACTCCGGTCAAATGAGACACAGACTATGGAACATCGTAGCTGTCTTCTTGCCGACCATTACCGCCACGGGGGATATGCGCGACACTAACCCCATGTCTCTTGCACTCAGATTTTTTCGCCAAAATACTGGAAGTTGCCAAAACGAAACTATCGAATGCGATGACGTTTTAGTTCTGGACTTACTGCTTCTTCATCGCCTGATCGGCAGTGGGGATTGATGCTTGACCTTCGCCTAAATCAGTACTTCGGTTCATCATACTCAAGGGCGTATTATTACTATTAGAGATTAGCCAATCTTCGTAAGGGAGTACGCGCATCATAGGTATCCACGTGAAACCAATGTTCGAGGCCACTCGCTCATCTGGTCAGTCAGAGGGACCAGACGTAGCGAATTACGATTAGCCTTTGACCATTGGGACAAGTGGGGCCGGGACGTATGCCACGAATGTATTGTATAGCTAGCGGTTTCTCGATGCCGTCTCCGCTGCAGACTTGTGAAGGTTTAAATGACCAAATGGTGAACAGGAATTCTTCGTTTTGGTAAGTTCTATCCCTAAGTGCGAAGAGGTCTTTCTCTTCGTATCTGATGCCGACGGCCTTAGGGAATGATCCAATATCAATGGTCTCTTCGTCTTCGTGTCGCATTTTTCACTTGGCTATTGCTGATCTAGGATGAGGAAAGTTTTTTGTTGGGAACCGCGAAAGCCAAATAAATAAAATGGCGTGCCCGCTGGTTCCCTAGTAGCTAACTCTAGCCGCACTTGTTGCAAGCTAGTGTTTTCGCAACATTTATGTTCGAAGAATAGGCAGAAACTTTTCTACCATCACCGCAGGTCGCGTAGGCGTAGTAATATTGACCCTTCTTTTTCACACTTGTGATAGTGCATGTACGTTTCGCACCATCAATGTCGAATTCCATTGCCTCCGGTTCGTTTGTTACAACTTCTTCTTCATCGGCCATAATATCTTTCTCCTCAAATGGGTGTGTTTCGCGACTTATCGCAACTCTAGGTTACACATGGCGAAGCTTTTCGCGAAGAGGTTTTTTTGTTTGTGAAATTGGCTTTAGCGACCATTCCCCAACAAGCCGAATTTAAAGTGTGCAATAAGGGGTGAGCAAGCCAATGCCGATTAACAGGCTCCACAACGCACAATGCTCCAAAATTCAGCACGTATACGGTGAAATTAATAGCTCCCTTGAGGCACTTCTTGCCGCAAGAAAAGGGCTAGTCGATTTAGCTAAGTTTTTATCGACTGACCCAAACCTTGGTTCCTCAACCTTTAGTTCACCCTACGACTTCGCTTTGCCCATCCATGCGTTGTATCAAAGTCTTGTATGTATAAACCTAAAGCCACTTAAGGTACCCGTCAGCGCGCATCTTACTCACTATATTGCGCTGCACTTTACGCAATCCATCGCGGCCCAGCCCGTGATTGTAAATCTCGCTGGCTCTGCGCTCATCCTTAGTCCAGCCTCCTAGTTGCCCAATATCCTTGTCATCAACACCCGCCCTGTGCGCGATAGTCCGCCATGTGTGCCTGAAAGAATGAAAGTCCAGCATTACATTACCTTCGGGACGGCCCAGAACCTCATCTCTAAGGCGGCTATAAGCCTGACTGGCCTGCTTACTGTTGCCGGTTCGCTTGTCCAGACTGAACGCGCCCAGAAGTCGCTCATTGACACCGCCTCTATCCTCAGCCTCGTCGCGCAGCATCACTACTGTTTCTTGAAGCTCATCAGGAATTGGCGTCCATCGCTTAGCATTTTCGCTTTTGCCAACGATGATCTTTAGCCCAGCGCCATCGGCATCTACGTCCTGAACCGTGACCCGTACCAGTTCTGATATACGCGCGCCAAGAACCAGCCCGAGCCGCATTAGTGCGCCTATGGGTGTGTCTTTTGGCTGCGCTTCGAATAAGGCTCTTGTTTGTTCTGACTTGTAGATCGCCCTTTCTTTCTTCGGCTTCGCAGCCACTCTGGAAACCCCTTTGGGCAGTGTGAAGGGTTCAACTGAGGGTTTGCTTGTGGCCTTGGTTTCAACCACCCACGCCCAAAGCGTGCGAAGCTGTGTCATGTATTTCTGGATAGTTGCACCTGCTAGTGGCTGCTCTGTCCGGTCTGATACGATGCCCCCTAGGTATTCCCTGAAGGCCACTGCCTCGACGTCTGCCACGTCGTCCATATGGAGGCTGGATATATCTCCGCCAAAAAAGTCGACCAGATAGCGAACCGAAGTTCGGAAATCGTTGATCGTCGAACCCCTCAGTGGTTTGTAACCTGAAGCATTCCCCGGCGCTCTGGCTTCAATGTATGTCTCAACCATCTCAGCCAGTGGTTTGGATTTGGCCATACCCCGTTTACCGAACGCATCTCGCACTGCGCTGGGCGCTCTCTCGACCTCATCATAGAACACATCACGCGCCAAAATCGCAGTATCTGTGTCCGGGTCCGCCATGGCTTCACCCCATCGGTCTGCAGCAGCAAGGCTATAACGGTTCCTACCCAGCGCCTGCAGCTCTAATTCTCGAACCTTACTCAATTCCACATCGCGCAACTTACGTGCCGTAGCCTTGTGCTTAACACCTCCTAAGCTTCTGATGATGTTACGACCGAATGGCTTTCCCGTCTCTGGGTCTGTGGTTCCCTTTAAAACTTTGGGCGTAGACATGCGAAACCGCCATGCCGTACCGGGTCCACGTGGCTGCTCAAGGTTCCTATCATTGCTCATGGCCTGCTCATTCGTAGTGTAAAACCGTGGTGTAAATCCACCACACCCGTAACACCACGTACGATATATCGTCAATAAAATAAGGGGTTATAGAAATTGGCGACCCCGGCAGGATTCGAACCTGCAACCTGCCCCTTAGGAGGGGGCTGCTCTATCCAGTTGAGCCACGGGGCCGCGCAAGGCCCTCTGTAACGCGGTTTTTTTCGGTTGTCATGAGTTTTGCACAACAGTTGTAAAACGCGTCCTGTTCACGCTACCATCGGGCAAAACAACTGCGCAGGTGCTCTCCGTGACAACAGAAACAAAACGCCCGCTTACCCTTCGTGATGTCTCGGAAGCGTCCGGAGTATCCGAGATGACGGTAAGCCGGGTTCTGAGAAACCGGGGCGACGTGTCCGACGCCACCCGCACCCGCGTTCTGGCCGCCGCGAAAGAGCTGGGATACGTGCCCAACAAGATCGCCGGCGCGCTTGCCTCAAGCCGGGTCAACCTGGTCGCGGTGATCATCCCGTCCTTGTCGAACATGGTGTTCCCCGAGGTTCTGACCGGCATCAATCAGGTGCTGGAAGACACCGAGTTGCAGCCCGTGGTCGGCGTCACCGACTACCTGCCCGAGAAGGAAGAAAAAGTTCTGTACGAGATGCTCTCGTGGCGGCCTTCGGGCGTGATCATTGCCGGGCTGGAACATTCCGAGGCCGCCCGCGCCATGCTGGATTCCGCCGGTATTCCGGTGGTTGAGATCATGGATACCGATGGCAAGCCCGTGGACGCAATGGTCGGCATCTCGCACCGGCGCGCCGGGCGCGAGATGGCCGAGGCGATCCTGAAGGCGGGTTACGAACATATCGGCTTCATGGGCACCAAGATGCCGTTGGACCACCGCGCTCGGAAACGGTTCGAAGGCTTCACCGAGGTGCTGGGCAAAAATGGTGTCGAGATCGAGGATCGCGAGTTCTATTCCGGCGGCTCGGCCCTGGCCAAGGGGCGCGAGATGACGCAGGCCATGATGGAACGCTCACCCGATCTGGATTTCCTGTATTATTCCAATGACATGATTGGTGCTGGCGGGTTGCTGTATCTGCTGGAACAAGGCATCGACGTGCCGGGGCAGATCGGTCTGGCCGGGTTCAACAATGTTGAGCTGCTACAGGGCCTGCCCCGCAAACTGGCCACGATGGATGCCTGCCGGTTGGAAATCGGACGCAAGGCGGCCGAAATCATCGCCGGACAACTGGCCGAACCGGAAGCCGAGATCGACACCCGCGTCACCCTGACCCCCAAGATCAGCTATGGCGATACGCTGAAACGGCGCTGAACCAGTGGCACTACAACGGCTGGACAACAAGACGGCCCGTGCGTTGTTCATGGACCGCCATGCGCTGGCCGAGCAGCCCGTGGGCGGGTCCAAAGGGGCTGACCTGCTGGATCTGATCCATCGGCTGGGGTTTGTGCAACTGGACAGCATCAACACGGTCGCCCGCGCCCATGACTTGATCCTGTTTTCGCGCCGACCGTCCTATCGCGCGAAAAACCTCAAACGTCTGTACGAGCGCGACAAGGCGCTGTTCGAGCATTGGACTCATGACGCCGCGGTCATTCCGATGGAATTCTACCCGCACTGGCACTTACGATTTCAGCGGGATGCCGATCTGCTGAAATCCCGCTGGAAAAACTGGCGTCGGGACGGGTTCGAACAGCGATTTGCATCCGTCCTTCAGCATATTCGCGACCATGGGCCGGTGTCTTCTTCAGATGTGGGCAAGGATGAAAAGAAAGGGTCCGGCGGCTGGTGGGACTGGCATCCCTCCAAAACCGCGCTGGAATTCCTGTGGCGGTCGGGTGCGCTGACGGTGGTTGGCCGCAGCGGGTTTCAGAAACGTTATGACCTGACCGAGCGGGTGATCGACACCCATCTGTGTCCGGGCAATATGACCTGCGACGCCGAGGCAACCGTGAACTGGCTGTGCAATGCCGCGTTGGACAGGCTGGGCTTTGCCACCTCCGGAGAGCTGGCGGCCTTCTGGGATACGGTGAGTGTGGCCGAGGCGAAGAAGTGGTGCGAAAAGGGTCTAACACAGGGGTTTTTGGAGGAAATAGAAGTCACCTGTGCCAATGGGCAAGTGCGGAAATTGCTGGCCCGGCCCGGCCTTGCCACCGCTGACCTGCCCGCACCGCCGGGGCGCATCCGGGTGCTCAGCCCGTTTGACCCGATGCTGCGCGATCGCAACCGGGCCGAGCGGCTGTTCGGCTTCCACTATCGGATCGAGGTTTTCGTCCCTGCCGCCAAACGCATCTATGGCTATTACGTCTTTCCCCTGTTGGAGGGCGACCGGTTTATCGGCCGCATCGACATGAAGGCCCAGCGCGATCGGGGCGTCCTGCAAGTCAGCGCGCTGTGGCCGGAACGGTCCGTGCGCTGGTCCGAGGCCCGAACCCGGCGACTGCAATCGGAACTGGATCGGGTCCGTCGTTTTGCCGGGCTGGACGGTGTGGAATTTGCGAAAGACTGGCTGAAAGACCCCAAATAGGGTCTATTCCGAGTCTGCCAGCGTCAATTGGATCGGCTGCAGCCCATCAATGCCGCCCTCGATCACGTCCCCGGCCTGCACCGGGCCGACACCGGCGGGCGTGCCGGTCAGGATCAGGTCTCCGGGCCGCAGGTGGTAATAGCCAGACAGATGGCTAATGATCTCGTCAATCTTCCAGATCAACTCATTCAGCGTTGCATCCTGACGGATTTCGCCATTCACGCTCAGATGAATGCGGGTGTCATCCGTCAGCGACCAGTCAGCGGCACGGGTCAGCGGCGCAAAAACAGCTCCGGCCTCCAGATCCTTGCCCAGATCCCAGGGGCGCTGCTTGTTGCGCTCGCGGATCTGCAGATCGCGGCGGGTCATGTCCAGCGCACAGCCATAGGCGTAGACCGCGTCCCAGGCCTGCGCGCGGGTGGCGCGGAAGGCGGGTTTGCCGATGGCCACAGCCAGTTCCATCTCGTGATGAAAATCCCCGGTACCCGGCGGATACGGCACGGTTGCCCCACTCAGGACCGCGTTTGGCGCGGATTTGGTGAAATAAAACGGAGCCTCACGATCAACCTCGTGCCCCATTTCGGCCGCGTGTGCTGCATAGTTGCGGCCGACACAGAAAATCCGCCCCACCGGATACGCCGCCTGCTGCCCCTGAACCGGAATCGTAACCGGCTCGGGTAAAGAAAACACAGTGTCTGGCATCGCGGCCCCCTTTTGTTTCAGCCAGCCCGCATCTTAGTGCCGCAATCGGGCGGTACAAGGCACCCGGTACCGCAACGATCCGGTAACATGCCGCAAGAATCGCAAAAACCCGAACACGGCCCGATCACAATCCGGACGCCCAGCCTTGGAAAACACCGCAACAGTTCTAAATTGAGCAATGGCAGAGCGAAAGGCGCCGGTAAATCGGGGTTCGGCGCGCTCTGGCCACCGCTCGCAAGTACGACGGGTAAACATGCATCCGTCTGGACGTGAAGACATCCCGTAAGCCCGCGAACCAAGCGGTTTTATCGGATGCGAATACTTCGGAGAACTACGGCCAAAGACTTTACCCCCAAAGACTTTGCGCCAGAGAGCCGGTTTATTTCGAACCGGCACGTTTTCTGAAGCGCAGGCCGGACCGTCGGGACCTATCCGGCGCAACCGGCCTCGGGCCAGGCCCATAATCCAGTACATGTCTGGCCACCCCGCCGGAGAGAATGCCTACCTCCGGCGGGGTTCGATTGTGGGGTGTCACGTTTCCAGGTTGCGCAGTTCAGTCAGCAGATCCAGCAGCGCCTCATGCCGGTCCGGGCCCAGCTTGGTGCGCAAATCCTCGGCCAGATGAATGGTCACCTGAATGTTGTCATGGATAATCTGCTTTCCCCTGGCCGAGATGTCGACGATCTGCCTGCGCTTGTCGCCGGGGTGGGTTTCCCTGACGATCAACCCCTTGGCCTCAAGCTTTTGCAGAATGCGGGTGAGGCTGGGCAACAGCAGACACGCCCGGTCCGCGATATGGGTCGGCTCTTGCGGGCCTTCCTCGTCCAGAACGCGCAACACGCGCCATTGCTGTTCGGTTACACCGGCATTCGCCAGCATCTTGCGAATGGGTCCCATGACCCGTTCCCTGGCCCGAAGAAGTGCAATGGGCAACGAACGTGACGTCAATGGTACTTCATTGGTCATAAGGAATTTTCACCGAATTCACACGATACTGCAACGGGCCAGTCTATTCCTCGTTGTAATGTTACCTGTTGCCCTTATTAGAGTCTTTCGAGTTGGCGCGCTTTGGGCCAATGCAATTCAAATTTAGTAAACATAGCAATTAATATTGACCTTTGGCGCTGAATAGCCATGACTGGCACAATGAAGAAATTCAGCTCGGGGAAAACCCGGGCCTGACAGATATCCGAGGTTTGGCATGAAGTGGGACGAGTTCACCGACTGGGGTAAGAAAATATCCGAATGGGCGCAGGATTACCACCTGACCGTGGGCGACAAACCCGTGCGTGCCCGGACCGAGCCGGGTGAGATTCTGGACGCCCTGCCCGCCCATCCACCGGAACAGGCGCAGGCGATGGAGGATATCTTTCGCGATTTCGAAGATATCGTGATGCCCGGTATCACCCATTGGCAGCACCCCCGGTTTTTTGCCTATTTCAATGCGAACACGTCGCCCCCGTCGGTTCTGGCCGAGTTTCTGACCAGCGCCATCGCACCGCAATGCATGTTGTGGCAGACCTCGCCCGCGGCGACCGAGATGGAAACGCGGATGATGGACTGGCTGCGTCAGGCGCTGGACCTGCCCGAAGGGTTTGCTGGCGTTATACAGGACTCCGCCTCGTCGGCGACGCTGGCGGCGGTGTTGACCATGCGGGAAAAGGCATTGAACTGGCAGGGCAACCAGCAGGGGCTGTTCGGACAGAAGCCGCTGCGCATCTATTGCTCGGCCGAGGTGCACACCTCGGTGGATCGCGCCATCTGGGTGGCGGGGATCGGGCAGGATAATCTGGTGCGTATCCCGATCAAAGGCGACTGGCGCGGCATGGACCCCGAGGGGCTGGAAACGGCGATTCAAGCTGATTTAGACTCTAATTTACAGCCCGCGGGCGTCATTCTGTGTGTCGGGGGAACCGGTACCGGGGCAACCGATCCGGTGGATGAATGTCTGAAGATCGCGCAGAAATACGGGCTGTATTCCCATGTAGACGCGGCCTGGGCCGGGTCGGCGATGATCTGTCCGGAATACCGTCACTATTGGCCAGGGATCGCGCAGGCCGACAGCATCGTGTTCAACCCGCATAAATGGCTGGGCGTGCAGTTCGACTGCTGCGCGCATTTCCTGAAAAACCCCGACGATCTGGTACAGACGCTGGCGATCAGCCCCGAATACCTCAAGACGCACGGCAAGGACGGGATCATCAACTATTCGGAATGGTCGGTGCCTCTGGGCCGCCGGTTCCGGGCGCTGAAACTGTGGTTCGTGCTGCGCGCCTATGGGCTGGAGGGGCTGCGCGAACGGCTGCGCAACCATGTGAACTGGTCCGTGGACCTGCATGACCGGCTGGCGGCCGCGCCGGATTTCCAGATTGTCACCCCGCCGATGTGGTCGCTATGGACCTTCCGCTACACGCCTGCAGGGCAAACCGATCTGGACGATCTGAACTTGCGCCTGGTCAATGCGATCAACGATGATGGCCGCATCTATCTGACCCAAACCCGCGTCGATGGCGATCTGGTGATCCGCTTTCAGGCCGGTCAGTTCGAAACCACCGAGGATGACGTTCGCATGGCCTATGATGTCATCACCGAAATCGCCCGCTCCCTGTCATAGAGGTTCCCAAATGGCTGCGCCCACAAACACGTTCAAAAAGGCTCTAACAAACGGTGATCGCCTGATCGGTTGCTGGAGCAGCTTTGCCGAACCCGTCGCGGCCGAAATCATGGGCACCGCCGGGTTCGACTGGCTGGTGATCGACGGGGAACACGCGCCGAATGACATCCGTTCGCTGCGGGATCAGTTGATGGCGCTGGCCGCCAGCCCCTCGCACCCGGTGGTGCGCGTGCCGGTGGGCGATACGGCATTGATCAAGATGGTGCTGGATATCGGCGCACAAACCGTTCTGGTGCCGATGGTCAACAGCGCCGAACAAGCACGTGAACTGGTGCGGGCCTGCCGCTATCCGCCCGAAGGGATGCGCGGTGTCGGTGCCGGGGCTGCGCGGGCCACGGGGTATGGATCAGTCTCGGATTACATTCAGACCGCGGACGAGCAGATTTGCCTGTTGGTGCAGGTGGAAAACCGCGCCGGAATGGCGGCGCTGGATGATATTCTGCAGGTCGAGGGCGTCGATGGCGTGTTCATCGGCCCTGCGGACCTGTCCACCGATATGGGCTTTCAGGGCAACAGCGCCGCCCCCGAGGTGCGCGCCACCATCGCCGATGCCATCACCCGGATCAAAGCGGCAGGGAAAGCGCCCGGCATTCTGGGCACCAATGACGAGGCAAACCAGATCTATCTGGACATGGGTGCCCAGTTTCTGGCGGTAGGGATCGACGTGATGCTGCTAGCGCAAGCCGCGCGGGCGTTGTCGGCAAAATGGAAGGCAAAATAACGCCCTAACCCTGCATCGCGGCGGCGGCCTGTGCGTATCCCCCCGAAGCGCCATCGACGAAATGCACATGGTCGTCCCGCATGGCCGAAGGCACAAAGCAGGTCATCATCGCCTCATCCTGTGCGTGCAGCCCATAGCGGACCTTGCCCTGTTCGCGCGCCTGTTCCAGCATGATCCTGATTTGCTTCAGCGTGGCCGGGTCGCAATCCAGCGTCATCTTCAGCCCGTCATCGAACTTGCGGAAATCAGCGTTGCGACTGACCATGTGTTTGTAGTGACCGGGATCGAAATCGCCCAACCGCTTGCCGGTTTTGAACAACAGCGAGATCAGCAGGTTTTGCCCCAGCAGCTTTATCCTTTGCCCCAGCAGGTTGCGCCCTGCGCGCGAGACACGGGCGTCCAGCTCGACATCCGGCGGCGGCCAGCTGATCGGCGGGCCGTTTTCCGGCACCGGGTGGCCTGCGCGTTCCAGCCGTTCCGAGGCGGTCAGAACCGACCGCGCCAGATCGGCAAAATCGCTCTCGGTCGCTTTCTGCGTCGGCTGGATCACCAACGAGACGATCTGACCATGACGTGCCTTGCTGTTGGACCAGCGGCAGGACAGGCCGGACAGATCGGGCAGCGCGCCCGGCTCGGCAGGTGGCACCTCGAACGCGCCGGATTTCATCTGCGCTTCGGCCCAGACCAGACCCCCGCCCGAGAACATGGCGTAGTCCACCCCGTCCGAGGGCGCATAGCGCGCCACCCGCAAATCCCGGCCCGCCGAACGGATTTCGGAGACCGGCACCAATGCGCCGCGCAGCGCGATCGAGAACTCTTCGTCCGCCCAGCGCCGCAGCTCGGACAGCACTGTGCGGGCGGTGTCCACGGCGCTTGCGGGGATGGCGAAGCCAGCGCCATCACCGCCGAAGACATAGGGAAACTCCTGCCCTTTCAGCGCGTTGATCATGGCCGAGATCACCGCCGCGCCCACCATGTTGACGGTTTTATAGCGGCCCTGTGCAATCTCACCGGTGGAATCGACGATATCAGCCACGCCCAGCGCCCAGTCACCCGGCACGGGTGTAAACCGCGCTGGCTGCGCCAGGCTGGTGAAGTCCCTCTGTCGGGGAAGGCTGTCATAAAAGGCGGCCTGTGCGTCTTTCATCGGCACCTCGGGGTGATGGGTATCGCAATAGATAGCCCGAATGTGAACGCTGTCCGGTGAAAACAGTATAGCACACAAGCTTGTGTGGCGCACCGGGACGTGCCAAGCATTTCAGCACAACTTGGGGCGGAAGGGCAGTTCATGAAGGCAGGTCTGGTGGTCTTGTGCCTGGGCTATGTGCTCAGCCAGTTCTTTCGCGCCTTTCTGGCGGTGCTCAGCGTCGATCTGGGCCGCGATATCGGCGCCACGCCCGAGGATCTGGCCTTTGCCTCGGGGCTTTGGTTTCTGGTCTTTGCGGCGATGCAGCTGCCGGTGGGCTGGGCGCTGGATCAGATCGGGCCGCGCCTGACGGCCGCCGCGCTGTTGCTGATCGGAGGCGCGGGCGGCGCGGCGCTGTTTGCTGTGGCCAGCACGCCGTTTCATGTCGCCATTGCCATGGGGCTGATCGGGGTCGGGTGCTCTCCGGTGCTGATGGCATCATATTACATCTTTGCACGAGAATACCCGCCCGCGCGGTTTGCGACGCTGGCGGCGTTGATGCTGGGGGTTGGATCGGTGGGCAATCTGGTGGCCTCTTACCCGACCGCGCTGGCGGTCGAACTGATGGGATGGCGCGCGACGATGTGGGTGCTGGCGCTGTTCTCGGGGGCTATTGCGCTGGGCATCTGGATCACCGTGCAGGATCCAAAACGGGTTGAGACCGAGCACCGGGGATCTGTGCTGGACTTGCTGAAAGAGCCTGCGCTTTGGGCGATCCTGCCACTGATGCTGGTGGCCTATGCACCTGCGGCAGCCACGCGAGGATTGTGGGCAGGGCCGTATCTGAGCGATATCTTCGCCCTCAGCACCACCCAGATCGGCACCGCGACCCTGATCATGGGGGCGGCAATGATTGCCGGGACCTTTGCCTATGGCCCGCTCGACCGGATGCTGGGGACGCGGAAATGGGTGATCTTCGGCGGCAATGCGCTGGGCACGGCGGCGCTGGTGCTGCTGTGTCTTTGGATCGACAACGCGGTCTGGCTATCGGTGGTGCTGATGGCCGTGATCGGCTTCATGGGGGCCAGTTTTCCGGTCATCATGGCGCATGGCCGGGCTTTTGTGGCTCCGCATCTGGTCGGGCGCGGCATGACGCTGTTGAACCTGTTTGGCATTGGCGGTGTTGGCATTGCGCAATTCGTCACGGGGCGCATCCATGCGGCCACGGTGGACATCAGCCCGACTGCGCCCTACACAGCGATATTCGGCTTTTTTGCGGTCACGCTTGCCATTGGCTGCGTGATCTATCTATTCAGCCGCGACAGCGTCGACTGATGCTGTAACCGTCAGGAGAGCCCATGTCCGACCCGCGCGTCATTGCCCCCAATCTCAAACGCCGGCTTTCGGGCGTGACCGCGACGATTGCCCGGCTGGTGCCTTTGCAGGTGCAATGGATCGACATCGCCGCGACCGGGCCGGGCCTGCCGTCGGACATCCCGCATATCCCGCTGGGCCGCCTGCCCTTTCTGTCGCGAAAAACCCTGCGCGTCTGGCACGCTCGCCGCAATACCGAGATGCTGCTGGGCCTGTTCCTGCGCAACATCCTGCGGCTGCGGTTGAAACTGCTGTTCACCAGCGCCTCGCAGCGCGCGCACACTGGCTATACCAAATGGCTGATCGACAAGATGGATGCCGTGGTCGCCACCTCGCGTAAAACCGCCGGATATCTGGAGCGGGACGCGCAGGTGATCATGCATGGCATCAACCTGCAGGATTTCGCCCCGCCCGAGGACAAGGCGGCCGTTCGGTCGCGACTGGGTCTGCCCGATGGTCTTTTGCTGGGCTGCTATGGCCGCATTCGCCACCAGAAAGGCACCGACGCCTTTGTTGATGCGATGATCGATCTGTGCGGGCGCTTCGACGACGTGCACGGCATCGTCATGGGCCGCGCCACCGAGAAGCACACCGGATTTTTGGCCGAGCTGAAAGACAAGGTTGCCAAAGCAGGCCTGTCCGACCGCATCCTGTTCATGCCCGAGGTCACCGTCGACCAGATCGCCGAATGGTATCAGGTGCTGGACCTGTTCATTGCCCCGCAACGGTGGGAAGGGTTCGGCCTCACCCCATTGGAAGCAATGGCCTGCGGCGTACCGGTCGTGGCCACCGATGTGGGCGCGTTTTCCGAGATTGTCACCGACCTGTCGCTGGGCCGCGTGGTGGAGCCCGGTGATATCCCCGCCCTGGCCGATGCCGCCGCCGAAATGCTGAGCGACCGCGATTCCCTGACGCAATCCGGCGTCGCCGCCCGCACCCATGTCGAGCAGAATTTCGACATCAATGGCGAGGCCAGGACCCTTGTGGCGCTCTACGAGAGGCTTCTGAACGACACCTGACGCCATTTGCCGCGTAAAATCGGTGTCATCGCGGCAAATATACCCCGAAAACCCTTTTTTCTTCGCTGCAACGCGGCTATGAACGCGCGTCCTTAACTTTGGAGACATGAAATGGGCTATCGCGTCGTTGTCGCCGGCGCCACGGGTAACGTGGGCCGCGAAATGCTGAACATCCTGGCGGAACGCCAGTTCCCGGTCGATGAACTTGCCGCCCTGGCAAGCCGTCGTTCGCTGGGTACCGAAGTAAGCTTTGGCGACAAGACACTGACCACCCAGGACATCGACACCTTCGATTTCACCGGCTGGGACATGGCGCTGTTCGCCATCGGCTCGGACGCAACCAAGGTCTACGCCCCCAAGGCGGCGGCAGCTGGCTGCGTGGTGATCGATAACTCGTCGCTCTATCGCTATGATCCGGAGATTCCGCTGATCGTGCCGGAATGTAACCCGCAGGCGATTCACGACTATAAAAACAAGAACATCATCGCCAACCCCAACTGCTCGACCGCGCAGATGGTTGTCGCGCTGAAACCGCTGCATGACCGCGCCAAGATCAAGCGCGTTGTCGTGTCGACCTATCAGTCAGTGTCCGGCGCTGGCAAAGACGGCATGGACGAGCTGTGGGATCAGACCAAAGCGGTCTACAACCCCACCACCGAGGTTGAACCGAAGAAGTTCCAGAAGCAGATCGCCTTTAACGTCATTCCGCAGATCGACGTCTTCATGGAAGACGGCTCGACCAAGGAAGAATGGAAGATGGTTGTCGAGACCAAAAAGATCGTCGACCCGTCGATCAAGGTCACGGCCACCTGCGTCCGCGTTCCGGTCTTCGTCGGCCATTCCGAGGCCGTGAACATCGAGTTCGAGGAATTCCTGGACGAAGACGAAGCCCGCGACATCCTGCGCGAAGCACCGGGCATCATGGTGATCGACAAGCGCGAGCCCGGCGGCTACGTCTCGCCGATCGAATGCGCGGGCGATTTCGCCACGTTCATCAGCCGCATCCGTCAGGACTCGACCGTTGAGAACGGCATCAACCTGTGGTGCGTCTCGGACAACCTGCGCAAAGGTGCCGCCCTGAACGCCGTCCAGATCGCCGAATTGCTGGGCCGTGAGGTTCTGAAAAAGGGCTGAGGTCGACTAAGACAATTAGAAACCCCGCTGTGTCCCCAGCGGGTTTTTTTTGTTTCGGCAAGTTGTATCTCGCAAACCTAAAAAACGAAATTGCTTCAACCGGCTGTCCACAGTTTTTCAGCACCTTAGTTTTGCCAGATTGCTCTGGCCTACTGACCGAACTTAGTTGTGGAATTTCATTGTGTTCGGCGATTTGAAATTTTTTACCAGAAAAGAAAACGCCAAACTGACTTTGATACGCGTCGCTGAAGGTTCGGCTATCGTGGCGCTTTTCCTTATTCTGGTCCTTTTGCTCGAAGGGTTGGTTCTGGCGGTTGAGTACCGCAAGGTTGACGTGATCAGCGTGATCCATGTGCCAGGTGCCGATGCAAGTAAAAGGTTGGTGGTTGTCGACCTCGGAGACCGTCACTTTCCAATTCGGACCTCGGACCGGCTTTTGACCGTTGCTCCCGGAAAATGGGCGTGTGTCTCAAAACGCCACGTGCTGTTGCGCAGGTGGTACCTCTATAAGCTTGAGCTTCCGGGATATTGCAGAAATGCCCTGCCTGTTGGGCCCTATTCAGGCCCGTATGATCCAAGGTCCCTGCCCCGACGACCTACAACGCCTGCCCCTCCCTATCAAAAAACTGCAGCTTCTCCGGCGCGAAATGCAGGCCAATCTTTGCACCAGCCTTGATCTCGGTATCGCCGCCAAGGCGGACGGTGACTTTCTCCTCGGTGCCGCAATCGACGATGACGAACATATCAGCGCCCAGGTATTCGACCACCTCGACCAGCCCGTCGCTGTGACCCGCGCCGGGATCGACCACGCTGATATGTTCCGGGCGAATGCCCAGCATCGTGGCCGTGCCAGTGCGGTTAAACGGACCGCTGCCGCCGTTTTCCAACTGGAACTGGTCACCTGACACGGTGCAGGGAATGACGTTCATCTTCGGGCTGCCGATGAACTGCGCCACGAACAAGTTGGCCGGGCGTTCGTATAACTCACGAGGCGTACCGACCTGTGCGATCTTGCCGAACTCCAGCACGACGATGCGGTCGGCCAATGTCATCGCCTCGACCTGATCGTGGGTCACATAGATCATGGTGCGGTTGAGGCTCTGGTGCAGCTTGGCGATCTCGTACCGCATCTCGACCCGCAGGGCGGCGTCGAGGTTGGACAGGGGCTCATCGAACAGGAATGCGGTGGGGTCGCGCACGATGGACCGCCCGATGGCCACACGCTGACGCTGCCCGCCGGACAGGTCCTTGGGGCGACGTTCCAGATAAGGTTCCAGCTTGAGCACCTCAGCGGCCTTGCCCACACGCTCGGCGATCTCGGCCTTCGGGACACCCGCCACCTTCAGCGAAAAGCCCATATTCTCGGCCACCGTCAGGTGAGGGTACAGAGCATAGGACTGGAACACCATGGTCAGCCCGCGTTTCGAGGGCGGATGATCGGTGACATCCTTCCCGTTGATCAGAAGCGACCCGCGCGAGATATCTTCGAGCCCGCCGATCATCCGCAACAGGGTGGATTTGCCACAGCCCGAGGGGCCGACGAAGACGACGAACTCACCCTCTTCGATCTGCAGGTCGATGCCTTTGATCACCTGCACTTCGCCGAACCATTTTTCGACGGATTTAAGCTCGATGCTGCCCATCAGTTCCTCCCTGCCCAATGCAGCCAGACGGCGGCTGTCCAAGTGAATGAGTTGCCCCCGGCCGGGCTGCCGGTGATCGGATCGTAATATTCGGCAAAGCCGTGACCCGCGATCAGACGCGCGGTTTTCAGGCGCAGGGTTTCTGCTTCGACGCCGTGGCCCATTTCCGCCAGTCCGAACCCGGCCAGCATGTTCATGAACGCCCAGGTCGGCCCGCGCCAATAGCGGCGCTCATCAAACTTGGGCATGTTCGGATCATAGCTGGGAATAGGATGCGGCACGGTGGTCAGAACGGTTTTCACGCGGTCCAGCATCTGCGGGGAGTCAATACCTCCAAACCAGCACAAATAGCTCGCGTTAGAGACACTTTCGGCCCATTCACCCGTATGCGCATCACGGGCGTCAAAGGCGCCCAGCGCCTCGTTCCACAGCGACCGCGCGCCCGCCTCAAGCCGGGCTACATCAGCGCTGAGACCCTCAGCTTCGATGCCAAGTTCCTGACTGATCGCCAGCAGATCGCGGGCGGCGCGCAGAGTGGTGAAACTCATGGTCGGGTCGGCGACGCGGAACGGGTTGAGGTCCAGCAATTGCTGCTGATCCCAACCGACCTCATTCCCGATCTGCACCAGTTTGATATAGCGGTCATAGTCGTATTTGGTGGGCCGGTCGGCGCTGTTCACATGGCTGGTGTCGCGGCGCTGATATTCGCCCACATCCGAGGCATCGATCCCCGCCATCGTACCATCCCAGTCCGGCGCATTGTCACGTCCGGCCTCCCAGGGATGGGTTGTGCAGACAGCGCCATGTTCGTCCAGGCGCCATTTCATGAACCAGCGGTGCCAGGCCAGCATGGCTGGGAACAGGGCGCGGAGGCGGGCCTCACCTACCACGCGGTCCTTGTCCCAGACCCGCCGTGCCATGGTGGCGGCCAGCGGCGGCTGGGTTATGCCCGAGGATGCAATCGGCCCGGTGCCACCCCAGACCTCCGGTCCGGGAAAATACCCCGGATCGGGCTTATGGAACAGGATATGGGGCACCATGCCGTCGTCCCACTGGCCCGAAAACAACGTCTCAAGCTCGACCCAGGCGCGGTCGATGTCGAATTCGGCAAAGCCCAGCGCCGCGACCGCGCTGTCCCAGTTCCACTGATAGGGATAAAGGCCACTGGTCGGGATCGTATAGCCGCCCCGGTCATTGGCGATCAGGATGTTGCGGGCCGATTCACTCGGCGTCGTATAGTAGTTCATGTCTGTCATCCTTTGACCGAGCCAGCCGTCAGGCCCTTGGTCATGAAACGTTCAAGCCCCAGGAACAGGGCCATGATCGGAACGGTGGCAATCACCGCACCGGCCATCAGGTGTTGGCGGGGGATTTCCGAGGAGTTCAGCATTGTGACACCTCGGGTCAGGGTGAATTTCGACGGGTCATCCAGCAGCATGAAGGCCAGCAGGAATTCGTTCCACGCGATCATGAAGACATAGAGCGACACCGACGCCAGCGCCGGCAGGCTGAGCGGCAGGGTGATCTTCCAGATCACCGCCAGACGTGACAGGCCATCCATCAGACCGGCCTCTTCAACCTCGGTCGGCAGACCGCGGAAGTATCCCTGCAGCATGTAGAGCGCGACCGGGATCGTGGTGACCGGGTAGATCATCACGATGCCAAGGATCGAGTTGCGCAGACCCGTCAGCGAGAACGCGATATAGATCGGCAGCGCCAGCACGATCATCGGCACCATGTAGATCAGCAGAACCGAGCGTGAGAACGCCTTTTGCCCCTGAAACCGGAACCGCGCCACCGCATAGGCGCCGGGGACGCTGAACAGCAGGGTGATGAACACGGTCAGGACCGAGACATAGAAAGACGTCCACAGGTAGCTGCCGAAATTGAAATCCCGGAACAGTTCCGTGTAGCTGCGGAACAACGCCGCGCCCTGGCTCAGATCAACCGAGAAATCCAGCGGGTTCTGCAACAGCGCCTGCTGCGATTTCAGGCTGGTCATCACCATCACATAGAAGGGGATGATGACGATGGCGGTGAAGAAGATATAGCCGAACCCTGTGCAGAACCGGATCACCGCGTCTTCGTATTCGTGGCGGGTGAGTTCGCCAAACGGCAATTCCTTGAGGATCGCGGCCAGTGACACATGCATCACCGCAGCCACCGAGATCACCGTCACCAGCAGCGCCAGCAGCGTCGTATCCGATCCGATCAGAACCGGGCCAAAACCGGTCAGGCAGGACAGGCCCAGCCAAGCCGCAACACCCAGACGCGCCGGGGCGTGGCGGGCGGGAAAGCGGACATAGACCAGCCCGGCCACTGCGCCCCAGATCAGGCTCAGCAGAACTTGTGGGCGAAACGCCGCGCCGGTGGCGAAAGACATCGTGACCGCGATGGTGGTGGCGATCACCAACATCCACAGCGCGCCCAGAACGGGGCCGGTGATATACCCTTTGCGCATCACAGGCCCTCCTCGCGGCTGATGAACTTGAAGAAGACAAAGCTGAAGGCGATCAGGCACATCAGGATCACCACGGCCACCGCCGCGCCCGCCCCGATGTTTGAGACTGCAAAGGCCTGTTCATAGACATTCACGGTCAACGTGCGGGTGCCCGCATTGCCACCGGTCAGCAGGAAGATGTCGTCGAACTTGTTGAAGGTCCAGATAAAGCGCAGCAGGAACAGCACCGACAGGATGCCCAGCAGTTGCGGGATGCTCAGCAGCCAGAATTTCTGGAACGGCGAGGCCCCATCCATATCCGCCGCCTCATACATGCTGCTATCGATGGACTGCATCCGGGCGAGAATGAACAGGAAGGACAGCGGGAAATAGCGCCAGATTTCGAATACGGTGACCATGATCAGCGCCAAGGGACGTTCCCCGAAGAAGTTGATCGGTTCACTGCTTAACCCCATCTGCACCAGCAGCGCATTGGCCGAACCCGAGAACGGGTCAAACAGCGTAACCCAAGTAAAGGCGACGGCGATGACGGGGGCCACATAGGGGAACAGGTAAAGGCCGCGGATGAAGCCCTGCCCCTTGAAGCTTTTGTTCAGCAGCAAGGCGGCGAACAGGCCCATGACCAAAGCGCCGATTGTGCCAAAGACGGTATAGAACAGGGTGACCCCAAGCACGCCCCAGAATTCATCGCCGTCAAATACACGGGCGAAGTTTTCCAGGCTAAACTCGAAATTGGTCAACACGCTGGGGCCGCTGCCGGTCACGTCGGGCTCGGATTCTTCAACCAATTCCTCGAAGGCATCCGGGTCGCCATCGACCTCGATCGGAATGCGGATACGCTCCCGCTGGCCGCCCTCCAGTGCGCCGAAATCGCAAAACAGATCCTGCCCATCCAGAACACAGGGCGCGGCGACCTCTCCGGCGATCACGCCGTCGGGCAGCACGTCACTCAGGGTCACGCCGTCGATGGCGATTTCCTGGCTGGAGTTGCGCAGGCGGTATTCGATCCGCAGATCGTCGCCCGATCCGCGCAGGCTTTCACGGACAACCGGCGCAGGGGGGCGCAGGTCCGAAAGGGTAAACGGCTTGAAGCTGATCCAGATGATTGCCAGCAAGGGCAGGATCACCACAAGCGACACGCTGATCACGGTCGGAGCCAGCAGCGCCCAGGCCAGACGCGCCTCGCGTTTGGCAAGCGCCCCGGTTCCGGTCGGTGGGGTGGCCGAAGACATGGGATACCTCAAAGGGTTGCGCGCAGCGGCGCGGACGCCGCTGCTGATGCTGGTGGACTACTGAACCTTGGCCAGCTCGTCATTCATGGCCGCAACGGCGGCGGCGGCGTCAATCTCGTCATCGATATACTGACGCACGATCCGGTTGATGGCCTGAGAGTTGATCATCTTCGATGCCAGCGACAGCTGCCCCTCGGCCACGCCCCAGCGCTGCGCCACGTCCAGTCCACCGACGATCTCGTCGATCATTGCCTGTTCGTAAAGCTCACCCAGCGGCGCCTTGCGGTCCACGCCCACGGGCAGCTCGGCCCAAGCTTCGGCAAAGGCAGTCGGATTGTCAGCATTGCCGCGACGGACCGGGAACTTACCCTCGGGCGCAATCGCCAGCGTCTGGGTATAGCCCTGATCCATTGCGTATTTCACAAACTCCATCGCCGCATCGGTATCCGCATCGTTGGTGATGCCAAAGTAGCGCACGTCACCCCAAGCCGCGCCATCGGGGTTCGACGGGCCGGACAGTTTGGTGACGATACCGGTCTTGCCCGCCAGATCACGCGAGGTCGGGTCATCGGTGATGGTTGGCGGGGCGCTATCACGCAGACCAGCCAGTTCGTCCAGAATGAAGGGCGACCAGATGATCATCGCGGCCTTGCCGTCAAAATACAGCTCGCGCGATTGCTTCCAGTACAGCTCTCCCGGAGGCGATGCCTTGGAGATCGCCTTGTAGAAATCCAGAACCTCGGTGGTCTTGGCCTCGTCCAGAGGCTGGAACCCGTCGGGGCCAACCGGGCTTACACCATTGGCGAGGAAGACATGTTCCAGCACCTGGCTCATGAAGTTTTCGTCAACCTTTGTGGCCGAAACAAAGCCGTACATCTCGGGCGGGTTATGCAGCGCTTCGAGCGCGGCCTGAATGTCGGCAAAGCTGTCGGGCGCGTCCAGACCAGCCTCGTCGAACAGGTCCTTGCGGTAAACCACCATCTGGGTCCAGCCATCCACAGGCACGGACGCGGTTTCATCGTTGAACGCGGCCATCGCCAGCGCGCCGGGGGCAAAGGTGTCGGCGCCCAGTTCCTCGATCACTTCGGTGGCGGCTTCGGTGTCCAGAATGCCGGCCTCGGCCCAGGGCAGCGCGTATTGCAGCGTGTGATAGACCACGTCGGGCAGGTCACCAGCGGCAAAGGCCGCGGTGGCACGGGTGCCCAGATCGCTTTCGGTGACAGGGATCACCTCGACCGTCGTGCCGGTTTCAGCCTTGAACTGATCGGCCATCTCCTGCTGTTTGGCCAGACGCTCGGGCTGTTCCTCGGTGGTCCAGAACCGGATCGTGTCGGCCTGCACGGACAGCGCAGTCAGCGCCAGGGCCAGCGACGATCCAAGCATCAGCCTTGCGGCTTTGGGTGTCAGTTTCATTTGTGATCTCCTCCCGGTCATTCTTTGTTGATTTGCGTGCGTTTCACCGCCAGCTCCGCCGATGTCAGATGCGGCGGCCCGTCCGATCCCCCTTCGACCAGAGTCGCTTCGGTCAGTTCACGCAGGGTCGCGGGGTCCTCGCCCCGGATCTGGCGGATCAGCAGGGTTGCCAGCCGTTGCCCTGCCATGCGGGAATCGACGGCAAACGTGGTCAGCGCCGGGCGCGCGTAGCGGCATTCAGGAATTCCGTCATAGCCGATGACCGACACGTCGCGGCCAATCTCAAACCCCAGATCTTGCGCGGCTGCGCAGAACCCCAACGCGGCCAGATCGGTGGCAAAAACAATCGCGGTGGGCGGCAGATCCTGCTGCATAAGCACCATCGCCTGCGCGGCACCGTCCTCGCGCGTCCGGGCGCCCTCGCGGATCAGATCGGGATCAAGCGGCAGGCCCGCCTCGTGCAAACCTTCGGTGTATCCGTCGCGGCGCAGGTGGCTGTAGTTGAACTTGGGATCACTGCCGACATAGCCGATGCGCGTATGCCCGAACCCGGCCAGCCGCAGCACCGCCTTGCGCATGGCGGTTTCGCCCGCGATGTCGAACCACGAGGTCTCCTCGCGCGTGTTCGGCTGCCCGTACCCGGTGCGACCATAGAGGATATGCGGCACCTCGAGATTGCGCAAAAGCCCGGCGCGGGCATCCTTGACCATCGTTCGCGGCAGGATAAACCCGTCTGCCTTGCGCTCTTCGAACAGGCGGCTGAGCACTTTCAGCGTGTCGCGTTCCGAAGTTGCCGTGGAAATCGTCATCGTCCAGTCAAGACTGCTGGCAGCCTCGCAGGCTCCGGCCAGAAAATCCTGCAGAAACGGGTTGTGCTGATCGGGCTCTTCGCTGTTCAGCACCATCGCAATGGCGCGCACCTGCCCGGTCCGGATTGCCTGCGCATGGCTCAGCGGGCGGTACCCCAGCTTGCGGGCGGCGGTCTGAACCCGGTTCCGCGTCACCTCGGAAATATCGGAGTAACCGTTCAGCGCCCGCGATACCGTGCTTTTCGACAGGCCCAGATGCGCCGCCAGTTCGTCCAGCTTCACCCGGCCAGAGACCGAAGTGCGATTCGCGGACGTGCGCGATGGATATGAGAGATTCGTAGCCATTTTTTTCATTTGTTTGCTCCGAAACCGGTTTCGGCAACGAAAAAGTTAAAAAAGATGCAAACTGGTCATTTTTTAGCGCCTTTGCTGATTTTCCATTCTGACGCTGGGACTTACCCAAGGGCGATGTCCGCTAACCCTGCGTTTCGACTACAGCTTTCAGATTGGACAGGCCCCGTTCGTAGTCGCCGCCGACCCATTCATCCATCATCAGCCCCATCCACCGCGCCATCGGATTCAGGCCCAGATCGGTGACGAATCCCCAGGTCACCTGCGTCTGATCCCCCTGAGGCATCAGATCAAACGCCGCAACGGCGGTGCCCATCGACCCGAAATCCAGCGCCGTTCTGACCGCCTGATCGGGGATGCTTTCAATGATCTCCTGCGATCCGGTCCCGACCTGCGGATGCTCCGAGCTCCAGTTCAGGGTATTGCCCACACCGGCCTCGGGGCCGCTATAGGTCAGTTGCGTCGCGGGATCACGCTCCAGCCAGGGTGACCATTTCTCGGTCTCCTGCATCGAGTTCACATAGGGAAAGATGGCGGCGGGCGGGGCGTCGATGACAATGCTGCGCGCCACTTCGGCCCGACCGGGCAACAGGTAGGAAACCCCGATCAGCAGTAAAACAAGCACAAGCAGAGCCAGAAGAATGCGTTTGATGAATCGCATGAAACGTCTCCGATCCAAACCCGGATACGGCGACTATAGCAAAAAATAGCGCGGAATCAGAGACCTGATCCCGCGCCTGTCAAAACTACGGACTGTTCCGACGGGTCAGACGATCACGAATTTCTTGTCCTGCGGGTCATAACATTGCAGCCCGCCCTCACCGATATCGGTCCACAGCCCATGCAGGCTGAGCGAGCCGTCCTGCACCGCCGAGGACACGAACGGGAAGGTCATCAGGTTCTCGAGCGAGGCGACAACGGCCTGCCGTTCGAACTGCCGCGCCTGATCGACGCTGTCTTCGATATCGGCGACCAGTTCGTATTTCGGCTTCAGGATATCCATCCAGCGTCCGACAAAGCTGTCCTTGGCTTCCAGCTGCGGGGCCTGACCTTTGCACATGTCGATGCAGCCCTGAACCCCACCGCATTGCGAATGGCCCAGCACGATCAGATGCGCCACCTTCAGCGCGGTCACGGCGTATTCGATCGCCGCACTGGTGCCGTGGTGATCACCGTCGGGCGCGTAAGGCGGCACCAGGTTGGCGATGTTGCGGTGGATGAAGAAATCGCCCTGATCCGCCCCGAACATCGAGGTCACATGCACGCGGCTGTCGCAACACGATATCACCATCGCACGCGGGCGCTGCCCCTCGTTTGCAAGGCGGCGGAACCAGACCTGATTTTCAGAGTAGGTGGTGGCTTTCCAGCCGTGATACCGTTTGACCAAATAGCCCGGCAGAGGTTTTGCTAAGTCCATTCTTCTGTCCATTTTTTCGAGTTCCCAAGGGCTGCTCTACCCCGAATTCGCAGAAAATTCGAGCAATTATCCTGCGCGGGCGCAAGGTTTTGCAAAGGAATTCGCGATCAAAGTCGATCCATGCCGTGGGGGCATAGAGAATTGGGGTGAACGTGGTGGAAAAGATACTCACGCTTGAACACAAGGAAACCGTCCGGCTGGACCTGGACCAGCTGAACGGGCTGTACCGGCAATTGGGCGACAAGAACGCGCTGGATGTGCTGTGCCGCACGGTCGAGGAACTGGCCGTACGCCTGTCGAACTGTGAACGGTTCTGGCGGCAGCGCGACTGGGCGGGGCTGCGCAAATGCGCGCGGTCGCTGGTGGCGATTGCCGATCAGATCGGCATGGTCGCGCTGGCGCGGGTTGCCGGGGATGTGGCGCAAACCGTGGATACGGGCGATGCGGTGGCCACCGGTGCCACCCTGTCACGGCTGATCCGGGTCGGAGAAAAATCGCTGACCGTGATCTGGGACCAGCAGGATCTTTCCGTCTGACGGGGCTTGCGGACGGGCCGTGGGCGGATAGGCTGGGCGCAAACCGAACCAGCCGAGATTTCCATGACCCTGTCCTTTGCTTCACCCTCTGACCCTTCGCTGCCGCTGCACGTCATCGCGCAACCCGATCTGGACGACTGGCTTGCCAGCCAACCGGATCACGTGTCGAACTGGGTGCAGGCCAGCGGCTTTACCGGCGCGCTGGGGCAGGTCGCCCTGATCCCCGGCCCGGACGGAACGCCGCAATTTGCCGTGGCAGGCTATGGCACAGGCGCAGGCCGCATGCGCAAGCGGTTTCCGCTAGCCGCCGCCGCCGAATCCCTGCCCGAAGGCACCTATCACATCACGTCGGGCGTGCCTGCGGATGCGCTGGCAACCGAATGTCTGGGCTGGCTTCTGACCAGCTATGCGTTTGATCGTTATGCCGCGCAATCCGGGGCCAAGGCCCGTCTGGTTGCCCCGGAAGGAACTGACGCGGCGCGGATCGAGGTTCTGGCTCAGGCCGAGGCCCTGACCCGCGATCTGGTCAACACGCCTACCGAAGATATGGGTCCGGGCCAGTTGCAAGCCGCCGCCGAGGCGCTGGCACAGGAATTCGGCGCCTCCTGCAACGTGATCAAGGGGCAGGCCCTGCTGGATCAGAACTTTCCGATGATCCACGCGGTTGGCCGCGCCGCCGCGCAGGAACCACGCCTGATCGAGATGAACTGGGGCAGTTCCGGCCCCAAGCTGACTTTGGTCGGCAAAGGCGTGTGTTTCGATACCGGAGGGCTGAACCTGAAGCCCGGTAACTCGATGGCGCTGATGAAAAAGGACATGGGCGGATCGGCCAATGTGCTGGGTCTGGCGCGGATGATCATGGCGCTGAAACTGCCGGTTCGGCTGCGCGTGCTGATCCCGGCAGTTGAGAACTCTGTCGCCGGAAGCGCCTTTCGGCCCGGTGACATCCTGACCTCGCGCAAGGGTCTGACCGTCGAGATCAACAACACCGATGCCGAGGGGCGGCTGGTGCTGGCCGATGCGCTGACGCTGGCGGATGAGGGTACGCCCGATCTGGTGATCTCGATGGCCACGCTGACCGGCGCAGCGCGGGTGGCCGTTGGCGGCGATCTGGCGCCGTTTTACACCGATGATGACAGCGCTGCCGATGCCTTGGCGCGGGCCGGACAACAGGCCGCCGACCCGGTCTGGCGGATGCCGTTCCACGAACCTTATGAGGCGATGATCGAACCGGGCATTGCCGATCTGGACAACGCGCCCTCGGGCGGGTTCGCGGGATCAATCACCGCCGCGCTGTTCCTGCGCCGGTTTGTGGGCGACAGCCGCTATATGCATTTCGACATCTATTCCTGGCAAGCCAGCAAAGCGCCGGGCCGCAGCAAAGGCGGACTGGGACAAGGTCCGCGCGCACTGCTGACCGCCCTGCCCGAGATACTGGACCTATGACCAAACAGCGCATCATAAACCCCGTGGTCGACCTGCGGCGCGATCCCGATGGCCTGCGGGACCGCCAAGTGTTGTTCGGTGACACGGTCGCCGTGACAGAAACCCAAGGCGGCTGGAGCCGGATCATAGCTGACAAGGACGGCTACTCTGGCTGGGTCGCCTCGGACCAGTTGGGGCCGCCTGTTTCCGATACCCATTGGATCACCGCCCCCGCAACCCACGCCTATGCGGAGCCGGATATGAAAAGCCCTGACCGGGTCTCGCTGAGTTTCGGCAGCAAGGTTCAGGTCCTGTCGGAACAGGGCCGGTTTCTGGAAACGGAACTGGGTTTCATCCCCGCCGTCCATGCCAAGCTAACGGCCACCCATCTGACCGATCCGGTCGCCGTGGCCGAGCTGTTTCTGGGCACGCCCTATCTGTGGGGCGGCAACAGCCGGTTCGGGCTGGATTGCTCGGGTCTGGTGCAGGCCGGACTCTTGGCTTGCGGCATCCCCTGCCCTGGCGACAGCAGTGACCAGGAACGGGAGCTGGGTCAGGCCCTGCCCGCTGGGACGAATCCGAAACACGGTGATCTGCTGTTCTGGAAAGGCCATGTCGCCTGGGTCTATGACGACAACATGCTGCTGCACGCCAATGCCTATCACATGGATGTGACATTCGAGCCGATGGATCAGGCAATCGCGCGCATTCTGGATCAGGGCGACGGGCCTGTTACATCCCACAAAAGGTTTTAATCAAGATCGACCGAGCGGATCAGCTTGCGCTCCAGCACCCGCAGCACGGTGCGCAGGTCATGGCCGCGTTTCAGGATGCGGCCATCCATGCCAATCACCGAGTACATCCCCTGCCTTTGCCGCAGACGCGGATGTTTCTCGACCCGGTAGATCGGATGCTCGGCCGTACGGCGAAAGATAGAGAAAACCGCCATATCCCGCAGGTTCGAAATACCGTAATCGCGCATTTCCCCGGCGGCGACCATCCGACCATAGACGGACAGGATATGGGACATCTCGTGCCGGTTAAACGCGACGGGCATCTGTGCCGAGTTAGCAGAAAACCGGCTGGGAGGCTGCATGTTCATACCCTCAGCCTTGCCGGAAAACGCGTTTGAATCAAGCCCGAGCACGATAAGGTGTGGTTTTTTGGTCGATCGTGACCTAGCGCCGCCCAACCTGACGACAGATCAGAATCACCGGCAATAGCCCCACCGCAAGGATCACCAGCGAAGGTACGGCCGCCCCTTCGAGCCGCTCATCCGAGGCCAGCCGATAGGCCTGCACCGCCAGTGTGTCAAAGTTGAACGGGCGCATGATCAGGGTGGCGGGAAGCTCTTTCATCACGTCGACAAAGACGATCAGCAGCGCCGTCAGCAGCGATGGTGTCAGAATTGGCAGATGCACCCGGCGCAGCGTACCCAAGGGCGTTTGACCCAAGGATCGTGCAGCCGCGTCCATATTGGCGTGAACGGTGCTCTGCCCGCCTTCATAGGCGCTGAGCGCGGCGGCCAGAAAGCGCACCATATACGCCGCGATCAGCAACCAGATCGACCCCGTCACCAAAAGCCCGGTCGAGATATCGAAGGTCTGCCGCATCCACGCATCCAGCGCGTTGTCAAAGCTGGCGAAGGGCACCATCAGCCCCACCGCGATCACCCCGCCCGGCACCGCATATCCCAGCCGCGCCAGATAACCTGCGGTGGCCGATCCCCTGCCAGGGCGCAGCCGTTGAAAGAACCCCACGCAGATCGCCGCAAACACCGTGACCACCGCCGCCGTGCCTGCCAGCGTCAGTGAGTTCTGGATGAACCCGATATAGCGCCGCGACAGCAGGTTCTGTTCCGACTGCAGGCCCATCTGGATCAGGATGAAAACCGGCAGCAAAAAGCCCAGAAAAACCGGAACAGCGCACAGCGTGAACGCCGCCACGGATTGCCAGCCCTTCAACTGCGCCGAAGGGAGCGACGCATGGCTTTTACCCGCCTGATAATATTTCGCCTTGCCGCGCTGTATCCGCTCGGCCATCGCCATGACCAGCGCGAACCCCAGCAGGCACAGGGCAAGCTGTGCAGCGGCGGCGCGGTCTCCGATCGAGAACCAGCTGGTATAGATACCGGTGGCAAAGGTCTGCACACCGAAATAGGCGACCGTGCCAAAATCGGCGATGGTCTCCATAATCGCCAGCAGCACCCCGCCCGCAATCGCCGGTCGTGCCATCGGCAGCGAGACATGCCAGAAGGCCAGCCACGGGCTTTTGCCCAGCGCGCGGGCGGCCAGAAAAGCGGTGGCGCTTTGCTGCAGGAACGCGGCGCGGGCCAGCAGATAGACATAAGGATACAGCACGAGGATCAGCATCACCGCCGCGCCCTCGGTCGAGCGGATCTCGGGGAACCAATAGTCGCGCGGCCCCCAGCCTGTTACCTCGCGCAGGGTGGTCTGGACGATGCCGGGATGATCCAGAATGAAGGTATAGGCATAGGCCAGAACATAGGCCGGGAAGGCCAGAGGCAGGACCAGCGCGATCTCAAGGAAGCGCACGCCGGGAAAACGGCACATCGTCACCAGCCACGCCGCGCCCACCCCGATGGAAAAGGTACCCGCAGCCACCAGAACCACCAGGATCACTGTCGTCAGCGCATAGCGCGGCAGAACCGTGTCCAGCAGATGCGAGATCGTGTCCGTCCCGCCCGTCACCGCCGCCAGAACAACCGCCACCATCGGCAACAGGCAGGCGGCCGCCACCAGACAGGCCACCGTGCCGACCAGCCGGGTACCAAACACGCCCCGATGGCGCGTTCCATGTTCTGACAATTCGATTTCGGCCATGTATCCGGTTTTGACAGGCTAAAGCGCGGGTTCCGCCTTTAATTGACCAAAACGCTAAGAAACACCAGTGGGCGGCGACACAATTCTGCGGCACATACTGCCGCAGAGCTGTTTTTCGGCGTCATTCGTAAACGCGCTGATCCTCGATCACCAAACCGTCCTTGGGCAGCGATCCTGGGGCCACGACCTCGATCGCGCCTTTCAGTTTCAGCACCTCGACCACCGATTTGGCATAGGCCACGTCGTCGCTGCGGGGGCTTTCGATCTGAACGGTCATGGTGTCCATCTCGCCCTGACGGGCGGCGATGACGCGGGCCTTGATGATCTCGTCATGCTTGTCGACCAGCGCCGCCACCTGTTCGGGGCGCACGAACATGCCCTTGATCTTGGTGGTCTGGTCAGCCCGGCCCATCCAGCCCTTGATCCGCAGATTTGTACGGCCGCAGGGGGATTGCCCTGGCATAATCGCCGACAGATCGCCTGTGGCAAACCGGATCAGCGGATAGTCGGGGTTCAGCGAGGTCACCACGACCTCACCCACTTCGCCCTCGGCCACGGGGGTTCCGGTACCCGGCGTTACGATCTCGACAATAACGTGCTCGTCGATGATCATCCCCTCCATCGCGGGGCTTTCATAGGCGATATTGCCCAGATCGGCGGTGGCATAACATTGCAGGCAAGCGATACCCCGATCAGCATATTCCTGACGCAGGGACGGGAACAGCGCGCCGCCTCCAACAACGGCTGCGCTGAAGCCCAGCGCCACGCCCATCTCATCCGCCTTGTCCAGAATGACCTTCAGGTAATCCGGGGTACCGGCATAGGCGGTGCAACCCACGTCCCGCGCGGCGGTCACCTGCAGCTCGGTCTGGCCGGTGCCGGCGGGCAGCACGGCGGCCCCAACGGCCCGCGCACCGCTTTCAAAGATCATACCGGCAGGGGTCAGGTGGTAGCCAAAGCAGTTGTGGACAATATCGCCCGGACCCACGCCTGCCGCGTGAAGGAACCGCCCCATGCGCCACCAATCCGGGTCGGTGCTGCCGGGCTCATAGATCGGGCCGGGGGATTGAAACACATGGTGGAAATGCCGCGCCGGTTTGACGGTAAAGCCGCCGAACGGGGGCCGCGCCGCCTGCGCCTGCGCCAGATCGGCTTTGCGCAAAACCGGCAGTTTCACCAGATCGTCCACCGAGGCGACAGCGTCGGTGTTCACACCGGCCAGATGTGCCTCGAACCCCGGTGCGGACAGCGCCCGCTGAAGCTGAACACGCAGGGCCTGCGCCTGATCGGAGGCACGCTGGTCGGCTGAGCGGGTTTCGAGCGCGTCGTAGTACTTCGTCATGACCATATCCTCCATCCGCTTACAGCCACCTCTTGCGGCGGCGATACGAGCGCACGTCACGGAAGCTTTTGCGCCCCTCATCCGACATGCCGAGATAGAATTCCTTCACGTCCGGGTTTTCGCGCAGCTCAGCCGCCGGGCCATCCATCACCACGCGGCCTGATTCCAGAATATACCCGTAATGGGCAAATCGCAGCGCCACATTGGTGTTCTGTTCGGCCAGCAGGAAGGACACGCCCTCTTTTTCATTCAGGTCTTTGACGATGCCGAAAATCTCTTCGACCAGCTGCGGCGCCAGACCCATCGAGGGCTCATCCAGCAGAATCGTCTCGGGGCGCGACATCAGGGCCCGGCCCATCGCAACCATCTGCTGTTCACCGCCCGAGGTATAGCCCGCCTGAGACCGGCGGCGCTCCTTGAGGCGGGGGAAATAGGTATAGACCAGATCAAGATCCTGTTGGATCGCGGCCTTGCCGTCCTTGCGGGTATAGGCGCCGGTCAGCAGGTTTTCCTCGACCGTCAGGTGTTCGAAACAGTGGCGGCCTTCCATCACCTGGATGACGCCCTTTTCCACCAGATCGGCCGGATCGCTTTCATGCACACTGGTGCCGCGGTATTTGATCGACCCTTTGGTGACCTCGCCGCGTTCCGAATGCAGCAGGTTCGACACCGCCTTGAGCGTCGTCGTCTTGCCCGCCCCGTTGCCGCCGAGCAGAGCGGTAATGCCCCCTTTGGGCACGGTCAGGCTGACACCCTTCAGAACCAGGATGACGTGGTTGTAGATCACCTCGATATTGTTCACCTCAAGCAGGTTTTCCGCCTGAACTTCGGTGGTTTGAGCCGCATCCAGCATCTGCGCGTGTCCTTCGTGCGAGTGTGGGGTTCGGGGCGGCAGTTCACCGCCGCCCCGGTGTATCAAAGCGCCTTAGTTGCAGCGCGAGTCGATGTTGTTTTCCGAGGCATAGGCACCGGAATCTTCGTCGATCAGCGCGCCGATCACTTCACCATCGGTCGGTTTGAAGTCCGAGATCATCGTCCAGGTCTTGTTCGCCGCATCCCATTGGGTCACGCCCACCAGAGCGTCGCCACCGTGGTTCTCGCACGAGACCGAGAAGGTCGGACCAAAGTTCGGCAGGCCCAGTTCGGTCATTTTCGCCTCGGTCATTTCAAGCGCTTCCATACCTTCGCGCATTTCGGCGGCGGTAATGTCGGCATTTCCCGAAAGCTCTTGCGCCTTTTTGATCGCTTCGGCAGCCAGCACAGCCGCGTAGAGGCCACGGTTATACAGAACCGTACCGACCTGATCACCCGCGCCTGCGGCTTTGCCCGCATCAACTACGTGTGTCTTCAGATCGTCGAAAACCGGGAAGTCGGTGCCCACATTGTGGAAGGTCAGCGCCTTATAGCCATTTGCGGCCTCACCGGCGGGCACAACGTCGTTTTCCGAGCCCGACCACCAGATGCCGATGAAGTTTTCCATCGGAAAGCGGATGTTCGCGGCTTCTTGTACGGCCACCTGGTTCATCACGCCCCAGCCCCACATCAGGACATAATCGGGACGGTCGCGGCGGATCTGCAGCCATTGCGATTTCTGCTCCTGACCCGGGTGATCGACCGGCAGGGCCGCCAGTTCAAAGCCATGTTTCTTGGACAGCTCTTCCAGCGTGCGGATCGGTTCCTTGCCATAGGCCGAGTTGTGATAGATCAGCGCGATTTTCTTGCCGCTCAGGTCGCCGCCGTTTTCCTCGAGCAGATAGTTGATCGCCCCCGAAGCCCCGTCCCAGTAGTTGGCCGGATAGTTGAAAACGTGGCTGAACACGGTGCCGTTCTTGGCCGAGGTCCGGCCATAGCCCATCGTGTGCAGCGGAATGTTGTCCGCAGTCACTTTCGGGATCAGCTGATAGGTGATGCCGGTGGACAGCGGCTGATAGACCAGCGCGCCTTCGCCCTTGGTGGACTCATAACACTCAACGCCTTTTTCGGTGTTGTAGCCGGTTTCGCACTCGACCACGCGGATCGGAACACCGCCGATACCGCCATCGCGTTCATTCAGCAGGGTGAAATAGTCGTTATACCCGTCCGAGAACGGAATGCCGCCAGCTGCATAAGGTCCCGTGCGATAGCTCAGGTCGGGGATCACCAGATCCGCCAGAGCTGGCCCTGCGGCCATCAGGGCGCCAAGCGCCGCGGTTGCCAGTTTCAATTTCATCGGGTGTCTCCTCCCTTGGTTGGTCCGATGTTGGGATCGGGCTTTTGCACCCGTTTTCTGATTGGGCCTGCCCCTTAGTGCGGGAACGGCCAGAGTCTGAGTTTCTCCTTCGCCACGCGCCACAGCTGCGCCAGGCCATGCGGTTCAAGGATCAGGAACAGGATGATCAGCCCGCCGACGATCACCAGCTGCAGATGCGCCACGATATCCGTGGGCCAGCCCAGCCAGTCGGCGCCGACCACTTTCAGCACCACCGGCAGCAGCACCAGGAACGCCGCCCCCGCGAAGGAACCGAAGATCGAGCCCAACCCGCCGATAATGATCATGAACAGCACCAGGAACGATTTCTGGATACCAAAGGCCTCACCGACCTCGACCGCGCCCAGATAAACGGCAAAGAACAGTGCGCCCGCGATGCCCACAAAGAACGAGCTGACGGCAAAGGCGGTCAGTTTCGCCTTCAGGGGATTCACCCCGATGATCTCGGCGGCGATATCCATGTCGCGGATCGCCATCCAGGTACGCCCGGTGGTGCCGCGCGTCAGGTTCCGCGCAATCAGGGCGCACAGGGTCAGGAAGATCAGGCAGAACAGATAGGTCGCCCAGGCCGGAGCATTCGGCCCGGTGATGATGATGCCGAACACGTCACGCTCCGGCGCGTTGATCTGACCCGAGGCGGAATAGTTGTAGAACCACGGCACCCGGTTGAACAGCCACACCAGGAAGAACTGCGCCGCCAGCGTCGCCACCGCCAGATAGAACCCCTTGATCCGCAGGGATGGCAGGCCGAACAGCACGCCGACGATGGCCGTGATGCCTCCGGCCAGAATGACGTGGATGAACATGGACACATCCGGAAAGGCGGTCATCAGCTTGTAGCAGGCATAAGCCCCCACGGCCATGAACCCTCCGGTGCCCAGCGAGACCTGCCCGCAATAGCCCACCAGAATGTTCAGCCCGATCGCCGCAATCGCGTAGATCAGGAACGGCAGCAGCAGCGCGTTGGCCAGGTAGTCGTTGATCAGGAACGGAATGATCCCGAACGCCACGGCCAGCACGACATAGTACCGATACCGGTCGAACTTGATCGGGAAGGTCTGGCTGTCATCAATGTACGAGGTTTTGAAGTCCCCGGCCTCACGATAGAACATGTCTTACTTTCCCCATTCTTCCTGCGCTTTGTTGCGGGCCTCAGAGCCCAGTTGGTTGGACCCCTTGGCATATCCGCTCGCCTCGGAGGCGCGCACCAGTTTCAGATAGGCCAGAACGCCCATGATCAGTCCGGCAAAGGCCAGAATTGCGGCGATGGTCAGTTGGCCGTCGGTCAGATCGTCCGAGGTGAGCGCGATGTACCCAAAGGCCCAGAACCCGGCCCATGCGATCACGTTGATGATGGCGATGAATTTGGTCATGCCAGCGCACCTTTGTTTCTGAAGTTCAGCCAGTGAACCACCCCTGCCAAGGCGGCATAGAAGAACAGCGAATCCAATGCCCGCAAATACCCGGTGTAGAGAAGCATCCTCATCTGCCACTCAGTATCGCCTGCCATCGCCATGCTTGTACCGGCCAAGTTGATTTCAAAGCACTCAGCCAGCGAACGGGCCAACCCATAGGCCAACAAGGCAATTGGTAAGGCTTTGAAAAGTGGGTTCAGGTTATCCATCTATACTCTCTCGATAATTTTCTCACCGAAGAGACCTTGCGGCCGGAACACCAGAAAGATCAAGGCCAGCACATAGGCGAACCAGTTCTCGGTCGCGCCACCCACCAGCGGGCCGATGGCGAACTCGAACAGCTTCTCTCCCACACCGATGATCAAGCCGCCCACGATGGCGCCGGGGATCGAGGTGAACCCGCCCAACATCAGCACCGGCAGCGCCTTAAGCGCGATCAGCGACAGTGAGAACTGCACGCCCGACTTGGTGCCCCACATGATCCCCGCGACCAGAGCAACGAACCCTGCCACCGACCAGACCATGACCCAGATGAAGTTCAGCGAAATCCCTACCGACAGCGCTGCCTGATGGTCATCCGCCACGGCGCGCATGGCCCGGCCTTGCTTGGTGTATTGGCTGAACGCGACCAAGGCCGCCACCAGCAGCGCCGCGATCACCGTCGCCACGATATCCAGATTGTCTATGAAGAAGCCGTAGCCGAAGATGTTGAATGTCGTCTCATCAATCCACAGGTTGATGCCCTGCGGCAGGCCCACATCCAGCGTCTTGATCTCGGACCCCCACATCAGGTCGGCCACGCCTTCAAGGAAATAGGCCAGACCGATGGTGGCCATGAATAGGATTATCGGCTCCTGCCCGACCAGATGCCGCATGACGAACCGCTGCACCGCCCAGGCCAGCAGCACCATCACACCCATGGTCATGATGATCGCCAGCAGGGCCGGCACGTTCCAGCCGAACTTGTGCACATGAGTCCCGAAGGTCGCGTTGATCAGATGCGCAAACGGCACCTGGCCGCTCATGATCCCGACCAATGTCATCGCCGCAAACAGGGCCATAACCCCCTGGGCGTAGTTGAAAATCCCCGAGGCCTTGTAGATCAGCACAAAGCCCAGCGCGACCAGCGCATAAAGCACCCCGGCCATCAGACCGTTGAGGATGACCTCCATCGCGAATACGAGTTGTTCAGGCATTTGCGCCTCTCCCCATGTCTGTCCGATGCTCAGTCATGACTGACCCCCAGATAGGCGTCGATGACGTCCTGATTGCTGCGCACCTCGTCGGGTGTGCCGTCGCCGATCTTCTTGCCGTAATCCATCACGACCACCCGGTCGCTCAGGTCCATAACCACGCCCATATCGTGCTCGATCAGCGCGATGGTGGTGCCGAACTCGTCATTCACATCAAGGATAAAGCGGCTCATGTCCTCTTTCTCTTCGACGTTCATGCCAGCCATCGGTTCATCCAACAGCAGCAGCTTGGGTTCGGCCGCCAGTGCGCGTGCAAGTTCGACCCGCTTTTTCAACCCATAAGGCAGGCGCGAGACTGGCGTCTTGCGGATGTGCTGGATTTCCAGAAAGTCGATGATCTTTTCGACGGCTTCGCGGTTTTCTACTTCTTCCGCCTCGGCTTTGCCCTTCCACCAGGCCTGCTGGAACATATTGGTTTTCATGTAGTTCAGCCGCCCGGTCATGACGTTGTCCAGAACGCTCATGCCTTCGAACAGGGCGATATTCTGGAACGTCCGCGCAATGCCCTGCCGCGCCACCTCATAGGGCCGCATCGGCGGGCGCTTTGACCCATGAAACCAGACCTCGCCCTCTTGCGGGACATAGAATCCCGAGATCACGTTCAGCATCGAGGACTTGCCCGCCCCGTTCGGCCCGATGATGGCGCGGATTTCGCCCTCGCGAATGTCGAACGAGATATCCTTGATCGCCACCACACCGCCAAAGCGCAGGGTGATGTTCTTCATCTCCATCACCACACCGCCGATCTTGCGGCCGTCTTCGGTGACATATCCTTCGGTACTATCCAGCATCAGTCACTCCCTGACTTTTGCAAAAACGGGACGGCGGGCGGGGCGATGACCGCAGGTCGAGCGGCGCGCGACCGGCCTTCATTCCGCCGCCACCTTGTGCTGAGCGACCGGCACAACCGGCGCGTCCACAATCTCCAACGTCGCCGAGATCGACCCCTTGCGGCCGTCCTCATAGGTCACTTCGGTCGTGGTCGAGACGGATTTAGATCCGTCATACAGCGCGGCGATGATGTCGCTGAATTTCTCTTCGACGAACCCGCGCCGCACTTTCCGCGTGCGGGTCATCTCACCGTCATCGGCGTCCAGTTCCTTGTGCAGCACGACAAAGCGATGCACCTGGCAGCCCGACAGCATTTCATCAGCCGCCACGGACTTGTTCACCTCTTCCACATGGCCCCGAATCGTCTCCAACACACGCGGATGGCCTGCCAGTTCCTGATAGGACGCATAGGCCACGTTGTTGCGTTCCGCCCAGTTGCCGACCGCGGTCAGGTCGATATTGATGAAGGCCACACAATGATCCCGGCCATTACCGAACAGCACGACCTCAAGGATATCGGGAAAAAACTTCAGCTTGTTCTCGACATATTTCGGCGCGAACATCGACCCATCGGCCATCTTGCCCACGTCCTTGGCGCGGTCGATGATCCGCAAATGACCCGAGCCTTCCTCGATGAACCCGGCATCCCCGGTGGCCACCCAGCCCTCGGCATCCTTGGTCGAGGCTGTCGAGTCCGGGTTGTTGTAATACTCGACGAACACACCGGGCGAGCGGTAGTGGATCTCGCCATTGTCGTCGATTTTCAATTCAACCGCCGGCGCGGGCACACCAACCGTATCGGCGCGCACCTCACCATCAGGTTGAACGGTAATAAACACAGTGGCTTCGGTCTGACCGTAAAGCTGCTTCAGGTTGATGCCCAGCGAGCGATAGAAATCAAAGATCTCCGGCCCGATGGCCTCACCCGCTGTATACCCCACGCGGAATCGGCCATAGCCCAGCGTATCCTTCAGCGGACCGTAGACCAGCATATCGCCCAGCGCGTATTTCAGCTTGTCGCCGAAACCCACCGGCTTGCCGTCCAACAGCAGGCCACCGACCTTCTTGGCGTGCGCCATGAAGTGATGGAACATGCGCCGCTTGAACTTACCCGCATCCTCCATGCGGATCATGACGTTGGTCAGCTGAGTCTCGAACACCCGCGGCGGGGCGAAGAAATAAGTCGGTCCGATCTCGCGCAGGTCGGTCATCATCGTGTCGGCGCTTTCGGGACAGTTCACGCAGAAACCGCACCAGTAGGCCTGTCCGATGGAAAAGATGAAATCCCCGACCCAGGCCATCGGCAGGTAAGACAGGATGTCCTCATTCCGGGTCAGGTGATCGAATTCGGCCGAGTTCTTGGCGCTTTCGATCACGTTGCGGTTCGACAGAACCACACCCTTGGGCTTACCCGTGGTGCCCGAGGTGTAAAGCATCACGCAGGTATCGTCATAGGTGATCGCCGCAGTCCGCTTGTCCAGTTCCGCATCGAACCGCTGATGACCCGCGCGGCCCTCGGCCATGATGTCTTCCAGCGCGTTCATCTGGGAATGGTCGTATTTCCGCATCCCGCGCTTGTCGGTATAGAAGATGTGTTTGACCTGATGCAGGTTTTCCTGAATCTCAATGACCTTGTCGACCTGCTCCTGATCACCGCAGACGACGTATTTCGCGCCGCAATGTTCCAGCACATAAGCCATCTCTTCGGCCACCGAATCCTGATAAAGGGGCACCGGCACCGCGCCCACCATCTGCGCCGCGACCATCGACCAGTAATGCGCCGGGCGATTGCGGCCGATCACGGCAATATGGTCGCCCTTTTCAACGCCGATCTCCAGAAATCCAAGCGCCAGCGCGCGAATCTCGGCAGCGGTTTCCGCCCAGGTCCAGCATTGCCAGATGCCGAATTCCTTTTCCCGATAGGCCGGGGCATCCCCGAACTGTGTCGCATTGCGATGTAGCAGCGCCGGAAGGGAGGCCATCCCGTCCGCGCCCGACTGCGTCTGAGCCAATCTCTCTCTCCTCCCCATCCGACCCCTCCCCGGGCCGGAAATGGCGGGTCCGGGTCAAAGGCCCGAACGCCAATGCCCCGATAAGGGACGCGAGAAAGATCAGCGTCAAGTTTTGCCTGATGTTTTCTCAATTCTTACGAATTGTAACAGGGGGTGGAGCCATCGGAACTGAGTTCAAGAGGCAAGTTAAATCCGCTTCTCTTCCACCATCATCAGCTCATTTGCCAGCCTCTTGGCATCATGCGCAGGCAAAGCACGAGACGCCGCAAAAGTTTCTGCAAGTACGGACGCCACAATCTCTTTCTGCGTCAAACTCAGAACACTGACATAAGAGTTCCGTGTAAATTGGCTGTCCAACGGCGCCAGAACCTGTGCTACTGCGCTCGAAAAATCTGCGCGCTCCGAACCCTGCAAAACCAGTTCAAGCATGTACGGAAAAAGCGACCAATAATTCTGTTCAGACAAAGAAAAAACACCTTCCAAAAAGCTTGGAAGCGCTCCGGTGATTTCTTCCTTCTCGTTTGCGGAGTTCAAAGTCCAAAGCGTTGACGCGAACTTGTTTGCCTTTACTTGGCTCTGAGTTTGAAATTTGAATGCACTTAGAAGCTCGGTTTTCATCTCGGTGAGATTGCAAGAACCCATTTTTTTGGCGCCTACTTTGTCGATAGTCTAATTTTCACGAGCCCGTCCAAATCATGCCCTTACAACCAATCCCGCAAAATCGGAATCAAGGGCACATCGGCCGCAGGCATCGGATAGCTGCGCAGATCGTTCGCCCGCACCCATTTCAGCGCCTGACCTTCCTTCGACTGCGGAATACCCTCCCACTTGCGACAGGCAAACAACGGCATCAGCAGGTGGAAATCGTCATAGCTGTGGCTGGCAAAGGTCAGGGGGGCGAGGCATGAGGCCCAGGTGTCGATACCCAGTTCCTCGTGCAATTCACGGATCAGGGCGGCTTCGGGGGTTTCGCCGGGTTCGATCTTGCCGCCGGGGAACTCCCACAGACCGGCCATCGACTTGCCCTCGGGGCGCTGCGCCAGCAGCACCCGGCCCTCGATGTCGATCAGGGCAACGGCAGAAACAAGGATAGTTTTCACGAGCGATAATCCGCGTTGATCTCGATATATCCGTGGGTCAGGTCACAGGTCCAAACGGTGGACTTGCCCGCGCCCAGTCCCAGATCGACGGTGATCACCAAATCCTGACCTTTCATATAGGCGGCGGCGTCTTCCTCGCGGTAATCGGGACTAACCCAGCCTTTTTCCGCCACCAGAATGTCTCCGAAAGAGATGCTTAGCAGGTCCCGATCCGCCGCGGCGCCGGATTTGCCGATAGCCATGACCACGCGGCCCCAGTTCGGGTCTTCGCCCGCAATCGCCGTTTTCACCAACGGAGAGTTGGCGATCGCCAGCCCGTGCACCTTGGCGTCAGCGTCCGAGGCGGCCCCGGTGACGCGGATTTCCACGAATTTCGTGGCCCCTTCCCCGTCGCGCACCACCTGCTGCGCGAGGTCCAGCATCACAGCCTCCAGCGCCTCGGCAAAAGCCGCGTTGCCGGTGGCGTCCACGCCCGAGGCGCCGGTGGCACACAGCAACAAGCTGTCAGAGGTCGAGGTGTCGCTGTCCACGGTGATGCAGTTGAAGGTCCGGTCGGTCTGCGCCCCCAGCATCGCCTGCAATGCCGATTGCACGACCTGCGCATCGGTGAAGATATAGACCAGCATCGTCGCCATGTCGGGCGCAATCATGCCGGATCCCTTGGCAATCCCCGCAATAGAGACTGTTTTGCCATCGATCTCGACCTGCGCGCTGGCCCCTTTCGGGAACGTATCCGTGGTCATGATCGCGCGCGCGGCGTCTTCGATGGCATGGCGGCTGAGGCCCGATTTCAGCGCCTCAAGCTGCGCAACGATACGCTCATGCGGCAGCGGCTCACCGATCACGCCGGTCGAAGAGGTAAAGACCCGCTCGACCGGCACACCGGTCGCCGTGGCGACGGCCTGCGTGAGCTCGGCCACCGAGGTCTGACCGTAATGCCCCGTAAAGGCATTGGCATTGCCCGAGTTCACAAGGATCGCCGCAGGCCCATCGCTGGGTCCGCCGATCTTGTCCTGACAATCCAGCACCGGGGCCGCGCGGGTGGCGGACCGGGTGAACACCCCGGCGACCGAGGTGCCGGGGTCCAGCACGGCCAGCATGACGTCGGTGCGGCCCTGATAGCGCACACCCGCCTCGACGGTGGCGAAACGCACACCGTCAATTGCAGGCAATTCGGGAAAGCCCGCCGGGGCCAGCGGAGAGACCTTGGTGATCGTGGCCACGGGCGTTTACTCCTGAATCAGGTCAGTCTGACGCAGAACTTCAGGGCCGACGCCTTCCAGTGCCGGGCGCTCGATCTCGGCCTGCTGAGTCAGTTCGTCGATGCGGGCCTGAATGACCTCTTGCTGCATGGTCTGGGTCAGTTCGGCGCGGACCTGATCCAGCTCGGGCGCCTCGGATTTGCGCTTGTCGTTCAGGGTGATCACGTGCCAGCCGAACTGGGTTTTCACCGGCTCGGACACCTGACCTTTTTCCAGCCCGATCACGGCCGCCTCAAATGCCGGAACCATCTGGCCCGATCCGAACCAGCCCAGCTCACCCCCATTGGGACCTGACGGGCCGGTCGATTTTTCCTTGGCCAGCTCGGCGAAATCAGCGCCGTCGTCCAACTGCGCCTTGATGTCCTTGGCCTCTTCTTCGGTTTTCACAAGGATGTGGCTGGCGTTGAATTCATCCGCGCCCTGGAAATCGGCATATTTCGCGTCATAGGCCGCCTGGATCGCGTCATCCGTCAGCTCTTCCTCAAGCAGCGTATTCACCGTCTGAACCGCCAGCAGCGAGCGCGTCTCATTGTCCAGCGCCAGTGTGTTCAGCTTGGACAAGGCGTCCTGCTGCTGGCCCAGCAGCACCTGCTGGATCAGCTGGTCGACGATCAGCTCGTACAGGACGTCGTCTTCGATCTGCTGGTACTGCTCGGGCAGGGCAGCCCCGGTGGCGATGACGTGACCCAATGTGATCTCATCCCCGTTCACACGCGCGATGACGGTGCCGGCGTCGGGTTTGGTTTCAGCGGCCAATGGCAGGGCCATCACCGCAGCAAGCGCCAGCGATGGCAGAAAAGTGAGGCCTTTGGGCATGGAATCATCCTATTTCTTTGCCGCGACAGGGCGCAGCGTTGACACTCTGGTACCTGCCGCTTACATCGCTTTTAAGCCTTGGACAGGGCCGCCTTTCACCCCCCGTATCTATGGGTTGCGCGCAAGGTGGGCAAGCCTGTCGCAACCACGATAAGAACAGATCCGCTGGAGTGAACATGCTGGGACTCGGAACGCTCGCCAAAAAGGTGTTCGGAACACCGAACGACCGCAAGATCAAGGCGACCCGCCCCCTGATCGAAAAGATCAACGCGCTGGAACCCGAGTTCGAGAAGCTGTCCGATGAGGGCCTGATCGAAAAGACCGCTGAACTGCGCAAACGCGCGCTGGACGGTGAAAGCCTGGACGCGCTGCTGCCCGAAGCCTTTGCCAATGTTCGCGAAGGCGCCAAGCGGGCGCTGGGTCTGCGCGCCTTTGACGTGCAGCTGATGGGCGGCACCTTCCTGCATCAGGGCAATATCTCGGAGATGAAGACCGGTGAGGGCAAGACGCTGGTTGCCACCTTCCCCGCCTATCTGAACGCTCTGACCGGCAAGGGCGTGCATGTGGTCACGGTGAACGAATATCTGGCCAAACGCGACTCGGAATGGATGGGCAAGGTGTTTGCTTCGGTGGGCATGACCACCGGCGTGATCTGGTCGGGCCAGCCGGATGCCGAGAAGATGGCCGCCTATAAATGCGACATCACCTATGCCACCAATAACGAGCTTGGGTTCGACTACCTGCGCGACAACATGAAGGCCGATCTGGAGCAGGTCTATCAGAAGTACCATAATTTCGCGATTGTGGACGAGGTGGATTCGATCCTAATCGACGAGGCGCGTACGCCGCTGATCATCTCGGGGCCGTCGCAGGACCGGTCGGACCTGTATACCGCCATCGACGGGCTGATCCCCTCGCTGAGCGACGATCACTACTCGCTGGATGAGAAATCCCGCAACGTGACCTTCACCGACGAGGGCAACGAGTTTCTCGAGCAGCAGCTGATTGCCGCCGGGCTGATCCCAGAAGGCCATTCGCTCTATGATCCCGAAAGCACCACGGTTGTTCACCACGTCAATCAGGGTCTGCGCGCGCATAAACTGTTCACGCGTGACAAGGATTACATCGTGCGTGACGGCAATGTCGTGCTGATCGACGAATTCACCGGCCGCATGATGCCGGGCCGCCGCCTGTCGGAAGGCCTGCACCAGGCCATCGAAGCCAAGGAAGGTGTCCAGATCCAGCCCGAGAACGTGACGCTGGCCAGCGTGACCTTCCAGAATTATTTCCGCCTCTATGACAAGCTGAGCGGCATGACCGGTACCGCCCTGACCGAGGCCGAGGAATTTGCCGAGATCTATGGTCTGGGCGTGGTCGAGGTTCCGACCAACAAGCCGATCGCCCGGGTGGACGAGGACGATCAGGTCTATCGCACCGGCGCCGAGAAATACGGCGCGATGATTGAACAGACCAAGGAAGCACAGGAAAAGGGCCAGCCGGTTCTGCTGGGCACCACGTCGATCGAGAAATCCGAACTGCTCAGCCAGCTGCTGCAAAAGGAAGGTATCGCCCACAATGTCCTGAACGCCCGCCAGCACGAGCAAGAGGCGCAGATCGTTGCCGATGCGGGCCGTCTGGGCGCGGTGACCATCGCCACCAACATGGCCGGTCGCGGCACCGACATTCAGCTGGGCGGCAATGTGGAAATGAAAGTGCTGAAGGCGCTGGCTGAAAACCCCGAGGCTGATCCCTCGGAACTGCGCGCCGCCGAAGAAGCCAACCACGCGGCAGAGAAGGAAAAGGTTCTGGCCGCCGGTGGCCTGTATGTGATGGCGTCCGAACGCCACGAAAGCCGCCGTATCGACAACCAGTTGCGTGGCCGCTCGGGCCGTCAGGGCGATCCGGGGCGCACGGTGTTCTACCTCAGCCTCGAAGACGACCTGATGCGCATCTTCGGTTCGGAACGGCTGGACAAGGTTCTGACCACACTGGGCCTGCAAGAGGGTGAGGCCATCATCCACCCCTGGGTCAACAAGTCGCTGGAACGGGCGCAATCCAAGGTCGAAGGCCGCAACTTTGACATGCGCAAGAACGTTCTGAAATTCGACGACGTGATGAACGACCAGCGGAAAGTGGTGTTCAGCCAGCGGCGCGAGATCATGTCCTCGGATGACCTGTCCGAGATCGTCTCGGACATGCGCGAGCAGGTGATCGACGATCTGATCGACGAATACATGCCGCCCAAATCCTATGCCGATCAGTGGGACACCGACGGCCTGCACGAGGCGATCAAGGACAAGCTGACCATTGACGCCCCGGTGCAGGACTGGGCCGCCGAGGAAGGTGTGGATGACGAACAGGTGCGCGAACGCCTGATCAACGCCGCCGACGAGATGATGGCGCAGAAGGCCGCCGCCTTTGGCCCCGAAAACATGCGCAACATCGAAAAGCAGGTGCTGCTGAACACCATCGACAGCAAGTGGCGCGAGCACCTGCTGACGCTGGAACATCTGCGGTCGGTCGTGGGTTTCCGCGGCTACGCGCAGCGCGATCCGCTGAACGAATACAAGAACGAAAGCTTCCAGCTGTTCGAAGGGATGCTCGACGGCCTGCGCGAAACCGTGACCCAGCAATTGTCGCGCGTGCGTCCGCTGACCGAGGAAGAGCAAAAGGAAATGCTGGCGCAGATGGCGGCACAACAGGCACAGGCGCAACAGGCGGTCGATCAGGCCTCGGACCGCGCCGAAGCGGTGGCCGAGGCCGAAGCCTCGGGCGATGCCCGCCCCGGTTTTGTCGAGGACGATCCCAGCACCTGGGGCAACCCGTCGCGCAATGACCGGTGCCCCTGCGGGTCGGGCAAAAAGTTCAAACATTGCCACGGGCGTCTGACCTAACGTCACCCGATTGCAGACACATTGAGTCCCTGTCACGGCCACATATTGGCCGTGTTTCTTAATCAATATGCGACTCGCTCCTTCAACTGGGGAGGGTGTCTTGTTTGTAATTAAAAACTACGTGACCACCGGCGGCACAGTCGTTTGCGCGCTGGCGATTGGTTACCTGATGCAAAACGGAATTCCTGCGGGACTGAACGGTTCGCAGGACGATGAAATTGCGGCCGCCGCCCCGAACGCAGGTGTGTCCGGGCTGGAGGGTATTGTCCTGACCTCCTCGACCCCCGCCACGGGAACACACCAGATCACGTCATCGACGCAACGCAGGCTCAAACCCAGTCGGTCAACCCCCTCAGACCGCGCCGATTGTGGCCTGAGCGCCCGGGCACATGCCGTCCCCGGCGCCGCCGCCCGCCTGATCGTCAAAGCCCCCTGCCACGGCAATGAACGGATCGAAGTGCATCACAGCGGCCTGACCGTCACGCAAGAGACGGACGCAAACGGCACATTGGATCTGACCATGCCGGCCCTGTCGGAATACGCGATCTTTCTGATCTCGCTTGACGATCAGAAAGGGACCGTAGCCACCACTCACATTCCCGACGTCGGTCAGTATTCCCGCGTCGCCCTGCAATGGCAGGGTGAGACCGAGTTGCAGCTACATGCGCTGGAATTCGGCGCTGGCTATGGCGACGCGGGTCATGTTTCTGCCGGGTCAGGCACGCAAGGCGCGGGCAGCGTCGTGCATCTGTCCCAGCCCAAGTTCCCCGATGCCCGCAACATCGAGGTCTATTCCTTTCCCGCGGCACAATCGCACCAGTCGGGGTCGATCGCATTGACGGTCGAGGCCGAAGTGACCGAGGCCAATTGCGGCCAGGACCTGAGCGTGCAGTCGATGGAATTGCAATATGACCGAAGCCTGCGGTCGCGCGACCTGACACTCAGCTTTCCGGATTGTTCCAAAACCGGAGAGTTTCTGGTGTTGAATAATCTGTTCCAAAACCTGACAATCGCGGCAAACTAAACCCGCAGGCAGGCTCGAACTTCCAATGACATTCCTTCGTGTGGCGGCAGCCGCACTGTTTTCGGCACTATTGGCCTCGGCCGTTCAGGCGCAGGACATCACGCTCACCTCTCATGACGGCAAAGTCGAGGTGGCCGGGACCCTTCTGGGGTTTGATGGTGAGTTCTACCGCATCGACACGCAATTCGGCGAGCTGACGGTCGACGGCTCTGGCGTGACCTGCGACGGACCCGCCTGCCCCAACCTGACCGATTACGTGGCAGAGCTGCGGTTTTCCGGATCGTCCGTCATGGCCGAAAAGGTACTGCCCGCCCTGCTGATGGGCTTTGCGGAGCAAGAAGGGCTGTCCGCAACCTCCCTCACGACCCAAAATGATAAACTGGTTTATGAACTGCACCGGACCGGGCGCGATGCCCCGCTTGGGCGGTTCTTTTTCGACATCGGCAATACAGGCGGCGGCTTTTCCGATCTGATCGCAGGTCAAACCGATATCGTGATGGCCTTGCGCGAAATTCGCCCGTCGGAACAAGAGGCTGCCGAGGCCGCCGGTTTGGGCGATCTGACCCTCGCGCGCCGGTCTCGGGTTGTTGCCTTGGATGCGCTGGTTCCCATCGTCGCCCCAGACAACCCGGTGCCGTTTGTTTCCCTGTCCGATCTGGCGCTGGTGCTGTCCGGTGAGATCGACAACTGGTCTGCTTTGGGCGGACCGGACGCGCCAATTGCGCTGCACCTGCCCGATGCCGGGTCGGGGCTGGCGCAAGGGGTCGAGGATCGGTTGCTTGCCCCCGCCAAAGTAGCGCTGTCTGATGCCGTTCTCCGACACGCGCGTGGCAGCGATCTGGTGCGTGCCGTGGCCGATGATGCCTTTGCCATCGGAATAGCCAGCGAGGCCGAGGTCGAAACGGCCCGCGCCCTGCCGCTGGCCGGGGGGTGTGGTCATGCTCTGATGGCCACAAGGCAAACGATCAAGACCGAGGATTACCCGCTGACCTCACCCATGTTCCTGTATCTGCCCCAGCAACGCCTGCCCCGCGTCGCTCGTCAGTTTCTGGCCTATACCCAAAGCGCTGACGCGCAGATGGCAATCCGCGACGCTGGTTTTGTCGATCAGGCGCCTGAGAGGATGCCGATCGAGCTGCAGGGAAACCGGTTTGCCAATGCCGTTGCCTCGGGCGGCGCTGAGGTCGGGCTGGAAGAACTGCAGCGCATGGTCACCACATTGCGGCCTCTGTCCCGCTTGTCGCTGTCTTTCCGGTTCGAGGCCGGGTCTTCGCGGCCGGACGCGCAATCGCGGTCCAACATCCAGCACCTGGCCCAACAGCTTGAGGCCGGAACGCTCGATGCGCGCAAACTGGTCTTTGTCGGTTTCAGCGACGGCGACGGCGACGCGGCGGCGAACGCACGGATTGCGCTGCTGCGGGCAAAAACGGTGCGCAATGCGGTGCTGGCTGCGGTGGAAACCGCGATCCCCGACAGTATCGAGCTTGAGGTCGACGGGTTCGGTGAGGCCATGCCGATGGCCTGCGACGACACGGATTGGGGCCGCAAGGTCAATCGCCGGGTCGAGGTCTGGGTCAGGTAACCCGCTACAGATACCCTTCCGAACGAAAGCTCAGCTCATTCGATTTTCCGATGATCAGGTGATCGTGCAGCGTCAGGCCCAGCGCCAGACAGGCGTCCTGAATCCGGTTGGTCATGTCGATATCCGACTGTGACGGGGTCGGGTCGCCCGACGGGTGGTTGTGCACCAGAATAAGCGCTGAGGCGTTCAGCTCCAACGCCCGTTTCGCCACCTCACGCGGGTAGACCGGCACGTGATCCACGGTGCCCTTGGCCTGTTCCTCATCCGCGATCAGCACATTCTTGCGATCCAGATAGAACACCCGGAACTGCTCGGTTTCACGATGGGCCATGGTGGTGTGGCAATAATCCAGCAGCGCGTCCCAGCCCGAAATCACATGTCGCTGCATCACCCGCGCGCGGGCCATGCGGTGGGCGCAGGCCTCAAGGATTTTCAGGTCGGTGATCACCGTATCGCCGACACCCTTGATCTGGCGCAGCCGTTCCTCGGGCGCGGTCAGCACCCGGTTAAAATCGCCGAATGTATCCATCAGCGCCCGCGCCAGCGGTTTGACGTCCTGCCGGGGGATGGATCGGAACAGGACCAGCTCCAACAGCTCATAATCCGGCATCGCCGCCGAGCCACCGGACATGAACCTTTCGCGCAGCCGTTTTCGGTGGTCTTTGATATAGGAGGGCAATCGACCAGACGGCAGCGGCTGCACCGGGGCTTCGTCGGTTTCAAACAGCATCGGGGCTTCGGCAAAGGCGTCCTGGGTCATGCCCTGAGATTGGCGCAGAATCGGTTTCTGAAAGGTTAACGCGCCTCACCCGCCATGCGGGAAGTGGCACGCCGAACCAGCATATGCAGCAGGACCGAGAACACTCCCAGCGTCAGCATCGCCGCAAACATCAGATCGGTCTTGGCCCGGCCATTGGCCAGCAGCATCAGATACCCCAACCCCTGCGAGGACCCGACCCATTCCCCGATCACCGCCCCGATCGGCGCGTAAACCGCCGCCAGACGCATCCCCGAGGTGAGCGAAGGCAAGGCCGCCGGTATCCGGATATGCCACAACACCGCGCGCGGGCTGGCCTGCATGGTGCGCGCCAGATCGAGATACCCCGCAGGCGTCCGCATCAGCCCGTCGAAAAAGGATGAGGTGATCGGGAAATAGATGATCAGCACCGCCATCGCCACCTTGGACCACAGCCCGTAACCCAGCCACAGGGTCAGCAGCGGCGCCAGCGCAAAAACCGGCAACGCCTGCGTGAACACCAGCATCGGCTGCACCAACACCCGTGCGGCGCGGGAATTGGCCAGTTGCAGCGCGGTGACAACTCCCAGAACCGTACCGCAGGCCAGCCCGACCACCACTTCGACCGCGGTGATCCAGGTGTGTTCAGCAATCAGCCAGCGGCTCTGCCACCATGTCTCCGCCACCAAGGCGGGTCCGGGCAGGATGAATTTCGGCAAGCCGGTCAGCGAAACAATCGCCTGCCAGACCGCCAATGCGAACAGGGTCGCGGCGAGAGCCGAGAGGTATTTCACGCCGCCTCCTCTCGCAGCAGCCGCAGAAGCGCGCCTTGGGTCTCCAGCGAACCAAGATCATCGACCTTGCGCGGGGCAGGCGCAGCAGGAGGCTGACAGGGGGTCAGACCGTGTTGCGTCATGACCACGATGGACTGGCCCAGCCGGGCGGCCTCAGCCGGATCATGGGTGACCAGCAGAACGGTGCGCCCCCGCAAAGCCTCGGCGGCCAGATCCTGCATGTCGGCGCGGGTGCGGGCGTCGAGGGCCGAAAACGGTTCGTCCAGCAACACGATAGGGCGATCTTCCATCAGCGTGCGGGCCAAGGCGACGCGCTGCCGCTGCCCGCCAGACAATTCGCCGGGTTTCTTGGTCAAATGATCCTGCAGGCGCATCCGTTCGATCAGTCGGTCACGCCGCGCAAGGTCCGGTTTTTCACCCCGCAATCGCGCGCCCAGCAAAACATTCTGCGCCACGGTCGCCCAAGGCAACAGCAGATCGTCCTGCGCCATGTAAGCAACACGCTGGGTCACTGGTTGACCATCGCTGGCGGTGATCTGACCGTCAAAGTCAGCCCCGGTATCCAGCCCTGCAATCAAGCGCAGAACGGTGGTTTTCCCAACACCTGAGCCACCCAGCAGGCAGGTCCATTGCCCCGCGCCAAGCGTTAGTGACAGCGGCGCAAACAGCGGTGTGCCATCAATGCTGGCCAATCCGCTGATTGTCAGGCCGGGTGCCGGGGTCATGGGGTCAGGCCCATCTGCCAGAAATTGACCTCAAGTTCGGTCGCGGTGCGGAAGATTTGGCACAGGCGCTGCCAACGCGGTGATGTCTCAAAATCTGCACCAATACGCCGTGTTAGAGCCGCATCAAGCATTTCCCCGACCGCCTGACACGCCGCCTGATAATCCGGGCTGGCATAGGTGTTGATCCAGTCCCGATAAGTGTCCGAAGTGGCCTCGGACGCCAGCCGAGCGCCAATCTCACCATACCCCATCACGCAAGGCGCCAGCGCGGCCAACAGGTCCAGCAGATCGCCGCTATACCCGGCCTCGAGCACAAAGCGGGTATAGGCCAGATTCTCGGCCCGTTCCCTGGTCGCGAACAGCTCTTCGCCCGAGATGCCTTCGGCCTCGCAAATCCCGATATGCAGCTGCATTTCTTCAGCCACCAATGCGTTGACGGTCGCAACCGCAGTCAGCATCTCGGAATGGGTTTCGGACTTCACTACCGCCAATGCCCAAGCGCGCGAGAAGTGGATCAGGAACACATAGTCCTGCCGCAGATAGTGCAGAAACGCCTCACGCGGCAGGGTGCCATCCTTCATCCCTTCAACAAAGGCGTGGCGGGTATAATCCCGCCACGGCCCTTGCGCCGCATCACGCATCAGCGTGAACGCTTTGCCGTATCCGCTCATTGCACGGTCACGTCGATGGTGATGTCGCTGACCGGGTTGATGCTGTCGATCATGCCGCTGTCTTTCAGGAACGCCTCGAACCGGGCATAGCGGCCCGCGTCAAAACCGGCAGGACGCAGGGCAAAACGGGGCAGCGTGTCGGCCCAGGCACGGGCGTTCAACTCATCCTGCAATTCCGGCGAGGTAGCGGCGAAAATCTCCCAGCTTTTTTCCGGGTTGTTCACGATGAACTGGGTCGCTTTTTCTGTCGCGGCCAGAAAACGCGCGACCTTGTCGGCGTCCATCGTTTCGGGATTGGCGACATAGATCAGCTCATCATAGGGCGGCACGCCTTCTTCCTCGATATAGAAACAGCGGCCCGCGACACCTTCGATATCCATCTGGTTCAGCTCAAAATTGCGGAAGGCCCCGATCACCGCGTCCACCTGGCCGCTCATCAGCGACGGCGACAGCGAGAAATTCACGTTGATCATCTCGATATCGTCCAGCGCCACGTCATGGGTGTTAAGCATCGCGGACAGAACCGCCTCTTCCACACCGGCGACCGAGAACCCGACCTTTTTGTCCTTGAGGTCGGCCAGCGTTTCGATCGGGCCATCCTCAAGCACCAGCAGGCAGTTCAGCGGGGTGGCAACCAGCGTGCCGACACGTTTCAGCGGCAGGCCCTCGTGAATCTGCAGGTGCAGCTGCGGCTGATAGGACACCGCCAGATCCGCCTGACCGGCCGCCACCAGACGCGGTGGCGCCGAGGGGTCGGCGGGCGGGATGATTTCGACCTCAAGCCCTTCGTCCGCGAAATAACCGTTTTCCTGCGCCACGATGATAGGGCCGTGGTCGGGGTTGATGAACCAGTCCAGCAGAACGGTCATCTTATCCTCGGCCCAGGCGGGCGCGGCGGCCAGCAGGGCAATGGCTGTGATCAGTTTCTTCATGTCTCGCGTTTCCTTTTCACTCACGAGGTTGAAGCCGCGACGAGGACAATCTCGCCCGGCCAATCCGGTTGAATTTTTTCCGCCGCGCGCCATGCGCGCAGGCCGGTGGCGCAGCAGAGCGCCAGTCTTTTGCCTTTGTTAGGGTCTATGTCTTGCAACCTTTCGGGTGAGACACGAGCCGCGCTGGGATGCACGGGAACGGGCGCTTCGTCAGGGCCGCGCAGTTCGATGATCTGGTCCTCCGCCGTCAGTTGACTGGCCGAGAGGAAGCGGAAACGACTACTCGGCTCGGGCGCGTCATCGAACCGGAAACTGCTGCTGCGCAGGGTGCGGCCATCATATTGGACCATCTGACCCAAGGGGGATGGGTCCATGCCCAAGATCAGATTCAGCGCCATCTGCGCCTGTACCGCTCCGATCGTTCCGACCACGGGGCCAAGTACCCCTGCGGTCGCACAACTGGCTGCACTGTCCGGGGCATCAGGAAACAAGGCGCGCAGGGACGGAGCCCCGCAACAGAACCCGCCGACGAAACCCGACAGGCCCAGCACCGAGGCGCTGATCAGCGGTTTGCCCTGCGCCAGACAGGTATCCGAAAGGATATAGCTGGCCGCATAGCTGTCGGCGCAATCGAGGATCACATCCGCCTGCGCAACCAAAATGGCGGCATTTTCGCTTGTTAGAGCCTGTTTTTTCGCAACTACTGCGCAGTCATCGTTCAACGCATAACATCGCTCAGCCGCGACCTCAGCTTTTAGGCGCCCACAGTCAGACTGCCTAAACAAGGTCTGCCGGTGCAGGTTCGACAGAGCGACCTCATCGCGATCCATGATCGTCAACTGTCCGACCCCGGCCCCGGCCAGCAGCGGCAGCGCAGGGGCGGCCAGCCCCCCCGCGCCCACCACCTGAACCCGCGCGGCGGACAAGCGGGCCTGCCCTTCTGCGCCAACTTCCGGCAGGATCATCTGTCGGGCATAGCGGCTCATCTCGTGACCTCGATCCATTGGCGTACGCGGGCCTCTGGATCGGTGTTCAGCGTAATGTCGGTGACGACCGAAACGATATCAGCCCCCGCCTGCAACACGCCCGGCGCGCGTTCGACGCTCATGCCACCTATGCCGACCAGAGGAATATTGCCCACACGCTCTTTCCATTCGGTGACACGCGGTAGGCCCTGTTGATGCCATTTCATCTTTTTCAGGATGGTCGGATAGACCGGCCCCAACGCGACATAGTCCGGGTCCATGGCCAGCACCCGTTTAAGCTCCTCATCGTCGTGGGTGGATACGCCCAGCTTGAGGCCCGCCTTGCGGATGGCTTTCAGATCGGCGTCGTCCAGATCCTCCTGCCCCAGATGGATCCAGTCGCAGCCCAGATCGATAGCGTCTTGCCAATAGTCATTCACCACCAGCACCGCACCATGTTCGCAGCACAGATCGCGTGACAGGGCAATCTGGTCGCGCACCACCGCGTCGGGCTGGTCCTTGATCCTCAATTGCACGAATTTCACACCCAACGGCAGCATCCGACGCAGCCACTCCGAGTGATCGAAGATCGGGTAAAACCGGTCCAGCCTCATAACAGGAACGCCTTTCCGATCACCGGGGTTGAGGGTTCGGCCATATCGCGCGCCTCGATCGGGTCAGCCTGATGCGCCAACTGCCCCGCTTCAATCGCCAGCATCATCGCCTTGGCCATCGCCGCCGGATCGCCCGCCCGCGCCACGGCGGTATTCAGCAGCACCGCGTCATACCCCAACTCCATCGCCTGCGCCGCGTGGCTGGGCAAACCGATCCCGGCGTCGATCACCAGCGGCACATCCGGGAATTCGGCCCGCATCGCGCGCAGGGCATAGACGTTGTTCAGCCCCCGTCCCGATCCAATCGGCGCGCCCCAGGGCATCAAAACCTCGCACCCTGCCGCCAGCAGACGTTCGCCCACGATCAGATCGTCAGTGGTGTAGGGGAAGACCTGAAACCCGTCTTCAGTCAGAATGCGGGCGGCCTCGACCAGTTGGAACACATCCGGCTGCAGGCTGTCGGTATGGTCGATCAGTTCCAGCTTGATCCATTTGGTATCGAACACCTCCCGCGCCATATGGGCGGTGGTCACGGCCTCTTTGACCGTGTGACACCCGGCGGTGTTGGGCAGGACCAGCACGCCCAATTCGCGGATCATCTGCCAGAATGTCTGCCCCGCCCCGGATTCGCGCCGCAGTGATACCGTGGCAACCCCTGCGCCACTGTCCCGAAACGCCTGTTCCAGGATCGCAGGGCTGGGATATTGCGCCGTACCCAGCATCAGGGGGTTGGGCAGAGAGGTGCCGTAGAAAGTCTTCATCTTCACCCCCCCTGCATCGGCGCGACAACTTCGATCCGATCGCCGTCGGTCAATGTGTGGGCCATGCGCAGACCCGAGGGCACGAAATCCTCATTCACGGCCGTGGCCACCCGCCCCGAGAATCCGCATTCGACCAGCAGCTCCGTAAGAGTTTCAGCCCGCACTTCGCGCGGTTCGCCATTAAGCACGATCTTCATCGACCATCTCCGAATGTTTGTTGTCCAGCGCCAGATCCGCCACACCCTGCGCCAGCGCCGGGGCCAGCAGATAGCCGTGGCGATAGAGGCCATTGGCATAGATCGTGCGCCCCAGCCGCCGAATGCGCGGCAGGTTGTCGGGAAAGGTCGGGCGCAGATCGACGCCGATCTCCAATACCTCAGCCTCACCAAAAGCGGGATTCAGTGCATAGGCGGCGCTGAGCAGTTCCAGCATCGACCGCGCGGTGATGCGGCTGCTGTCCTCGCTTTCGATCATCGTCGCGCCCAGCATGTAGACGCCGTCCCCACGCGGCACGATGTAAAGCGGCATTCTTGGGTGCAGCAGACGCACAGGCCGGGTCAGGGTCACGTCCGGGCAACGGATCACCAGCATCTCGCCCTTCACGCCGCGCAGATCGTGCAGCACCTCGCGGGCGTGCAGTCCCCGGCAGTCAATTGCATTTTCAAGCCGTGATGGGGCGAGTTTGCGGTGGAATTCGACGCCTTGTTCCAGCAGTTGCCCATGAATGTCCCGCAAGGCCCGGCGTGGGTCCAGATGGGCTTCATTCGTGAAATAGAGACCTTTGGCGAATCCGTGCAAATCAGGCTCTAATTGAGCGATTTCGGGTTGCGTGACTTCGCTGTACCCCTCGGTCCGGCGGGCAAACCGGCGCAGATCGGGCAGATCGCGCGGGTTGGCCACAACCAGCGTACCCTGCCGCTCCACTGGCGTGCGCGCCGCCCACCAATCCAATGCAGCTTGCCCCAACCGCAGCACAGGTTCCTCGGCGTTTTCATACTCACACCACGGGGCCAGCATGCCGCCCGCCCACCAGGAACACCCATGCGGACCCGGAGGGCCTGCGGGATCAAAAACCTGAACCTTGGCGCCCCGCGAGACAAGCTCGCTGGCCACTGCCAATCCGGCCACCCCGGACCCTATGACCGACCAAACCGTCACGCGGGCCAGACCCGGTGGAAGTGATGCACCGGCCCGTGCCCCTGCCCGATCATCAGACCGTCCGCCCGGGCGATCGCCCCCTGCAGATAGTCATGCGCCTGCCCAACCGCGTCGGTCAGACCAAGCCCCCGAGCCAGCCCCGCCGCAATCGACGACGACAAGGTGCACCCTGTACCATGCGTGTTTCGCGTCTCGCGTCGGGGGGAGGTGAACTCGGCCACGAGACCGGAGGCATCGACCAGCATGTCATGGCAGACAGTCCCGCGGCCATGTCCCCCTTTCATCAGCACCGAACCTGCGCCCAGCCCGCACAAGGCCAGCCCTTGCGCAACCATCTGGTCAGACGTTTCGGCCTCGGCACTCTCCAACAAACAGGCGGCTTCGGGCAGGTTCGGGGTCAGCAACGTGGCTTGTGGTACAAGAATATCGCGCAAGGTCTGCACCGCGTCCTGCGCCAGCAATGCATCCCCCGATTTGGCAATCATCACCGGGTCCAGCACAACCGGGCCATCAAACCCGGCAATGGAGTCCGCAACCGTCTGTATGATCTCTGGTGTCGCCAGCATCCCGATCTTGATCGCACCGACGTCCAGGTCGGTCAGAACCGCCTCGATCTGGGCGGACACCACATCCAGAGGAATCCCATGCACCGCTGTCACGGCCCGGGTATTCTGCGCCGTCACCGCCGTGATCACGCTGGCGCCGTATACGCCCAATGCGGACATCGCCTTGAGATCCGCCTGTATCCCGGCCCCGCCGCCACTGTCCGAGCCCGCAATAGTCAGGGCAATATGCGCCATATCGTTGCTCCATCATTAATGGGCAACGCAGCATGGAAAACGTCTGTGCATGTTAGACCGTTCCCTACGCCGGTATTGCCCGGATCAGGTTCGATGGGTTAGCGCATTCACGCCTCTCAGCCCCTTGATCGGGGCACCCCAACGGTTGGGCGGACAATCTCAGGCAAGGGGGAGAAAATCAAGCGGCAATCTTCGGATCGTAAGACCACATCCGGCAGGTAAATAAGACCAACCTATGCGCGCGCAATGAATTGAAGGAATTTAGCGAGGCTCTGCCTCGCGCTCCGGGATATTTTCAGACAGATGAAGTCCGGATCCCCTGCTTCATCTGTCTATAAATATCCCGGGGGAGTCGCCCAAAGGGCGGCGGGGGCAGAGCCCCCTTAAGCAAAAGGCCGCCCCAATCGGTGCGGCCTGTTTTGTTGTATCAGCCTTTCATCCCGTCCCAGAAGGACTTGACGGATGAGAAAAAGCTGTTTGATTCCGGGTGGTTATCTTCACCCAGATCATCGAACTCTTTCAGCAGCTCTTTCTGGCGGCTGGTCAGGTTGACCGGTGTTTCCACGGCCAGTTCGATGAACATGTCACCAACACCGCCACCGCGCAGGGCAGGCATACCCTTGCCGCGCAGACGCATCTGACGGCCCGATTGGCTGCCAGCCGGTATCTGCACGCGACCGCGTCCACCGTCGATGGTGGGCACTTCGATCGATCCGCCCAGCGCGGCCTTGGCCATGCTGACCGGCACACGGCAATAGAGATTTACACTGTCGCGCTCGAACAGTTTGTGATCGGACACTTCGACAAAGATATACAGATCACCCGGAGGGCCACCGCGCATCCCGGCCTCACCCTCACCCGCCAAACGGATACGGGTGCCGGTCTCGACACCGGCGGGGATGTTCACGGACAGCGCGCGTTCTTTCTCTACGCGGCCTGCACCACCGCAGGATTTACAGGGGTTCTTGATGATCTGGCCCAAACCGGAACAGGTGGGGCAACTGCGTTCGACGGTGAAAAATCCCTGCTGCGCGCGGACCTTGCCCATGCCGGAACAGGTCGGGCAGGTGGTCGGCTCCACGCCGCCTTCGGCACCCGAACCGTCACAGGCCGAACAGGCCACGGCAGCCGGAACGCTGATGGTTTTCTGCAGGCCCGAGAACGCCTCTTCCAGCGTCACACGCAGGTTATAGCGCAGGTCGGACCCCCGCGCGGCACGGCGCCCGCCACCGGCACCACCGCGCTGGCCGCCCATGAAATCGCCGAACAGATCGTCGAACACATCCGAGAACGCGCTGGAAAAATCGCCCTGACCAAAGCCGCCACCGGGACGGCCACCGCCACCACCCATGCCGTTTTCGAACGCGGCGTGGCCAAAGCGGTCATAGGCAGCCTTTTTGTCGGCATCGCGCAGAACGTCATAAGCCTCATTGGCTTCTTTGAACTGCGCCTCGGCATCCGGGTTGTCTTTGTTGCGGTCGGGATGCAGTTCCTTGGCCTTCTTGCGAAAACCCTTTTTGATCTCGTCCGCCGATGCGCCCTTGGCAACGCCCAGCACATCGTAATAGTCGCGTTTTGACATCAGTGTTTCCTTCTGCCTCAACGTAATCGGGCCGGCCCGGCAACCGGACCGGCCCGCATTGGCCCGGTTACCCGTTAGTTACGCTTGTCTTCGTCCAGGTCTTCGAACTCGGCGTCGACAATGTCGTCATCACCAGCCGGAGCGGCATCCGCCGCCACAGGCTCATCCTCGGCCTCATCGGCTTGCGCCTTGTAAATGGCTTCGCCCAGCTTCATCGCGGCTTCGGTGACGTTCTGGATGCCGGACTTGATCTTGTCGGCATTTTCGGTTTCCAGCTCGTCCTTCAGTGCGGCAATCGCCAGTTCGATGGCTTCGATAGTGGTCGGGTCGACCTTGTCGGCGTGCTCTTCCATCGACTTTTCGGTCGAATGGATCAGGCTTTCCGCCTGGTTCTTGGCGTCGACCAGCTCGCGGCGTTCCTTGTCGGCTTCCGCGTTCTCTTCGGCGTCCTTGACCATCTTTTCGATATCGTCATCCGACAGACCGCCCGAGGCCTGGATGGTGATCTTCTGCTCTTTGCCGGTGCCTTTGTCCTTGGCCGAAACCGAGACAATGCCGTTGGCGTCGATGTCGAAGGTCACCTCGATCTGAGGCATACCGCGCGGTGCGGGCGGGATGTCTTCGAGGTTGAACTGACCCAGAATCTTGTTGTCCGCAGCCATTTCACGCTCACCCTGGAACACGCGGATGGTTACGGCGTTCTGGTTGTCTTCTGCGGTCGAGAAGACCTGAGACTTTTTGGTCGGGATCGTGGTGTTCCGGTCGATCAGGCGGGTGAACACGCCACCCAGCGTTTCGATACCCAGCGACAGCGGGGTCACGTCCAGCAGAACCACGTCTTTGACGTCGCCCTGCAGAACACCTGCCTGAATGGCGGCGCCCATGGCGACCACTTCGTCCGGGTTCACACCCTTGTGCGGCTCTTTGCCGAAGAACTTGGTGACCTCTTCGATGACTTTCGGCATCCGGGTCATACCACCGACCAGAACAACCTCGTCAATGTCACCCGCCGACAGACCGGCATCTTTCAGCGCGGCCTGGCAGGGCTTCATCGACTTCTTGATCAGGTCCGACACCAGCGATTCCAGCTTGGCACGGGTCAGCTTCATAACCATGTGCAGCGGCTGACCGTTCGAACCCATCGAGATGAACGGCTGGTTGATTTCGGTCTGCGAGGTCGAGCTGAGTTCGATCTTGGCTTTTTCAGCGGCTTCTTTCAGACGCTGCAGAGCCATCTTGTCGGCAGACAGGTCGACGCCGTGTTCCTTTTTGAACTCGTCCGCCAGGTAGTTGACGATGCGCATGTCAAAGTCTTCACCACCCAGGAAGGTGTCGCCGTTGGTCGACTTGACCTCGAACAGACCGTCGTCGATTTCCAGAATGGTCACGTCGAAGGTACCGCCACCAAGGTCATAAACCGCGATGGTTTGGGTTTCTTCCTTGTCCAGACCATAGGCCAGAGCCGCCGCTGTCGGCTCGTTGATGATCCGCAGCACTTCCAGACCGGCGATCTTACCGGCGTCTTTGGTGGCCTGACGCTGTGCGTCGTTGAAGTAGGCCGGAACGGTGATGACCGCCTGCGTGACTTCCTCACCCAGATAGCTTTCTGCGGTTTCCTTCATCTTGCCCAGAGTGAAGGCCGAGATCTGGCTTGGGGAGTATTTTTCACCGCGGGCTTCAACCCACGCGTCGCCATTGCCGCCATCGACGATGGCATACGGCACCATTTTCTTGTCTTTTTCGACTTCTGCATCATCCACACGACGACCGATCAGACGCTTGACGCCAAAGATCGTGTTGTCGGGGTTGGTGACCGCCTGACGTTTTGCAGGCTGACCGACCAGTCGCTCATCTTCGGTGAAGGCGACGATCGAGGGCGTGGTCCGCGCCCCTTCGGCGTTCTCGATGACCTTCGGCTGCGAGCCGTCCATGATGGCCACACACGAGTTGGTGGTCCCGAGGTCAATCCCGATTACTTTTCCCATATGTTCAATCCCTTTCTCTTCAAGGCGATGTCCGAGGTCCGGACCCGTTATGGCACCCGGCCCCGATCTGATATGCGCGAACGGCCCTACACCATCGCGCGTCCCGGCGTATATAAGGGCGGGATGAGAGGCCTGCAAGCGTTGTAAAACGCAGGTTTTCGGGAATCTGGCGCCTTTTTTGGCAAGGTTTTGGCAAGGATTGGGGAATCTTGAATGGCGCGGCTGCTTTTGCGCGGATTTGATATCAGAAAAGCCTGGCTGGATGCCTCTGCACAGGCGCAGCTGATCGAGCTTTTGCGCCCGATTCTGAAATCCGCCCCTTTGTTCCGGCCGGTGACACCGTCGGGCAAGGCGATGTCGGTGCGCATGACCTCGGCCGGATCTTTGGGCTGGGTGACCGACAAGGCCGGGTACAGGTACCAGCCGCAGCATCCCAAGGGGGCCGACTGGCCCGCGATCCCCGATGCCGTGCTCGATATCTGGCGGGATCTGGCCAGCCCGGATCGAGACCCGGACTGCTGTCTGATCAACTATTACGGCGAAGGCGCCCGGATGGGGCTGCATCAGGACAAGGACGAGGCCGATTTTTCCTGGCCCGTGCTGTCAATCTCGCTGGGCGATGACGCGCTGTTTCGCATTGGCAACCAGACCCGCGGCGGCAAGACCGAGTCGATCTGGCTGAGCTCGGGCGATGTGGTGATCATGGGCGGTCCGGCCCGGCTGACCTATCACGGGATCGACCGTATCCGGTTCGGGTCCTCGAAACTGCTGCCCAAGGGCGGCCGGATCAACCTGACCCTGCGGGTGGCGGGCTAGCGGCGCGCGCTCCAGCTTTGCGATACGTGCTGGCGCGAGAAGAAGATACCAAGCAGTCCGATCAGCAACAGCGCAACCCCCACCCAAAGCGCATATTCCCAACTGGTGTTGCGCGGATAGTAGTTGCGGAACACGAAGCCCCGGCACTGGTCGATGATGTGAAACAGCGGGTTCCACGCAAACATGGCCAGCGTGGCACCGCCCAGCGCATTGGCGACGAACATCTTTCCCGAAAAAATCATGTTCAGACGCCGATATATGTTGTTCAGAATCGTGGAAACCGTCGGCAACCAGGGCTTCAGGGCCATGAACACCACGCCAACGGAACAGCCGGTAAACCAGGCCAGTATCAACATCGCAAACGCGCCGCCGGGGTCCTGAATCTCGAGCGGGGCTACTGTGACACTGTAGAGAAACAGGATCACGATGATCGTGACAACCTGCGTATAAAGCGCACCGAAGGCGGTCGCCAACAACATGACCATCATGTTCATCGGCGAGTGCAGCATCATCGGATTACCCCCGGTACTGACCCCCGCCACAATGCCGACCGATCTGATATGCGTCAGGAACAAAAACACACCGGACAGAAGGTACAGAACAAACTCTCCGCGGATTCTGGCAATGCGCGGACCCAGGAAGGACATGATCGTGTAAAACACGGCCACCAGCGCCAGCACTTGCAGGATATTGATCAGGATCGCCAGCACGGCGTTGTGATGCTGTGATCGCACGCTGCGGACAACCGCATGGAAAATAAGCTCGGCGGTTGTGAACGCGCCGCCCAGTAGTGTCCGGTTTCGCTTGAAATAATACACCCGAAGCGTCTTTCCCGTTTTTTCGCCTGCAATCTGCCACGAATTTCTTGCCGATCCGTAACCGGCACATCATAAGGCCGTCAGGATATTCGATCAACAAATCACAGGAACGGAGCATTTTTGTGACCTACGACGCCCTCATTCCCGTCATTCGACGTCTGGCCCTGGAAGCGGGCGACAAGATCATGGAAATCTACAATTCGGATGATTTCGACGTCAAAGTCAAATCCGACGCCAGCCCCGTGACCGAAGCGGATGAGGCCGCAGATGCCCTGATCTCGGCCGGTCTGCGCGACGCCTTCCCCGACATCCTGCTTGTGACCGAGGAACAGGCCGACTCGCATTCGGAAAAGAGTGATACGTTCCTGATCGTCGACCCGCTGGACGGCACCAAGGAATTCATCAACCGCCGCGGCGATTTCACCGTGAACATCGCGCTGGTGGAAAATGGCGTTCCGACCCGTGGCGTAGTGTACGCTCCGGCCAAGGGGCGGATGTTCTATACCCAGGCCGATGGTCAGGCGGTCGAGGAAACCGGAGCGTTGGACAAGGCACAGGCCGGGGATGTGACGCCGATTTCAGTCTCTGAACCGGACAATTCCGCGCTGTTGATCGTGGCGTCCAAATCGCACCGGGATCAGGCGACCGAAGATTACATCAACAAGTACGAGGTGCAGGACAGCAAGAGCGCGGGATCGTCGCTGAAGTTCTGCCTGGTCGCCACCGGCGAGGCGGATCTGTATCCCCGCGTCGGCCGCACGATGGAATGGGACACCGCCGCAGGCCACGCCGTTCTGGCCGGTGCCGGCGGCAAGGTGATCCGGTTCGACAACCACGAACCGCTGACCTATGGCAAGGACGGCTATGCAAACCCGTTCTTTATCGCCTACGCTCCGGGCGCCGGGCCCAAGACCGAACGTGGCATCGGCGCAGCCGATGGTGCGTTTCGGGCGCGGGAGCCTTTTGAGGTTGGAAGGAATCGGTTCCCGTTCAGGAACCGATTCTTATCGATCAGACCTGACGCACAGCACCTTTGGCGGCGCTGGTGGTCAGCTTGGCATAGGCCCTGAGCGCCGTGGACACCTTGCGTTTGCGCGGCTCAGCAGGTTCCCAGCCTTTTTCGTCCTGCTCTTCCCGGCGCGCGGCCAGTTCTTCGTCAGACACGGCCAGATGGATCGTGCGGTTGGGGATATCGATCTCGATCTTGTCGCCTTGGCGCACGAGGCCGATCTCGCCGCCTTCCGCAGCCTCTGGTGAAACGTGGCCGATCGACAGGCCCGAGGTGCCGCCCGAGAAGCGACCGTCGGTTAGCAGGGCGCAGGCTTTGCCCAGACCTTTGGATTTCAGATACGAGGTCGGGTACAGCATCTCTTGCATCCCCGGACCGCCGCGTGGCCCTTCATAGCGGATGACTACCACGTCGCCTGCTTCGACCTTGCCGGTCAGGATGTCGTTCACCGCCTGATCCTGGCTTTCGCAGACATAGGCCGTGCCGGTGAAGGTCAGACTGGCCGGATCGACGCCTGCGGTTTTCACGATACAGCCGTCGCGGGCGATATTGCCGAACAGAACCGCCAGACCGCCATCCTGGCTGAAAGCGTGTTCCTTGTTGCGGATCACGCCGTTTTCACGGTCGGTATCCAGCTCTTTATAGCGGTTCGACTGGCTGAACGCCTGCGTGGTGCGCACGCCTCCGGGGGCGGCCTTGAACAGCTCTTGCGCCTTGGGATTGTTGGCGACCTTGATGTCCCAGTTGGCAATCGCCTCGCCCATGGTGCCTGAATGCACAGTGCTGCAATCCTCGTGCAGCAACCCGGCCCGACCGAGTTCGCCGAGGATCGAGAAGATGCCACCGGCGCGGTGGACGTCTTCCATGTGGACGTTCTCGGTGTTCGGCGCGACCTTGCACAGGCAGGGAACCTTGCGGCTGAGGCGGTCCATGTCGGACATGGTGAAATGCACCTCGCCCTCATGCGCGATGGCCAGCAGGTGCAGCACGGTGTTGGTCGAACCGCCCATGGCGATGTCCAGGCTCATGGCGTTCTCGAACGCCTCGAATGTGGCGATCTCACGCGGCAGGAAGCCTTTTTCGTTCAGGTCATAGTGACGCTTGGTGATCTCGACGATGCGGCGACCGGCTTCAAGAAACAGCTCTTTGCGGTCGGCATGGGTGGCCAGGGTCGAGCCGTTGCCCGGCAGGGCCAGACCCAGCGCCTCGGCCAGGCAGTTCATCGAGTTGGCGGTGAACATGCCCGAGCACGACCCGCAGGTGGGGCAGGCGTTTTCCTCGATATGCTGAACCTGTTCGTCGGTGAACTTGTCATCAGCGGCGGCAACCATCGCATCGACGAGGTCGATCTTTTTCGCTTCCAGATCGGCGATGTCGATCTTGCCGGCCTCCATCGGCCCGCCCGAAACAAAGATCGCCGGGATGTTCAGGCGCATTGCGGCCATCAGCATGCCCGGAGTGATCTTGTCGCAGTTCGAGATACAGACCATCGCGTCAGCGCAGTGCGCGTTGACCATGTATTCCACCGAATCCGCGATCACCTCGCGCGAGGGCAGCGAATACAGCATCCCGTCATGACCCATTGCGATACCGTCATCCACCGCGATGGTGTTGAACTCTTTCGCAACACCGCCTGCGGCCTCAACCTCGCGCGCGACCATCTGGCCAAGGTCTTTCAGGTGCACGTGGCCCGGCACGAACTGGGTGAACGAGTTGACGATGGCGATGATCGGCTTGCCGAAATCATCGTCACCCATCCCGGTGGCGCGCCACAGGCCACGGGCACCGGCCATGTTGCGGCCATGGGTAGAAGTTCTGGATCGGTACATTGGCATGATGCTGTTTCCCTTTTGCCCCGGTTGCGATATGCGGGATATGTGCGTTATAGCGCACGTATCACATGTGCGCTATAACGCACAAGGGGATTCGAAAGACGATTGATATGGCACCGGACGACATAACGCTGAAATTACGGGACGTACGGGCAGCCTCCGGGCTGAGCCTGTCCAAGGTGGCCGAAATGACCGGGGTCAGCAAGGCCATGCTGGGCCAGATCGAGCGTGGCGAGTCCAGCCCGACCATCGCGACGCTGTGGAAGATTGCCAAAGGGTTCCAGCTGCCCCTCAGTGCTCTGATCGGCCCGGACGTGCTGCGCGATACGGCCACGCCGGACGTGTTCCGCACCGTGACCTTTCCCGGCAGCATCGAGGTCAAGATCGTGTTTCCCTTTGATCCTACCCTGCGGGCCGAAACCTTTCACGTTGATCTTGCGCCGAACCAGAGCCATGAATCCGCCGCCCATGCCACTGGTGTGACCGAAGAGGTCTTTGTGCTGAACGGATCGCTTGAGATTCTGCGGGATGGCGAGTGGGTGCCGCTGCAGGCCGGGCAGGGGCTGCGGTTTGCGGCGGACCTGCCGCATGGCTACCGTGCCGGTGATCAGGGTGCGGCGTTTCTGAACATGCACCATTATGCGCAGCTTGATGCGTTGGCCGCGATCGGCTGAACACCAATCCAAAAAGCCCGAGGGACAACATGGCCGCTTTTCTTGAAACTCTGACGCTGGCGGATGCGGTCGGCTCGTTCGGTGCGCTGGTCGTAGTGGCGGCGTATTTCGCCACCCAGATGCGGATGATGAATTCGGACGATCTGGCGTTTCCTGTGCTGAACTTGGCGGGCTCGATCCTGATCGTCTATTCGCTGCTTCAGAATTTCAATCTGGCGTCGATGTTGATTGAATCCTTCTGGATTCTGATCAGCATGATCGGGATCGTTCAGTTTTTCCGGCTCAGACGCGCGCGTTAGGCGGGCTTGGCGCCATCCAGCCTTGAACCCCAATGCCTGCACGTATAGGGAAAAACCAAGCTCGCTCTTGGGGAGGCTTTGATGCAGGACGATCCGAAAACCCTCGTTTCAACCGAATGGCTTGCAGCCCACATCAAGGACCCGGATCTGCGGATTCTGGACGGGTCTTGGTATTTGCCGCAGCAAGGGCGGAACGCCAAGGCGGAATACGACGAGGCGCATATTCCCGGCGCCCGGTTTTTCGACATCGATGACATTTCCGACCGACGGTCGGACCTGCCGCACATGGCGCCTCCGGTCGAAAAGTTCATGTCGCGCCTGCGGGCGATGGGTGTGGGCGATGGCCATCAGATCGTGGTCTATGACGGTGCCGGGCTGATGTCGGCGGCGCGGGTCTGGTGGCTGTTCCGCCTGATGGGTCAGGAAAACGTCGCCGTTCTGGACGGGGGTTTCCCGAAATGGCAGGCCGAGGGCCGCGAGATCGAGGATCTGCCCCCGGTGATCCGCGACCGCCACATGACCGTGCGCGTGCAGAACCATCTGGTGCGCGACGTGACACAGGTGTCTTCCGCAACCAAGTTGGCCGATCACGAGATCATCGACGCCCGCTCGGCTGCTCGCTTCGCCGGAACCGAGGCAGAGCCGCGCGAAGGATTGCGTTCGGGCCATATTCCGGGGTCGCGCAACGTGCCCTTCGGCACCCTGCTGAACAAGAACGGCACCATGAAGTCACCCGACGAATGCCGCGCCGTGTTCGAGGCCGCAGGCGTGGACCTGTCGAAACCCGCCATCACTTCTTGCGGGTCGGGCGTGACTGCTGCGATCCTCAGCCTTGCGCTCGAGCGCTTGGGAAAGAAAGATCATTCGCTTTATGACGGCTCCTGGGCTGAATGGGGTGCCTTCCCGACCCTGCCCGTCGCAACTGGAGAGAACTGATGTTCGAGAACCTCAAACCGCAGCCCGCCGACAAGATTCTGGCGCTGATGCAGATGTACCGCGAAGACCCGCGCGATCAGAAGATCGACCTGGGTGTGGGCGTCTACAAGAATGCCGAGGGCGTGACGCCCGTGATGCGCGCGGTCAAGGCGGCCGAAAAACGCATTCTCGAAGAGCAGGAAAGCAAGGCCTATACCGGTCTGGCCGGTGATCCGGCCTATGCCGATGCGATGATCGGTCTGATCCTCGGCAGCGCGGTCCCGCGCGGCAATATCGCGGCCGTGGCGACGCCGGGCGGCACCGGTGCGTGTCGGCAAGCGTTCGAGATGATCCGCATGGCCAACCCCTCGGCGCGCGTGTTCGTGTCGAACCCGACCTGGCCGAACCACCTGTCGATCCTCAGCTATCTGGGCATTGAGACGGTCCAGTACCGTTATTTTGACGGCGAAACCCGTGGCGTCGATTTCGACGGCATGGTCGAAGACCTGAAAACCGCCAAAGCGGGCGACGTGGTGTTGCTGCACGGTTGCTGTCACAACCCGACCGGCGCCAACCTGAACATGGTGCAGTGGCAGGAGGTCGTGAACATCATCAACCAGCTTGGCCTCGTGGCGATGATCGACATTGCCTATCAGGGCTTTGGCGACGGTCTGGAAGAAGACGCGCAGGCGACCCGCCTGGTGGCCTCGTCGGTCAAGCGCTGCCTGATTGCGGCGTCGTGTTCCAAGAACTTCGGCGTTTACCGCGAACGTACCGGCCTGTTGATGGCGATCAGCGATGACGCGGCGCAAACGGCTCTGAATCAGGCCACTCTGGCCTTTCTGAACCGCCAGAACTACTCCTTCCCGCCGGACCACGGTGCGCGGGTTGTGACCACGATCCTGAACGACGACGCCCTGCGCGCCGACTGGGCGGCTGAACTGGAAGAGGTCCGCTTGTCCATGCTGGGTCTGCGTCAGCAGCTGTCAGACGAGTTGCAGCGCCTGAGCGGGTCTGACCGTTTCGGGTTCATCGCCCAGCACCGCGGCATGTTCTCGCGTCTGGGTGCGGCACCGGAGCTGGTCGAGACGCTGCGCGCCGATCATGGCATCTATATGGTCGGCGACAGCCGCCTGAACATCGCCGGGCTGAATGCCGATACGGTGCCGATTCTGGCCAAGGCGATTGTAGACGTCGGCGTCTGAGTGCTATTGAAAAAATGACAGAGAGCTGCGCTACCCAGCGCGGCTCTTTTTCCGGGGTGTGAACGGCAGGTTCAATCAGGTTTACTGCGGCCACTGGGTCTAAAGCTCTTTGTTGTCGATAATTGCGTCTACCACGTCTTCGGCTCGTTTGCGGGCGCTTTTTCTTTCTCCCAAACCCATGTGCACAGTTTCAATTTGAACAAGGTAGTCGACAACCCTCCGACGTTCTTCTCCCTGGCGCAGCATTCCCGCAGCCCTTTGCAGATATCTGTCGTATTCGTCAGCGAACGGCGCGCAGTCTTCGTCCTGCCAATTGCCTTCAAGCCCCAGCAGACCGATGGGGTCCCATAGCTTCCAGCCGATGTCGCGAAGGCGGGACAGCCCTAACCGTGGTGTGCCTGATGATTTGGTCATTTTTATGCGAGGAGCTCGGGAATTTTCAGTTGTTAAGATTAGACCCAAAACAAGCGATTTTTTCCACAGGCTTTATTATCAGAAATAGAAAAAGCCGGGCGCGAACGCCCGGCCTTCGAATGGTTAACTCTGGTTTTAGCCTTTGGAGAACTCGGGATACGCTTCCATACCCAGCTCGCCCATATCCAGGCCGTTGATCTCTTCTTCCTCACCAACCCGCAGGCCAACAGTTGCCTTAAGGATCGAGAACAGGATGAAGCTGACCACGAAGACGAAGATACCGATGGCAGCGAAGCCGATGATCTGGGTCACGAAGTTCGCGTCACCATTGGTCCAGGCCACGATGAAGGTGCCCCAGAAGCCTGCGATCAGGTGAACCGGGATGGCGCCGACCACGTCGTCGATCTTCATGCGGTCCAGCATCGGAACGGTCAGGACAACGATCACGCCACCAACTGCACCGATGATCAGCGCCTGGAACAGCGACGGGGCCAGCGGTTCGGCGGTGATCGAGACCAGACCGGCCAGCGCGCCGTTCAGCACCATGGTCAGGTCGACTTTGCCGTACATCACCTGTGTCAGGATCAGCGCGGCAACGGCACCGGCAGCAGCGGCCATGTTGGTGTTGGCGAAGATGCGGCTGATGTCTGCGATGTCACCAATGGTGCCCATTGCCAGCTGCGAACCGCCGTTGAAGCCGAACCAACCCAGCCACAGGATGAAGGTACCCAGAGTGGCCAGCGCCAGGTTCGAACCGGGGATCGGAACCACTTTGCCGTCCTTGTTGTACTTGCCGATCCGCGGGCCCAGCACGATGGCACCGGCCAGTGCTGCGAAACCACCTGCGGCGTGCACCAGGGTCGAGCCTGCGAAGTCGCTGAAGCCCATCTCGGACAGCCAGCCGCCGCCCCACTGCCAGGACGCTTCGATCGGGTAGATGATGCCGGTCAGGACGATCACGAAAGCAAAGAAGGGCCACAGCTTGATCCGCTCGGCCACGGTGCCCGACACGATCGAGGCGGTGGTGGCGCAGAACATCAGCTGGAAGAAGAAGTCCGAGCCGACAGTTGCATAGGACAGGTCGGCATTCACGCCGTCCAGGCCGACGGCCTCAAGCGATGCGGGGGCGATTGCGCCCAGAACGCCGGGGATCATCCAGCCATCGCCGGGATACATCAGGCCATAGCCGACCAGCCAGTACATGATGGCGGCGAACGAAAACAGGCCCATGTTCTTGACCAGCTGCATGGCAACGTTCTTCGAACGCACCAGACCGGCCTCGAGCATGGCAAAGCCCGCAGCCATCCAGAACACCAGGAAACCGCCAACCAGGAACAGCAGCGAGGTCAGGATAAATTGCGTGTGCTGCGCGGTCTCGCCGCCGGCGGCCTCTTGCGCAAGACCCATCTGCGGCAGCGCGACGATCGCGGCGGCAGGGATGAGAGATTTCATCAGGTTCATTGTCAGTCCTCGAATGATTGTGAGTGGGGGGCGCCTTACAGCGCCTCTTCGTTCGTTTCCCCGGTCCGCACGCGCAGGGCCTGCTCGACATCGAGGACAAAAATCTTGCCGTCACCGATCTTGCCGGTCTTGGCGGTGTTGGTGATGGTTTCGACGATCTGTTCGGCCATCGTGGCGGGCACCACGATCTCGAGCTTGATCTTGGGTACGAAATTCACGGCGTATTCGGCGCCGCGATAAATCTCCGTGTGACCGGATTGCGAGCCGAAGCCCTTGATTTCGGTCACCATCATGCCGCGCACGCCCGCCTCGGTCAGTGCCTCGCGCACCTCCTCGAGCTTGAACGGCTTGATTGTCGCAATGATCAGTTTCACGTTCTTCCCCTCTGCTTCCCCGGTCTGTCCGGCTTGTTTGCACTTGCAGAAAAAAGCGCGCCTACGCCGTGTAAGGAACGGTTTGAGTGGTGAAAGGTTGGGGAAAACAGGGGTGAGGTGCACAATTTTTGCACAAATATCATCAAGTGATTAAAAATTAGGCGCCCTGATGAGGGCCGCTTCCGGAAATTCAGACCTCTACTTCAACGGTCTGTCAGGGTATGGTGCCTCAAAATGATAACCGGGCAGAGTTTGAGCATGACTGAGTCCAGGCGCCGAAAGGCACCGCTTGTCGCGGACAAGAGATACCCGTCGAAAGGGCGCAAGCCCACGGCGACCAAGCGGGCTGCGAAGCCCGCAGGAAAGAAGGCGACCGCGCGCAAGACGACGACCCGCAAGACCGCCCGGAAGAAAACACGCCGGAAATCCGGCGGCAACGGAGGCGGCGGGTTCTTCCGTCGGCTGTTCCGCTGGATTTGGCGGTTGATCTGGGGGGTTACGTGGCGCGTGGGCGCCGTAGCCGCATTGTTGCTGGCGCTGGCGGTGGGGGTTGTCTACACCTCGTTGCCCGATGTGGATGCGCTGCTGGATGGCCGGGCGCGGGGCTCGGTCACGTTGCTGGACCGCGATGGCAAGGTCTTTGCCTGGCGTGGCGATCAGTTCGGCGGGGTGATCACCGCCGACACCGTCTCACCACATCTGAAAAACGCCGTGGTCGCCACCGAGGACAAGCGATTCTATCGCCATTTCGGCGTCAGCCCGCGGGGTGTCGCCAGCGCGGTTCGAATCAACCTCAGCGAAGGGCGCGGGCCGTTGTCCGGCCATGGCGGGTCGACCATTACGCAACAAACCGCCAAGTTGTTGTGCCTGGGTGTGCCGTATGTGCCCAGCGAGTGGGAGTCCGAGGCCGCCTATGAGGCGGATTGCCGTCAGGGCTCGCTGTGGCGCAAGGCCAAGGAAGCGGTCTATTCGATGGCGATGGAGGTGAAATACTCCAAGGACGAGATTCTGACCATCTACCTGAACCGCGCCTTTCTTGGTGCCGGTGCCCGCGGGTTCGAGGCCGCAAGCCAGCGTTACTTTGGCATTTCCGCCGCCGAAGTGAACCCGGCGCAAGCGGCAATGCTGGCCGGTCTGCTGGTGGCGCCCACACGTTATGCGCCCACGAACAACCTGCAGCGCTCGCAGGATCGGGCGCAACTGGTGATCGGGTTGATGGAGGCGCAGGGCTATCTGACCACCGCACAGGCCAGCAGCGCCCGCAGCAACCCGGCGCAACTGTCCGAGGCCGCGGCGGCGCGGGCGGGCGGCTATTTTGCCGATTGGGTGATCACCGAGCTGCCCAGCTATTTCGGCACTGACACCACGGATGATGTGGTGATCCGTACCACGTTGGATCAAAGGCTGCAGAAATCGGCGGAAGAGGCGTTGAAATACATCTTCCAGGAAAAGGTGCGCGAAGGGTCCAAGGCGCAGGCCGCGATTGTGGTGATGTCGGCGGATGGGGCTGTGCGGGCCATGGTCGGCGGGCGCAAGACACGGGTATCCGGCGCGTTCAACCGCGCCACGCAGGCGTTGCGCCAGACCGGGTCGTCCTTCAAGCCCTTCGTCTATGCCACCGCGCTGGAGCTGGGTCATTCGCCGCTGGATACGGTGGTGGATGAACCCTATTGCGTCAACATCCCCGGGTCGGGTCAGTGGTGCCCCAAGAACTATACCCACAAATTCTATGGCCGGGTGACGCTGGCGGATGCGCTGAAGAACTCGCTGAACATCCCGGCGGTGAAAGTGGCCGAATTTGTCGGGCTGGACAATGTGCGCACGGTGGCCAGTGAGTTCGGCATCGAAAGCAACCTCGCCGAAGGCCCGGCGCTGGCGCTGGGCGCATCGGAAAGCACGCTGATCGAGATGACCGGGGCCTATGCGGGTATCCTGAACGGTGGTTCGGCTGTGGAACCTTATGGCCTGTCCGAGCTGAAACTGCTGGGGGACAACACGCCCTTGATCCAGACCAGCACCGGCATTGGTGAGCGGGTGATCAACGACAAGGCCGCCAAGCAGCTGACCTGGATGATGGAACGTGTGGTGTCCGAAGGCACCGGCGCGCGCGCCAAGCTGCCCGGATGGCAGGTGGCGGGTAAGACCGGCACCACGCAGGCCGCGCGGGATGCGTGGTTCATCGGCTTCACCGCCGATTACGTCGCGGGTGTCTGGATGGGCTATGACGACAACACGCCGCTGTCCGGCGTGACCGGCGGCGGCCTGCCTGCGGAGATCTGGAAAGAGACCATGCTGCGCGTGAGCGAGGGGATGACACCCACGCCGTTGCCGATGCTGGCCCCCGATCCGCCGGTGCAGACCGCGCAGCCGCGGCAACAGCGCCGTAGACAACAGACCGGTCTGGACAGGGCCATCAACAACCTGCTGAACAATATCTTCGGCAACTGAACCCACAAAAAAGGCGGTGCACCGGGCACCGCCTTTCCTTTTGGAATGTCGGACCCGATCAGAGGCTTTCGTCCAGAGCTGCCAGAATCGCGTCGCCCATTTCGGTGGTCGAGACCGGCTCAACGCCTTCTTCGGCCAGCAGATCGCCAGTACGGACACCGTCGGCCAGAACCTTCTCGATCGCGGCTTCCAGACGGTCGGCCTCGGCGCCCTGATCAAAGCTGTAGCGCAGCGCCATGGCAAAGCTGAGGATACAGGCAATCGGGTTGGCCTTGCCTTCGCCGGCGATGTCCGGGGCCGATCCGTGGACCGGTTCGTACATCGCCTTGGGGCGGCCATTGGCCATCGGGGCGCCCAAGGATGCCGAAGGCAGCATTCCCAGCGAACCGGTCAGCATCGCGGCACAGTCCGACAGGATGTCGCCGAACAGGTTGTCGGTGACAATCACGTCGAACTGCTTGGGCGCGCGCACCAGCTGCATCGCGCCGTTGTCGGCATACATGTGGGTCACTTCGACCTCGGGGTAGTCCTGGGCCACACGATCCACGACCTCGCGCCACAGGATACCGGCCTCCATAACGTTGGCCTTTTCCATCGAGCACAGTTTCTTGTTCCGGCGCATCGCCAGTTCAAAGGCGGAACGCGCGGCGCGTTCGATCTCGGATTCGGTGTAACGCTGGGTGTTGACGCCCACACGCTCGTTGCCTTCCTCAAAAATGCCGCGCGGCTCGCCGAAATAGACGCCCGAGGTCAGCTCGCGCACGATCATGATGTCCAGACCGGCAACGATGTCTTTCTTCAGCGACGAGAAATCGGCCAGCGCGTCAAAGCACTGGGCCGGGCGCAGGTTGGAATACAGGTCCATTTCCTTGCGCAGGCGCAGCAACCCGCGCTCGGGCTTTACGCTGAAATCCAGATCGTCGTATTTCGGGCCGCCCACGGCGCCCAGCAGAACCGCGTCGACCTCTAGCGCCTTGGCCATGGTTTCGTCCGACAGCGGCTTGCCATGCGCGTCATAGGCGGCACCGCCGACCAGATCCTCGCTCACGTCGAATTCCAGGCCACGGTTCGCACCGAACCAGTCGATCACGCGGCGCACTTCGGCCATGACTTCGGGGCCAATTCCGTCTCCGGGCAGGATGAGGAGCGAGGGGTTGGACATGAAGGATCTCCTTGCGTTTCGTCGCAATGGCCCTAGCGTCTGCGCCGCATCGGGTCAATGAGACGAACCGGCCTTTATGGGCCGGAAATCCGGTTTCCGGGCCGAAACCACCGCCCGGCCTGCGTTTTTCCGGTCAAAGACTGGCTTTCAACCCCTCGGCCAGCAGGTCCCAGACACGCCGGATTCGGGGTGTCTGGCGCATCGCCTGCGGCGCAGCCAGCCAGACCGGAAGCGGCGCAATCTCGATATTCAGGTCCAGCACTTCGACATCCGGGTCGGCCTCGGCCACCTGAACCTGTGAAAAGCCGATCCCGCACCCGGCCCGGACCAATTGCCAATAGGCGCTTTGCAGATCGCATCTGGTGCCAAAGCTGTCCTTGCTGACCGGCCAGCCGCGATCCCGCATCCGGGTGATGATATATTCATTGGCATCAAAGCCGACCAGTTCGTGGTCGAACAGATCCTCGGGGCGTTGCGGGTGCCCGGCGCGGTCCAGATAGGACCGGGCGGCACAGAGACACAGCTGCACATCGCCCAGATAGCGCGAGATGATGTCCATCTGCTCGGGGCGGTACATGCGCACCGCGATGTCGGCCTCGCGATACAGCAGGTTCTCGATGGCGTCCGTGGCGACCAGTTCCAGTTGAATGGCCGGTTCCTGCTGTCGGATCTGCGCCAGAATCGGGGGCAGCAGGTGGTGCGACGCAAAGACCGAAGCGGTAATGCGCACCGACCCTTCCAACTGCTGCGACTGCCCCGCCGCCGCCAAGCTGAACGATGTCATCGCCTTGTGCATCTGCTGCGCCATCGGCAACAACTGCGTGCCCACCTCGCTGAGTTTCAGGCCGCGCGCGTGGCGGTCGAACAGGGACACGCCCAGCTCATCCTCAAGCGCGTGGATCTGGCGGCCCAGCGTGGGCTGGCTGCGGTCCAGCTGCCGCGCCGCCGCCGACAACGAGCCGGTTTCGGCCACCGCCAGAAAGCTTTGAATCAGGGACCAGTCGGCGTGGGTGAGTGATTTATCCATTCATAAATGAATACACGTTCTGCATTTCCCGGCAATTGCTCGATTGATTTGAATTGGTAGTTTCGATTTGAAAGGAGTTTCCCATGACCCAATCCGTTCTCATCCTGGGTGCAAACGGCCGTTTTGGACGAAACGCCATGGCGGCGTTTCGAAACGCGGGATGGACCGTTCGCATCTTTGACCGCACCACCGACAGTTTGGCGCAGGCTGCGCGGGGCGCGGATGTGATCATCAACGCCTGGAACCCGCCCTATCCGGATTGGCAGGCACAGGTGCCGGAGCTGAACCGGCGGGTCATTTCGGTCGCGCGGGACACGGGGGCAACAGTCCTCCTCCCGGGCAATGTCTATGTCTTCGGGGCCGACCTGCCGGGTCCGTGGTCCGCGGCTACGCCACATCTGGCCCAGAACCCTCTGGGCCGCATTCGGATCGAGATGGAGGAAGCTTACCGCGCCTCATCCGTGCGCACGATCATCCTGCGGGCCGGAGATTTTCTTGACACATCTGCGTCGGGGAACTGGTTTGACCGGGTGATGATCAAACCGCTGGCGCGGGGGCGTTTCGTCTATCCAGGCAATCCCGACATCGCCCATGCCTGGGCCTATTTGCCCGACCTTGCGCGCGGGGCGGTGGTCCTTGCCGAGATGCGCGAGAGGCTGCCCCGTTTTTGCGACGTGCCTTATCAGGGGTATACGGCAACCGGCGCTGAAATGGCGCAGGCGCTGTCGCGGGTCACCGGTCGGCACGTGTCTGTGCACCGGATGAACTGGCTGCCGATTCAGCTTGCCCGTCCCGTCTGGCGGATTGCGCCTCATCTGCTTGAGATGCGGTACCTGTGGAATACGCCGCACAGTCTCGAGGATACGTTTTTCCAAGAACTGGTCGGGGAATTCAAGCGAACCGATCTGGACACTGCGCTGAAACGGGCGATCCCCGGTGCACTGCGACCGGATGGGGTTCTCGCCCCCGCCTGATCGCCGCTAGGGCGCGGTCACGTCCACCCAGACCAGCCGGTGCCTGCTGGCCTGTTCGGCGGCAGCGCGCAGGGGGGATCCCGGTGCGGGCCAGAACACGCCCGCGCCTGTCACCCGCAGATCGGCCGAAGGCAGAACGTAATCCACCCGCATCTCTCCCACCGCTTTCCATTCCACTGTGGTCATAGCGCCCGACATGTTGGCGGGGTGCGGGTCTTGCAGACGGGGGTCCGCCAACAGTGCCCGGATCGCTTCCCGGCGCCCGTCGCCCCGTTCCGGGTCCTGATTGGCGTCCCCGGCGATCACAAACGGGCCTTCGGGCCTGCGCCCCAACTGGCCGTCCAGAACCGCGGACCAGAGGCGGATTTCGTCGCGATTGCGCAGCCCGTTGCGGTCTTCGGGGCCGTCAAACACCGGCGGGGCGGCGTGAAAGGTCAACAGATCTAGCGCTCCGATTGGGGTGTCCAGCGGCACGATCCAGTGGGCCACGGCGGACAGGCGCTGGATGTTCTGCGCCTCTTCCGAGGGGAAAGGGCCATCGTCCGTGACCGGCATCTGCGCACCGGGCAGATCGCGCCACAGCAGATCGGTAAACGCCTGCACACCTTCGACGCGGATCGGATAGCGCGACAACACCGCGAGCCCGCCCTGGCCGGTGAACCGGCCCCAGCCCTGCGCGTCCGCCGGGCCATGTGTCGGCCCATCTCCGTTCAGGTCCAAAGACGTTTCCAGCCCGGCATTGGGCCGTGCGGCGAAGTGGTGGGGATAGTCCAACCCCGCGGCGCGCAGCTGTTCCAGCAGTGCGGTCAGGGCCTCGGCGTTCAGATCCCAGTCGATGCCCTGCAGGGCGAGGACGTCCGGCTGCGTGGCCACCAACACCTCGACCACCGCCTGTACCTGCGGATCACCGCGTCGTATGTCGCGCAGCAGCAGGCCCGGCCCGTCGCGGCTGAGTTCCGTGTTGTATGAGGCGATGCGGACTGTCTGCGCCTGAGCCATCACCGGCAACAGCAGCAACAGAAGGATGCGGATCATGCAGCCTGCGTGGACTCGGCGGTGGAGTAGGCGCGGCGCTTTTCGACGATCAGATTGGCGATGCGCAAGGTCGCCATGCCGCGCATGATCATGCTGGCGGGCAGGAAGGCCCAGGCGCTCATGGTCCAGATCAGGGTCTGAGGGTTGCTCAGCGAGATCGGGCTGGCATAGTCGGTCATCATCTTGATCAGGGCCGGGATCAGAAACGGCAGCAGCACTCCGATCGAAATGTTCAGACGTCCGTCCCGTTGCAGGCGGGTGACAACGTCTCCGCCCTTGGTCGGGTCGAACAGGGGCAGGTTGGTCCAGACATTGAAGGCGCCGTTGCCCGTGGGCCAGCCGCGCAGCTTCACCGCGTAGGCAAAGCTGGCAATGGTTACCAGCGCGGCGACATAGGCCACACTGGCGGCGATGCGCACCAGTTCGATCAGCGGCGCACTGGCATCTGCGGGCAGCATCAGCACCACCAGCCGGACCGGAGAATACGGGAAGTCGACCACATTGGCGACGCCCAGACCCAGCGCATAGAATATCGTGGTCAAACTGCTGGGCGCATAAGCGTTCTTGCAGATCAGCGTCAGGAACATGATCATCGACATCAGCCCGACAAAGCGCAGGCGGTTCACCGGTGGCGCGTCGCGGAATTCGATAAAGCTGGGAAAGGCCGAATTGTATTCGGCAAAGGTCAGAAAGAATGCGAGAATGGCGAGAAAGACGACAATCTCGGTCCCATTCGTTGACGATACGGGCAGGTACAACGCGGGGGTCAACACCATCAGTGCAACCAATAGTCCCCGAATCGCCGCCCCAGTTGTGCGCGCAATCACTATCCGAACCCTTTCAAACTGGATTAGTCGATTCTTCGCCGACTTCACTTCCAACTTGTGCCCGCCACTTGAAGTTGTGGCGGATGCCATAAGTCACCAATGTTCTTTTGGTGGGTGCCTGTCCCCGCCACATTGGCGATAAGCGACATTTCGCTCAAGCCAAGGCGCAGAAAACACGTGATTTCGGGCAAAATGATGGCGCAACTGGTGCGGGATTGCATCATTTTCGACGCAAATCCGACGTGTGTATCAGTGTGACACCTAGATGTTGTGGTTTCCTGAATTTCAACCCCAAGAATGCGAACGGGGCCGCCTTGTCGACCCCGTTAGGTTGAGTATCCACAGATTCGTTACAGAATCATACCCAGGGGCGGGCCTGGCTTGCGTGATCCTCGAACTTGTCGATGTGATGGTCTTTTTCCATCGTCAGGCCGATATCGTCCAGACCGTTCAGCAGGCAGTGCTTGCGGTGCGGGTCAATGTCGAATTCGATCACAACCCCGTCCGAAGTGGTGATCTGCTGATCTTCCAGATGCACGGTCATGCGGGCGTTTTCGCCCTTATGCGCGTCCTCCATCAGGATCGCGTGATGCTCCTCTTCGACCACGATGGGCAGGATGCCGTTCTTGAAGCAGTTGTTGAAGAAGATGTCGGCAAAGCTGGTCGAGATCACCACCTTGATGCCGAAATCCTTGATCGCCCAAGGCGCGTGTTCGCGCGATGAACCGCAACCGAAATTGTCGCCCGCGACCAGAATCTCGGTCTGGCGATAGGCGGGTTTGTTCAGAACGAAATCCTCGTTCTCGCCGCCATGGTCGTGATAGCGCATCTCGTCAAACAGCACGACGCCAAGGCCGGACCGTTTGATGGTTTTCAGGTGCACTTTCGGAATGATCATATCGGTATCGATATTGATCAGCGGCATCGGGGCGGCCACCCCGTGGACTTTTTCGAACTTTTCCATCTCTACACTCCTGCGGGAGAGGGCCGCGCCCGTGCCCCGCGTTTAAGCTTCTTTCGTTTCGCCTTTGGGTGCGTTCTTGACGAAGAACGCCATGAAGATCAGGCCGAACCCGTTGAACAGCATCTCGATGCCCAGCAGGATACCCAGCAGGCTCAGCAAAGCTGCCGGTTCTGCCGCCGCATATGACCAGATGATACCGGCCAGCACGATCGACAAGATGCCCGAAATCAGCGTGGGCCAGAAAAACTGCGTTCCTTTCATCTGGAACGACAGAAAGACCCGCGCAATGCCGCCTGCCATGAACAGGATCAGCATCACGGTCGCCAGCGTCAGCGTGCCCTGCAGCGGGTGATCCAGAAAGGACCAGCCCAGAAACAGCATGACCGCACCCATGATGAGCGACAGGATCTTGTTGCCGGTGCCTTCAACGGTGAAGCCACCCACAAGCTGCAACGCGCCCGAGATCAGCAGCAACACTCCGGTTACCACCGTCACGGCGACAGACGCCACAACCGGCGCGCCCAGTACGAAGATACCGAACGCGATGGACAGAAGCCCCAGCAGGAGCCATTTGACCCAGTCACTCATGTTTTCAATCCCTCAAATATCTAGATATGAGGGGACCTTACATCAATTCACGGACGTCTGTCAGCCGTCCTGTGATTGCCGCTGCAGCAGCCATTGCCGGGCTCAGCAGATGGGTGCGCCCACCCCGCCCTTGACGACCTTCGAAGTTGCGGTTCGAGGTCGCGGCACAGCGCTCGCCCGGTTGCAGCTGGTCCGGGTTCATCGCCAGGCACATCGAGCATCCCGCCAGACGCCATTCGAAACCGGCCTCTTTGAAGATATCGGCCAGACCCTCTTCTTCGGCCTGAGCCCGCACCAGACCCGAGCCCGGCACGACCATGGCGCGCAGACCGTCCTTGATCTTTTTGCCCTTCAGAATCTCAGCCGCGGCGCGCAGGTCTTCGATACGGCCGTTGGTGCAGGACCCGATGAACACAGTGTCGATTTCCACATCGCTCAGCTTTTGGCCTGCCTCCAGACCCATGTATTCGATCGAACGGCGGGCCGCGTCGACCTTGCCGCCTTCGAAATCCGAAGGATGCGGCACGGTTGCGGTGATCGGCAGAACGTCCTCGGGGCTGGTGCCCCATGTGACGACTGGCGCGATGTCTTCGCCGCGCAGGGTGATGACCTTGTCGAAATGCGCGTCTTCGTCGGTATAAAGCGTTTTCCACCACGCCAGAGCCGCTTCCCACTGAGCGCCTTTCGGGGCGTGCGGGCGGCCTTGGACATATTCATAGGTGGTCTCATCCGGCGCGATCAGACCCGCGCGGGCGCCGCCTTCGATGGCCATGTTGCAGACGGTCATGCGGCCTTCCATCGACAGATCACGGATCGCTTCGCCGCAATATTCGATGACATAGCCGGTGCCGCCAGCAGTGCCGGTCTCACCGATCACGGCCAGAGTGATGTCCTTGGCGGTCACGCCCGGCTGCAATTTGCCGGTGATTTCCACCTTCATGTTCTTGGACTTCTTCTGGATCAGGGTCTGGGTGGCCAGAACGTGCTCAACCTCGGACGTGCCGATGCCGTGCGCCAAAGCGCCAAACGCGCCGTGGGTGGCGGTGTGGCTGTCGCCGCAGACAACGGTCATGCCGGGCAGGGTCCAGCCCTGTTCGGGGCCAACGATGTGCACGATGCCCTGACGCACGTCATGCACCGGGTAATAGTGAATGCCAAAATCCTTGGCGTTCTTGTCCAGTGCCTCGACCTGAATGCGCGATTCCGGGTTTTCGATCCCGTTCACGCGGTCTGCCGTGGTGGGCACGTTATGGTCCGGCACAGCGATGGTCTTTTCCGGTGCGCGTACCTTGCGGCCCGCCATGCGCAGGCCTTCGAACGCCTGCGGGCTGGTCACTTCGTGCACCAGATGGCGGTCGATATACAGCAGGCAGGTGCCATCATCGGCCTCGTGGGCGACATGGGCATCCCAGATCTTGTCATAGAGTGTTTTGGGGGACATCGGTCCTCTCCCGTTTTTAAATGAGAAATAGCTGGCGAGTGGCTGGGCGCCGCTTATAGGCGGGCCAGAACTGTGCGGGCGGCCCCAAAGAACCGTTCACGCAGGCGCGTGCGGTCTTGCAACGTGGGTGCTGGGGCCAGGGTGAGTCTCATGCGCACCAGATATATCGCGTCTGGCCGTCAATCAAGGTTCAATCCCCCCGACAGGCTTGCATCGTGCGGAAACGCTGTCCAAGCTGGGGTCATGAATCAGGACCTGATCCCCAGCTCGCTGTCGGACCTCTATGAAAACATGGTCGCGGGCTTTTCCGTGCAATTCGAAAACCTTGTCGAGCTGGTCGTCACGCCCGGCTGGCGTCAGCACCAGCTGGTCATCATTCTGGGCCTGTGGGCGCTGTCCTATATTCTGAAACTTGCGACACAAGGCCGATGGGAGGCCTGGGCCCGCGCCCGCGAAGGGTGGCCGAAATGGCGTTTGCGGGTTCTGATCCAGCTGATGCAGCGCCTGACGCTGGTTTATTTCGTGCTGCTGTCCTGGGCGCTGTACCTGTTGATGCAGCAGATCACATGGCCCTCGCGCAGTTATATCATCGGGGTTGTGGCAACCTTGGCGCTGGCGTGGCTGGCGATTGCGCTGGTGGCGCGGCTGGTGCGCAACCGGACCCTGCGGCGCATCTTCAAATGGGCGATGTGGGTCTATGCAACGCTTATTGCCCTGAACCTGACCGATGACGTGGCCGAGTTTCTGGACGGCGTGGCGATCTCCATCGGCGATCTGCACATCTCGGCGCTGGGTATTCTCAAGGCGACGTTGCTGATCGGTATCCTGCTGACGCTGGCCCGCGTCGGCACCCGCGCCGCAGAACGGGGGCTGATGAGCAATGACGACATCACCCCGTCGATGCAGGTGCTGCTGGCCAAGGGCATTCAGGTGTTGCTGTATGGCGCGGTCTTTCTGGCGGCCATCCGCACGCTCGGGTTCGATCTGACGGGGATTGCGCTGCTGTCCGGTGCGATCGGTGTGGGGATCGGTTTCGGCCTGCAAAAAGTGGTGTCGAACCTGATCTCGGGGATCATCATTCTGATGGACCGGTCGATCAAACCGGGCGACGTGATCTCGCTGGGGGATACGTTCGGCTGGATCAACGCGCTGGGCGCGCGCTATGTCTCGGTCGTGACACGGGACGGGCGGGAATACCTGATCCCGAACGAGGATCTGATCACCAATCAGGTGGTGAACTGGTCGCATTCCGACAAGTTCGTACGGTTGGACCTGGAATTTGGCACCAGCTATGACGATGACCCGCATCTTGTCCGCGCAACGGCCATAAAAGCGGTCAAAACCGTAACGCGGGTGCTGAGCGGGGGGGGGCATGAGCCGGTCTGCCATATCACCGGATTCGGCGACAGCAGTGTCGATTATGTCCTGCGGTTCTGGATCAGCGATCCGACCAAGGGGCTGACCAACATTCGCGGCAATGTTTACCTTGCCCTGTGGGATGCCTTTAAGGCCGAAAACATCTCGATCCCCTTCCCGCAACGCGAGGTTCGGCTGTTGCCCGACAGCGCAGACGCGCAACAGGTCGCCAAAGAGTGACCGCCCGTGCGCCCCGCCCGGCGGCCTTTCATTGAAATGTTGCATTCCCCTTGTTACCTTATTAGTACCCCTGCGCCGGGGTTTGGCGGCGCGCAGCAAAGGAGGACTATGTCCTGTCTCTACATACCCAGGCGGGTTTGCCCGCCGATGACGGAGCCGGTGTAATGGCTCACTCTCAGTCAATCAGCGACAAGCTGCTTGAACGTATCCTTTCCTCACTTTCCGATGACAAGGCCGAAGACGTCGTGCAGATCAACCTGCAAGGTAAGTCTTCTGTTGCGGATCACATGGTGATTGCCTCGGGTCGGTCGACCCGTCAGGTGGCGGCCATGGCGGAAAAGCTGACGGATCGCATCAAGCAGGAATTCGGTTTCACCTCGAAGGTCGAAGGCAAGGATGCCGGCGACTGGGTGCTGATCGATACGGGCGACGTGATCGTCCATATCTTCCGCCCCGAAGTGCGTGAATTCTACCAGCTGGAAAAGATGTGGCTGCCTCAGGGCGGCAGCGCCTCGGCGAACTGAGGCGCCATCCTGGCCTGTATTGAGAGGTCGGAGGCGAGAGAAATATGCGTATCAGCATAGTTGCGGTCGGGCGATTGCGTGCCGGACCGGAGAAGACCCTGCTTGACGATTACCTGACCCGTTTCGACCGGACCGGCCGCGCGCTGGGCCTTGGTCCTGCACGGGTGATCGAGGTCGAAGACAAGAAAAACGCCGGCATGGGCGCAGAAGCTGCGTTGCTGCGCAAGGCGCTGCCCAAAGGCGCTGTGATTTGCACATTGGACGAGCGCGGACGGGTGATGTCGTCGCCTGATTTTGCCAAGAAGCTGGGCGGCTGGCGCGATGCCGGACGTCAGGATCTGGCACTGATCATTGGCGGTGCTGACGGAATAGACCCTGATCTGCGGGCCGAGGCTGATTTTTCCATTTCATTCGGGTCGATGGTCTGGCCCCATATGCTGGTCCGTGTGATGCTGGCCGAGCAACTTTACCGGGCCGCAACCATCCTGTCGGGCGGCCCCTATCACCGGGTCTGACATGGCGCAGCTTCTGATCGTTTACCATTCCCGCACCGGCGGAGCCCGGCAGATGGCCGAAGCAGCGGCTGAGGCCGCACGCGATGAAGCCGAGACTATTCTGAAGCCCGCCGATCAGGCGGGGCCGGACGATCTGCTGCGCGCCGATGGCTATATCTTCTGCGCGCCCGAGAATCTGGCGGCGATTTCGGGTCTGATGAAAGAGTTTTTCGACCGCAGCTACTATCCGGTGCTGGGTCAGATCGAAGGGCGCCCCTATGCGCAGATGGTCTGCGCCGGGTCAGACGGTGAAAACGCAGCCCGCCAGATGGCCCGGATTGCCACCGGCTGGCGCCTGAAAGAGGTGCAGCCACCGCTGATCCTCTGCACCAATGCGCAGACGCCCGAGGCGATTCTGGCCGAAAAGACCATCCCTGACGATCAGCTGGAAAAATGCCGCGAGATTGGCGCCGCCTTGGCCGCGGGGCTGAGCCTGGGCGTGTTCTGAGCCTCAGTTCAGATCGACAACCGTGGTGCCGTCGTTCCAGCCATCCACATTGCACCGCGCCTGAACCTGCACTTGCGTTGCACCCTCGGGGATCACGACACCACTGAGTGAGCGGGTAAAGGGCTGCTCGGTCTCATGCGGATGGTGCAGCACGCGCATCCCCAGCTCATTGCCGTCCATGTCCAATACGCGCCACCCGTCGGCGTAATGATCCCAGCCGGTATCCGGATGGCGGATCGTTACGTCGAATCGCCATGTATCGCCGCTCTGACGGGCTGAGACAGTCTCGATCATGGCAGGATCGGCAAAGGCGGGTGCGGCCAGAACGGCGCCGAGAATCAGATATCGCATAGGGCGACCATACGGGGTGACGCGTGGCGACGTCATCACGACTCTGTGTTGGGCGGCAGGGTCAGCAGCACCGACCGGGAATGGGATGCGAATTCGCGCCGGTACAAAACGCCCAGAGTGATGACCGTGCCGAGTATCAGGGCGAGCGGGCCCAAAATCCACGCCAACGAAGCCAGCGCAAAATAGGTGACACGCAGGCCGCGATTGAAACTGCGCGCAGCGGTGACGCAAATCTCGGCCGCTTGTGCGGCGCGCGGATAGGCTCGCGGATCATCGGGATCGTTCGGGACGGCAGCCATCAGCACCGCGCAATATCCAAACAACCGATGCGCCCAGACGTATTTCAGGAACGCATTGGCCAGAAACAGGATCACCACCAGAATCTTGATCTCCCACACCAGCGCCGGGGCGCTGCCGATGGCGAGATCGCTGGCGACCCCGGCCAGCCGCTCGGTATTTCCCAACAGCGCCAGCCCGCCCCCGATGGCGATCATCGTGGTTGACGCAAAGAAGGTACTGCCCTGCCGCATCGCTGCCACGACCTGCGCGTCAAACATCCGGGGTTGCCGCGTGACCATCTCGTGCATCCAGCTGCGCCGGAAGTCGTCCATCATCATCGCGACCGATTGCCGGTTTGGCGCGGGATGCTCGATCCGCCAGCCGATCCATTGCCACGCGCCCAGCAAGAGCAGCACGGCGGCATAATCCAGTGTTGAGAACAAAAGGGCGCGGTCGATCCAGGTCATGGCGGCGACAGTAGGGCCAGAGATCGGAACTTGCCAGACGGGTAAATTGGTAATATTATTTTACCAAACGGAGGATCAGCGATGGAAATGCCCCGGCCAAACCCCGAAATCCTGGCGCGCAAGCAGGCGGTGCTGTCGCGCCTGTTGCAGGTGCTGCCTGTGGACGCGGTGATCCATGACCCGGCTGAGACGCGCGCCTATGAATGTGACGCGCTGACCGCCTATCGCTGCCCGCCGATGCTGGCGGTGTTGCCGTCGACTACGCAAGAGGTTTCGGACGTGCTGCGCATCTGCCATGACGAGGGCGTGCCGGTGGTGCCGCGTGGCTCTGGCACGTCACTGGCGGGCGGGGCGCTGCCCACCGCGGATAGCGTCATTCTGGGCGTCGCCCGCATGAATGAAGTGCTGGAGACCGACTATGACAACCGCTTCATCCGCGTTCAGACCGGCCGCACCAACCTGAGCGTGACCGGCGCGGTCGAGGAAGAGGATTTTTTCTATGCCCCGGACCCGTCCTCGCAACTGGCCTGCGCGATTGCGGGGAATATCGCGATGAACTCGGGCGGGGCGCATTGCCTGAAATACGGCGTGACCACCAACAACCTTCTGGGCGTGAAAATGGTGATGATGGATGGCAGCGTGGTCGAGATCGGCGGCGCACATCTGGACGCGGGCGGGCTGGACCTATTGGGCGTCATCTGCGGGTCCGAAGGGCAGCTGGGTGTGGTGACCGAGGCGACGCTGCGCATCCTGCGCAAGCCCGAGGGCGCGCGGCCAGTGCTGATGGGCTTCGATGACAATGAGGTCGCGGGGCAATGCGTGTCCGACATCATCAAGTCCGGTATCCTGCCAGTGGCGATCGAGTTCATGGACACGCTCTGCATCAGGGCCTGCGAGAATTTTGCCCATGCGGGTTATCCGGATTGCCACGCGCTGTTGATTGTCGAGGTCGAAGGGTCGGAGGCCGAGATTGACGATCAACTGTCGAAAATTATCAAGATCGCCAAGCGCCACAATCCAGTGGAACTGCGCGAAAGCCAATCGGCTGAAGAAAGCGCTAAGATCTGGCTGGGGCGCAAATCGGCGTTTGGTGCGATGGGTCAGATGAATGATTACATGTGCCTGGACGGAACGATCCCGGTGTCTTCGCTGCCTGAAGTCCTGCGTCGAATTGGAGAGTTGAGCGCGGAATACGGCCTGCCCGTAGGTAACGTATTCCATGCCGGCGACGGTAATATGCACCCGCTGATCCTGTTCGATGCCAATAAGTCCGGCGATCTGGAAAAATGTGAGGCATTCGGGGTCGATATCCTGAAGCTCTGTGTCGATGTGGGCGGTTGCCTGACCGGTGAGCACGGCGTGGGCATCGAAAAGCGCGATCTCATGTCACATCAATACGCGCCTGCGGACCTTGAGGCGCAGATGGCCGTCAAGGATGTATTCGATCCCAAATGGCTACTGAACCCCGCCAAAGTGTTCCCTCTGGAGGCATCAGATGCGCGGCGGATGGCTGCGGAGTGAGGGGCGCTGCCCCCGACGCGCGTTGCGCGTCTCCCCCGGAGTATTTTTGAAAAGATGAAGAGATATGAGAGCTGAGACAGAGGCCGAACTGGCCGAGATTGTGGCCGGGCTGACGGAACCGGTGCGAATTGTCGGCGGTGGCACACGTGGGGTTGGTGGGCCGGAGGCCACGCTTGAGACCTCGGGGCTGAGCGGGATTAACCTCTATGAGCCCGGCGCGCTGACCCTGGTGGCGCAGGCAGGCACGCCTGTGGCCGAGATCGAGGCTGCTTTGGAGGCGGAAGGGCAGCAGCTGGCGTTTGAGCCCATGGACCATCGCGGGCTGCTGGGCACCAGCGGGACGCCGACCATTGGTGGTGTTGTGGCCGCCAATATCTCGGGTCCGCGCCGTATTCAGGCAGGGGCGTGTCGCGATTTCCTGTTGGGCGTCCGCTATGTCGATGGCATGGGGCAGGTGATCAAGAATGGCGGTCGGGTGATGAAAAATGTGACCGGCTACGATCTGGTCAAGCTGATGGCCGGGTCGTGGGGCACGCTTGGGGTTCTGACCGAGGTGTCGCTGAAGGTGCTGCCCAAGCCCGAGGCCGTTGCGGCCCTTGCCGTTCACGTCACGAATGCCGGGGATGCGGTTCAGGCCCTGTCTGCCGCGTTGAAATCCCAGTTCGAGGTTAGTGGGGCCGCTTACGACCCGCAAAACGGCCAGGCGCTGTTGCGGGTTGAGGGTTTCTCGGGTTCGGTCACCTACCGGACAGAACGCTTGAATTCCACGCTGTCGGTATTCGGTGAGATCACCGAGGCCTCGGACGCTGCCGATCTATGGCGAAATCTGCGCGATGTCGGGCCGTTTCACGGGCGCGAGGGCGACGTCTGGCGGATGTCGGTCAAACCAACCGATGCGCCTGAAATCTTGACCCGGCTTGAGGCGCATCAGACCCTGTTGGATTGGGGTGGCGGTCTGATCTGGGCGCGCGTTCCCAAAGGCACAGATCCGCGTGCTCGGTTGGGCGCATTCCAGGGTCACGCGACACTGGTGCGCGCAGAGGCTGAGACTGCTGCAGTATTGGGCCGGTTTCAGCCTGAGTCCGCTGGTGTTCAGGCTCTAACACAGGGACTACGGGCGCGTTTTGATCCTCGCGGTTTGTTCAATCCGGGGCTGATGGGGTAGGCGGATGCAGACGACGTTCACCGAAAAACAACTACAAGACCCGGCGATAAAGCGGTCGAATGAGATTCTGCGCAGCTGCGTGCATTGCGGGTTCTGCACAGCCACCTGTCCGACCTATCAGGTGCTGGGGGATGAGCTCGACAGCCCGCGCGGACGCATCTACCTGATCAAGGACATGCTGGAAAATGAGCGTGTCCCCGATGAAAAGACCGTCAAACATATCGACCGCTGCTTGTCCTGTCTGGCTTGCATGACGACCTGCCCTTCGGGCGTGCATTACATGCATCTGGTCGACCACGCGCGGGAATATATTGAGGCCAATTACAAACGCCCTTTCACCGATCGCGCGCTGCGCTGGGTGCTGGCGCAGATTCTGCCCTATCCGATGCGGTTCCGCTGGGCGCTGATCGGGGCCAAGTTGGGCCGGCCGTTCCGGTTCCTGATGCCCGACGCCCGGCTGCGGGCGATGCTGGACATGGCGCCGAAACACATCCCTCCGGTCAGTCGCAATGACGACCCGCAGAGTTTTGCGCCCAAGGGGCCGCGTATCAAACGGGTGGCGCTGATGACGGGGTGTGCGCAAAAGGCGCTGAACACTGATATCAACGACGCAACGATCCGCCTGCTGACGCGGTTGGGGTGCGAGGTTGTGGTGGCCGAAGGTGCCGGGTGCTGTGGTGCGCTGACTCATCACATGGGCAAGGTGCAGGACAGCCACAAAGCGGCGGAGGCCAATATCAGAGCTTGGACAACCGAGATGAATGGCGAGGGTCTGGACGCTATCGTCATCAACACCTCGGGCTGCGGCACCACCGTCAAGGATTACGGCCATATGTTCCGTAACGACCCATTGGCCGAAGATGCGGCGCGGGTGTCGGGCATTGCGATGGATATCAGCGAACTGCTGGTGCAGCTGGACCTGCCCGAAGGCACCGACAAGGGCTTGATCGTCGCCTATCACGCGGCCTGTTCCCTGCAGCACGGGCAAAAGATCAAATCCCATCCTAAGGACCTGCTGAAACGGGCTGGTTTCACTGTATTAGAGCCTGCTGACAGCCATCTGTGCTGTGGCAGCGCGGGAACGTATAACCTGATGCAGCCTGAAATCTCGGGCCAGTTGAAGCAGCGCAAGGTCAGAACGCTTGAGGCGAAGAACCCCGATGTGATCGCCGCGGGCAATATCGGCTGCATGATGCAGATCGGATCAGGCACGGATGTGCCCGTTCTGCACACGGTCGAGCTGTTGGACTGGGCGACCGGCGGTCCCAATCCAAGGGGCCTGCAAACCGGTCAGACGCCCGAGGTTCCGATCCTCAGATAAGCGCGGATGATGCAGCGGTGCATCAGGTTCCGGGGGAAAGCGTAGGCGACGCAACCGCCCTATTTTCGCCCCACCAGGGCCGTAGGAAGGTAAGCCAACAGCAACGCCGGAGAACCGCTTGCGAAACTGGATCAGGGCATTCGCGCTGGCATTGATGCCGATGGCCGCCATGGCGCAGGACAGCGGGCTGAAAAGCCTGGACACCACCGATGCCGGGCGGGCGTGGATGGCTGTGGGCCGTCTGGACATCAACGGTGCGGGGTTCTGTACCGGCACGCTGATCTCGCCGACTTTGGTCCTGACCGCCGCCCATTGCCTGTTCGACAAGGCGACAGGCCGGCGGATCGATCTGTCCGAGGTCGAGTTTCTGGCCGCGTGGCGTCTGGGCCGGGCCTCGGCTTACCGGGCGGCGCGGCAGGCGGTGATTCATCCGGACTACCGCTATAGCCGTGAAACCCCGACGGCGCGGCTGGCCAATGACATCGCCCTGATCGAGCTGTGGCAACCCATCCGCAATACCACCGTGATTCCCTTTGAAACCGGCGACCGGCCGCACCGGGGCGCCGAGGTGGGCGTGGTGTCCTATGCGCGGGACCGGGCCGAGGCACCCTCGCTGCAAGAGGTCTGCTCGGTCATGACCCGCCGGTCCGATGTGCTGGTGATGTCCTGCGATGTCGAGTTCGGCTCGTCCGGCGCGCCGGTGTTTTCCTTTGACGGCGACCGCCCGCGCATCGTGTCGGTGGTGGCCGCCAAGGCGGAATTCAACGGTCAGCGGGTCTCGGTCGGCACAGCGGTCGAGGGGGCATTGCCCCTGTTGCAGGCCGAACTGTCGGCCGGTCGCGGATTTCTGGCCGATACACCCAGTGGAGCGCGCAACAGGAATATTGGCGCGAGGTTCATCAAACCGTGACACGATTTCTTCTGAGCGCCCTGTTGGGCTTGTCGGTCCTAGCCACCGCGTCTCATGCCCAAAGCAGCAAGCGCGAACTGACCGACCGCGAGGACCTGTTCGGCTGGGAAGCCATTGGCCGTCTGGACTTTGGCACGCGCGGATTCTGCACGGGTACGCTGATTGCGCAGGATCTGGTTCTGACCGCTGCGCATTGCGCGATCGACAAGAAGACGGGCAAGACCTATACCCCGGGCGAGGTGACGTTCCGGGCCGGTCTGAGCTATGGTAAATCGCTGGCCGATCGCGACGTTGTTCAGATCGCGGTGCACCCGGATTACCTTAACCACCCCGAGCTTTCGGCCGCGTCCGTGCGGGCAGATGTTGCCCTGATGCGGCTGGAACAGCCCATTCCCTATTCCGTGGCCGATCCCTTTGTGCTGTTCAACGGCGGTGTGGCGGGAAAAGAGGTCAGCCTTGCCTCATACGGGCGCGGCCGGTCCGAGGCGATCACCCGCGAACGGTCTTGCAACATTCTGCAAAGACGGCAGGGGCTGATCACCTTCAACTGTGACATTACCTTTGGGTCGTCCGGGTCGGCGCTGCTGGCCCGGAACGGCCCCCGCTGGCAGATTCTGTCGGTTGTTTCCGCGGTCGGAACCGACGGGCGGCAAAAGGTCGGTTTCGGGATGGAACTGGCTGGAATCATTTCGGAACTCAAGTCCGATCTGCGCCGCGACGCACCGAAACCCAAGGCCGCGATCCGCCGATTGCAGGTGGGGTCGGGCAAGTCCGGTACCGGCGCGAAATTCATCTCCTCTGGCGGGTCTTGAACTCGGTCAAAATGCTCCCCATGTGATTTGTACCGGGTCGCCGCAAACGGGGCCCGGCAGACTGAATCGCCCGTCCGAACGGAGGGCAAAACACAGATCGCTCAGACATGAGGATATGACATATGCGTACTTTTGATTTTGCACCGCTGCACCGCGCCACCATTGGGTTCGATCAGATCGCCGACATGATGGATCGCGTCCTGACCAATGACGTGGCTCAACCCAGCTATCCGCCTTACAACATCGAAAAAACCGATGTCGATACCTATCGCATCTCGGTCGCTGTCGCCGGTTTTTCCGAACAGGACCTGTCGGTCGAAGTGAAGGAAAACGCGCTGATCGTTGCCGGCAAGAAAGCCGCCGAGGACAAAGAGCGCAGCTACCTGCACCGTGGCATCGCCACCCGCGCGTTCGAGCGCCGCTTCGCGCTGGCCGACCACGTGCGCGTCACCGGCGCGAGCCATGAAAACGGCATGCTGAACATCGACCTGAAGCGCGAAGTGCCCGAGGCCCTGAAGCCGCGCCGGATCGAGATTTCTTCGGCCAAGGCCATCCAAAAGGACGTGGTCGACGCCAAAGCCGTGAACTGAGGCCGTTGACCCCAAAGCGACAGTCCCGCCTCTCTGGACTGTCGCAGACTGCACGCCCCGCGCACCTCCAGGCGCGGGGCGTTGTTTTTTGAGGTACCGGGATGTTCGCTAAGCGGACAAAACCGCCGCTCGCATTGAGCCTTCCAATGGCTGCTTTCGTTGTAATTTCTTCTCAGCCCAAATTCTGTTCCATTCGGTCTTTGTCGACTCTCAAATCAGACAGCATCCGTTTTGCCCATGACAGAGCGCCGGACGTCAACAAAAACACCTCTGGAACGACCAGCCACTCGCCAACCCAGACACCGCCAGAACGCTCATGCTGATGCAGGGTCAGTTCCCCGATTTGCTCGGACCGTTGGCGCCCGAGCCTTGCGACGGCCTCGGCAAATTCACTGGCCCGCTGGTTGCGCTTGTGGTGCATCGAAGATGAAGCACCCTTGCCGTTTTCATGGCATTCGCACACCTCACCGATGTCGCTGGACGAAAGCAGATTGATGTTGTGGGCGATTTTGCAGATCGTCGCACAAAGTGCGCCCAGCGATGCAACTATATCACCCACACCGTCACGCGCGTTTTGCCAATGGGGATCTACCGCACCAAGGCCAAGCGCCTCGGCCATTCGCGTCTTTATCCCTGCCCCGGTTCCGTCCTCATAACTCGACATATCCCCCAACGGTCCGCCGACCTGAACGAGTGTCCCGCGTCTTTCCGCTTCGGTAATCGCCTCGCGACGGCGCAGGAGTTCTGCGCGCCAGACCTCAAACTTGGTCCGCAGCAGCATCGGAATGGCATGCTGCCCGTTGGTGCGCCCGATCATCCGTGTGGTGGGGTGTGCCTCGATCAGGCCCGTCAGGGAGGATAGGAGCTGATCGAGGTCGCTCAGCACGGTCGTCAGACCGAGCTTCATTTGCATAGCCAAGCCCGTGTCCATGATGTCTTGCGTCGTGCTGTTGAAATGGACATATGGCGCGAGATCTTTGCCGACATGTTCGCGCAATTGGCCGACCAGACCGACGATGGGCCGTCCAACAAGCGCCATGTCCTCGCGCAATCGGTCCTGATCCAGTTTCCCGATGCAAAACCCGTCTAACGCGAAGACAGCTTCACGCGGCACAAGACCTGCATCGCTTTGCGCCCGCATAAGCGCCTGTTCGACTTTGATCCATGCAGAGATCGTTGAGGTTTCGGACCAGATGCGGCGCATATCTGTGCTCGAAAAGCTACCTTGCATGAGGTGCCAATCAAGCATCACCCAACCCTCCCTGAACCAGTTTGCGCTCTTTCATGATACCGCGAATACGGAAAGCAATGGCCCCGGCCCCAAGGATCAGGAACGCAAGCGCGATTGGGCGTTCCACAAAAACCAGCGCCCCGCCATCAGACATCAGCAGCGATTGCCGGAAGGTCTCTTCCGCGCCCTTGGCCAGAACAAACGAGATCACGAAGGCCGCGATGTTGAAATCATACTTGCGCATCAGCCATCCGACGAAACCTGCACAGGTCATCACCGTGACATCGAACATCGACCCGCGCGCCGAATACGCAGCCACGAATGCGGTCATGAAAATCAGCGGGTACAGCACATTTGTCGGGATTTTCAGGATCAGCCGGGCAACCTGAGTGGCTCCGAAATATCCAATCAGACCATAGGCCAGAATACCCAGCATCCCGCAGGCAAAAAGCTTGTAGACAAGCTCCTTATCGGTCAGGAACAGTGTCGGCCCCACCTGAATGCCGTGGATCAGGAACACGCCCAACAGGATCGCACCGATGGTCGAGCCGGGAATACCCAGTGTCAGCAGAGGAGCCATGGACGGTCCGGACACAGCATTGTTCGCGGCTTCCGGCGCGGCGACGCCCTCCAGCGCGCCTTTGCCCCACTGTTCGGGATTCTTCGCACGTCGTTTTCCTTCACCATAAGAGATGAACGCCGCAATCGCCGATCCAAGGCCGGGTAGCACACCAATGCCTGCCCCAATAAATCCGCCGCGCAGGGCATGGGGCAAACAGGGCTTGTATTCCTCCCATGTCAGATCATTGCCATTGGCAGAGCTTTCGTTTTCCTGGGTTTCACCGGTTGCCTTTCGGCGCTCTTCGAGCTGGGCGAAAACCTCACCCAAAACAAACACACCGATCATCAGCGGCACCAGACCGATGCCGTTGGACAGGTCAAACGATCCGAATGTATAGCGTTCTTCGTTGGAAATCGGGTCAAGACCAACCATGGCCACGAGAATACCCAAAAGCGCCGAGGCCAGACCTTTCACGATGGATATTCCGATCACCGACCCGATTACCACAAAGGCTGCAAAGTAGATCGCGAACGTTTCTGGCGGACCAAGCTTCAGCGCAATGGCCGCGATAAAGCCGACACCGACAACCAGAAGAACATCCCCCATGAGATCACCAATGACGGACGAAATCGTGGCAACTTTCATCGCCTTGCCCGCTTTGCCAGCACGTGCAAGTGGGTAGCCATCAATCTGGGTTGCCGCGCTGGCGGCTGTGCCCGGCGTATTGAACAGGATGGCGGCTATAGAACCGCCATAGCGCCCCGACTTACCGATCACATAGAGGAAGGCGAGCGCGAACAGAGGTGACATATAAAAGGTTATGGGCAACAGCATGGCGATTGCGGCCGAGGCCGTCAGACCGGGCGTTGCGCCCACGATCATGCCAACAGCAGCAGCAAGAATAATGGCGAACAGCAGCATCGGGTCGGTGATGACCGAAAGAAGGGCGGGAAAGATTTCCATGAGGTATTACCCCTGTATCCAGCTGAGCAGGTCGAACACTTCGCCATAAGGCGGAAAGACACCAAGCAGCACGAAAAAGATGAGATGAAAGACCAGCGGGCAGACGACCACGGATACCGCGAGCCCGATCCAGCTGCGCACGCCGAACATATTAAGCACGATGGGCGCCACGATGGCGGTGGGCAGCAAATAACCGAACCAGCGGAAGGACTGCTGGTAGATCAGCGCGATGATGAACAGCGCGATAATCTGAGCGGTTGCCCCGTTATCCGTGCTCGCCGTGGCGATATCTCCGGTCTGGCGGGAGGCGCCCACCAGCAGAAATCCAGACAACACAAGAAGCGCAACCGAGGCGGAAAACGGCACAATCCCGGCCCAGGTGTCTCCGGGTGAGGCCGCGGGTACCTGCCATGCGCCCCAAATTGCAACAATTGAAATGGTGGCCAGCACCAGACCCTCAGCATAGGCACGCATGTCTTCCTCCCTGAGTTGTTCGTAGACAGAGAAAGGCCGGGGACGTTAAGCCACCCGGCCTTATTGCTCTTTTAGTAGGTCAGGCTTTCGACCAAGGGGGCCGCATCGTTCTTCATGGAACTCAGCGTGGCCTTGGCATCTGCGCCGTTCTGATAGACCGGCCCGGTCCCGCGCGAGGCCAGCAGCTCAGCAAATTCCGGCTTGGCCGCGATCTGTTCCAGCGCGGTTTCCATAGCGGTCACCACTTCCGGCGGGGTGCCTTTCGGGGCAAACACGATCACCGGCGAGGACACGGCGGCAAAGGGAATGCCAAGCTCACCAAAGGACGGAACCTCGGACATGATACCGTCGCGCTCCTGACTGTTCACCGCCAGCGCCCGCAGTTGGTCTTCGAACCCGGCAAGCTGCTGAACGCCGAGGAACCCGAAATCGGCCTGTTCGCCGATCAAAGCGGCACGGGTCGGCCCGCCGCCTTTGAAAGGAACGTCCTGCGCTTCAATGCCGTTATTGGCCAGAAATCCCAGACCGCCGACATGGTGAAAACCACCGCGACCTGAATGTGCCCAGCGAAGCGAGCCGGGATCGGCTTTGGCAGCGTCGATCACGTCCTGAACGGACTGGAACGGGCTGTCTTTGGGCACCATCAGCGAGGTCTGCAACTGGCCGACCTGAGCGACAAAGTCAAAGCTCTCCAGAGCGTCAATGTCAGTATCGCGCGTCATTGTAGAGAGCAGGAACGAGCCGCCGGAGGTCATCAACATCGTGTAACCGTCCGGTCGTGCACCGACGACCGAATTGGCACCATTCAGGCCGCCCGAGCCGGGTTTGTTAACGACCACAACCGGCACCTCCAGAATGCCTTCAGCTGCGGCCGAGATGGCGCGGGCATAGGCATCTGTGCCACCGCCGGCTTTATAAGGCACAACCAGATTGATCGGACGTTTGGGCCAATCGGCTGCGAAACTGGCTGTTGCCGTTACCGCAATGGCGATACCGGCCAAAGCGGCAGAGATGCGCGTTCTGCGTTTCATGAAGTTCTCCCTGTTTTCTCTCCTGTTTTCATCTAGCAGACGCGCTAGATTGCGAAAAATGCAAAGATGTTTAGTTTACTTGCAAAACATGCAAATGAACGGTGGCGAATATGAATATCAAAGCCCTACGCGCTTTCAGAGCTACACTGTCTGAAGGATCCCTCGCGGCGGCGGCGAACATACTGCACCTTTCCCAACCGGCAGTGAGCCGGTTGATCTCGGGCCTCGAAGGTGAGCTGCGACTTGACCTCTTTGATCGAAGTGGTCGGAACCTCACGCCGACAGCTGAGGGGCTTGCCTTTTATCGCGAAGCGGGGCGCATTCTCGACAACCTCGACGAAATCCCAGGCATCGCCGCCGAGATCCGCGCAGGCCGTACCCAAAGCCTCCGTATCGTCGCCATGCCCCGCATCGCCCGTGCGCTCGCTTCTCCCGCAGTTGGCCAATTTGTAAGGGCGAACCCTGATACCAATGTCAGTCTGGACGTTCGCGCCCGTCGCGAGGCCGGAAAGTGGTTGGCCGGTCGCGAATACGATGTCGGCATTGGGGCGCTGCCCGTTGAGCACCCGGACATCCGAACCGAGCTATTGCTGCGTGTCAGAGCACAGGCCGTTGTTCCAGTTGACCACCCGCTTGCCGATCTCAGGGAGATTTCCGTCGACGATCTGGCGGACGTTCCAATCGTCAGGCTGATGCACGGATTGCTTCTGCGCGATCAACTGGATGATATGTTTCGATCAGCAGGAGTGGTCCCAAAGCAAACTTGCGAAGTCGCATCTTCTTCGTTGGCATGTGCTCTGGTTGCAGATGGAGGAGGCGTTACCATCGCGGATGAACTTGTCGCTGCCAACGTGGACAAAGGCCGCATCCGAACCGTTCCGATCACGCCGGAACGCTGGATGTCCTTTGGGCTTCTGTTCCCGGTTCAGGCAGAACCAAGCGATGCCTGCGATCAGTTTGTCGGCGTGCTGAAAGCGCATGTGGCAAAGCTGGCGAGATCAAGCGCCACAATAGAGGTGGTTGGCTAGCGACCTGTTCAGCCCCTCATAATACTCTGCTGGAAATTCGACATTCTCAGGACTTGATCATCCAGAAATATGACATTGGCGAATGGTGCAGCATCGGGTTTCTTGAGCCCAAAGCTGACGTAAAAAGAAAAAGGACCCCGCACAATTTCGTGCGGGGTCCATCAACGATTTGCAAGCGGGTTCAATTCCCGGCCGTCACCGACCCGATCGACCAGAACATCGTCTCGCCCGAGGCATCGTCGACGCCGTCATTGTCGGTCATCACGAACGCCTCGCCCGAGGGCAGGATGGCCAGACCTTCGATCTTGTCCAGAACGTAACCGCCGGTCGAAGTCAGGTCGGGCAGCAGGTCGCGGACCTCTTGCTTGCTGACCACGGGCAGCGGACCACCCAGTGGGGCCGGAGTCATCAGGGACAGCGGGATGCGGTAGATCTTTTTGGTCACCGCGCGGTGATCATGCTGGTTGTCGCGTTCGATGACGTAGACATGATCGCCGAAGGCCACGATTTCCGAAAGGCCGACCCAACCGGTTTCCGGGTCCACCTTGGGATAGTGGACGGCACCCCATTCCTTGGTGTCCAGATTATAGGCCACCAGCTTCACGTGGTTTTCCGGGTCGTCCTTCCATTCGCGCTGCACCGCCATCCACAGGGTGTCGCCCACCTTGGTGATGCCCTCAAAGCCAAAGCGTTTTTCGACCGCCATCAGTTCCGACGGCAGGCCGATCTCACCCTTGCGGTCTTTGATCAGACCATCGGCTGAGACATGGTAGATCGCGTGCGGGATGACACGGTCGGTGCGGCCTTCGGAGGCGACGTAAAAGCCACCCTTGCCGTCCAGCGTGATGCCCTCAAGATCCAGTTTCTGCGCCGGGTTGCCGTCCTGACGATGGATGCGGATCACGTCCACGATGCGGGCGGGCTGCTGGCTGGGGTCGATCTTGAAGATCGAGGGTTGGAAGCCGTAGAAGCTGTCATTGACCGCATAGATCATGCCGTCCTCATCTGCGACCAGACCGGACAGAGCGCCCCAGCCGATCAGCTCACCCGCGCCTTCCGACGTCAGATGCGGGTAAGCGGCGGGGGCGTCCTGATACTCAAAAATCGAAACATGCGCGCGCGGGCCGCCATCTTCGATCAGGTCTTTTTCATTGGCCGAGATCAGCAGGTTCCGTTCCGGGATCGCCACGTAACCTTCCGGACCAACGCCCGAGGGTAGCAGTTGTTTCAGCACCGGGTTGGCCGGATCGGTGGCGTCATAGACCCCCACGACCGAGGCGCGCTCGGCGCCCACAAAAATCATCGGTGTGCCGCCAAAGGTCGCTGCGGTCACGCTCTCGGGCTCAACCCCTTTGCTGTCCGAGCGTTTGTCGGGGTAGTGACCGATCTGGATGATGGCCTTCTCGAACTCGGTGCCGTTCTCGTAAACAACGGTGCCGTCCTTGTGGAAGATGGTCCAGCCGCGCGAGCCGCCCTTATAGTCGCCTTCGTTGGCGGTGGCGAAGTGGTTGTCATCGATCCATTTCACCGCGTCCGGTTCGCGCAGGCGGCCCGGCTGGCTTTCGGTGAAGATCAGCGCGCCGCGCTCATCGGTGGCATCGATACCGTCCAGATCAACCGCGCCCGCCGAGAAATGGCTGATCACGGTGCCGTTCTTATCGACAACGGCGATGTGGTTGTTTTCCTGCAAGGTGACGACGGTTTCGCCCAGGCCGTTGATGTCCACAAATTCCGGTTCAGGATCGGTCGGCGCAACCTCGGCCAGACCGGTCAGCGCAGCCATCTTCATGTTCATGCCCGCACAATCCAGCGCGCCGTCTTTCAGCGGTACCAGCGCTAGCGACCCGGCAGGCAGCTGCGGGATCACGCCGTCATTCAGGTCTTCGTCGCGTTCGTTTTCGATCGCGACGGCAACAAAGCTACCATCGGGGGCGATGGCGACGCTGTCGGGCTGACCGCCCAGGTCACAGGCACCGGTTTCCGCCTTACCCGCAATATCGACCGAGATCAGCTTGCCCGACGGGGCGGTGTAACTATCGGAGGTGTTCACACCAACAAAAGCCGTCGCGCCGACAATCCCCACGGAGGTCGGCTCTCCGCCTACGTCCATTGCACCCAAAGGCGCCGGGTTTGCAGGGTTGGTGATGTCGATCATCCCGATCGTGCCCAGCGGGCTGTCGGTGTAAACCAGAGTCATGCCATCTGCGGTGGCCGCGATGATCTCGGGCGAGGTTTCGCGGTTTGTATCCGCCCCCTCGGCCATGTTCTTGACGACAGGAAAAGACGCAATTCGGTTGAAATTCATCTCTGCCACGGCCTGACCGGCGGTCAGGGCAAGGGCAGATGTCAGGCAGACAGCGCGCAACGACATCGGTGGATTTCCTCTCTCAGTTGGATGTGAGGGGGGATGGACCGGGATCGTTGCGGTGTCGTGACAGTTTGGCTTCAGTTTTGTGACAAACGCGGCCTCCGCCGGAATGGTGGCCGGTTGCGATCAGACCGACACGCAGATGTATTTCATCTCGAGGTAATCCTCCATGCCGTGATGGCTGCCTTCGCGGCCCAGACCGGATTGCTTGACGCCGGTGACGATGGTGGGCTGAAAGAAGGTGCCGTCCGGATCATGCGGCAGACCGCCGGTCCGAACGACGGCGCCTTTTTTGGTGGCATCGGAGATATGTTCCTGCACTTTGGCCACTGCCTAATCACTGATCAGCGGGCTGGGTTGGTCACGGCAAAGGTGCCGTTGTCGCTGTCCACCCACTGGCCGCCGATAAAGGATTTGGTCACCAGCAGATTGGGGTTTTCAGGATCGATTTCAGGTCGGTTGTTGCGTCCAGCATGGCTCGGCCTCCGGCAGGAATAGGGGTCACGGGCACCCAATCAGGTCGGGCTGGAGTGCCTATGTCCACTGTGTCCTGCGGATCATTCCAGAATTGACAAAAAAACCCGGCTTTGCGGATGTCCAACAGATCGCAATCGGCGGCATCATGGCGCTATCTTTTTTGTGATGAGTTTGCCAAAGTCTGGATGAATTTTGGACCCAGGGGGATGTAAATCATCGTAACATTCCCTATCTTATGGGTAATTAAAGAAAAAAGGGGATAGCAGAGATGTCGAACCAGCAATTCGAAGCGTTGATTCAGGAAACGCAGACCAAAGTGCGGGAAAGCCAGTCGCAGATCGAGGGGCTGACGAGCCGGATCGAAGCCGCACGCGCCAAAATCGGCACGGCCGAGGCGGATATCGACATCGAAAACGCCACGCTTGAGGATGTGCACGCCCATACCGAGGTGATGAACGCCAACATCGCCGAGCTGATCATGGGGCTGGACGATGTCACCAACGCATTTTCCAAGGATTTCGACGAGATGCGCTCGAAAACCGGGTGGGAGTCGTTTGTCGGCATCTTTTCACGCGGCAAATCGGAATCGATGCGGCAGGAACGCATGCGCACTGCCAATATCGACGACAAGCTGCAGGACCTGATCGCCAAGTCCGACGTGATCGTGAAACTGCTGGAAGGGCAGCTGTCGGTGCTGGAAGAACAGCGCGTGAAGGTCGAAGACAACCTGAGCGGCACGCTGGACGACCGCGAGGCCACCGTGGCCGAGCTGGAAGCGCTACGGGCCGAGATTCAGGGCATGGACCCGGCCATCATCACGCTGGAAAACAAGATCAGCGTTGAACAGGACGCCGCCGCACGAACCCAGCTGGAAACCGAACTGGCCGAGCTGAACAAGCAATACAACGCCAAGGTTCAGGAAGAACAGGTCAAGCTGGCCAAGTCGCAAACGCTGGAGCGTTACATCGAAAAGGGCAAAACTTGGGTCGATTCGCTACAGAACCAGGCGGCGACACAGATGGTGCTGATCAACAAGCTGCAGACAGACACGCAGCAACGCGTAGTGCTGTATGACGCCCTGACCAAATCGCTGAAAACCGCGCAACAGCAGGATGTGGCCCACCGCATCAACGAGATCGGCGTGCAGACGGACCAAGAGGCTCAGACGGCGATGGCCGCCATCGGCACCGCGACCAATCAGAAGATGGCTGACATGCTTGAGGCGCACGAAGACCACATGGTCTTTGCCCGCGACGTGCTGGAGAAAAAGGCCAAGGCAGATGAACGCTTTGCCCGCCGCTTTGCGTCGATTGTCGAGAAGCATGATAAGAATTTGTATGGGGGGTGACCCCACTGATGAGCGGACAAAAACAGAATTTTACGTGTCAGGATTTTGCTTTGAATTCTACGCAGGACCGACAGTATGCCTACTTTGCGGTGACGTCCGACGAGCCGATTTCAGATCACGTCAGCAACATCCCGCTTGAACCAAGCCGATACTGGAATGTAGGAGAAATAGTTGTCCGCGGCGACCGTGAGTTCACGAGACGCGGTTCAAGATGGGTGATTGAAAGCGGTTTGCCTGAATCTGAACCATTAGAGGCCCATATCGAAGCCGTTATCGAGACCGTCACCTCAGTGTCGGCGCGCCTGCAAGAGTTTCCGAAACACTGCATTCAATCTGTTGTATGCGTCGCTTTCTCCGTCCAGAGTTCAGGTTTTGTGCTGTCCCCGAAGCTCTTGAGGAAAATTTCAGATCTTGGACTCAATTTGGAGTATGACTTCTACTCCAATGTTGACCCACATGATGAGTTGGCGGAGTTGCGGTCTCTTATCGCAAGAGACAGATAATGATAGAGTCTAGCGATCCAACTCAAGACCATGTCGGCCTGACCGACACCTTTGCCTCGCGCCGCTATTTCCGCAAATTTGAGGTGATCACCGTCCACCTCCTGCGCGTGGCCGCGACGATGGAGGCCGAGGGCGCGATCAGCAAGCAAGAGGTGCGGATCGTGTCGCGCTACCTTTCGGGGCTGCTCTACACCTTCCGCGCGCTGTCCATGAAGTACCTGCTGGTCGGGCGAGATACCGGTCGGTTCTTTGGCAGCCTTGCCATGGACAAGCGCGACAGCGGGTTTCCGGTGGCGGCTGAATTGCTGACCATGGCGAACGACGCGCAGCAGGCGCAGGTGCATCTGGCGAATATGCCCACGGAAGACGACCTGAAAACCGACATGGTCCGCACCATCATCGGCGACCGCGAAATCCCCACCAAGCTGCAATTCGCGCTGTCCCAACGGCTCTATTACGAGGAATTACTGAAGGGTCAGCTGTTCTGGGCGCGCAACGATCCCGAATGTCATTGGATCGGGAATGAGGGAGACCGGCGCAAGTTCCTGATCCATTGGGCGGTTTATGACAGCCAGATCAACCTGCCGGTCATCTACCTGATGCAGCTGGAGGATAGCGGCAAAACAGCCTTGCCCAAGGACCAACGGCGCTGGCCCGAGGTGCAGGCGCATCTGATGGCGCAATCCTTGGGTGGGTTGAAATTGGTGACGATTGCCAAAGGCTTCGATCAGGATTTCGACGACCTGCACCCAAAGCATTTGCGCCGCATCCACGTGGGGCCGATGTATTCCTCGGCCTATACCGAGCAATCCGGTCCGCTGCGGCAGGTGCTGGAGGACGCGCAGGCTCCGCAGGGGCAGGATTGGGCGCTGGCCTGGACCACGGAAGAGCTGGAAAGCGAAGAGGTGATCGAAGAACGCGCCGGGTGGTTCTCGACCGTTGAGCGTGAAGTGTTCGCTTTGGATCCGTTCGGCGGGCAGGGGGCCGAGACCGGGGCGACGCGGACGCAGCGATCGATCATTCTGCCTCAGCGTCCGTTTCAGGTGCTGGCCGAGCGCAATCCGCCGGGGTTTGCCGACGTGCGCAAATTCGTGGTCAGCAAGACCGGGCAGGTGTTGCGCTACTAGTTTCGCCTCCCCTAACGGGCCCATTCCGGGTCCTGTCGGGCAACGGGACGAGAGTATTTTTGAAAAGATGAAGCAAGGGCGGTTATTGAGATGAGTTTGACGTCAGATCAGATGGAATTGCGCGAGGCGGATATTCGCAAACACTATCCGGCGGCGACTGCCTTGCTGAACGGATTTGAACATGCGCCGCGGATTGCCAAGTTGGTTGAGGCGGCGGTCGAGCGGTCGCCGGGCGTGTCGACGGGGCGGCGGTTTCGATCCACCACGCCGGGATTGGTAACGCGGCGCACTGCGCGGGCCGACGGGGTGCATCTGGTCGAGCGGATCGAGGCGTCGGATGACGGCGATGCGCTGGTCTCGCCACCACAAGCCACCACGCAGCAGGCCATTCGCCGCGCGATTGCAATTGCTCTGGCGGTGGCCGAGGCCTATGCCGAGCAGACCCCGCTGGCCGATCTGAAACGCGCCAATCTGGCCGGGGATTTGCCTCCCGCCCGAAAGTCCGAGTTCTCGGAACTGCTGACGGCCGAGGCCCTGATTACATCGCACACATTCGGCAATTCACTGGCCTATCTGATGTCTTCGCATCTGGGTGAAACGACGGTGGACATAGGTGAGATCGAAGAGGTTCTGACCGACAATGGTCAGCTTGCTCTGCATGGTGCCCTGTGGGAGCTGGATCAGACGCTGGCCAAACACGCCCCCGATGATGCGCATCTGATTGCGGCCACCAGCGCCTATGCTGAGCAACTGATGGACAAGGCTGCTCTGCGCGCCCAGTCCGCAGGCCATCTGGCCCCGTTTCAGAACGCTGCGTGGCATATTGAGGCCGATGATCTGACGATCCGGGGGTTTGAACCAGCCTCCAAGGCCAAATCCACCACCCTGACCATGACCTTCAAGAAACCGAACGAGGTGGTGGGCAACCATATCGCAAAGTATCAGGCGATGAAGCTGGCCAAGATGGTGATGGCCTATGATTTCGACCGCCGCCTGAACCCGTTTGCCGAGCTTGGCGGGTTTATCTTTACCTTCATGGGCGACGGCAAACCGGGGACCGGCAAGACCACTCTGATCCAGATGATGGCCGGGCTGATCAATGATTACTGCCAGAACGCGGGCTATCCCTTCCGCTATCAGAACCTGAGCACCGACAATATCGACAGCTATCAGGGCAAATCCGGCCAGAACGCCAAGGCCTTTATCAACACGATCATTGACCCCTCGGTCATCGGCTTCGGCACCATTGACGACATCGACCAACTGGCAGGCAAACGCGGCGACCGGCAGTCCTCGGCCGGTCAGCTGGAAATCACCGCCGTGCTGATGGAGAGCTTTGCCGGCGCCAACACCGTCGTGCGCGGCAACTGCACCTTTGGCATGTTCTCGAACTACCCCGAAAACGTAGACGACGCCCTGCGCCAGCGGGCCGGTGCGCGGTTTCTGGTGGACGGGCCGCAAACGCGCGAGGATTATATCGACATCCTGCACCTGCTGATGGGCCGCAACCACGACATCCCGCTGGGCGAACACGACGCCTATGCCGCGCAGGAGATCAAAAAGGCCGTCGCCGCCAGTTTCGAAAGCCACTCCCGCCCGCATGAGGACGCCTTGCTGCAGGTTTACGATCGGGTCTCCGGCGAAATCGGCCAGATGGACACCATCGCCAAGCTGGGCACCTACCTCAAGGCGATCCAGCAGGCGGATGAGCGCTTTACCGGCCGCGCAATCAAGAACATCACCGACGCGGTCAAGGTCCGCGCGATGGATTTCGAACTGCCCGACGAATGGATGGAAAACCCCGACCTGTTCCTGTTCCGCGACTACGACACTAAGAAAGCCATGATCGAGGACCTGCGCCAGCCGATCACGGTGGACATGGTGATGCAGGAAATCAACCGCTACGTCGACAGCGAGTTCCGCTATGCCGACAAGAGCGATGAGGTCGCCATCGAAAACGCTGTCCGTGAGATGGGTCGTATGGAAGAGGCCAAGCGGCGGTATCTGGAGGGGAAAAGTTGATTGATATCCTTTCAGAATTGAACGGCTGGATCAGTGACAACCGAGCGTTGTCTGTTTCTGTCGGTATCCCGCTGTTGACTGTCCTGATCGGCTTTCTTGGTAGTTATCTGACTATGCGAGTGAAGTCCGCGGAAGTTAAAATGACCGGGCGCTTAAAACTAGCAGAGTACAGGAAAGACAATTTCGACGAACTAAAATCAGCAGTCGAAGACCTGCTACTTAAAACACGTGAATTTTCACTTGGCCGCCTGTCGGACGAGCCACAAGATGTCAAATTTACACTTGGCCAATTTCATGAGCTGGCAAAGCTGGTGCAGAGTATTTTAGTTCGAACGCATCATTCACGGAAACTCACTGAAGATTTGAGCAATTCCTTCGAAGAGAGTTTGGATTACATCCATTCCGGCCGCACACTATCAAACGGTGATTTGCCATTTACTCGACTTAGGACGATTTGTTCTAAAATTTTGACATCTGAGTGGAAAGCAATCGAAGGCGACCTTAAGAAACTAAACAAATAGGGGAAGACCTCATGGTTTGATTTTCTTCTGGAAGTTGGACATTTGAGAATCAGTTTGAAGCTCTGAAAGAAAGAAAAGGTTCTGCCGATTTTCACCGTTAGGAGGCAACTTAAATGACTCGTCTAGGAACAAAATGATCCGCCTCATCGAAAAAGGCCTGATGTTTGGCAACCTTGCCCACATCTCCAGCCCGGCGCTGGTCGAACGCTATAACCGCGCGCTGCAGCATCTGGCGGGTAAGACCACTCAGCTTTCGGATTTCCATGTCGATATCTCGGGCTATTCGCCGGAGGTGGGGATTGAGCTGGACGACCCGCTCTATCTCAACCCCAACGGGGTCAACCGGCAGTTCATTCTGCTGACGACCGAGCAGAAACGGGCGCCTCTGCTGAACGTCAAATTCTCGACCTCGCGCGATATCCTGCGCGAATTCATCGAGATGAACGAGGCGCAGCTGTTCGCCCTGACCGCCACCGATGCGGTGGCCGGAGAGCTGGTGAACTCGGTCTTCAAACTCACCACGCCTGCGGACCTGCTGAACCTGCGCAAGATCGAGATTGAGGCGGACACGGTCGGCGGCACCCTGCGCAAGGCCGAGCAACTGGCGGGCATGGTCGAACGGTTCAAGACCGAAGAGGATGCGTGGTTCGATGATGTGCTGATCGCCAAGATGATCGAAACCGCCAAGGAAACCGGCGACGTCACCCGCAACCCCGTCCACCTGCGCCACACGGCGTTTGAGCAGCGCAACTTCTGGACGGCGCATTTCGGCGGGCTCTACCTGTTCCCTGATTTGGACTATCCGGCAGCGATCTGCATGGGGGACCGGCCCGATGACGTTCCGATAGACCACGTGTTTGATCCCACGCAGAGGCACCGGATCGCGGCCTTTCTCAACGACAACAATCTGGTCGAGACGATTATCGAGGCACGCGGGGTGAACTCGGCTGCCGTTCTGCAGCAAAAGATGGATTTTCTGACCGTCCACGCCGCCGCCGACGCGGGCGTCGACCTGACCGGGCTGGACCGCAGCGACATGCGTCGTCTGGCCCGGAACCATGCAGACCGTCTGCCCGAGGCCTTTCACGGCCTTGCCCAATTGCTGCGCTGGGCCAGCGATGGCGGGCCGTGGCCGCGCATCACCTCGGATCATCCGGCCTATTTTTATACGCTGCGCGCAGCCGACACGCCCAACCGTGATCTGGTGAACATGCTGCTGGCTGAACTGGCCCCGCTGGACCCGCGCCAGATGTTCATCTGCCATAAGGAGTTGTTCTACAGCACTTATTCCACTTGGCCCGAGACCAAGAAAGCCTATGTTGCCGACTTCCTCGCGCGCGAGTATCAGGTGGACAAGGCAGGCGCTCGCGCCGCGTTGTTCGGCCATGAACCGGACATGAGCGGTGATGATCAGGTCAGCGAGGCGGTGATCGCGCGGGTCGGGCCCTGGGGCGCGTTGAGGAGGGGTTGAGATGTTCGGAGCGATACGCCTGTTTCTGATCCTTTTCGTCATCCAGACGATCGCCTTTTTCGCGCTCTCGTTCTATTCGCGCGGTGTCCGGCGCCGTAAGCTGGAAACCTGGTGGGACGAAAAGGGCAAAACCGGCGACAAGGCCGCGTTTGTCGAACGTGGCCTGCACGTCTATGACAATTCTTTCCGGCGTAAACTGATCCTGGGTGTCTATATAGTGCCTTGGGTGGCGATTGGCGCGCTGATCTATATCGTGAACTACATGTGAGGGTTACGGCATGGCCTATTTGAAATGGGCGTTCATTATCATCTTCTGGGGCGCGATTGCCGTGATCCTGCAATATTCTCTGCCGCAGCGCGACATCGTGCGGATCGTCAACACCTATGAAGAGCGGCAGGATCTGAACGACTGGACCCGTATTTTCTGGTCCGAGCCGGACGATCAGTCGACCAGCCTGTCAAACCGCGACGTGCAGTTCATCCAGGCTGTGCGCGCCAATGGTAAGCCGATCGTCTACCGAAATGAGGATACAAGCTGGGGCTGGCCGCCCTACTTCAAATTCGACACTGCGAACCTGTATACCGAGGCCAATGATGCGATCTCGAACAAGGATGACCCGGAATGGGTGGTCGTGACGCATTACGGGTGGCGGAATGAATTCATGTCGATCTTTCCCAACGCCGTTTCCATCAAACATGTGGAGGGGCCGGATGTCCGGATCATACCCTGGTTCAACATCCTCTTTCTGACCGTCTTCTTCGCCATTAGTTGGGCGATCTGGGTGCGCTGGCGCAGGTTCCGGCAGCGCCGCATCGACCCGATGCTCGAGAATGTCGAAGACAGTTTCTACGCGGCAGGCGATGCAATCGAGGAAAGGCGCACCGGATTCCGCCGTTGGCTGGACAGCTGGAAATCAAAGTGACGGTGGCGCGACTGGTCTGATCTGGCCATTCCTTTTTGGTCAGATCGGTTAGCGGACAACGAACTCGGCATGAAGCGCCCCGGCGGCCTTGATCGTTTTCAGAATGTCGATCATGTCACGGGGTGAAACTCCAAGGGCATTCAGGCCAGCCACGACCTCGGACAGGGTTGTGGCCTCGGGAATTTCGGCCAGCCCGGTGCCTTCTTCCTCTTCGATGCCGGCGAATGTGCGGGGAACAACAACTGTTTCACCACGGGCAAACGGGTTGGGCTGAACCGCGATCGGCGATTCCTCGACCGTCAGGGTCAGATTGCCCTGTGATACCGCGACGCGCGAGATCCGAACCTCTTGACCCATGACGATAGTGCCCGAACGCTGATCCACGACCACACGGGCCTTGGTTTCCGGTTCGACCAGGATGTTTTCAATCCGGCCCAACGCGTGCGCTGTCGAAATCGCCTGCGTTGCCGCGATGTTCAGCTCGACCGTGCCGGAATCGCGCATGATCGCCACCGCACGGTTGAACTCGGTGTTGATCGCAACCTCAATCCGGCTGGCGGTGGTGAAATCGGGCTCGCGCAGGGCCAGCCGCATTTGCGTCAGGGTCGAGAGGTCAAAGTCGATCTCGCGTTCCACCCGCGCACCCGACGGGATTACGCCAGAGGTCGGAACCCCTTGTACGACCGAGGCGGCCTCACCCTCGGCCACGGCGCCACCGGCCAGAACCGTGCCCTGCGCTACCGCATAGATTTGCCCGTCGGCCGCGTTCAGCGGTGTCATGATCAGGGTGCCACCCAACAGACTTTTGGAATCGCCGATGGCTGACACTGTCACGTCGATCTGCCCACCGACCCGGGCAAAAGGTGGCAGGCTGGCGGTCACCAACACGGCCGCGACGTTTTTGGGGCGAAAATCCTCTCCGTTCACATTGACGCCCAGCCGTTCGAGGATGTTCGACATGATCTCCTCGGTGAAGGGCGAATTGCGCAGCCCGTCGCCGGTGCCGTTCAGCCCGACAACCAGACCATAGCCGACCAGATCATTGCCCCGTACCCCGTCGAAATCCACAAGGTCCTTCAGGCGGATCGCACCGGCTGAGGCGATTCCGGGCAGCAGCATCAACAGAAAAACAAGAAGTTTCATCTCAGGAAATTCACTAGCGACAGATTCGCGTTGCGAACGGTGACGGAATAAAGGCTCTCCAACTGGAATTGGACGGTTTGCAGCTGCGCTGCGGTTTCATATGGGTCCGCCGCGATCAGCTTGTTCCGGCTGTATTCCAGGCTGGTTTGCGCCGCACCGTTGCGCGTCGCGGCCTGTTCGATCCGCGCCTCGGCCGACCCCACTTGTGCGCGCAGGTTCACGACCTCGTTCTGGGTATTGGCCAGATCGACGCCCAATTGGGCGAACAACGCCGTGCGCTGATCGCGCGGCAGGTTCAGCGCGTCGTCCGACACCAACGCGGCAACCGCAATATCGCGCAGCGCATCCTTGATCGCGGGATCCGTTGCCGTGATGGGGATACGGACACTTTCATTCTCTGAGATCTGCATCGCGGCCAAAGCGGTGTCCGATCCCTGATAGATCACCGCGTCAAATCCAGCGGGGTCGTTGAACCAATCTTCTGCCGCTTGCCGGATGTCCGACACTGTGCTGTACCCGGTCAGCTCGGCCTCCAAAGCGGTCAACAGCGTGTCGGCTGAGGGCAGCGGGGACACATCCGTTGAGGTGCCGGAATACAGGCTGCGCCCACCGGCCCGCGTGTTCAGCGCCGAAATGATCGTGTCCAGTTCGTTTCGCGCCTGCACGGATGCGTTTTCATGGCTGACCGCCTGGTTCGAGGTGCCAAAAGACAGCAGGGACGCGGTGAATTCGCTGATAGAGGTATCAATTGTCGTCAGGCTCAATTGCATGGCGTCGGTGAACAGCCCGGCCTCGGCCGTGGATACCTTATACGCGTCCAGCCGTGACAGGCTGCGATCCAGATCCAGAAGGTGCGAGTAATCGCCATCCAAGCGCCCAGAGACATCCTGAACCTTACCTGTGGACATTTCATACGACAGGGTCTCGATCTGGGTTTTCAACTCGGTCGAGCGGGCCTTCAGCGTCATGCCCCGCGCCAGATCACCGATAGACGTCAAATTCATCATCACAACCTCAACAGAGTATTCATCAATTCATCCACCACCGAGATGACCCGGGCATTGGCGGCATAGGCCTGTTCGATCTGCATCAGGCGCTGCAGTTCCTGATCCGTATCGACGCCGTCTTCCGCCTCGATCCGAGCCATTTCCAATTGGGCGCTGTTGGCAGAGGTCAGGCGTTGGCTGGCCGTGTGAGCATTTGCGCCAGCCTTGGATGAAAGCGCCTCGGTCAGATCAGAGGCGCGCATCGCACCGGTGCCAAAAGGCGAACCGGCGACAGGGCGCGCATCGCTGAGAATGGCGCCGAAGGCCAGTAACTGTGTGGCATCACCCGGATCGCCGGGGGCTGCCGCGCCCAGACCGTCGCGCAGCCGCCAGCTGTCGCCGCCATTGTCGGGATCGACAATCGGGTTCAGGCTGATGCGCGAGGCCAGTCCCGCCGGGGCCGTCGCATCGAACCGGTTACCGGCATCGGTGAACAGGCCCGCGTCGGTGGGCAGCGCGGCGGGGTCCAGGCCGGGCGTTTCGAACCGTTCGATCAGGTCCCGGGCGACCGAGTCCAGATTGGCCTGCGCTTCAACCGCCAATTCATCGCGGATCTGGAACTGCGCCATCAGCGCGCCGCCGCGTATCTGGGCGCTGTCGCCACTGGTGCGCACCGGATTGCCGTTCATCTCCAACCCCGATAGCAGGCCGTTGCCGACCGTCATGTGGGGCTTGGTGTCGCCGGTGGTGGTAAAAGAGAACTGTGCCGCCGTGCCTTCCAGCAGGATCAGGCCTCCATCGGAGTACAGCGAGACCTGGTCGTTGGCCCGCGGCACCGCATTAACTGGCACCAATTCGTTAACCTGATCAATCAGAACCTGCCGTTGATCCAGCAAGGCTCCGATGTCACCACCCGAGTGTTTGACCGAGGGAATTTTGGCATTCAGCTTCTCGATATCCCTGAGAGTCTGGTTCAGGCTGTCCACCTGCTTGCCAATTGTACGGTCCGCGTCCGACCGCAGTTGCCGCACGCCTTCGGAGGCGGAATTGATCCTGTTGGCCAGATCGCGACCGGTGCGGGCGACCTGGTCCAGCCGCTCGGACGAGTCGGGCAGGCTGGCCGCCGTGATCAGGCTGCTGTCGAAATCGGCCAGCCGAGCGGCGAGGGATGAACGATCATCAGCCGTTCCGACAAAGCCCTCGACCCCGGCGTGAAAGCTGGAAACTGCGGTTTGGTAGGCCAAATCCGCGTCGGTGGCGCGGCGATTCGCGGTCAGGACCGGGTCCTGGTTCCGAACCACACCGACCGTTCGCACCCCATGGCCCGAGATCGTATTTGTCGTCAACTCCAGCGACCGGCGGGCAAAGCCGGGGGTCAGCGCGTTGGCGATGTTGTCCGACACAACCGACGTGCCCCGGCCCGCGGCCGTCAGACCGCTTACTGCGTTGTTGAACGCCGTCGTCATATTCATCGGACAGCCCCCCTTTCCGGGTCAAAACCCAAATCAGCGTTTGATGTTGGTGGTTTCCTGCAGCATCTCGTCGACCGTTTTGATCACCGTTGCGCTCGAGGAATAGGCGCGTTGGGTCTGAATCAGCGAGGTCAGCTCGGTCGCGATGTCGGTGGTCGATTCCTCGCGTGCGAATGACACCAGATCGCCTGTCGGCCCTTCGCCTGCGTTCCACAGGAAAAAGGTGCCACTTTCGCGGGACGGCGCGTAGGTCTGGCTGTCCAGCGCGGTCAATCCGTTGGGATTGGGCACATCCGCCAGAGGGATCTGGAACATGCGACGGCTGACACCGGTGTCATAGAACGCATAGACATAGCCATTCTCATCGACCTGAACGCTGGTCATCGTGCCCACGGCCGATCCATCGCGCGTGATCGAAACCGGCGCGAACGTGTCGGACAGTTGTGTGATGCCGTCTGCATCCCCGATCTGGCCGATATTGACCTCCATCGGGCCACCGGCCACGTTCACCACAAGGCTGCCGGTGGTCGGGTCATAAGCCCCACCGGATACGGTCGTCACACTTGCCAATGTGCCGCCAGCCGTCCGGCTGTCCGTGAAAGTCAGCGTATATTCCCCGATCACCGCCCCGCCCGAGGCCGAATCGCGCAGGATCATGGTCCATTCATTGCTGCTGCCGGCTGCGGGAACGGTTGGCACCAGCTCGATATCGACGCTTTCGGACTTGCCCAGGTTGTCGAAATACTCAACCGACAGGGGCTGCGTATCACCCGGGGCGCCGGCGTCGGTTGCCGTTGCCGGAAGATTCATGCGCAGGTTCATCGCCGTGGTCGGAGAGCCGGACAGCTGGTTGACGCTCAGTTGGATGGGTTCCAGCGCCGCCGGAGTGTCCCGTGGCACCGCCGGGATCGTTCCGTCCGGATTCGCGCGCCAGCCCAGCAGGACAAGGCCGGATTCGGTGACCAGATACCCTTCTTCATTGGTACGGAACGATCCGGTGGTGGTCAGCTGCATCTCATTCGAACCGCCCGCGATCTGCGAGCTTGGGCGCACCGGCAACATGCCCCGGCCCCGCACCGCCAGATCGGTCGAGTTGTTGGTGGTCACCAGCGACCCACGCTGGTCAATCAGGCGCTGACTGGTGGTTCTGACCCCACCCGCCGAATAGCTGCCGCCCTGGCCCGACGTGACCATCGAATGAAAATCCGTTTCGACCCGCTTGTAGCCGAAGGTCGAAGAGTTCGCGATGTTATCCGAAATGGTGGCCAGCCGGTTGGCGTTGGCCTTCAATGAGGCCACACCGGCATTCAGCGAGGAGGAAATCGTCATTGGCACGCCCTTCTGTTGCGTCAATCTTTGATGCAACAGCTAACGCACTGCCCCTTAACAGCGCGCTAACAGGTAAAATGCCGTCTATCCTGTGATCGTCAGGTGTTGCGCAGAAAGATGATCTCGATCCTGTTGTTGCGCACGGCCATCGGGTTTTTGTCGGACAATTCCCGGTCGGCGTGACCGGTCACGCGATCCAGCCGCTTGGTCGTAAACCCCTTATCTTCAAGCAGTTGACGCACCACCTGCGCGCGTGAGGTCGAGATATCCCAGGACGGATCACGCGCCAGAACCACGGGCGAGGCGCTGACATGGCCTTCGACCGCCACATCATTGGTCACCAGATCCGAAGACCGCGCCACCAGCAGCGCCAGCGCCCGCATCATCGTTGTCGGTTCATCGGTACCCGATTCGAACAGCGGCTGATCCTCGGTATCGAACAGCTCGACCACCAGACCTTCGTCGGTGACGCGCGTGACGATGTGTTTCAGCACCTTGTCCGAGACCATGCTTTCCCCGGTATGCCCCAGCAGCTGGGCCTCGAGCGTCGAAAAATCCTCGGATGTTTCCTCGCCGCCATCCGGGTTCACCCCGATCGCGCCGCGCGCCTGCCGCGCGACCGTGGGGTGCCGTTTGGCCGCCCCCGAGCCATCCATCACCATAGTCTTTTCGGAAAACATGTTGTTGCCGCCAAAGGCCCCGTCCCCACCACCCGAGACTGGGTTCACCGGAATCGTCGGCGAGAAGTAATCCGCCAGACCTTTGCGTTGTTTCTCAGTCGTTGCGTTCAGCAGCCACATCAACATGAAGAACGCCATCATGGCCGTGACAAAGTCGGCATATGCGACTTTCCACGCGCCACCGTGGTGACCATCGCCACCGGACACACGTTTCTTCTTGATGATGATTGGCGCCGCATTGGATTGCGCACCCATCTCCACCACCTTTTTTATCACCCGACTATAGGGGTAGCCGGGCAGGTCTTAAGGTGGGCTTAACACTTAAAACTGTCCGGACTTCTCTAACGCGGCACGGTGGCGCTGGCCCGCCGCAGGATCAATTGCAGGCGGTTGAAGCTGTTCTGGATGCCGTCCGGCTCGGCTTTGCCAAAGAACGCGTCCAGTTCCTCGTGCACCCGTACGGCCTGATCCAGCAGCGGGTCTGCGCCCTCAGTATAGAGCCCGGCCTTGATCATCACCTCGGACTGCTCATAGCTGCCAACCAGTTTGCGGGTTTCCGAGATCATCTGGTTTTCTTCCGGTGTCGCCGCGCCCGGCAGGCTGCGCGAGACCGAGCGGCTGAGGTCGATGGCGGGGAATCGCCCGCGCTCGGCAATGTCGCGGCTCAGCACGATATGCCCGTCCAACACGCCGCGCAGGATGTCGGCGACGGGTTCGTCCATATCCGACCCGGCGACCAGAACGCTGAACACGGCGGTTATGTCCCCCTGATCTGCGGTGCCGGGTCCGGCGCGTTCGCACAGCCCGGCAATCAACGGTGTGACCGACGGGGGAAATCCGCGCAGCGACGGAGATTCGCCCATCGCAACGGCAATCTCGCGATGCGCCTCGGCAAAGCGGGTCACCGAATCGGCCAGAAACAACACGTTCAGCCCCTGATCGCGCAAGTATTCCGCCACCGACATGGCCGACCAGGCGCAGCGCCTGCGTGCCAGCGCCGACTGGTCCGAAGTCGCCGCTACGACAACCGAGCGTTTCATCCCCTCGGCCCCCAGCGCCTGTTCGACGAATTCATTCACCTCGCGCCCACGTTCCCCAACCAAAGCGACAACAACGGCATCCGCCTGCATCGACTTGGCCAGCGTCGCCAGCAGGGTCGATTTACCAACACCTGATCCGGCGAACAGGCCAATGCGCTGCCCCTGCACTACGGGCAACATGGTGTTGAGCATGGCCAGTCCGGTCTCCATCCGCGCGCCCAACGGTTTGCGCGCAACAGCCGGGGGAGGTGCGCGCATGATATCCTGCTCCAGCACGCCTGATAGCAGGGGCTTTCCGTCCAGCGGTTTGCCGAACGGGTCGACCACCCGCCCCAGCCAGTGCATTCCCGGCGCAAAGGCGGGTGTCTGGTCCAGAATCACCCGGTCGCCCAGACAGACCCCATCGGGGGCGGCGGTCGGCATCATGTGAATCACATCCGGTTCGACATGCAGCACTTCGCCCGGCAGATCCGGCCCGCTGCGCCGCCGAAGGGTCAGGTGATCGCCGATCCGCGCCTGCCCCTCAAGCCCCTGTATTTCAATGACACCCCGCGCCACGCCGGACACGCGGCCCATATGGCGCACCGCCGACAGGCGGTCGAATTCGCATTTCAGAAGCATCGGGTCGAGATCGGACATCGTGGGTTCTCCAACGGGTTTCTGAAAACGCTTTCTAAAGGAATCGGGGTTAAGCCTTGATTGAAATTGATCGAGGGAGAAGCCCCGATGTTCTATGACCTGAACGTCTTTAAGACAGCGCACGCAATGGCAACCCATGCTGGACAACGGCAGGCGGTCATCGCGCGCAACATGGCCAATGCGGATACGCCGGGCTACCAGCCCCGCGATATCGAGGCCTTTCAAAAAGCATTCGAAAACTCAAGGCGTGAGGTCGCCATGACCGCCACGCGGGCCGGTCACCTGAATGGTGCCTCTGGCCCTCAACCTTGGGCCGAATATGAGGTCGCGCCCTCGGGCGACCCCAACGGCAACGGCGTGTCCATTGAGGAAGAGATGTTCAAAGCGGTCGAGGTCAAGCGCCAGCATGACCGCGCGCTGACCATCTACAAATCTTCGATGAATATTCTGCGCAGCAGTATTGGCCGGTCGTAAGGGGGCTGAGACATGAGTGATTTTTCCCATTCCCTTGCCGCCTCGACCAGTGCCCTGCGCGCGCAATCGGCACGGTTGCGGCATGTGTCCGAAAATATCTCGAATGCCGACACACCGGGGTATCGCCGCAAGACGGTGCCGTTCGAGGCGGTGCAGAAAGACGGGCGCGAAGTGGTGCAGGCCGGGCGCGTCAAGCTGGATCGCCGCGACGGGTCGCGTATCTATGACCCCGGTCACCCGATGGCCGATGAAACCGGTCATTATCGCGGCTCGAATGTCGATCTGATGATCGAGATCGCCGACGCCCGTGAAGCGCAGCGCAGCTACGAAGCCAATCTCAAGATGTTCGACCAGACACGCCAGATGTCGTCGAGCCTGATGGAACTCCTCAGAAGATAAAAGGACACCAGAATGGATATCCGATCCCTGACCGCAGCCCAGAACTATGCCGTTGCGCGCCCGGCCACCCAGGCAGATCCCAACCACGCCGGACTGGCGCAGGGGCTGCGCAACACGTTTCAGGACTTTGCCGCAACGCTGAAACAGAGCGAGCAAGTGTCTCAGGTCGCCATGACCGGGCAGGCCGATCCGCACGCTCTGGTTCAGGCGCTGGCGCAGACCGAGCTGGCCGTCGAAACGGCCGTGGTCGTGCGCGACAAGGTGGTCGAGGCCTATCAGGAAATCCTGCGGATGCCGGTCTGACGAGATGCTGAGCGAAGGTCTCTTCTATGACATCGTGCGTCAGGCGCTGTGGGTCGCGGTGATCACCTCGGTCCCGATCCTGGCGGTGGCGCTGGTGTCGGGCCTGATCGTCGGCCTGTTCCAGGCGCTGACCTCGGTGCAGGAGATGACGCTGACCTTCGTGCCCAAGCTGATCGCCATTGTCGTCGTGTTCTGGATTTCGATGGGTTTCATGACCCAGACGCTGGTGACGTTTTTCACCACAACCCTCATCCCACTGATCGCAGGAGGCCGCTGATGGATACCGCCTATGTTACCCTGTCCCGCCAGTCCGGACTGATGAACGAAATGCGGCTGGTGGCGAACAACATCGCCAACGCCAGCACCACCGGATACCGGGCGCAGGGCCTGGTGTTTTCCGAATTCGTCCAGGACATACCGGGCAACCCGTCCCTGTCGATGAGCCGGGCTGAGGCGCGCAATACCTCGCAGCAACAGGGCCTGCTGACAGAGACCGGAGGACAGTTCGATTTCGCCATCGAAGGCGATGGGTTCTTCATGGTTGAAACCGCATCGGGCAATCATCTGACGCGGGCGGGCGCCTTTTCCCCAAGCGCCGAGGGCGATCTGGTCACGATGGATGGTCACCGGGTGCTGGACGTGAACGGCGCGCCTGTTTTCATCCCTCCGGACGCGGCTTCGATCGATGTGGGCAGTGACGGTACGCTCAGTATCGAAGGGCAATTGCTGGGGCAGATCGGCGTCTATAGGGTGGCCGACCCCAGCACACTGGTGCGCGAGGGCAGTACGCAATTCCGCGCCGAGGGCGAGATTGAACCGGTTGAAAGCCCGGTGGTTGTGCATCGTTTCCTCGAAGGGTCCAACGTCAATGCTGTCCATCAGGTGACCCGGCTGGTTGAAATCCAGCGCGCCTATGAGCTGGGGCAGAGCTTTCTGGAAACCGAAGACGAACGTGTGCGCGGCGCGCTCAAGGCGCTGATGCGCTGATTTGTGAAAAGGAGATTTCAACATGCGGGCTTTGAAAATTGCAGCGACGGGCATGACCGCGCAGCAGATGCGGGTCGAGACGATCTCGAACAACCTGGCGAACACGAACACCACTGGCTACAACGCCCGCCGGGCCGAGTTTGCGGATCTGCACTATCAGCAGATGGCGCGGGCTGGGACGGTGAACGCCAATGACGGAACGGTTTTGCCCACGGGCATTCAGCTGGGCCTGGGCGTGCGTCCGGCGGCCGTCACGGTGCAGCTGGCGCAAGGCGGGCTGTCGGCCACCGGCAACGATCTGGACGTTGCCATCGAAGGCCGCGGCTATCTTGAGGTGACGTTGACCAACGGCCAGTCCGGCTTTACCCGCGATGGCAGTCTGAAACGCTCAGCCGAGGGGCTGATCGTCACGTCGGACGGGTACGCGGTAGCGCCCGAGATCACCATTCCTGACGATGCACATTCGATCTCCATCAACGCCTCGGGCGAAATCTACGCCTATTTCGACGACGCGCCCGAGGGGCAATTGTTGGGGGAAATCACGCTGGCCAGTTTCTCGAATGCCAAGGGGCTCGAGGCGATCGGCAGCAACCTGTTCAAGGAAACCGAAGCCTCGGGCGCGCCGGTGGTTGGAACCCCGGGCGAAGATGGGCTGGGTACCCTGCGGCAGGGTTATCTTGAAGACAGCTCGGTCGATGCGATCCGCGAGGTGACCGAACTGATCGAGGCACAGCGCGGATATGAGATGAACGCCAAGGTCATTTCCGCCGTCGATCAGATGATGGGCGCAACGACGCAGGTGCGGTGATGCGGGTTCTGATCCTGATACTGGGGTTGCTGATGCCGGTGTTTGCGCAAGCTGACACCGTCGTGCCGACCCGCACCATCCGGGCCAAGGAAATCATCTCGGCCGCAGATCTTGAAATCAAGGCGCAGCAAGTACCCGGAGCGGTGACCGACCCCGAATTTCTGATCGGGCAAGAGGCCCGTGTCGCGCTCTACCCCGGGCGCCCGATCCATGCGGGGGATGTCGGCGCACCGGCGCTGGTCGATCGCAACGATCTGGTTGTTCTGATCTTTGACCGCAAACCGCTATCGATCACCGCCGAAGGCCGCGCGCTGGGGCGCGGGGCCGCCGGGGAGCGCATCCGGGTCATGAACCTGTCCTCCCGCACGACCGTGACCGGTCTTATCCGGCCCGACGGCCAAATCGAGGTGAAATGATGTCAGGACTTTCGAAATCTCTGTTGTTTGCCGTGCTTGCCGTGTCGGCCTGCGGTCGGGTGGACCATCTGGGAAAGCCGCCCAGTTTTACGCCCAATGAGGATTCGCCCGAACATGTCGCCATGTTGTGGCCGGGCCTGCCGCTGCACACACAACCGCAGCGCAACGTCGACCGGTCCTCGTTGTGGAGTGGTGGCCAGCAATCGCTGCTGGGCGATCAGCGGGCGATCAAGAAGGGTGACATCCTGACGGTCGTGATCGAACTGGACGAAAAAGCCGAGTTTTCGAATGACACGGAACGCTCGCGCTCGGCCTCGGAAAGCCTGGGAATCGTGGGCCTGTTCGGTTTGCCGCAGCGCGCGGACAAACACTTGCCGGACGGCGCGTCGCTTGCTGACGCGGTCGAGATTGACTCGTCTTCGGAAAGCACGGGCGAAGGATCGGTGAAACGCAAGGAGAAGCTGACCCTGCGCGTGGCCGCCACCGTGGTCGATGTGCTGCCGAACGGTGTGTTGTCGATCTCGGGTTCGCAGGAATTGCGCGTGAATTTCGAACTGCGTGAGCTGCTGGTCGCGGGTTATGTGCGGCCGCAGGATATCTCGCGCCAGAACGAGATCACCTATGACAAGATCGCCTCGGCCCGTGTGTCTTATGGCGGTCGCGGGCAGATCACCGATGTGCAGCAGCCGCGATACGGCCAGCAGGTCCTTGACGCTGTGCTGCCGTATTAAGGAGCGGATGTGATGAAGAAATTGTTGCCCGTCATCTTTCTGCTGGTCGGTCTGGGCGCCGGTATCGGCGCTGGCGTCATGCTGTCACCTTCGGAAACGAAAGAGGCCGCGAAGCAGGAAAAATCGGAACCGAAGGCGGAAAAGCCAAAGGAGAAATCCGCCAAAGCCAAAGGTGGTAAAGCGGGGGAAAAGGATAAGCCAAGCGACTATGAATACCTCAAGCTGACCAAGCAGTTCGTGGTGCCGGTGGTTGACTCCGAGCGTATCGACGCGCTGGTCACCATGTCGCTGAGCCTTGAGATCACCCCCGGCATGACCGAGGCTTTCTACGCAGTTGAGCCAAAGCTGCGCGACGGGTTCCTGCAGGTCATGTTCGACCACGCCAATACGGGCGGGTTTGATGGTGCCTTCACCGAGTCCGATAACCTGAAAGTATTGCGCAAAGCTCTGCTTGAGACGGCGCGCCGTGATCTGGGGGATGACGTCTCGCAGGTTTTGATCATGAGTGTCAGCCGTCAGGATGTCTGATCCTGGTGGCGCAGCCCTAGCCGGTTAAACCGACAGTTTTTTTGTTCTGCGCGCGTTTGAGCGCGTCTTTCTGGGCCGCCGACAGGTTTGCAACAGCCTGCTGGCGGCCAAATGCCGTGCGCAACGCCTCCATCGCCGTCAGCTTTTGTGCCCGCAGCCGGGCGAGCTCCATGTTCAGTTGGCGACGCGTGGCGGATTCCCATCCATTCCACAGAACATCCGTGCCGGTGACGCGATACCCTTCGGCCGAGGCGCTGTCCTGCCGGGATTGCAGCACCTGAGCATCCAGCCGCGCCAGTTGCTGTTGCACCCTTGCTTCGGCTTCGATCAGCGGGCGGAGGGTGTTGTATTCCTTCTGGAACGCTGCCTCGGTGACTTTTTCGAGGTCTGAAAACCCGTCCTGCCTCATCTGATCTGCCCCTTTGCCCGCTTGCGCATCGCCTCGGCAAACCGGATCGCGGCGGCCACGGGGCGATAGTGTTCTTCGGCGATCTCCTGACCGATCTCGACGGCCGCATGAAGCGCACGTGCGGTGGGCGGATCGGAGTGAATGGGAACTCCAGATTCGGCGGCGCGTGCACGGATCGCGGCGGCCACTTCATCCACGCCCTTGGCCACGCAGACCGGCGCTGAGCCCGCCGTGCGTGCCCATTTCAGCGCCACCGCATAGTGGGTCGGGTTGACGATCACCACATCTGCCGAGGGCACATCAGACATCATCTGGTTTGTCGCGATGTCCTGCGCGCGCTGTCGGCGTTGCTGTTTCACGTGCGGATCGCCCTCGGCATCCTTGGTTTCGTCTTGGATTTCCTTGCGCGACATCCGGTTCTTGCGCATGTGCTCGGCGTATTGCCACAGATAGTCCACGACCCCGATTGCCAGCGCTACTGCGATGACGATGAACAGAAAGCGAAACAGCAGGTTCATCATCAGCATCACCGAGGACCGCGCAGGGGCGGCGCTGGCCGACAGGATCTCGCTCAGGTTCGCGCGCAGGAACAGGGCTAGGCAGGTGCCGTAGATCGCCAGTTTCACAAAGCTCTTGGCAAATTCGAACAGCCCCCCGCGCCCAAACTTGTTCTTGGCGTTCGACAGGATCGAGATGCGGGACAGCTTCGGTTTCAGCTTGCTGGGTGCAAAGATCAGCGCGCGCTGGGCGATCAGGCTGAGCAAAACGGCGCTGGCGGGCAGGGCGAACAGGACCGAAACCGACAGCAAGGCGGTTTTCAGCATCCCGCCCACCGGGCTGGCGGCGGGGCCGTCGGTCACCAGCGGGGCAAAGGTATCCGCCTGGTCGATCAGAACGACAAACAGGGTTCCCAAATGCTGGACGCCGAACTGACCGGCAGCGAACAACGCGATGAGAAACCCGGTATAGGCCGCCACAACGGACAGGTCGTTGGATTTGGCGACCTCGCCCTTTTCCCGCGCTTTCTGCAGTTTCTGCGGCGTCGGCTCATAGGACTTGTCACTGTCGTCATCCGATCCGCTCATCGTGTGCCCTCAAGCGGGTTCAGCATGAAGGCGAACAGGGTGTCGGACCACACCGATAGGATCAGAGGGGTGCCCGCGAACAGCAGGAACAGCCCGGCAAAGGTGATGGCGGGGGCACCGACAAAGGCCACCATCAGCTGCGGCATCGCGCGGTTGATGACCCCAAGCGCGAGGTTGTAGATCAGCGAGGCGATGACAAACGGCATGGCCAGCGCAAAGGCCATGCCAAAGCTGCGCGCGATCTGCTGCACGCCCCATTGTGACAGGTCGGGCGCCATCGGAGCAATACCCATCGGAAACAGCGAGTAGCTGTAGATCAGGAACTGCGCGACGCGGATGTGCAGGCCCAGCAGCACCGCCAAGGCCAATCCCGCCAGGGTCAGCAGATATCCCATCGCAGGGACCGGGTCTGCCGCCGCACCGCCCAGAATCTGAGACAATGAGGTCGCCTGCGCCGCAATCGACCCGGCTGTTTGCAAGGCCAGTACGAACAAGCGCAGGCCCAGACCCAGAACCACGCCGATCAGGGTCTCAACCACAATCATCCGCGCCAATGGAAACAGGTCAGGTGCGGTACCCGCAGCCTGAACTGCCGGCGCTACAATCAGTGTGAACGCCACCGCGATGCCAAGTTTGACACGGGTCGGGATGCTGCGCTCGCCAAAGGCGGGCAGCAATGAGACCATGGCAGAGACGCGCAGGAAGACGGCAAACAGGTGCCACAGACCCTCGCCCAACTGGGGCAGAAGCTCTGGCGGCAGCGAGATCACGCGGGCACCGTTCCGACCAGTGCGGGGCGTGCTTCGAGCCCGATTTCCTCGAAGGACAACACCGGGTTGGCGATGCCGCGCGCGTGCATGATGGTGCGCAGCAACCTGCGCCGCCGGGTCGAGGTGACCAATGCCGGGAACAGCCCGTGATCGGCGGAATGCGCCACACTGTCGACCACACCGTCGGCCAGTTTGTTGAACAGGTTCGGCGGCAGTGCCACGTCCAGCCCGGCATTCGGCGCGTCGATCTGGTAGGTGGCGAAGGTGTCCTCCCATTCCGGGGCCAGCTGAATCAGGGGAATCGAGCCATCCTCGCGTTTCATCTCGGCGACCAGCTGGAAGCCCAGCCGTTGCCGGACCAGCTCGCAGATGCCCTCGGGTTGGGTGGTGGTCAGCCGCGCCTCGGCCACGCTTTCCAGGATCAGCGCCATGTTGCGGATCGAGACACGTTCGTCCAACAACAGCCGCAGCACCGCGTGCAGCGTGTCGATCGGCACCTTGTCGGGGATCAACTCATCCAGCAGTTTGCGGTTGGCCTCGGCCCGGACCGGATCGCTGAGCCGCGTCATCTCGGACAGCAGGCGGCGCAAGGATTTCAGCGTCAACAAGCGTGAGAAGTTCTGTTTGATGATCTCAAGCAGATGGGTCGCCAGAATCTCGGGCGGAGAGACGATGGTGGCCCCGCTCATCGCGGCGGCCTCGCGGTCCTTGGGCAGAATCCAGCGGGCCGGGGCGCCATAGACCGGTTCGGTCACGTCATTGCCTTCAGGCAGCATATCGCGGTCATCCTGCACCAGTGCCAACACCAGATCGGGGTTCAACACACCACGGGCCTGCTCGACCCCCTGCACCTTGACCACATATGTGCCCATGGGCAGATCAGCGCGATCCGTCAAGCGGATATCGGGCAGGATCAGGCCAAAGCTGGAGGCCACGTAGGTCCGCATATTGGCAATCCGCGCGTCCAGACCGGTGCCGGGATTCAAAACCATGCTGACCAGATCGGGAGCGAATTCCAGATGCACGTCGTCCAGATCCAGAATATCGCCAATGGCCTGCGAAACGGGTGTTTCATCCTGTGGCGTGGGCTCCAGCGCTGCCTCTTCTTCGGCCTTTTGTTTGCGGTGCACGTTGAAGGCGGCATAGCCCAGCACCCCCGCGCCCAGAATGAAGGGTAGGAAGGGCAGGCCGGGCACCAACGCAAACAGCACCATCAGAATCGCAACCGTTCCCAGTGCCGCCGGATGTTTGCCCAGCTGCGAGAAAATCGCGTTGTCGGTGGCGCCTTGCGTGCCGCCGCGGGCCAGCAGCAGGGCCGAGGCAATGGAGATGATCACCGCCGGGATTTGCGACACCAAACCATCGCCGACGGTCAGGATGGCATAGGTCTCGAACGCGGACGAGATCGGCATCCCATGCACGATCACCCCCATGATCAGACCCATCACGAGGTTCAGCAGGGTGATCAGCAACCCGGCAACCGCATCCCCTTTGACGAATTTCGAGGCCCCGTCGAGTGAGCCGAAGAAGGTCGTCTCCTGCTGTTCCCTCTCGCGCCGTTCCTTGGCCTGCTGGTGGTCGATGGCCCCGGCGGACATGTCGCTGTCGATGGCCAGCTGCTTGCCGGGCATCCCGTCCAGAGCGAACCGCGCGCCGACCTCGGCCATACGCGCGGCACCTTTGGTAATGACCATAAAGTTCACGATCAGCAGCACGCCGAACACAACCAGCCCCAGAAAGATGCTGCCGCCCATGACGAAATCGGCAAAGCCCTCGATCACGTCCCCGGCGGCGTTGGGGCCGGTATGCCCCTGGCCAATGATCAGCTTGGTCGAAGACACGTTCAGCGACAGCCGCAGCATCAACGAGGCCAGCAGGATCGTAGGGAAAGAGGAGAAATCCAGTGGCCGTTCGATAAACAGCGTCAGCGTGAAGATCAGGATCGCCAGCGCGAAGGACGCCGCCAGCCCCACATCCAGCACCCAGGCGGGCATCGGCAGGATCATCATCACGATGACCGTCATCAGCGCCAGCGCCAGCAGCACGGTCGGAGAGAACAGGGAACGAGCGTCGATCTTGGGCACGCAGGCCTCCTAGTTGAACGAGATAAAGGCGGTGGCGGTGCCCGAGGGCGGAACCAGTGACCCCAAAACGCTGCCGGATTGCGGCAGGTTGACCGGGATCAGAGGGGTTGCGGCGGTGGTGAACGGGTTGCGCGACACCGCTTCCGGGGCGGCGGGCAGGGTCTGGTCCAACTGTGCCAGAACCGTTTGAAACCGGCCGGAATAGGCCTGGGCCAGAGACGGCGTGCGGGAATGATAGGCCCCGACGGCGGCGGGCCATGAGCCAAGCTCGGCATAGAGGTCGTTCAGGAACCGCGCGGCGTAGGTGGCGTTTTCATCCGGATCGAACATGGCGTCGATGGACCGGAACGCTTTGCCGTGCCAGCGATAGTTGATCTGGAAACAGCCGATGTCAAAGCTGCGCTTGCCTGCCTTGAAGATGTCGAAAACGTAGGATTTCGCCTCGAATTCCGAGGTGAACCAAAACCCCTGCCCCTCGACATTGATGGTCCAGGGCCAGGGTTCCAGCCGTCCGTCCCGCAGGCGCCCGGTCTCCACCCGCGCAATCGCGCGCAGAACGTCCAGCGGGACACCTTCGGACTGTGCGGCCCGTCGCGCGGCTGAGTCGCAGACCCCGGCGATGCGGGCGTCGGGCATGGCAAAGCCCTGTTGCGCTGCACACAGCGCAAGGAAACTCAGTCCAAAGATCAAACGATGGGGCATTCTGCCGGTCCGGGATTCTGATCAGTCCCGGCCAAGCTAATCCCGCTTGGGTTTACAGAGGGTTATCAGCCACCTAGTTCCGGTCGATCCGGCGACCGAAGACAACGCTGGTATTGGTACGCAGCACGCCGGGGATTTTGGCCAGTTCGTCGACCAGAATGTCCAGGTCTTCAATCCTCGGGGCCTCTGCCGACAACAGCAGGTCGAACTCGCCATTGATCGACAGGCACAGTTTCACCTCGGGATAGGCCTCAAGCCGGTTGATGATGCGTTTGGTTTCCTTTTGCTGCACTTCCAGCAGCACCACGACCTGAACGCGCGGGGCATCCTCGGAACTGTTCAGGATCACGGAATATCCGGCGATCACGCCGTTTTCTTCCATCCGCCGAATGCGTTCATGCACGGTGGTTCGGGCCACGCCCAGTTTCGCGGCGATCTTCGAGGTCGTCTCGCGGGCGTTGTGCTGCAGGGCGGCGATGATGCGGCGGTCTAGCTGATCCATGATCCCCAAGGTGTAATGCACAGGAGGCGGGGGGCTCAAGACATGTCAGAGCGTTCTTTCGAAACGGCTTTCCGGTCCGGACGTGGCCAAATCAGGGTTGCAGCCACAAGTCCCGGCGATGCGACCAACGCCATGCAGACAAGCGTGATCGCCGCGCCAAACGTCGTCATCATCCAGCCCGCCAACGGATACAGCACCAGCCAGCAGGCATGGGACAGCGTGAACTGGGCGGCAAACACCGCCGGTCTGTCTTCGGGGCGGGCCGAGCGGGTCAGCAGGCGGCCCGAAGGTGTCAGCGTTGCGGAATAGCCGAACCCGATGCAGGCCCACAGCAATGCCAGCCCGGTCAGCGAGACCTGTGCAAAGGCGAAGGCGCCCGCGGCTATTCCCATGATCAGGGTTCCGAGTGCGGCTCCGGACAGCATGACGCTGCGGTCTTTGTAGGTCTCCAGCAATTTGGGCAGGGTGAACGCGGCCAGCATCGACCCACCGCCGAACCCGGCCAGCGCGATGGCCACCGCGCTTTCGGACAGGCCCAGATCGGCGCGGACGATGACCACGGTGTTGACGATGACCATCGCACTGAGCGCTGCTGCCGTCCATGTCAGGGCCAGCAAGCCACGAAGCCGCGGAGTGCGCAGATACAGGCGTATGCCGTAAGTTGTCCGGTCATAGATGCCCCGGCGTTGTGTGGGCTTGGGAGAAGGCAGGGCAACCGACACCACAAGCAGGGCCGAGGCGATGAACCCCAGCCCGGTGCCCCAGAACAGGCTGTCAAAGCTGACGATCAACAGCAGCGCGGCGGCCAGCATCGGGCTCAGCAGGCTTTCCAGATCATAGGCAAGCCGCGACAGCGACAGTGCCTTGGTATAGTCCTGCTCGTCCGTCAGCACGTCCGGAATGGTGGCCTGAAACGCCGGAGTGAACCCGGCCGAGGCCGATTGCAGCACGAAGATCAGCACATAGACCTGCCAGATCTCGGTCACGAAGGGCAGGCAGATCGCAACCAGCGCCCGCACCATATCAAGCGCCACCAGCATCCGGCGGCGGTCCAGCCGTTCGGCAAAGGCCGCCGCGATGGGGGCGATGGTCACATAGGCCACCATCTTGATCGTCAGGGCCGTGCCCAGAACCATGCCCGCCGCATCTCCGGCCAGATCATAGGCTAGCAGCCCCAGCGCCACGGTCGCCAGCCCGGTGCCCGTCAGGGCAACCAGTTGCGCCGCCAGCAGGTGGCGATACGTTCGGTTTCGCAGAACACTCAGCATCGGCAGGTTGGACCTTTTGACCATTCGGACCCGCCCCAAAGCCTCTTGTGACCCGGAGCGTTGCGTCCGGAACCATTTTCCCGTCAATGCCTTCGGGGTCAAGAAATCCGCGCAACTTGGCCGCATTCCATTGATAGCGTTGAGTTTGGGAACCAAACCTCCTATCTCGGGGGCGATACCGGACAAAGGAAGACCCGCGTGGCGAACCATCTCTATAATAACGACCTGCCGGACGGGTTGGATCTGGGTCCTGTTGTGGCCATTGACTGCGAAACCATGGGGCTGAACCCGCATCGCGACCGCCTGTGCGTGATCCAGATGTCGGGCGGCGACGGCAACAGCCATATCGTGCAGGTCGAGAAGGGCCAGACGCAGGCGCCGAACCTGTGTGCGATGCTGGAAAACCCCGACGTGCTGAAGCTGTTCCACTTTGGCCGGTTTGACATTGCCGCGATGTACCACACCTTTGGCGCACTGGCCGCGCCGGTCTATTGCACCAAGATCGCCAGCCGTCTGGTGCGCACCTATACCGACCGCCACGGCCTGAAAAACCTGTGCCAGGAACTGATCGGCGTCGATATCTCGAAGCAGCAGCAGATGAGCGACTGGGGGGCCGAGACCCTGACCGCCGCGCAACTGGATTATGCGGCCTCGGACGTTCTCTACCTGCACCAACTGCGCGAGGCGCTGGACGGGCGTCTGGCCCGCGAGGGGCGCTCTGAGATGGCGCAGGCGTGTTTTGACTTCCTGCCGATGCGTGCGAAACTCGATCTCGCCGGTTGGCCCGAAACGGATATTTTTGCGCACTCATGACCGATACCGAAGCATTCCTGAAAACCGCCCGGCAGGTCGTCACAGACGAAGCCCGCGCGCTGGACGTTCTGGCCGACAGTCTGGACGAACATTTTGCCGAGGCCGTGCAGCTGATCCTGCAGGCGCCGGGGCGGATCATCATCAGCGGTATCGGCAAGTCGGGCCATATCGGCCACAAGATTGCCGCGACGCTGGCCAGCACCGGTACGCCGGCCTATTTCGTGCACCCGGCCGAGGCCAGCCATGGCGATCTGGGTATGGTGTCGAAGGGCGACGTGGTTCTGGCGATCTCGAATTCGGGCGAGGCGCCGGAACTGGTGAACCTCCTGGCCTTTACCCGCCGTTTCAGCATCCCGCTGATCGGTCTGTCCAGCAAGCCGGAAAGCACGCTGATGAAACAGGCCGACGTGCATCTGCTGATCCCGTCGATGGGAGAGGCCTGCGGGTTCGGTATGGTGCCCTCGATCTCGACCACGCTGACATTGGCGATGGGTGACGCGCTGGCGATTGCGCTGATGAAATATCGCGATTTCAAGCCCGAGGATTTCCGCGCCTTCCACCCCGGTGGAAAGCTGGGGGCGCAGCTGTCCACCGTGCGTGACCTGATGCACAAGGATTTGCCGTTGGTTTCGGTCGGCACCCCGATGAGTGAGGCTTTGCTGGTAATGAGCCAGAAGAGCTTCGGCGTCGTCGGTGTAACGGATGAAGAGGGCCGCCTGATGGGCATCGTGACCGATGGCGACTTGCGTCGAAACATGGACGGGCTTCTGAACAAGACCACCGAAGAAGTGATGACCGAAAATCCGCTGACCATCGCACCCAATGCGATGGCGGAAGAGGCGGTGGCGATCATGAACGATCGCAAGATCACCTCTCTGTTTGTGGTTGATCCCGAAACGCAGGGTCCGGCGCAGGGGCTGCTGCATATCCACGACTGCCTGCGCGTCGGTCTGGGCTAGGCGGAGGGTCGCACGGTGGACGGACATTCCCGCATGGTTCAATTCTTCAAGGTGGTGCTGCCGTTGGTGGCCATCCTGATGCTGTCCACCGTTTTCCTTCTGTCGCGCAGTATCGAAACCAATGTCAGCGTTCCGTTTACCCAGCAGGATATCGATGAACGGCTGGCCGATCAGGTGGTGACGCAGCCGAATTACCGCGGCACCACCCGCAAGGGCGAAGAGGTCCAGATCGAGGCAATCCGTGCAACGCAGGGGCGGGAAGGCTCGATTCCTACCGCGGCCGAATTCCGTGGCCGCATGAACCTGTCAAGCGGCGGTGTCATCACGCTGGATTCCAATTCCGGCATGATCCGCCCCGATAAGAACTCGGCCACGTTTGTCGGCGATGTCGTCATCACCTCGACCGACGGCACCGAAATCACCACTGATCTGCTGAACACGTCATTGGACGAAATCCGGGGCGACGCGCCCGGTCAGGTCAACGGAACCGGGATCATCGGCAACTTCACCGCCGGCAGCATGAGCTTTGGTACGGAAAAAACCGACGGTCCCGTGCATATTCTTTTTACAGATGGCGTGAAGCTGATATACGAGCCTGAAAAAGCAGAAAGATAACCTGTGTTCCATTTCCGATTTGTTTCACTTTGCCTTTTATTGACCCTTGGCGCCTTTTCTGCGGCGGCGCAGGAGACTCAGGTTGCGTTTGGCGCGACCCAGGCCGACCCCAGCCTGCCGGTCGAGGTGACCTCGGAAAAGCTGAACGTCAACCAAGAGGACGGTTCGGCCGAGTTTCTGGGCAATGTGATCGTCATTCAGGGTGAAATGCGCCTGACCGCCGAACGAGTGCTGGTGATCTACAATCAGGATCGCTCGGGCATCGAACGGATGGAAGCGACCGAGGATGTGGTTCTGGTCAGCCCGCCCGATGCGGCCGAGGGCGACTGGGCCGAATACACCATCGATTCCGGCGTGATCGTAATGAAGGGCAACGTACTGCTGAACCAGGGTCCCAGCACCATTAGCGGCGATCAGATGAATGCCGACCTGACCGCCGGAACGGCGACGATGACCGGCAACGTCAAAACCATTCTGCAGCAGGGCAACAACTGATGGCGCGCCCTGAACTGACCGTGGCCGAGGGCAATTCCGGCCTCAGGATCGAAAAGCTGCGGAAATCCTACCGCAAGAAGACCGTGATCCGGGATGTGTCGATGACGCTGGACCGGTCCGAGGTTGTGGCGCTGCTGGGTCCAAACGGGTCGGGCAAGACGACCACCTTCTATTCGGTTGCCGGGCTGGTCTTCCCCGAAGCGGGCACGGTCACGATCGACGGGCAGACGGTAACGACTCTGCCGATGTACCGCCGCGCGCGGCTTGGGATCGGCTATCTGCCGCAGGAAATGTCGATCTTTCGCGGCATGAGCGTCGAGGACAATATCGCTGCGGTTCTGGACATTACGGTACGTCACGCCCACCGCCGCAAGGAGCGGCTGGAAGAGCTGCTTTCGGATTTCTCGATCGAGCATTTGCGCCGGGCACCTGCCTTGGCCCTGTCGGGCGGTGAGCGTCGCCGCGTCGAGATTGCCCGCTGTCTGGCGGCCGACCCGAAATATCTGCTTTTGGATGAACCCTTTGCGGGTGTTGACCCGATCAGCGTCGGCGATATCCGCCATCTGGTTGCGGACCTGAAAAAGCGCGGCATCGGCGTGCTGATCACCGACCATAACGTGCGGGAAACGCTGGAAATTGTGGATCGCGCCTATATCTTGCATGACGGGCAGGTCCTGATGTCCGGAACCCCGGACGAAGTGGTCGAAAATGAGAACGTCCGCCGCGTCTATCTGGGCGAAAACTTCCGGATTTCATGAGCTTGCGCAGAAATGCGCCGAATGCATGACGGAAATCACGTATATACACGTCTGTTTTGATTGACTCTTCCGCTGTCTCTTGCCTCAATTGGGCCATGGCATTTCTTCGGTTCCCGTCTGGATCACGATGCCCCTTCATCGAAGGGGGAACGGTGCGGCTACCGCGGGAAATGTCTCTACCCCCCACCCGATAACAACAAGCGCGTCGCGTCACGTGACGTCAGAATGGGTGTGAATTGTGAAGGAGATCACATGCGTTACCAAATCAGCGGAAAACAGATCGACATCGGCGAAGCACTTCAGACTCATGTGCAGACCGAACTGGGCGAGGTCGTGGGCAAATATGCCCAGCGTCCGACCGATGCCAATGTCGTCTTTTCCCGTTCTGCGCATGAATATGTATGCGAAACCACCGTACATCTTTCCACCGGCCTGACGGCGCAGGCCAAGGCCCATGCAACCGAAATCTACGCAGCGTTCGAGGCCTGCTGCGACAAGATGGAAACCCAATTGCGCCGCTACAAACGCCGCCTCAAGGATCATCACAAGGATCGGTCCGAGCCGGTTGAACTCTTTGGTGCTTCCTCATATATCCTCGCTTCTGACGAGTCCGAGTCGGCAGCGGAGCCGGAATCTCTGCAACCGATGATCGTGGCTGAGATGGAAACCAAGATTCCATCGCTGAGTGTTGGTGAAGCCGTTATGCAGATGGAATTGGCCGGCGCCCCGGTGCTGGTGTTCCGTAATGAAAACAAGGACGGATTGAACGTCGTATACCGCCGCGATGACGGCAATATCGGCTGGATCGATCCGTAACAGGCAAGAATAGCAAAGGCACGCCCCTGCACCTTGTGGGGGCTTCGCCATGGAGCGTGATCATGGAGCTTTCGAGCATACTGAAGCCCGAAGCAGTGCGTGTATTGTCCGCCGCATCCAGCAAGAAGCGGCTGTTTCAGGAAATCGCCGATGTGGCCGAAGCGACTCTGGGTCTTGAGGCCCAGATCGTTGTGGACGGGCTGCTGGAGCGGGAAAGCCTGGGTCCCACCGGTGTGGGCCATGGCGTGGCTCTTCCGCACGCCCGCATGGCCGAGCTTGAGGCGGTTGCCGGTGTCTTCGTCATGCTGGAAAAGCCGATTGATTTCGGTTCGGTCGACCGCCAGCCGGTGGATATTGCGTTTGCGCTGTTCGCACCGGAAGAGGCCGGGGTGGATCATCTGAAAGCGTTGGCACTGGTCTCGCGGACCCTGCGCGACACTTCGGTCTGCGCGAAATTGCGGGCCAATCCCGATCCGGTCAAACTGTACGCCATTCTGACCGAAGCACAGTCCATGCAAGCGGCCTAAGCCATTGTATTTACAAAAAAGCCCCCGGATGTCCGGGGGCTTTTTCGTTTTCGGATGGGGCTGCGGTCAGCCGCCTGCACCCATTTCCAGCGTCCACCAGATCTTGCCGCCGCCTTCCTGATGCCAGGCAAAGCCCATCTGCGTCGCCTTGGGGTCCATGATCACCGAGCGCGGGCCGAGTTCCTGCATCCAGGCGGCCAGAGTTTCGGTCTCGGTCTCATAGGTTTCCGAGATGGCCTCGCCAATATATGTCCCGTAATATCCGACGCGCTGGGCACGTTCCGGCGGGGACGATCCGTCCGAACCGAAATGCCAGGGACGGTTTTGCCGGGCCATATCCTTGGAGTGGGTGGCGGCAGCAGCGTTGAGTTGCGAATTCAGCTGCACCGCCTGCAGACCCTGGGCCTGACGCAGCGCGTTGACCGAATCAAGCATACGGAACTGCAGTTTTTCGGGATTGCCCCGGATCTTGTAGACCGTCGGCAGCGGCCGCCCGTCCGATCCATATGTCGGCGTGCCGCCGGGAGTACATGCGGACAGCGCCACAAAGCAGGCAAATAGTAATGAAATGATACGCGTCATGATCGACCTGATGTTTGATTTAACCTAGGGCATAGCGCGACAGGCCGCCTTGGGCAAACGCACATTGGCCCGGTTCCGCGTGATTCTGCCGGTTTGATTTGCGACTGAAGCATTCTGGCCATAAAATACGCGAAATTCAGACTGGCCTTAGAAAAGGACCGCCCGTCATGGTCAAAAAATATTATCTCGCGCCCTCCCGCCGGGGATTCCTGGCCGGAGCGTCGGCCCTGCTGGCCTCGCCCGCGGTTGCCCAGTACATTCCCGGCGACCCGCTGCGCCCCGCGCCCGAGCCGGAACCAGAGGTGCGCCGCAATATCTCGGGGTTCCGCGCGCTGGACTGGCAGCCCTATTTTTCCAATACCAATAACGGGGCCATTCTGGTCGATACCGTCTCGCGCGCGCTGCACTACTGGTCCGACGACCAGCGGGTATACAAACTATACCCCTCTTCCGTGCCACTGACCGAGGAGTTGACCCGCCGCGGTCGCACCAGCGTGGTCCGCAAGGTCGAAGGGCCAAGCTGGTCGCCAACGCCGTCGATGAAGAAGCGCAACCCGGAATGGCCGGACTATATCCCTCCGGGGCCGGATAACCCGTTGGGAACACACGCTTTGTATCTGGGCTGGAAGTATTATCGCATCCACGGCACCCACGATACGCGCAAAATCGGGCGCAGATCGTCTAACGGCTGCATCGGTCTTTTCAACGAGGATATCGCGGAATTGTTCTCAATGGCGCAGGTCGGCACGCAAGTGTTGCTTATTTGACGACATTTTCGCGCACGAACTCGCTTGCGGCGCAAGTTGCAATTGCATTCCAGTTGGATAGCTGATTAGAAAAAACGTACGAGGTAAGTCTTGGGTGTGCGGTTTCGCTATTTGGAACCGTGCAAATTCTGGAGGTTAATATGAAGAAACTCGTTCTCGCCGCTGCACTGACTGCTGCTGCATCGACCGCCTACGCTGGCAACCTGGAAGAGCCGGTTGTTGAAGCACCGGTTGTTGTCGAGGAAACTCAAGGTTCGTCGCAGGGCATCATCCTGCCGCTGATCCTGCTGGTCGTAGTTGCCGCAGCTGTTGCAGCAAGCTAATTTGACGAGCGTCATCTAGAGAAAAGGCGGTGGAGCAATCCACCGCCTTTTTTCATGTCTGCTTGACCGGGTCTGTTTGAAGGGGCCGGTCAGTCCAGCCAACCTTTCAGATTGTCTTCGATCACCTTGCCAAGGGCCGCGATGTGCGAATCATCGTCGTTGAGGCAGGGGATATAGGTAAAGCTTTTGCCACCTGCCTCCTCGAAGCTTTCCCGAATCTCTTCGTTGATCTCTTCCAGCGTTTCAATGCAATCGGCTGAAAACGCCGGGGCAATCACGGCGATGTTCTTTTTGCCCTGCCTAGCCAGTTCGGCCACGTGATCGACCGTATAGGGCTTCAACCATTCCTCGGGGCCGAATCGGGACTGGAAGGTCGATACAAGCCGGTCGTCCGACCAACCCAGCCGTTCCTTCAGCAACCGCGAGGTTTTTGCGCATTGGCAGTGATAGGGGTCACCCTGCTGCAAATAGCGTTCCGGCATTCCGTGGTATGAAACGACCAGAATGTCGGGCTTTGTCTCCATCGCCGCATAGGCCTGTTCCACCGACCCGGCCAAAGCGTCGATATAGGCGGGTTCGTCGAAATAGGCGGGCACGGTGCGGGTGGCAGGCTGCCAGGCTTCCTCCATCAGGGCGCGGAAGAACTGGTCATTCGCAGTCGCTGTCGTGGCACCCGCGTATTGCGGATAAAGTGGGAAGAACAGGATGCGGTCGCAGCCTGCGGCGACCATCTCGCGTACCTTGGACTTGGTCGAGGGGTTGCCGTACCGCATACAGAAATCAACCAGAACACGGTCGCCATAGCGCGCCTGCATCGCATCGCGCAGCTTGGCGGTCTGGTCCTTTGTGATCGTCATCAGCGGACTTTCGCCCTTGTCGTGGTTCCAGATCGATTTGTAGGCCTCGCCCGAGCTGAAGGGGCGTTTGGTCAGGATGATGCCCTGCAGGATTGGTTGCCATTTCCATTTCGGATAGTCGATGACGCGCTGATCCGACAGAAACTCGTTCAGATAGCGGCGCATTGGCCAATAGCTGTAATCGTCCGGCGTGCCCAGATTGGCCAGCAGAATGCCGACGCGGCCCATCTTGACCTTGGGGTGGTCTGCGGGGGCGTGGGATGGGCGAGTGGCGTCAAACATGTCGGGCTTCCTGAGATTTCTCTATGCCAAGCTGAGATAACCGGAAATACTCGGTCGTCAATCGGGCAGTTTGCCTTCTTTTGCACCCAGCGCATCGGCAAGGCGGGCTTGGGCCGATCCGGGGCGGAGGGGTTTGGGTTGGCTATCGTCGGGCGACCAGCCGGTCAGGCAGATCAACTCGAACGTGGCGGCCAGACGGTGCTGGGGCGTGGTGAAATGGTCGGCATAGATCTGCTGCGCCCGGGCAAAGACCTGCCGTTTTGTCAGGTGTTTCACGCGGCCGGACAGGCTGTTGGTCTCGCCCATCGCCCGAAGATCGCACATCAGGTGGGTCAGGTCGCGGTATTCCGCCGTCAGACGCGCGGTGTCGGCCACCGGCAGCGCAAGCCCCGCCCGTTGCAGCAAACCGCCCAGATCGCGCAACTCGGCCATCGGCGCGATGCGGGGGCTGAGGCCGCCTGCGACTTCGATCTCGGCCTGCCCGAGGGCGGCGCGCAGTTCGTGCAGGGTCTCTCCGCCCAGACAGACCACCAGCAGCAGCCCGTCGGGCCGCAGGGCGCGGTGGCATTGGATCAGCTGTCCAACCGGATCATTGGCCCAGTGCAGCGCCATGGCGTGTATCACCAGATCATGCGCGCCGGGCGTCAGGTCCAGCACCTCCTCATCCGCAACGATCTGTGCCCCAAGCAACACATCCTGCCAAACCTGTGCAAACGGCGTCACCACTGCGGGCGCCGTAAAGGTTTTGTTAACCATGGAGAGCCGATCCTGCACCTCGTCCACGGCGGCATGGTGCAGAAACAGCGCGTCATCCTGCGCGCGGGCGCGGTGCCGGGTCAGGGCCCGGCGGTCGAACAGAGAGGGTGCGTTGGAGTCAGGCAGCTTCATAGGGCGCAATTATCGCATGTTGCAGCGGATTCAAACCGCTGTTCACCTGATCTACCCGCCGCGCTGTCTTGGATGCGGTGAACTGACCGAAGCGGATTTCGGCCTGTGTGGCCAATGCTGGCGCGATACGCCCTTTATCGGCGGGGTGGTGTGCGAAAGCTGTGGCGTACCGCTGCCGGGCGAGGCGGACGGCCACCGGATCGAGTGTGACGACTGCATGAAAACGCCCCGCCCCTGGCAGGACGGGCGCGCGGCGCTTTTGTATGACGGCAAGGCGCGGTCCCTGATTCTGGCACTTAAGCATGGGGACAGGCCCGAACTGACAAAGCCGGCGGCCCGCTGGATGGCGCAGGCCGGGCGGGATTTGTTCCGCGATGACATGCTGATTGCTCCGGTGCCGCTGCATTGGTCGCGGCTGTTGAAGCGGCGCTATAATCAATCGGCCTTGCTGGCGCAGCATCTGGGCCGTCAGAGCGGGCTGGACGTGTGTCCGGATTTGCTGCTGCGACGGGTGCGGACCCCGGTTCTGGATGGTAAAACCGCGGCGGAACGGGCTGAAACCCTGTCGGACGCCATTGTAGCGCACCCAAAACGGGGTCACCGGATGCAAGGGCGTGATGTTCTGCTGGTGGATGATGTGATGACCTCGGGCGCGACGCTTGCAGCCTGTGCGCGTGTCTGCCTTGCCGTCGGGGCAAATCATATTTTCGTGTTGGTACTGGCGCGCGTTGCCAAGGATGCCTAATTCGCTCAGGATTGCGCGAAACCTTAAGGGACGAAATATGAAGCCGGTTGAACTCTACACCTCGCCGCTGTGCGGTTATTGCCACGCGGCCAAGCGGTTGCTGAAACAGAAGGGCGTCGAATTCAAAGAGATCGACGTGCTGTTGCACCCCAAACGCAAGCCCGAGATGATCCAGCGCGCGGGTGGCAAACGCACCGTGCCGCAGATTTTCATCGGCACGCAGCATGTGGGCGGCTGCGACGACCTCTATGAGCTGGAGCGTCAGGGCAAGTTGGATCGCCTTCTGGCGGCCTGATGAAAACCGCGCTGCTGCAACTTACCTCGTCGGATGATCCGGCCGAAAACCTGGCAACCGTGCGCGCCATGATGGCCGAGGCCGCCGGGCAGGGCGCGCGGTTCATCCTGACGCCCGAGGTGACGAACTGCGTGTCCACCAGTACGACACGGCAGAGCGAGGTGTTGCAGCACGAAGAAGATGACCAGACGCTGACGGGCCTGCAGGATCAGGCCGCCGCGCTGGGCGTCTGGTTGCTGATCGGCTCATTGGGGATCAAAACCCATGATGCGGATGAGCGCTTTGCCAACCGATCGTACATGATCGACCCACAGGGGCAGATCGTGGCGCGGTATGACAAGATACATATGTTCGATGTGCAGGTCTCGGACGCCGAGACCTTCCGCGAATCCAAGAATTACCGCCCCGGTGATCGCGCGGTGCTGGCGCAGACCGATTTCGGATCGGTCGGCATGACCATCTGTTATGACCTCCGGTTCCCGCATCTCTATGCCGCTCTGGCGCAGGCAGGGGCGCGCATCCTGACGGTTCCTGCGGCGTTTTCGCCGGTGACAGGCGCCGCCCATTGGCAATCGCTGCTGCGCGCCCGGGCGATTGAGAACGGCTGTTGGGTGCTGGCCCCGACGCAGACCGGAACCCATCCGAAAACCCGCGGCAAAACGCGCCATACTTACGGTCACAGCATGGTTGTGGCCCCGTGGGGCGAGGTCGTCATCGACGCAGGCATCGATCCGGGCATTCACATTTTCGATTTGGATGATAGTTCTGTGACAGAGGCGCGCCGCCGCGTGCCCTCACTGACTCACGTGCGGCCTTTCGACGGGCCCTGATCCAGAACCGAGACATGACTGACGAACACAATGCCCTTGCGGTCACGCTGTTCAGCGAGATCCTGACCGCCGACCAGCTGTTGCGGAACCGGCTGAGCCGGGTGCTGCCCAAGGGCATGGAAATTTCGCATTTCTCGGTGCTGAACCATCTGGTGTTTGTGGGCGACGAGCGTACCCCGGCGCAACTGGCCAGCACCTTCCACGTCACGCGCGGAGCGATGACCAACACGTTGGCTAAGCTGGAATGGGCCGGTTATATCCACATCCGTCCCGACTGGGACGACGCCCGCCGCAAGATGGTTGCGATCAGCCCCGCTGGCCGCCGCGCGCGGGATCAAGCGATTTCGTCGATTGCGCCGCTGATCAACCGCGTGGTCGGAGAGCTGGGGCTGGAGCGAGTCCGCAGCACACTGCCCGTGCTGCGGGATTTGCGGTTGCAGTTGGAGGGAGAGTAGGGTGACGCCCTAGAGCGATCACGGACCCCTCGCCCGATACTCCAACATCTTGACACGCACGGGCATTTTTCATTGTAGGACGACGAAGAATTTTCCTTCGTCCTTTGGCATTGTCACACTGTTTGACCTGACCTGAAAGAAGTCTTTTTTCTCCAAAGCGGAGTTCAGATCCGGGTACGAACACGACGTCAGTATTGGGTTGAGCGCGGCCAAAATCGTTTCACCGTATTGATAGTCAGCAAGGTAGTCCCATGTGTCATCAACGTAGTAGGGTTGTTTCAGAGGACTTACGGAGAACGAGAACTGGATCACTTGATTTGGTGCCAGCTCTACCAATTTGGATTTGGTATAAGTTTTACCTGGTGTTTCATCTGAGAAAACATCGTCGACGTGCGAGAACAGGAGCGCTGAATGGGTTTTGGATCGAAATTCAGTAGAAAAACCGCGCAATGTTCGCTCGTCCAAGCAGATCGTTGATGGTCCGCTATTTTTAATTTTGCTGCGGAACTCCGCAGAACCATCTTTTAAGTAACGCTGAAACTGCAATTCAGCGGAAACAGTGGAGCTATTAAGGTTGGCGTCCGCAGTGGGCTGATTGAAATTGGCTAGAAATAGCGATGCCGTAAGAAGCCCGCCAATGTATAGTATTTTCAATTGAACGTTCCTTGCGGGTGGGAGTAGCCGCAACAAAACCTCACCTCTTCCGCCCTCAATTTCACCCCGGCTTCACACTCGCCGTCACATAATTCACGCTCAGATCGCGGTCCGAGATCGACCAGCTCCACAGGATCGGGTTGAACACGAACCCCTTGCGGTCCACCGGGTCCAGCCCGGCCTGACGCAATAGGTCGAACAACTCATCCGGCGTGATGAACTTGTTCCATTCATGCGTGCCGCGCGGCAGCCAGCGCATGACGACCTCGGCCCCGAAGATGGCCATTGCATAGGATTTCGGGTTGCGGTTGATGGTCGAGCAGATCAGCAGGCCGCCCGGTCTCAGCAAGTGCTGCGACGCGGTCAAAAATCCCGCCGGGTCGGAGACGTGTTCGACCACCTCCATGTTCAGCACCACGTCGAATTGCTCGCCCGCGGCGGCCATGTCTTCGGCGGTAGTGTGGCGATAGTCGATCTCAAGCCCCGATTGCTCGGCATGGATGCGGGCGACGGGCAGGTTGCCTTCGGCGGCATCGGCGCCGACCACCGTGGCGCCAAGGCGGGCCATTGGTTCGCTCAGCAGGCCGCCACCGCAGCCGATATCCAGCAAGCGCAGGCCTTCGAACGGGCGCGGGACCTTCAGATCGCGGTCAAATTCGCCCGCAATCTGTTGTGTGATATAATCCAGACGGCACGGATTCAGCATGTGCAGGGGCTTGAATTTCCCATGAGGGTCCCACCACTCGGCCGCCATCGCTTCGAATTTTGCGATCTCGGAAGGGTCCACCGTGTTCGGATGCGCTTGCATTCCTGTCTCCGTATGCTCTTTTACGTTTAAGGACTATATAGGGCCATAATGGACAAGTACCCGGACCAAAAGCGCGCAGTTCAATATCTGTACCCGCCGATCGATCCCTTCGATCAGCGCATGGTCGATGTGGGCGATGGGCACCGTATCTATATGGAACAATGCGGCAATCCCAACGGCAAGCCGGTGGTTGTGCTGCATGGCGGGCCGGGCGGCGGCTGCAGTCCGGCGATGCGGCGGTATTTCGATCCTGCCGTCTTTCGGGTGATTCTGTTTGACCAACGCGGCTGTGGCCGGTCGCGGCCGCATGCGTCGGTGGCGGACAACACGACGTGGCACCTTGTCGCTGATATCGAACGGCTGCGGACCTTACTGGATATCGACGACTGGACGGTGTTCGGCGGCAGCTGGGGGGCGACGTTAGCGCTGGTTTATGCGCAAACTCATCCCGACCGGGTCAACCGTCTGGTGCTGCGCGGCGTGTTTCTGGCCACCCAGGCCGAACTGGATTGGTTCTATGGCGGCGGTGCGGGCAAGTTCTGGCCCGAGCCATGGGCGAAATTCACCGCCCTGCTGACCGAGGCGGAGCTGTCCGACACCATCGGGGCCTACAACAAGCGCCTGTTCTCGGGGGATCGTGCGACCGAGATTCTGTATGCGCGGGCGTGGTCGGCATGGGAAAACGCGCTGGCGTCGATCCACACCAATGGAATGACGGGGGAAAGCCCCGGCGAATATGCGCGCGCCTTTGCACGGCTTGAGAATCACTATTTCATCAATGGTGCTTTCCTTGAGAAAGACGGGCAGATTCTGGATCAGATAGAGAAGATCGCCCATATCCCCGGCCATATCGTGCAGGGGCGCTATGACATGATCTGCCCACCGCAGGCCGCTTGGAAACTGGCCGAACGCTGGCCCAATGCGGACTTGAAGATGGTGCGTAATGCAGGTCACGCCTTGTCCGAACCCGGCATCAGCGCCGAACTGGTTCGGATCATGGACCGTGTGGCCGAGGGGGTGGCATGACCCGGATTGACCGCCGTGCTCTGTTTGCCTCGGGTGCCGCTGCTGCGTTGCTGGCGGCCACCGGGGCCTCGTTGGCGGCCACGCCAAAGACCGGTGGTACGCTGCGCCTTGCGGTTCCGCGCGATGACAGCCTTGAACAGGTGGCCCGCGGGTCCGTGTTCGACACGCTGACCGAGATTGCGCCCGACGGCACCCTGCGCGGCGAACTGGCGACCGGCTGGCAGACCGATTCCGACGCGCGGATCTGGACCTTTGATCTGCGCACCGACGTAACCTTCCACGATGGCGCGGCCTTGGATGTGGCCGATGTGGTCTCGGTACTGCGCGAGGTCGGAGAGGCCGAGGCGCTGACGCCCGACTCGGTGCGGCTGGAACTGGCCGAGGCCAATCCGGGCTTGCCTTTCCTGCTGGCCGACAGCCGCTTTGTCATCACGCGCGATGGGCAGGGTGTGACACCTCTGAACGCTGCAAATGGTACCGGTTGTTACAAGGTCGAGCGCGCGGAAGATGACCGGCATTTTCTGGGGCGGCGTGTTCCGGACCACTATAAGACGGGTCAGGCGGGCTGGGTCGATGCGATAGAGATCATCGTGATCCCTGATCCGCGCGTCCGCGCCGAGGCGTTGCGGGACGGCTATGTGGATGTGGTGGCCTTGCCCGAAAGCGATGATCTGAAGGGCCGGCGCGGTCTGCGGTATCATCCTGGCGAATCTGATATGGCGCTGGCCGTGGCTGCGCATGTCGGTATGCCGCGTCAAATCGGCAGGGCGATGCTGGACGACGGGCGCATTGCGGAACGGTGGTGGCGGGCGTAAATCCGATCACGAATCCCGTCGGGGGTTGCAGACTCGGAAAACCCTGCGTATATGCATTTGCAACAGCGGCGCGTTGGACTTCTGGTCCAAGGCTCCACCGGAAAATTCGACGGGCCGCGCGCCCGTTTTTTTGTGCCCGGACGAAGGGTAGAGAATCTGATGACAAACGACCTGATAGCCAAAGCGGCGATTGACCGGCGACTGGCCGAGATCATCACCCCCGTGATCGAGGATCTGGGGTATGAGCTGGTTCGCATCCGCCTGATGAGCGGTAAGACCACCACGATGCAGATCATGGCCGACAAGCCCGATGGCGGCATCGAAGTGGATGACTGCGCCGAGATTTCCAACGCGGTCAGCGCCACGCTGGATGTCGAAGACCCGATTTTGGACGCCTATACGCTGGAGGTCTCCAGCCCCGGAATCGACCGGCCTTTGACCCGCCTCAAAGACTTTGAGGCGTTTGAGGGCTATGAGGCCAAGATCGAGACCGCCGAGCTGATCGACGGCCGCCGACGCTTCAAGGGCGAACTGGCCGGGATCGAAGGGGAAGAGGTTCTGATCAACATCCCCGAGGGGGATGAGACGATCACCATCGGTCTGCAATTCGATTGGCTGAGCGATGCCAAGCTGGTCCTGACCGATGACCTGATTAAGGAAATGCTGCGCCAGCGCAAAGACGCCGGTGCCCTGAACGAAAACGCTTTCGACGAGATTGAGACCGAAGGGTCCGAAGAGGAGACGAACTGATGGCAATCACCTCAGCCAACCAGCTGGAGCTGCTGCAGACCGCCGAGGCCGTGGCCCGCGAAAAGATGATCGACCCCGGTCTGGTTGTCGAAGCGATGGAAGAGTCGCTCGCCCGTGCCGCCAAGAGCCGCTACGGCGCCGAGATGGACATCCGCGTCAGCATCGACCGCAAGACCGGCAAGGCGACTTTTACCCGCGTCCGCACCGTTGTCGAAGATGACGAGCTGGAAAACTACCAGGCCGAGATGACCGTCGAGCAGGCGAAACAGTATATGGAATCGCCCGAGGTTGGTGACGTCTTTGTTGAAGAGGTTCCGCCGGTTGAAATGGGCCGAATTGCTGCGCAATCCGCCAAGCAGGTGATCCTGCAGAAGGTCCGCGAAGCCGAACGTGATCGTCAGTACGAAGAGTTCAAAGATCGCGCAGGCACCATCATCAACGGTGCCGTCAAACGCGAAGAATTTGGCAATGTCATCGTCGATCTGGGCGGTGCAGAGGCCGTTCTGCGCCGCAACGACAAGATCGGCCGCGAAAGCTATCGCCCGAATGACCGCGTGCGTGCGTACATCAAAGAGGTTCGCCGCGAAGTGCGTGGCCACCAGATCTTCCTGTCGCGCACCGCGCCGGAATTCATGGCTGAGCTGTTCAAGATGGAAGTGCCGGAAATCTATGACGGCATCATTGAGGTCAAGGCCGTGGCCCGTGACCCCGGCTCGCGCGCCAAGATCGCCGTGATCTCGTATGATGGCTCGATCGACCCGGTTGGTGCCTGCGTTGGTATGCGCGGCAGCCGCGTGCAGGCCGTTGTGAACGAACTGCAGGGCGAGAAAATCGACATCATCCCGTGGAACGAAGATCAGCCGACCTTCCTTGTGAACGCGCTGCAGCCTGCCGAGGTTTCCAAGGTGGTTCTGGACGAAGAAGCGGGCAAGATCGAAGTTGTGGTTCCCGAAGAGCAGCTGAGCCTCGCCATCGGCCGCCGCGGTCAGAACGTGCGTCTGGCCAGCCAGCTGACCGGTCTGGACATCGACATCATGACCGAGGCCGAAGAATCGGCACGCCGTCAGAAAGAGTTCGAAGCCCGCACCAAACTGTTCATGGACAGCCTGGATCTGGACGAATTCTTCGCACAGCTGCTGGTTTCCGAAGGCTTCACCAACCTGGAAGAAGTCGCTTATGTGGAAATCGACGAACTGCTGGTGATCGACGGCGTCGACGAAGGCACCGCGCAGGAGTTGCAGACCCGCGCTCGCGAATTCCTGGAAGCACAGGCCAAAGCGGCACTGGACAGCGCCCGTGCATTGGGTGCCGAGGACAGCCTTATTGAATTCGAAGGCCTGACACCCCAGATGGTAGAAGCTCTGGCAAAGGACGACGTGAAAACGCTGGAAGACTTTGCCACTTGTGCCGACTGGGAACTGGCCGGTGGCTGGACCACGGTCGACGGTGAGCGTATCAAGGATGACGGTGTGCTTGAGCCTTTCGGCGTGACGCTGGAAGAGGCGCAGGATCTGGTCATGACCGCGCGCATCATGCTGGGCTGGGTCGATCCGGCCGAGCTGGAGCAGGCCGAAGAAGACAGCGAAGTTGCTGAAGAGGAGGCCGAGGCCTGATCTCAGGGCCTCGGGTGGCGCACATGGGTCGCGGTGGCGTCCATAAGGATCGGTCCGAAGGACCTGAGCGCAAGTGCATCGCCACAGGCGAGATTCAGCCTAAATATGGCTTGATCCGCTTTGTGATGGGGCCGGACGGTCAGGTCTTTCCGGATGTCGCGGCGAAACTGCCGGGACGCGGGGTCTATGTGGCGGCGGATCGCGCCGCGCTGGACAAGGCCGTGGGCAAGAAACTGTTCGCCCGCGGTTTCAAGTCGCAAGTAAGCGTGCCGAAGGACCTGACCGATGAGGTCGAAAAGCAGGTTGCGCGCCGGGTGATCGAGTTGTTGAGCCTTGCGCGCAAGTCCGGTGACGCGGTCGCCGGGTACGAAAAAGTCAAGACGTGGCTGGACCGGGAAGAGGCTCAGGTACTGATTCAGGCCATCGATGGATCGGGGCGCGGCAAGTCGAAACTCAGCACGCCGCACTTCGGAAAATACATCGGATGGCTCACGGCGGACGAGTTGGGACAGGCATTTGGGCGCCAAACGGTGATTCATGCGGCCTTGGCCTCTGGTGGACTCGCCAAACGTGTTGTAGAGGAAGCGCAGCGCCTGCGTGGCTTGCGCGAAACGGATGACGGCGGCAGGGGCCGCGCGGAAGGGTAAGAAGCTTTATGAGCGATAATGACGGCAAAAAGACATTGGGTCTTCGTGGCGGGGCACGCCCCGGAAATGTGAAACAGAGTTTCAGCCACGGACGTACCAAGAATGTCGTGGTGGAAACCAAACGCAAGCGCGTGGTGGTTCCCAAGCCGGGCGCCGGCAAACCGGGTGGCGGAGCAACGCCCTCGGGTGATCCGTCGCGCCGCCCTGCCGGGATTTCCGACGCGGAAATGGCCCGCCGGATGAAGGCATTGCAGGCCGCCAAAGCGCGCGAGGCCGAAGAGGCCGCCGCCCGTGAGGCCGCCGAAAAGGCGCGTGAAGAAGAACGCGCCCGCCGCCGTGCCGAGCAGGAAGCCAAGGAACGCGAACAGCGTGAGGCGGAAGAACGTGCAAAGGCCAAGGCCGAAGAGGAAGAGCGCAAGCGCAAAGAGGCAGAAGACGCTGCCAAACGCGCCGCAGCCGCCCCGGCCCCCGAAGAACCCAAAGCTGCCCGCAGCCCGGCCAGCAAACCGGCCCCCGCTGCGGCTCCGCGCAAGCAGGATCGCGAGCGTGAACAGCGTGGCCGTGGCAAGGGTCGTGACGACAACCGCCGGTCCGGCAAGCTGACACTGGGTCAGGCCACCGGTGGCGAAGGCAACCGCCAACGCTCGATGGCGTCGATGAAGCGCAAGCAAGAGCGTGCGCGTCAGAAAGCCATGGGCGGCCCGGTCGAGCGGGAAAAGGTGATCCGCGACGTTCAGCTGCCCGAGGCGATCATGGTCTCGGAACTGGCCAACCGTATGGCCGAGCGCGTGGCGGACGTTGTCAAATCGCTGATGCAGATGGGCATGATGGTCACACAGAACCAGACCATCGACGCCGACACCGCCGAGCTGATCATCGAAGAGTTTGGCCACAAGGTCACCCGCGTCTCTGATTCGGACGTCGAAGACGTCATCAAAGAGGTCGAAGACAGCGAAGACGATCTGCAGCCGCGTCCGCCGGTCATCACCATCATGGGTCACGTTGACCACGGCAAGACCTCGCTGCTGGACGCAATCCGCGACGCACGCGTTGTGGCGGGCGAAGCCGGTGGCATCACCCAGCATATCGGCGCCTATCAGGTGAAAACCGATGGCGGCACCACGCTGACCTTCCTGGATACGCCGGGCCACGCGGCGTTTACGTCGATGCGCTCGCGCGGGGCTCAGGTCACGGATATCGTGGTTCTGGTTGTTGCTGCCGACGACGCGGTGATGCCGCAGACGATTGAGGCGATCAACCACGCGAAAGCGGCCGGAGTGCCGATGATCGTGGCGATCAACAAGGTCGACAAGCCGGATGCCAACCCGGACAAGGTCCGCACCGATCTGCTGCAGCACGAAGTGATTGTCGAGAAAATGTCGGGTGAGGTTCAGGACGTCGAAGTGTCCGCCATCACCGGTCAGGGTCTCGATGAGCTGCTGGAAGCCATCGCGCTGCAGGCCGAGATTCTGGAACTGAAAGCCAACCCCGACCGCGCCGCCCAGGGTGCCGTGATCGAGGCGCAGCTGGATGTGGGCCGTGGTCCCGTGGCTACCGTTCTGGTTCAGAACGGCACGCTGCATCAGGGCGACATCTTCGTTGTGGGTGAGCAGTACGGTAAGGTCCGTGCGCTGATCAACGACAAGGGTGAGCGCGTCAAGGAAGCTGGCCCCTCGGTTCCGGTTGAGGTTCTGGGTCTGAACGGCACGCCCGAGGCCGGCGATGTTCTGAACGTCACCGAAACCGAAGCGCAGGCCCGCGAGATCGCCGAATACCGCGAACAGGCCGCCAAGGACAAACGCGCCGCTGCTGGTGCCGCAACGACCCTTGAGCAGCTGATGCAGAAGGCCAAGGAAGACGAAAACGTCACCGAGCTGCCGATTCTGATGAAAGCGGACGTGCAGGGTTCGGCCGAGGCCATCGTTCAGGCGATGGAAAAGATCGGCAACGAAGAAGTGCGCGTGCGCGTGCTGCATTCGGGCGTGGGTGCGATCACCGAGACGGATGTCGGTCTGGCAGAAGCCTCAGGCGCGCCGATCTTTGGCTTTAACGTGCGTGCCAACGCATCGGCACGGAACACGGCGAACCAGAAGGGTGTCGAGATTCGCTATTACTCGGTGATCTACGACCTCGTGGATGACGTGAAAGCCGCCGCCTCTGGCCTGCTGAGCGCCGAGATTCGCGAGAAGTTCATCGGTTACGCCGAGATCCGCGAAGTCTTCAAGGTCACTGGTGTTGGCAAGGTTGCCGGCTGTCTGGTCACCGAGGGCGTTGCCCGCCGCTCCGCAGGTGTCCGCCTGCTGCGCGACAACGTGGTGATCCACGAAGGCACGCTAAAGACGCTGAAGCGCTTCAAGGACGAGGTGGCCGAGGTTCAGTCGGGTCAGGAATGCGGTATGGCGTTCGAGAACTACGACGATATCCGCGCCGGCGACGTGATCGAAATCTTCGAGCGCGAAGAGGTCACCCGAACGCTGGATTGATCCGGTACGGAATAGAAAAAGAAAACAGCGGCCCCCTCGGGCCGCTTTTTTTGTCGGCTGTTAAATACCTTTGTTCTTGTCCGCGAGTTTTGGCATCTCAGCAACACTTCGCGTCATGCAATCCTGACATGAACACGGGGTGAATTTGATTTACCACCGGCTGAGCGGACCCAGCTGCCTGAAACTGCTGTTGCGGAAATCTTCTGGAGATGCGGTTAAGAAGCCGGAAAAGCGGGCTTGCAAATTTGACATTTCGCCCAGGTCGTTTAAAATCGAGCTATTATTATATTCGACTAAAATCACAATCTATCGGTTATCTGGGGGTATAATATGAATATCCATCACAAGACAGAGTCTGATGACGCCGTTGAGCGTAGAGAAGTATTGGCCGCACTTATGAAGTACTCAGCCGCGGTGGGCGCTGCATCAACTGTAGCACTTTCAGCATCTGAAGTTGTCGCTAAGTCAGCGGCAAGCGGAAGGGTAAAAACTAAGTGTGATAATGGCTGGGGTAACGACGACGATTGCGTGCCCGGAAAATCATGGAATAACCAAGCAGAAAATGTCGGAGCAGACCCGGTTTCCAATCCTAACCCGGATAACACTGCGGACAGACCAGGAAACGGAAGCTAAAGTAACGACAAGAGCAACTTCTGCAGAGACTCTCATACGAGCGGTCTAAGAAGACGGCGAACCCGCTGCTGTGCGCGGTGGGTTTAGTCCGCACTCCAGCGGTCCAATAGGTGTGTGATTGGACCCAGAGTATCCACGGATTGTTCTGGTCGACGGAAACCCGATTGAGGGAAACGAAATCCCAGTGAGCTGTCAGGATACCCTCCACCTAGTTGCAAAGGGCTGTGTTATCTACAAAAACACACTTGATTGACCTTTGAACAGGCGCCGCTTTGCGCTCAACGCAGGCATTCCTTATCTCACCAAAACGTTCAACTTGAAAATGATTACGTTGCTTCGTGAGGCAAAGGCCAAATCTGTCTAACGCCCAATACCCCCAACTATCGATACACGGGCAGAAATGTCCCCGGATGCATGATGATGTCGAAATGCTGCATCCCCTTTTTCAGATCGAAACTGACCGAATGCCCGCCCTTGCGCAGCAATTCGGCATAATCCCGGCTCTGGCGGATGAACTCAGGCGTGTCTCGGTCCGCCACGGTCACGTGATAGCGCGGGCCGGGCCGGGGCAGGTGACGGATCGGAGAGAGGTCGTTCACCTCGACCGGGGTCAGTTGCAGCGGATCGTTGATGGGTGTCAGGCTGATCGGTTCCAGATCGTAGACGCCGCTGATCAGGATCACATCGCGTACCCGCACTCCGGCACGGGCCAGCGCATCGGCCGAACCCGCCATGACCATGCTGACCAGATGTGCGCCGGCACTATGGCCGGACAGGGTGACGCGGGAGGGATCGAAACCCAGATTGAACGCGTTTGCCGCCAGCCAGAGCAGGGCGTTGCGGCATTCCTCGATCATGTCGCCAATGCGCGCATCCGGGGCGAGCGTGTAGTTCAGAGTGGCAAAGGACTGCTCGGCCGCGACCAGCGCCGGGGCCATCATTGCCGATTCGCTCTGGCTGAGGGCCTGCCAATAGCCGCCATGGATAAACACATGCAGCGGTGCGCCAGCGCCTTTTGCGGGAAAGAAGTCCAGCACCTGCGTTGGGCTGTCGCCATAGGCCAGGTTCTCTTTCACCTTCATCTGCGCCCGGTACTGTGCGCTGAGCGCGGCATAGCTGTCGATATAGGGGGTCAGGTCGCCGCCGATCATCGACCGGGGCGAATACTCCTGATCCAGTTCGTCCTGAGTGAAACCCCGGTACAGCATCGCTTACTCCTGCTCGGTATACATCAGTTCGGTGCGCATATCGTAGAGATCATGGAAGAACCGCAAATCCAAGGCCTTGCGCAAAAAGGCCACGCCGCTGGAGCCGCCAGTGCCGGGTTGGTTGCCGATCACCCGCTCGACCGCGGTGACGTGATCGAAGCGCCAGCGCTGGAACAGGGATTCCACGTCCATCAGCTTTTCCGCCAGTGCATAGAGGTCCCAATACCTGTCCGTGTCGCGATAAACCTGTGCCCAGATTTTCACCACACGGCTGTCGCCGGAATAGGGTTGTGCAAAATCCCGTTCCAGCAGGTCCTGCGGCACGTCAAACCCTTGGCGCGCCAGCATAAACAGCACTTCGTCATAGAGCGACGGCTTGGTCAAAGCCGCGTTCAGTATCTCCATGATCTCTGGGTCATGTTCATGCACTTTCAGGGTCGAGGCATCTTTGTTGCCCAGAATGAACTCGATCTGACGATAGCCATAACTTTGAAACCCCGAAGAGCTTCCCAGCGCTTGCCGGAAGGTCATGTAATCCGCGGGTGTCATCGTCAGCAGGGTTTCCCATGCCGCGATCAACTGCCGCTGGATCGCCTTCACCCGGTCAAGGTTCTTCATCGCCGGGCCGAACGCATCCTGTTGCAGGAAGTGGCGTGTCTCGACTAGTTGGTGGTGCATCAGTTTCAGCCATAGCTCGCTGACCTGATGGATGATGATGAACAGCATCTCATCGGGTTGGGCGGGGTCCTGAAAGGTCTTTTGCAGGTTCAGCAGAGTCTTGAGTTGCAGAAAATCGCCATAGCTCTTGCGATGGGTCTGCGCGAAATCGGTGACCAGAGAATCCTCGATCCCGCGTTCCAGATACCTGTCCTTGTCGCCCATATGCTCCTCCAAACGCCCGGGTTCTTCCCTGTTTAGGGTCAAAACCCGCGCGGTGCCAGAGCGTCAGGTCCAGTCCAGCACCACCTTGCCGGACTGACCCGATTTCATTGCGGCAAAGCCTTCGGCGAAATCGTCGACCTTCATCTGGTGCGTGATGACCCGGCTGACATCCAGGCCGTTCTGCAACATGGCGATCATCTTGTACCAGGTCTCGAACATCTCGCGGCCATAGACGCCCTTGATGGTGATGGCCTTGAACACGATGCGCGACCAGTCGACCGGAGATTTTCCGGGCGGAATACCCAGCAGGGCGATCTTGCCACCCATCACCAGTGCCTCGACCATCTGGTCCAGCGCGATTTGCGAGCCCGACATTTCCAGACCCACATCGAAGCCTTCCTTCATGCCCAATTCCGCTATGACATCCTGCAACTCTTCCTTGGAGACATCGACGGTGCGCACGGTCGGCACCACATGTTCCGCCAGTTTCAGGCGATCCGGGTTGATATCGGTGATCACCACGTGCCGGGCCCCTGCATGACGGGCCACGGCGGCGGCCATGATGCCGATGGGGCCTGCGCCGGTGATCAGTACATCCTCACCCAACAAGTCGAAGCTGAGCGCGGTATGCACGGCATTGCCCAGCGGGTCGAGGATGGCGCCGATCTCATCCGGCACATCATCCGGCAAGGGCACCACGTTGAAGGCGGGCAGTTTCAGATATTGCGCAAAAGCCCCCTGTTCGTTCACGCCGATACCCCGCGTGCCCGGGTCCAGGTGGAACTTGCCGGCGCGGCTCTGGCGGCTGTCGGTTCCGATCAGATGCCCTTCGCCCGAGCAGCGCTGGCCGATCTCAAGCCCGGTCACGTTGCGCCCGATCTCGACGATCTCACCTGCGAATTCATGGCCGGTGATCATCGGGATCGGCACCGTGGCCGAGGCCCATTCGTCCCAGTTCCAGATATGGATATCGGTGCCGCAGATACCGGTCTTGTTGATGCGGATCAGAACCTCTTCCGGGCCGATCTCGGGCACCGGGGCCTGGACCATCCACAGACCCTCTTCGGGTTTGGATTTCTCAAGTGCTTTCATGGTGTTGGGTCGCATGAGGTTACTCCCACAAATCGGTAGACAGATATTTCAAACCGCTGTCACACATCACAATCGCAACGCAGCCGCCTTTTTCCGGCCCGCGCAACAGGTCGATGGCCGCAGCAAGGTTGGCACCCGCCGAGAAGCCCGCGAAAATGCCTTCGGTCCGGGCCAGCAATCGCGCGCTGTCCCGTGCTGCGTCACCCGAAACCGACAGATGCCCGGCCAGTGTCGTTCCGTTCAGGTGGACCAGATCGCCCATGGCATAGCCGCCGCCCTGAATTGGGTGATCGGGGTTGCTGATGGCTTCTCCGGCGATTGCGCGCGCGCCTTCGGGTTCGACCGCATAGCAGCGCACGCCCAGCGGGGTCAGGTATTCTGCCGCCCCGGCCAGCGTGCCGCCAGACCCTGCAAAGTCGCAGAATGCCGTCACGGACCCGGTGGACTGGTCCCAGATTTCTGGCCCCGTGCCGGTGGCATGGGCTTTGGGGTTGCCGGAATGACCGAACTGGTCGGCGCGAAACGCATTGCGTTCAGCGGTGATGCGCTGCGCGGCCTCATCCACCAAGGCCAGGTCGGCCCCCGAAACCTCGCCGGGTTTGCTGCCCTCGGCTTGCGGGACGATCACGACCTCTGCCCCGAGGGCCCGCATCATGCGTGCGCGTTCAACCGAGTTTCCGGCGCTCATGACCGCGACGAAAGGATGACCCAGAATGCCGCAGACAATCGCCAGACCTGTGCCCATATTGCCCGAGGTCAGTTCAACAACCGCCTGCCCCGGCGCCAATGTGCCATCGGCCCGGGCCAGTTCGATGATGGACTTCGCGGCCCGGTCCTTTTTCGAAAACCCCGGCAGCAGGTAATCCAGCTTGGCCAGAATACGCCCGTCCAGATCAAGCTGCCGGCATACGCGCGAAAGCTCGACAAGCGGCGTGTCTCCGATTGCGTCGATGACAGAGGGCAGGATCAAGAGATCACTCCCAGTTCCTTGCCCACCTTGCCAAACGCGGCCAGTGCGCGGTCCAGTTCGTCCCTTGTCAGAGCCGCATTCATCTGTGTTCTGATCCGCGCTTGCCCACGCGGGACAACCGGGAAGAAAAAGCCCGAGACATAGACGCCCTCGTCAAACAGTTTGGAAGCCATGTCCTGTGCCAGTGTTGCTTCACCCAGCATCACCGGGATGATCGGGTGTTCGCCGGGCAACAGGTCAAAACCCAGCTTTTCCAACCCTGCGCGCCAGTATTTGGCGTTGCCGAACAGTTGCGCGCGCAGCATGTCGCCCTCTTCGACCAGACGGATCGCTTCCAGACCGGCAGCGACGATAGAAGGTGGCAGCGAGTTCGAGAACAGATAGGGCCGCGCGCGCTGCCGCAGTAGGTCGATCACTGGCTGCGGCCCGGCGATATAACCGCCGATTGCGCCCCCAAGTGCCTTGCCCAAGGTTCCCGTCAGAATGTCGACATCGACGCCGAAATGATCCGGCGTTCCGGCCCCGTTCGGCCCCATGAAGCCGGTGGCGTGGCAATCATCGACCATGACGATGGCGTCGTATTTGTCGGCCAGTTCGCGAATCTTCGGCAGGTTGGCCAGATAGCCATCCATCGAAAACACGCCATCGGTGGCGATCATGATATGCCGGGCGCCATCCTCGCGCGCCTGTTTCAGCCAGGCTTCGAGGTCGTTCATGTCGTTGTTCATGTAGCGATAGCGCTTTGCCTTGCACAGCCGCACCCCGTCGATGATCGAGGCGTGGTTCAGGCTGTCCGAGATGATGGCATCCTCAGGCCCCAGCAAAGGCTCGAACAAACCGCCATTGGCATCGAAACAGGCCGCAAACAGGATCGCGTCGTCCTTGTTCAGGAATTGCGCCAGCTTCTGTTCCAACTCGCGGTGAATGTCTTGCGTGCCGCAGATGAACCGGACCGAGGCCATGCCGAACCCTTTGGGCTCCATTGCGCCCTTGGCGGCGTCGATCAGCGCCGGGTGATCGGCCAGGCCCAGGTAGTTGTTGGCGCACAGGTTGATCACCTGCTTGTCGCCGACCGTAATCTCACTGCCCTGAGGCGAGGTGATCATTCGTTCGCGTTTATACAGACCCTCGGATTCGATCTGCGCGAGGGTGTCCGTGATATGGGACAGGAATGCATCTGCCATGGCGGTCTCCGTTTATGTGAGTCGCGTGTCTAACATAACGGATGTAGTTCCCAAATGGGGGAAATACAATATAAAAGATGAAAATCCGTAAAAACGGATGATTTGATTTCAGGCGTTCTTGACGATCAGGAACACGCGCGCCGGGCTGTCGGCCACAATCGAATGGGCCACATCCGCCGCATAGCGGGCCGTATCGCCCTGTTTCAGATCGCGGGACGCAGTGCCCGAGGTCACGCGGACTGCGCCCTCCAACACCGTCAGTTGTTCCCTTGCGCCGCGCGCGTGGGGCTGGCTCGTCAGGGCACCGCCCGCGTCGAATTCGATGTCGTAGACCTCGTGCCCGCCGGCCTCTTCGGGCGGGGAGAGGATACGGATGCGGCAGTTCTGGCCCATATTGTCGATGCTGGGCACCTCGGCCTTGCGCAGCACTTCGATTTGGTCGGCGGTGTTGGCCTCTTCCAGCAGACCCGCGAAATCCACCTGCAGGGCGCGGGTCAGGTTCCACAGGGTCGAGATGGTCGGGCTGCTTTCGCCGCGTTCGATCTGGCTGACCATCGAGCGGGACACCCCGCTGAGATTGGCCACGGCTTCAAGCGACAGGCCCTTGGCCCGGCGCGCCTCTTTCAGGCGGGCGGGCAGGCGTGTCAGGATATCGTCAGTGTTGTCCGTCATGACGGAATTTCATGCGCCTTGCGGGGATGGATGTCAATTCCAACCGTGACGGGACGTCTCATAGGACAGGTCCATGCTGCAGGTGCATACTGCTGCCGAATCCCGGAGGAGACTGACATGACCGATATCGTATTGCTGGACGGTGCCCGCACCGCAATTGGAACCTTTGGCGGCGCGCTGGCATCGACCGCGCCCATCGACCTGGCGACCGTTGCCACAGAGGCCGCGCTGGAGCGGTCGGGTGTCGACGGTGCGCAGATCGGGCATGTGGTGTTTGGTCACGTGATCAATACCGAGCCGCGCGACATGTACCTGTCGCGCGTTGCCGCGATGCAGGCGGGGATACCGAACGGGACGCCTGCGATGAATGTGAACCGGCTGTGTGGATCGGGTGCGCAGGCGATTGTTTCGGCGGTGCAGTCCCTGATGCTGGGCGACGCCGAGTTTGCCGTGGCAGGCGGGGCCGAGAGCATGTCGCGCAGCCCATACATCGTGCCGCAGGCGCGGTGGGGGGCGAAGATGGGCGATGTGTCCTCGTTGGACATGATGCTGGGCGCGCTGAACTGCCCCTTTGGCACCGGCCATATGGGCGTGACGGCTGAGAATGTCGCTGATGAGCATCAGATCAGCCGCACACAGATGGACGAGTTTGCGATCACCAGCCAGACCCGCGCAGCGGCGGCGATCGAGGCGGGGTATTTCGACAGCCAGATCGCGCCGGTTCAGGTCAAGGTCAAGCGGGACATGGTGGATTTCAAGGTCGATGAACACCCCAAGGCCACCACGGCCGAGGCGTTGGCCGGGTTGCGGCCGGTGTTCAAGAAAGACGGTCGTGTGACGGCGGGCAATGCTTCGGGCATCAATGACGGCGCGGCTGCGATGGTTCTTGCCACGGCGGAGGCGGCCGAGAAAGCCGGGTTGAAACCCAAAGCGCGCATTCTGGGTTATGCCCATGCCGGTGTGCGCCCCGAGGTGATGGGCATCGGGCCGGTTCCGGCAGTGCGGAACCTGATGGACAAGACCGGCCTGTCGGTGGACGATTTCGATGTGATCGAAAGCAACGAGGCATTCGCGGCGCAGGCTCTGGCGGTGAATCGGGAGCTTGGGCTGGACGCATCGAAGGTGAACCCAAATGGTGGGGCGATTGCGCTGGGCCATCCGGTCGGGGCGACCGGTGCGATCATCACGCTGAAGGCGCTGTACGAACTGGAGCGCACAGGTGGATCCAAAGGGCTGATCACCATGTGTATCGGTGGCGGGCAGGGGATTGCTATCGCCATCGAACGGCTCTGAGCCGAAGCCGGGGCAGGGGGGGCTGTCTGCCCCCCATCGCGCCTTTGGCGCGATTCCCCACGAGGATATTTTTGGACAGATGAAGCGGGCGGGATGGCTTTAGCTGAGCGCGTTGAGCAGCAGAACCAGCGCGGCGCCAACTGCGGCACCGATACCGGCAGGCAGAGCCGCAGACCAAAGAGGTGAAGTCTGAGGATCATCCTTCTGGGTCTGGGCGATCAGGGCGTTTTCGACCAACCCCGGCAGGCGGGGGCCGAAGCGGGCCAGAACCCAGGCGGTTTTGCCGAAATCACGCAGGGCGGCACGCGGGCCGATGGATTGCTTGATGTAATCCTCGACCACGGGGCGGGCGACCTCCCAGATGTTCGTGTGTGGGTCAAGTGAGCGTGCGACGCCCTCGACCACCACCATCGTACGTTGCAGCAGGATCAGTTCCGTCCGGGTTTCCATGCCGAACCGTTCGGTGACCTCGAACAGGTAGTTCAGCAGGCGCCCCATCGAGATATTCGAAGCGTCCATACCGAAGATCGGCTCGCCCACGGCGCGCAGGGCGCGGGCGAATTCGTCGACATCCCTGTCGGCAGGGACGTAGCCGGCCTCGAAATGCACCTCGGCCACGCGTTTGTAGTCGCGGCGGATGAAGCCGAAGAGGATCTCGGCATAGACCCGGCGGGTGTATTCGTCGATATGGCCCATGATGCCATAGTCATAGGCGATGATATCGCCATTGGCGGCGACCTTCAGATTGCCCTGGTGCATGTCGGCGTGGAAGTAGCCGTCGCGCAGCGCGTGCAGCAGGAACAGGCGCAGGACGCGCTCGGCCAGATCGCGGCGGTTGTGTCCGGCGGCATCAAGCGCGTCGTTTTCACCCAGCGGAATGCCGTCAGCCCAGCTGAGCGTCATCACCCGGCGGGCAGACAGGGACCAGACCACAGGAGGCAGCCAGAACCCCGCGTCATCCTTGGTGTTGGCGGCGTATTCCGAGGCGGCGGCGCTTTCCAGCCGCAGGTCCAGCTCGCCGCGCACGACGCCATCGAAATGTTCGATCACGTCCATCGGACGCAGGCGGCGCGCGCCGGGGGCGAACAGCTGGACGATGCGGGCGGCGAAATAGAAAGCGTCCACATCCTTGCGGAACGCGCGTTCGATACCGGGGCGCAGAACCTTGACGGCGACATCCTCTCCGGTGCTGCTCAGCTTGGCCTTGTGGACCTGCGCAATCGAGGCCGCGGCGATGGGTTCGCTGAACTCCGAGAACACCTCCTCCACCGGCTGGCCCAGTTCCTTGGACACTTCGGCCATGGCCTCGGCGCGCGAAAAGGGCGGCAGCTTGTCTTGCAGCACGCGCAACTGGGCGGCCAGTTCATTGCCGACCACGTCCGGTCGGGTCGAGAGCACCTGACCGAACTTGATATAGGCCGGGCCCAGCGCCGTCAGCGCCCGCGTCGCGGGCGGCATTTCGGGGTCACCCTTGTAGCCCAGCCACTGAAACGGTTTGCCCAGGGCATGGGCCACGAAACGCAGGGCGCGGGGGGCCTCGAAGGCGTCCAGTACCACGTTCATGGCGCCTGTGCGTTCCAGCGTGGCGCCTGTGCGGATCAGGCGGATGATGTTGTGAGGGCCTCGCATGGATCAGATCTTCCAGCCGGAGTGCAGCGCGGCGATACCCATGCTGAGGTTACGGTATTTGGCGTTTTCGAACCCGGCGGTACGGACCATGTTCAGGAAGGTCTCCTGATCGGGGAACTTGCGGATCGATTCCACCAGATATTGATAGCTGTCGTAATCGTTGGCGATCAGCTTGCCCATACGCGGGATGACGTTGAAACTGTAAAGGTCATATAGTTTTTGCAGCCCATCATTGGGCAGCTGGCTGAATTCCAGCACCATCAGGCGGCCACCGGGTTTCAGCACGCGGAACGCTTCGTTCAGGGCCTCTTGCGGGCGGGTCACGTTCCGGATGCCGAATGAGATCGTGTAGACGTCGAACGTATTGTCCTCGAACGGCAGGGACATCGCGTCGCCCACCACCCAGTTCAGGCTGTCGGACATCTGATCGGCCTCGGCGCGCTGGCGGCCTTCGACCAGCATCGGCTCGGTCAGGTCCAGTACGGTGGCATGGCCATAGCCCGCGCGTTTGAGGAAGCGAAACGAGATATCGCCCGTGCCGCCGGCCACATCCAGAAGGCGCTGACCGGGGCGCGGGGCCAGCCAATCCATCATCGCGTCTTTCCAGACCCGGTGAATGCCCATCGACATGACATCGTTCATCACGTCGTATTTCGAGGCGACCGAGTTGAACACGCCCTGCACACGCCCGGCCTTGTCAGCCTCGCGCACGGTTTCGAACCCGAAATGTGTGGTCTTGTCGCTGTTGTCGGACATGAAAGGACGCCTTTGCCTGAGTTGCTCATCCTTATAGGCCGCGCAGCCGGGAAGACAATCGCGCGAAAAGGTAGCAGGGGGCGGCGAATTGACAGATGCGCCACAGATTTTCCTTAGTCGCCGCGTAAAACCACAGGCGGGTATTTATAAGGACCGGAGATTTCCTGTTGGCAAGCATTCTGACAGCCTTGTTGCCCGTCCTTCTGGTGCTTGTGTTTTTCGGATGGCGGATCAAAGCGGTCTTTCGCACCATCCGGCGCGTGTACCGCGCCGAAGGGCTGGGCGACAAACTGGACGCCGTGGCCCGCCATTTTCCCAATGATCCTGTGGACGAGGCGATCTCGCGTGCGGGCAGTGAACGGCCTGCGCAGCAGTCGCTGACGCGACTGACCTTTCGCACCACTCCGGGTTTGCTGGTCCTGATTGCGATTGCGCTGTTCAATGCGCTCAACATCTGCTTTTTCCAGCCCGAGCTGATGCCCGATGACAAGGTTTTCCCGGGTTTGGAGGCGGAAACAATACTATGGATCAAGCTGTCGCTGGTCGGGCTTGTCGTCTACACCCTGATCTATCATCTGGTGAACACGGTGACGATCGATGGGGCCGAATTGGTCACGACGGGTTGGCTGTTTCAACGGCGCTATTATGATTTGTCCGGGCTGACTAAAATCAGCCTCAGACATCACGGGACCTACGTGCTGCGTTTTTCAGATGGGAAGACGGCGCGGATTTTGAAATATGTCACCGGACATGATGAAATGGTGCAGGCATTTGAAAGCGCGCTGGCAGCAAATCAGGAGAGCACATGCCGGAACTTCCCGAGGTTGAAACGGTCCGCCGCGGGCTGATACCTTCGATGGAGGGTGTGGTGATCGAACGGGCGGATGTGAACCGTCCCGATCTGCGCTGGCCCTTTCCCGACCGTATGGCGGAACGGCTGACTGGGCAGCGGGTCGACCGGCTGCGGCGGCGCTCGAAATACATTCTGGCCGATCTCAGCAGCGGGGAAACCTTGCTGATCCATCTGGGTATGTCCGGGCGGATGACGGTGTCGGGCGATCCGCTGGGACAGTTCGCGCATGACCACCCGATGCCCGAAAAACATGACCACGTTGTGTTCCACATGGCCAATGGCGCGCGGGTGACCTTCAACGATCCGCGCCGGTTCGGCGCGATGGATCTGCTGTCGACCGCCACCGCCGAGGCGCACAAGCTGCTGTCGGTTCTGGGGCCGGAACCGCTGGGCAATGATTTTCACGAACAGCACCTGATCGAGGCGTTCCGTGGAAAAAACACCCCGGTCAAATCGGCGTTGCTGGATCAGGGAATCGTTGCCGGATTGGGCAATATCTATGTCTGCGAGGCGCTTTATCGCGCGGGCGTGTCGCCACGTCGCAAGGCCGGACAGATTTCTGACGCGCGCGTTGCCGCACTGGTTCCGATCATCCGGCAGGTGCTGCAGGACGCCATCGAGGCTGGCGGATCATCCCTGCGCGATTTCCGCCAAGCCGATGGAGAACTTGGATATTTTCAGCACAGCTTTGATGTTTACGGGCGCGAAGGCGAACCCTGCCGCACCGAGGGCTGCGGTGCGAAGGTCAAAAGAATCACCCAGTCCGGTCGCTCATCCTTCTATTGCGCGCAATGCCAAAGATAACTTGATCCAGCTTCCTCGCGTGATAAGGAATCGTATCTGAACGGAACAACCGGAAGCTTACACCTCATGGCTTTTGAGACGATCATCGTCGAAATCGAAGACCACGTCGCACTTATCAAGCTCGACAGACCCGATGCACTGAACGCGCTGAACGCGCAGCTCACGCAAGAGCTCAGCTCGGCGCTTGAAGATGCGGACCAGAACGACAAGGTGCGCTGCATCGTCATCACCGGCTCGGACAAGGCCTTTGCAGCTGGGGCGGATATCAAAGAGATGTCCGAGATGAGCTTTGTCGACGTCTATGAATCCAATCTGTTCGGCGATTTCAATGACCGAATCTGTGCGATCCGCAAACCGATCATTGCTGCCGTTTCGGGCTATGCGCTGGGCGGCGGGTGCGAACTGGCGATGCTGTGCGATTTCATCATTGCCGCCGACACCGCCAAGTTTGGTCAGCCCGAAATCAATCTGGGTGTCATTGCCGGATTGGGGGGCACGCAGCGCCTGACCCGCTTTGTCGGCAAGTCCAAGGCGATGGATATGAACCTGACCGGTCGTTTCATGGACGCCGAAGAGGCTGAACGCGCCGGTTTGGTCAGCCGGGTGGTTCCGGCCAAAAAGCTTGTGGAAGAAGCGATCGGTGCGGCCCAGAAGATTGCCGAGAAATCGCAGCTCAGCACGATGGCCGCCAAAGAGGCCGTCAACCGCAGCTATGAGGTTACGCTGAGCGAAGGCCTGTTGTTCGAACGCCGTGTCTTTCATTCCATGTTCGCAACCGAAGACCAGAAAGAAGGTATGGCCGCGTTCCAGGAAAAACGCGCCGCCCAATTCCGCGACAAGTAAACCGCGCGCCGGGGACCGGGATCAGGCGGGCCTGGCCCGCCTTTTTCATGCCGGTCATGTCTTGTGAAAGAATCGGCTTGGCAAAGCGCGCAATCTTGGATAACTAGCGCCGCTATACATGCGCGTGCGGCCCGCTTGGCCCGACTCACACCCGTGATTCTGATCCGGTGCGGATAATCCGTGACGCGTAACCGAACATAACCGTACCGAACGAAGGTCAGAAACACATGGCAAATTCGCCCCAGGCTAAAAAACGCGCGCGTCAGAATGACAAGCGTTTCGCAATCAACAAAGCGCGCCGTTCGCGCATCCGCACCTACCTGCGCAAAGTCGAAGAAGCGATCGCATCCGGCGACAAGGACGCAGCGACCGCAGCCCTGCGCGCGGCTCAGCCCGAGCTGATGCGCGGCGTCACCAAAGGCGTCTTCCACAAGAACACCGCCTCGCGCAAAATGTCGCGCCTGTCGGCCCGGGTCAAAGCTCTGGGCTAACCCCTGGGTTGACCTAAGGTCAACAATTCACGGCTGAATTGTTCATAAAAGCGTCACAATTCGTGGCGCTTTTTTTGTGCTGTTGCCGGAAAGCCGCGTCTTCACGAAGCCGAGAGATTCTTTCGGCCAAAGACCCGAGTCAACATCAGAGTTTCGTTGCCGTACGCCTTGGCCTCTTGTTACCACTAAGTCAGCGATTCACTCGCTTGGGGGGACAGGCTGTTTCATTGATCAAACTGACGGGCATCAGGATGGTCGCGAAACGAATGTTGGCAAACGGATACTGCCCGTTTGTTGATCTGCTATAGGTTTTCGGGTCACCGAAGATCTGAGCCCTGTCTAAAAATATGTTTGCGATGCGCAACCCTGCATGCGGGCGCCCTGTTTTCGGGTGTCCACCCGTCAGGCTGTGCTGAGTTTAGGGGACAGCCTCGCCAGACCCACGTGGTTTGGCGTGTGGGTATCCTATTGCGAGTGAAAAGCAAAAAATAACCGGGTAACCGGAACTGGGTAATAAGGCCGTCAGGCCAATAAAGAATGGGATGCGTGAGGCGCTTGATGACACAAGAGAAATGGGGACAACTGCGTAACAAATTGCTCAAGGCGGTCGGTAAGAACAACTACACCACCTGGATCGAACCTCTTGAATTTCAAGAGCTGCAGGATGGGGTGGCGGTGTTCTCGGTACCGACGAACTTCATGGGCAACTATGTGAGCCAGAATTTTGCGGATCTCATTTTGTATGAGATGAACACCGCCGGGGAATCAGTGCAGCGTCTGGCCTTTCGCGTCGCCGCCAATTCGCCGGTACGCCCATCCAACGAACCCGCACCCGCGGTTGTTCAGGACACGCCGCAACCCCAATCTTTGTCGCAACAGGCCGAGTCGGCAAACGATGCGCTGGAATCGATGCAGGCCGCGCCATTGGACGCCCGTTTCACCTTTGACAGCTTTGTGGTCGGCAAGCCCAACGAACTGGCCCACGCCGCCGCGCGCCGTGTGTCCGAAGGCGGCCCCGTCACCTTCAACCCGCTGGTTCTGTATGGCGGTGTCGGCCTGGGTAAAACCCACCTGATGCATGCCATTGCGTGGGAGTTGAAAACCAAACGGCCCGAGCTGAATGTCCTGTACCTGTCCGCAGAACAGTTCATGTACCGCTTTGTGCGGGCTCTGCGCGAACGTCGGATGATGGATTTCAAACACCTGTTCCGCTCGGTCGATGTGCTGATGGTCGATGACGTGCAGTTCATCGCCGGCAAGGATTCAACCCAGGAAGAGTTCTTTCACACCTTCAACGCGCTGGTGGACCAGAACAAGCAGATCATCATCTCGGCCGACCGCGCCCCGGGCGAGATCAAGGATCTGGAAGATCGCGTGAAGTCGCGCCTGCAATGCGGTCTGGTCGTTGACCTGCACCCGACCGATTACGAACTGCGTCTGGGCATCCTGCAGAACAAGGTGCAGCAGTACAGCAGCACCTATCCCGACCTGACCATTGCCGATGGCGTGTTGGAATTCCTTGCTCATCGTATCTCGACCAACGTTCGCGTGCTGGAAGGTGCCCTGACCCGTCTGTTCGCCTTTGCCTCGCTGGTGGGGCGTGAGATCGACATGGAGCTGACGCAGGATTGTCTGGCTGACGTACTGCGCGCGTCCGAGCGTAAGATCACGGTCGAAGAGATTCAGCGCAAAGTGTCGGACTATTACAACATCCGCCTGTCCGACATCATCGGCCCCAAGCGCCTGCGGTCCTATGCCCGCCCGCGTCAGGTGGCGATGTATCTGTGCAAGCAACTGACCAGCCGCTCGCTGCCCGAGATCGGCCGCCGATTTGGCGGGCGTGACCACACCACGGTCATGCACGGCGTCAAGCGCATCGAAGAGCTGAAAACCACCGACGGCCAGATTGCCGAAGACGTGGAAATGCTGCGCCGCGCGCTGGAAGCCTGAGGCTTACCTCAAGCCCCTCAGGAAATGCCCCGGACCTTCGCGCCCGGGGCTTTTTTGTGCGCAATTATCCACGGTCGCCGATGAACTGTGCCCGCCGGGCCACGCGCCCCTTGACGCAATGGGAGTTCCAACCCAGAAAACCGTAAAAAATCCTTGTGCCTCAGGGTGGAACCGCTAACGTGCCAGTCCCGCCCATGTCGGTACGCAAGTCAGAGGAACTGAGGGTATGAAGATCAGCATCGAACGCGGCACCCTTCTCAAGGCCGTTTCCCAGGCCCAATCTGTTGTCGAACGTCGCAACACCATTCCGATACTGGCCAACGTGCTGATCGAGGCCGAAGGCGATCAGGCCATGTTCCGCGCCACCGATCTGGATATCGAAGTGGTCGACAAGGCCCCGGCGCAGGTGGAAAAGGCGGGCGCGACGACTGTCGCGGCGACGACCCTGCATGAGATCGTGCGCAAACTGCCCGACGGGGCGCTGGTCACCCTGAGCGCCGACAGCGCCGCAGGCCGCCTGACGGTTGAGGCGGGCCGGTCGAACTTCTCGCTGGCGACCTTGCCGAAAGAGGATTTTCCGGTGATGGCGTCCTCGGAGTATCAATCGAATTTCACGGCCTCGGCTGCGCTGCTACGGCGGCTGTTCGACAAATCGAAATTTGCCATCTCGACCGAAGAAACCAGGTACTACCTGAACGGTGTCTACATGCATGTGGCCGACGGATCCGAAGGCGGAAAGGTGCTGCGCTGTGTGGCCACCGACGGCCACCGTCTGGCCCGCATCGACGCCGATCTGCCGGATGGTGCCGCGGACATGCCCGGCGTGATTGTGCCGCGCAAAACCGTAGGCGAGCTGCGCAAGCTGCTGGACGATGATGAGATGGACATCGCCGTTTCGGTCAGTGAAACCAAGGTGCGTTTCGCGACACCCGACATCACGCTGACTTCGAAAGTGATCGACGGCACCTTCCCCGACTACACCCGCGTTATTCCGCAGGGCAACACCCGCCAGCTGGAAGTGGACGCAGCCGAGTTTGCGCAGGCGGTTGATCGGGTGGCGACGGTTTCGTCGGAACGCTCGCGCGCGGTGAAGCTGCAACTGGATGCGGACAAGCTGGTTCTGTCGGTCAACGCACCCGACAGTGGCGCTGCCGAGGAAGAACTGGCCGTGGCCTATGGCGATGAGCGGTTGGAGATTGGTTTTAACGCCAAGTATCTGCTGGAGATTGCGTCTCAGGTGGATCGCGAAAACGCGGTGTTCCTGTTCAACTCGGCCGGTGATCCGACCCTGATGCGCGAAGGCAATGATCAGAGCGCGGTCTACGTGGTCATGCCGATGCGCGTCTGATCGCGCTGGCGCGCGATGCCTCCGGCGGGAGTATTTTTTAAAAGATGAAGGGAGGGGTCATGGGATTGGCCCTGACCGAGCTTACGGTCTCGCATTTTCGGTCTCATAAGCTGGCGCGGTTGTCCTTGGATGGGCGGCCGGTGGCGATTCATGGGCCGAACGGGGCCGGGAAGACCAATATCCTTGAGGCGGTTTCTCTGTTTTCGCCCGGTCGCGGGATGCGGCGGGCCAGTGCGGCCGAGATGACCCGGAGGCCCGAGGCGCTGGGTTGGAAACTGTCCGGCTTGCTGAGCGCGCAGGGGCAGAATTACGAGATCGAAACGTGGTCCGAGGGCGGTGCGGCGCGCCAGGTTCGGATTGACGGCAAGGCGGCCAGCCAGATCGATCTGGGCAAGCTGGCGCGGGTGGTCTGGTTGATCCCCTTGATGGACCGGCTTTGGATCGAAGGAGCTGAGGGGCGGCGGCGGTTTCTGGACCGGATTGCGCTGAGTTTTGATCCTTCGCACGCTGAAGCCTCGCTGGCCTATGAAAAGGCGATGCGGGAGCGAAACCGGCTGCTGAAAGAGCAGGTGCGCGATGCCCATTGGTATGCCGCACTTGAGGGGCAGATGGCCGAGACCGGTCATCGTATTCACGCAGCGCGGCTGTCGGCGTTGGATCATCTGCGGACAGCGCAGGAGCTGGCGGAAACTGCTTTCCCTTCGGCCGATCTGGAACTGGTTCAGACCGAAGGGGAGATGCCGGAGACGGCCGAGGATTTGCGCGAGGCGTTGAACGAGAGCCGATTCCGCGATCTGACGGCGGGGCGTACGTTGGTCGGGCCGCATCGGTCCGATTTGTACGGGGTGTTCGCGGCCAAGGGGGTTCCGGCCAAGGATTGCTCGACCGGAGAGCAAAAGGCCTTGCTGGTGTCCCTGATCCTGTCGAACGCGCGGGCGTTGGCGGGGATGGTGGGGGCACCTCCGATCGTGTTGCTGGATGAGGTGGCCGCGCATCTGGATGCGGGGCGGCGCGCGGCGCTGTATGATGAGATTTGTGCGCTGGGCGCTCAGGCCTGGATGACGGGTACCGGGCTTGAACTGTTTTCGGAATTGGGCGACCGGGCCCAGACCTTGGTTGTCACCGAAGGCGATGAGGGCTCGGTCGTGACGGCTTAGGCCGGTTCGCTGACTTTGCGCTCCCAGAGGAAGCCGCGCATGACCTCGTCCACCGGGGTTTGCGCCATGTGGTTGACGTAGTTCGACATGGTTTTCTGCGCCAGACCCAGCACCACGTCCAGAACCGCGCGGTGCGAGTAACCGGCGTCGAAGAAGGCCTGCAACTGATCTTCGGTCGGGTTGCCGCGGGTTTCCATCACTTGCAGGGTGAAGGTGCGCAGCGCCTCAAGCTTGGCGCTTGGCAGCGGGGTTTCATTGCGCAGGGCCTCGGTGATCTCGTCCGAGACCTTCATCATCTTGGCGATACCGGTATGGGCGGGCACGCAGTAGTGGCATTCGTTTTCCACGTTGATGGTCTGCCAGACGACGGTTTTCTCATCATTGTCGAAATCGGTCTGCAGGAACAGGCCGTGCAGAACCTGATAGCCTTCCAGATGCTGCGGGCTTTCGGCCATCACCTTATGCAGGCCGGGCAGACGGCCAAAGGCGGCCTGAGATTTCTCGAGCAGCGGTTTGGACCCTTCGGGCGCGGTTTCGAGGTCATGAGACGGGAAATTGGCCATGTCGGAACTCCTGTTTCTGGCGCGATGAGTCGTATTTAGGGTTTCTTGAGTGATCGCTCAAGTATATATTTGAGCGAACGTTCAAGAATTGGTGAAGTTGATGCCCCGCAAACCTTCCTATGACCGCGATGCGCTGATCGCGCAGGCCCGTGACATTTTCTGGCGTCACGGCTGGGCGGGAACGTCACTGAAAGATCTGGAGCGTGAGCTGAAACTGAAGCCAGGCAGTTTCTATGCGGCGTTCGGGTCGAAAGATGCGCTCTATGCGCTGGCGCTGGAGCGCTATGCGCAGGACGGGGTTGCGAACATGAAGGCGCTGGCGCAGGAATTGGGTCCGCTTGGTGCGCTCAAGGCGCAGCCGCATCGTGTGGTCGAGGCGTTTGGCCTGCCGACCAAAGCCTGCATGTTGGCCAAGACCTATGCGGAATTGCAGGCCAGGGATCACGATCTGGCCGGACAGGCGCGCACCCATATGGTCGAAATGAAAACCTGTTTCGCAGAGCTGTTTCGCCGCGCACAAGAGGCCGGAGAGATCTCCCCGGACCGTGACCCGGATCGCCTTGCAGCGCGCTATCAGTCCGACCTTCTGGGGCTGCGGTTGTCCGCCGAACGCGACGACGTGAACGCGGCGGAAATTGCTGCGGATATTGCGGCGGACCTCGATCGGCTTTGATCGGTAAATAAAGCCGACCAGGACCACAAAATGTTGGGGGACCGCGTGACAATCCCCACCAGAAAACGTATAAGTTACCAAAATAATATAGGTACTAACGGCATGTCCGAAGACGCACAGGCACCACAGGAATACGGCGCTGATTCCATAAAAGTTCTCAAAGGCTTAGAGGCGGTTCGCAAGCGTCCCGGTATGTATATCGGTGACACGGACGATGGCTCGGGTCTGCACCATATGGTGTACGAGGTTGTCGACAACGGAATTGACGAGGCGCTGGCCGGTCATGCCGACCATGTGACCGTGAAGATTCACGCCGATTCCAGCGTCTCGGTCAGCGACAACGGCCGCGGAATTCCGGTGGACATTCACCCCGAAGAGGGTGTCTCGGCTGCCGAGGTCATCATGACCCAGCTGCACGCGGGTGGTAAGTTCGACAGCAACTCGTACAAGGTGTCGGGCGGTCTGCACGGTGTGGGTGTCTCGGTCGTGAACGCGTTGTCGGATTGGCTGGAATTGCGCATCTGGCGTGCGGGCAAGGAACATGTTGCGCGGTTTGAAGGCGGCGAGACGGCCGAGCATCTGAAAGTGGTCGGAGAATGCGGTGACCGCACCGGAACCGAGGTACGCTTTCTGGCCTCGACCGATACGTTCTCGAATCTGGAATATTCCTTTGAAACGCTGGAAAAGCGCCTGCGCGAACTGGCCTTCCTGAATTCGGGTGTGCGGATCATCCTGATTGATGAACGCCCCGCTGAGCGGCTGGAAACCGAGCTGTTCTATGAGGGCGGCGTTAAGGAATTCGTCAAATACCTTGACCGGTCCAAGACCCCGGCGATGCCCGAACCGATCTATATCAAGGGTGAGCGCGACGATATCGGCGTTGAAATCGCCATGTGGTGGAATGACAGCTATCACGAGACGGTGCTGCCCTTCACCAACAACATCCCTCAGCGTGATGGCGGGACGCACGTGGCCGGTTTCCGTGGTGCTCTGACCCGGACGATCAACAACTATGCGCAGTCCAGCGGGATTGCGAAGAAGGAAAAGGTCAGCTTCACCGGCGATGACGCGCGCGAAGGTCTGACCTGTGTGCTGTCGGTGAAAGTGCCTGACCCGAAATTCTCGTCCCAGACCAAAGACAAACTGGTTTCCTCCGAGGTGCGCCCGGCGGTCGAAGGCCTGATGAACGAAAAGCTCGCCGAGTGGTTCGAGGAAAACCCGAACGAGGCCAAGGGGATCGTTGGCAAGATCATCGAGGCCGCGCTGGCCCGTGAGGCCGCCCGAAAGGCGCGCGAACTGACCCGCCGTAAGACCGCGATGGATGTGAACTATCTGGCCGGTAAGTTGAAGGATTGCTCTGAAAAAGACCCGTCCAAGACCGAAGTCTTCCTGGTTGAGGGTGACTCGGCCGGTGGCTCTGCCCAAACAGGTCGCGATCGTCTGACTCAGGCTGTTCTGCCTTTGCGCGGGAAAATCCTGAACGTGGAGCGCGCGCGGTTTGACCGGATGCTGTCGTCTCAGGAGATCGGCAACCTGGTGATGGCGCTGGGCACCGGCATTGGCCGCGATGAGTTCAATATCGAAAAGCTGCGCTACCACAAGATCGTTATCATGACCGATGCGGACGTGGATGGCGCACATATCCGGACGCTGCTGCTGACCTTCTTCTATCGGCAGATGCCGGAACTGATCGAGGGCGGATACCTTTATATCGCACAGCCGCCGCTCTACAAAGTTTCGCGTGGCAAATCAGAGGTTTATCTGAAGGACCAGGCGGCGTTGGATGACTACCTGATCAACCAGGGCGTAGAGGGCGCGGTACTGAAATTGGGCTCGGGCGAAGAGATCACCGGGCAGGACCTGACCCGCGTGGTGGATGAAGCGCGGCAATTGAAACGCGTGCTGGATGCTTTCCCAACTCATTATCCGCGTCACATTCTGGAACAGGCTGCGGTCGCAGGTGCATTTGTGCCGGGTGCGGTCGATGCTGACCTGCAAGGCGTGGCCGACAAGGTCGCCGCCCGTCTGGACCTGATCGCGCTGGAATATGAGCGTGGCTGGCAAGGCCGGATCACGCAGGATCACGGTATCCGCCTGGCCCGTATCCTGCGCGGCGTCGAAGAGGTGCGCACACTGGACGGCCCGATGCTGCGTTCCGGTGAGGCGCGCAAGACCGGCAGCTTTACGCAAAGCCTGCAAGAGGTCTACAACTCTCCCGCCACACTGGTCCGTCGTGATCGCAGCCAAGTGATCCACGGCCCGCTGGACCTGCTGCGCGCCATTCTGGATGAGGGTGAAAAAGGCCTGTCTTTGCAGCGGTATAAAGGTTTGGGCGAGATGAATCCGGATCAGTTGTGGGAAACAACGCTGGACCCGGACGCCCGCACGCTGCTGCAGGTACGCGTGGACGATATGGTCGAGGCGGATGATCTGTTCACCAAGCTGATGGGCGACGTGGTCGAACCACGCCGCGAGTTCATCCAGCAAAATGCACTGAGCGTCGAGAATCTGGATTTCTAGCCCGGTGTGGGTTTCCCCTTGATAAATTGCCGCGCTATCAAGCTTCAAAACACGAATGCGATATTGCATCCGCAATCTCAGGCACCGGTCCATTGATCCTACATGCCGAAGCCGGAACCAGACCCCCGAGCAACGTCAGTAAGTTCGTTCATTTCTTAGCATCTGGGTTTCAAGCCAGCCGTACAGGCAAGTTCGGAAAAACGAAAATTCCGAAGACCGTTGAAGACGCGGTTCGACTAATGGCGCCGGTCGAACCACTTTTGGCAAACTGGCCGCACGGTTTCGAAGGCTATGTGAAGAAGCTGCTGCATGAAGGTGATCCTGAAGCCACTTCCGCTCCGGAGCGGCTTGGCAATTGGTATCAGCGCCTAATGCGGTTTCGGGAACCCGAATACGATGTGTTTAAGGATGCGGTAGCTCGCGTGATTGAGAGAGAATTCAATGGCTTCCATCCGGGTCAATTGGCTTCTAATTCATCGAGAGAATGGTTGCCCGCAACGGAAGCCGCGCGACAACTCGGGATTTCTGCACAGCGCCTCGTTGCGTCAGTCCAGAAAAAAGAGATCGCCGGTAAGATCAGTCAACGTGGATTTGGGCATAGTCAAACAGTCGTTCCCAAATTCGAAGTTATTAACATTGCGGCAGATCGACGGCGCTTCTGGAGCGCGGCAGAAACATGTGACTACCTGGGAGTTGGACGTACTCAATTCCAATTTCTCAAAGAACTTGGTGTGGTTGGTGAAATTTTAGCTTCAGAGCGGCCACCACTCGTGGATGGCCAGTTTCACTCGAATTCTGTGGAGGATTTTGTCCGTAAGATTAGAGCGACGGCCACCGATATTTCGGGAGAGGCAGTTTTGTTCAAAGAGCTTACGCTTAAACGAACAACCGACAAGATGGCGCTAAAGAAACTCATTCATCTGATCTGTGACGGTTCTGTTGCTGCTGCATTGGAAGATCAGGATGTCAAACTCGGTGATTTCAGGTTCCAGAAATCAGACGTCGAAAACGTTCTGCGCTCTGAACGGCACTCGTTGGACTGGACTGCAAATGATATCGCGAAGTTAACAGGTTGGAAGGCTCAAGCGGTGACACATTGGTGCAAGCTGGGCCTGCTCGGATCTCGCAAGGTTCCGCATGGTCCAAGCGAGGCTTTCTTGGTCAGACCACAGCAGCTTGCAATCTTTCAAAGCGAGTACATGCCCGTAGCTACACTGGCTAGGTCAAGAGGAACGACGTCCCGAAAGCTCCTGTCTGATTTTGAGAGCAAAGGGATTGAGACACATGGCGCGCAAATGGAAGGTAAGACGATGCGAGGACACCTGGTAAAATTCAGTGATTTGGCTTCGCTGCTGTCTGAGGCCGCCTAGTGCTCGCCCACGCCATCCGAATAGAACACCACTGAGACACGCTGTCCAATTACGAGTTCGTGGTCGCGTGAAACCTGCTCAGCTTCTTCGATGACCTTCGCAACCGGTTCGGCATCAAGCTCGCTTGCGGGCTTTTGATTTGCTTCGGTGAGCTGCTTTGGCTTGGAACGCAGCCAATCAGGGAGTGAAAACAATGAACAAGTCTTGGATTAAGGACACTTAGTCTAATAGTGATACTGCGGGCATCGTCCTTCAAGACGTCACCGGAAGAAACATTCGTTTTCCTGAAACTGTCGGAAGTTCGCACCGGTTTTGTGGCAGAAAGCCGGGATTTCGAGATTTAACATAAGTCGCGATTGTGAAGCGTTTACGCCCTCGGCGCCCAATCACCCGCTGCGTCCGAACATCGGCCAGTCGCGTATATTCCGTTAGCGCCAGCCCTAAGCCTAAAGTACAATATGTTTCACCGCGCACTAAGGTCAGCTCTGCGCAGAAAGCGTACTTTGCAAACTAAAGCGGGCGCCCCTCCTATTATGTAATGCTGACTGCGCTGACGGATCAATTCATCCAATAATTTCTTTCCTATTGAAGCGAAATCGAGGCGACTTTGCCAAAAAAACGCCGATCTCAGTATGAATCTACGAACTCTGCTCACTTCCGCTACAGCTTCCCTTCCATCAAGGGCTGAATGACGTACACCCACAGAAGATAGATGATAGCGCAAACGGCAATTATCTTCAGGACAAAGTAACCAAGTCGGAAAGCGAAAAATATTGCGGGAATTGTGAAGTAACCGAAAGCAGAACCCATTGCCGCCAAAACCAGTAATTGTTCTGTTCCGTTTTGGGCGCCTGTATCGGCTCCCAGTAGGCAAAATGAGATAGCCCCAATGAGAGCCAACAAAAGGTAAACGGTTTTTGGAATTCTAAGGTAAAGGCGTTCAAAAAGCTGCTCTATTGCATCAAGTTTTGCCGGTGCAGTTTCTTCTTTTGTAGTTTCTACTTTGTCACCAGTCCTTGGAGGTGGATCCTGAACCCAATAACTACCTAACCCGGCGCATCTATTGCACGTGCCGTTAAGACCGGAACCATGACAAATCTCACAAGTTTGGTATCCCATTTAAAACCCCGGACAACCCGCTGCTTTGATCTTTCCAATGGCAGCAGAAGAACCGGCCAAAGAATAAACGCCAAGATCCCAATCTTCCCACCAGATCTGCGCAGTTGATCCTGCTTGCAGCGCTCTTACGAGAGGAAGAACACCAGGGCGTCCCCCTGTTGAGCATTGATTGGCTTCACACGAAACAGGGACGTTGATGCGAGACACCGGGTTGCCGTCTATTACAAATCCAAGGAAACCGCTGTTAGCCTGACGCATGGAACTGGGTCGAATGTCCGGTTGGACAACTATTCCAATCTCTCCGCTGTTGCCACAGTCTACAATTAAGGTCGAGCCATCAGACCCCGCCACGGAAGCCGAGCCGGCGGGGCCGCCACTTGGTGAATAAGTCCAATTGGCCAGAGCCGGAACGGGTAAAATTACTGTCGCGCAAAAAAGGAAAGTTTGAAGGGTTGCGATCCGAGTCATCTTTAATTCTCCTGACAAAACCAGAAACGTGTCACTCCAAAGTACGGCTGACCGGCCAGACGATTATTTTGTTTTCGTCCAGCTTTTGGTCCGGGGCAGTGTGCATCGGATGCCAACTGGGGCTGATCGTTGTGAGGTGACCGCCCACCGTCACATTCAGTACGTTCGCCACCCATTCTATCCGAGCACCCTCTGGCACACGCAAAATCAGCCGGTCATTTGAATCTCCAAACCCTGAAAACGCGATGCGCCGCTTCAACCCTGTGATCACCGGCGTCAGGAATACCCCTGAATCAATAGTGACGATATCGGGCACGCCGTCTGGCGCGGCTATGAATTCAATCGATAGCCCGTCAAGTTGGCAAAGGATTGCAACGTCGTTGCCTGGTCCAAGAGTGACCGATCCATTGCCGGTGAAGACATAGGCTGTATCGTTGCCAGCACCCAAATCAATTGAGCTGTGCGAAAGGATACCGTGTTCGGAATCTTCATCTATCGACTTTAAGATGACAGTTTCATCCTGGCCGCCATATCGAACCTGCAAGGCAGTATGCTCATCCAGATTTGGCAGGTTTTCCGGGCTCGCGCGGCTGGCCGGTAAGCTGGATTCGTCACATACAAGCGATGGGGGCGTGCTATCCGGTGTTGTTCCGGCGAGTGTTCTGGCGTTTGACCAACTTTGTTCCGGAAAGGCAAGTTTTTCCGCCGGAACAACTTGTGTCGCTGCTTTGCGAACCTCTATATCGTTCAGTAACGGTTCCGGCGGCAAAACGCCGGTTTGAACTGCCGCCTTCAATACAGACGAATCCGGCACGTTCCCGTGGTGCAGCCTGACCAGCAAAGGACCGTATGTAACATCGGTGCTGTACCCACCGGCCGACGGCTCGACCACTGGTGTAAAGGGTGCGGGCGGCAATATCAGGCGATCCGTTTCCGGTTGAAACTCTGAAACGGAAACCCGTCGAAAAAATCCCTCAGGAATGTCAGCCAGAACGCCTTCTGCAATAACAAGCGTATCCGGATCTTCGTCCATTGCGGCATCCCCATTCCCAAGAGAAATACCCGCATCGATATCTTCGACCGAACACAGCACAACGAGATCCGAACCACGGCCAGCAATCAAGGAACTATCTGGTGCAACGTCGTAAAGCCACAACTGGTCCTCGCCGCCGCCAGCCAGCAATTCGTGCCCCTGCCCATCGCCGACATGAACGATCTGATCATCGCCATCCAGCCAGGTGCTTTCCCGCGTGTCATGGCTTTCAGGCGTTGGATCGACTTCGGCGGTATCACGTTCACTAAATTGCCGGATCGACGCGCATGTCCCATTCCTGCTGATCTCCAGCCCGATTTTCCGGTAAACAGACGGATCCGCGGCGTGGTCGCCATCGTGATGATCATCATGTCCGTGCTCGGCATGTTCATCAGATTTATGGACCATAGCGCCATGATCTTCGCGTTGCCGGACTGTCTGCTCTGCAACCACGGCCAACAATTCCAGAGTTCCCGGTGGGTCTGATTGCACCACCTCTGTTTTGATACCTGTGGTCGGATGCGGTGCGGTCTCATCGGTTATCTGGATATCAAGCTGAATTGGACCGGCTTGAACGAGTGTTCTCCACGATGAGTCTTCTACTATCTTCGGTGCAACCGACGTTGGCGACCGGAGAATGATACGATCCGAACGGGCGTCAAAGCCGGAGATCATTATCCTTGCGCCGTAGATTTCAATTGGACGACCACCCAGATTGACTTGATTGGTTCCAATTGCCTCTGCCGAAGTGAAGGCGCTGGGATGAATGACGATCAAGTCGGGAACGGAATCCGGAGCCATTTCGCCGCCACTTGCTCCAATTAGGTTGATCGTGCTGACAAGAGAGCAGACATGGATCGTATCGCTCCCGTTCTCTCCGAGAGCATTGCCATGTGGTGAAGGGTTGACGACGAAAATTGTATCGTTGCCATCTCCGGCAGAGATGACGGCTTCCTCCCCGGGACCCAGCAATACGGTATCATTTTCCTTGCTGTAAAAGTGTTCTGATAAGGGCATGCCAAACTGGAACTCTGAAAGGGACTCGCGATCCATTTCTGAGCTGATGCTCGACGAGGGGCTATCGAAGTCTGGTGCCATAAATTGTTCAAGACATGTAGCGTTTTCGTTCGGAAAACCCTCTGCCAACGCCTCAGAGCGCGCACCTACAAAAAGCGCAAACGCGGATATTGCGATCACTGTAGAAATCAATGTGGAACCAGTTGCGCTAAGCACTTTTACCCCCCAAAACCGCCAACTAACTGCCAGATCCACGATTTTCTGGGGGTGCATCTAGCTTAAAGAACTAGGTCAAATCGGTTCATTGGTTCCGATGCGAATAGACAATTTTTCGCAATGTCTTCGGCCTAGTCAAATGTCCCAGAACAATAGGACGAAGGTTAAGATGAGGTACGATTCGCATCAAGTGATGGCAAAAATAGGTTCCACAGAAGCACCATACTGTCCTGGTGAAAAGTGGATCGTATTGGCCACGCGGTGCCCTCTACTCGTACCAATCACAATAGATGCTATCCGTCCCAACGCTGCATGACCGGTAATCTTGAGTCACTCGCCAATTGGAGCCATCCACTTGTACTGATACCCATCGCGGACCCGTGAGAGTTATCATAGTATTTAAGAACGCGGTAAGGGGCGCCAGCCTCTTGTCGCCGAAGAGCATTCGGCCAGAGAACTGGCAGAACACGAGGCCGTCTTTTGCCACAAAGCAGTCATGCAGCTTGAAGTCCTCGTATTCAAATCCCGCATTCTCGGCGCCTAGGAGTAAGCTGTAAACGCCCACTGAAAGCCCATAATACTTGGACAGGGCGAGTTGCAGCTGTTCAGAAGTAGGCTGGAGGCCGATGGGTTGACCATTAGCAACTTCCGCAACACTAGGTGGCGGCGGTTCGTAGTTCGGATCGCTCATAGCGCAGTGTTGAAGAAGTGGTCGCAAATCTGCTTCGTATCCACTCAGGTTTGCCCCACCGCCGAGCCTTAAGTACTTCTCACCTTCTTTGAGTATCACTTGTAGGTTTCCGGTCGGCCCAAGGCTGGATGCGACCTTACCGTTTGAGGGTACTTCAACCGAAATTCTGAACATCGTTGATGGACCATTCGCCTCATCCAGTGTCGGGACGGCCCCGAGTATCGTTGCTCCGTCTGGCAAAACTGTATCCAGACCGATTGAGCTGGAAATGAGTTCCACATCTGAAACGTACCCCGACTTGATAAATTCAGGCACGTCGTCAGTCCCATATGGATTTACAACAAAGGTCATTCGAAGCACGCCCGGTGCCGAGCAATCAAACGTGGAAGCCAGAAAATCTCCGTATTTCCAGTTATTCTCTTTTCGGTAGGCAACCACGGGTATGCCGCCGATCGAAAGCAGCGTTACTGACACAGGCACGCTTCTGCTAAGAACTAGGTTGGTTCCTCCAGCTTCCGCTCGTTGAACGAGGTCGCTCAGATAGTCCATTGTAGCGCGGGCTTGATTGGCGTTCTGGGCCGAGGTTGGTGAAGCGACCACAACAATTGCCAGCCATGCCAACACGATGATCCTGTGAGATGCGACATGCATAAATGACCCCCTGACACCAAAAACAACTTTTTCGATGTAACGATCTCACTCGACCTGAGTTCAGGCAAGCCCGGCTTCGGAGAATGTCCTTTCAAGTGCGAGGATGCCTTTGTGCAAAAAATGCCATTTCCTTGATGGAATATTCGTTTCAAGTCGGTTTCAGCATAAAACGCCGGGCAACGCTGAACTTGAACACTTCTGCAATTTTTATAAGCAATACTAATGCGATTGCGCTGAAGAACAATCGCGGCTGGCTGGAGCGACCGATAATCGAAAAATGAATTCTTATCTGACCTCTAAACAAACCATCTGCTGCCATCGACAAAGCAAAAGGGCCAAGAGACAGCGCACTGAATCCCCCAATAAACTCAACGTTCCAATGTTATGAGTTCTGCCTGCAATAGCAGGATGCCTTGATTGGCACCTCGGCGCGCGCGGCGGCCTTGTCCAGTTGCAAGTTGATGTGGGCAGCTTCGACCGTTTCGCCACGTCGGGTGAGACATTCGTGCAGGCCATGCAGGCTCCAGACGTTGCCCGGATGCTGACAGGCCCGGCTAAGCGTAGCATCCAGACCAAGGTCTGCGCGGTAAACGGCTTCAGCTTCTTCCATATGGCCCTGTTCAAGAAGAAGTGCGCCCAGTGCATGACGGGTGGGTTGCATCCATCCCCAGGGCTCGTCGTAGGGGAGGTTATCGTCGATCTCGACAGACTTTCGCAGATGGTCAAAGGCCGTTTCGTGCTCTCCTTTGTGATAGGCCAGCTCACCCAGCATCATTTGCTCGGCGACCTTCAGAATGTCCTGGCATGTGTTGTTGAACAGCATTCGGGTTTCCGGAACTCTAGCCAGAGCATCATAGAATTTGGATTTTTCATTCTCGGCGTCGGCGACCTTATGCAGGTTGGCCAGGGCAACCGTCCTTGCATATCGCATCATAGCGATGGTCACGCTGTATAGCTCTTCATCCTCTGGCAGATTCTGATCGAGAATATCTTGCCAGCGTCCAAACCTGATCAGCACATGCTGCTTCATAGGAATGAAGCCCTCAAACCAGTCAGCCATCGGTCGAAGAGTGTCTGACGGCAAGGTGTCGATCAGTTCTTCGGCTGCCTCGATTGCCGCTGAAGGCTGCCCCAAGAACATCGCTCCGTAGATTTTGAAGTGATAGTTGTGGCACCGATAGACGGAATAGAAGTTGTCGGGCCCTTCGCGCCTCAGAAACTTCCGATCCGCCAATATGGCTTGGTGATTGCGCAGCACTACGTTCATGTAGTCTCCACACAATACGTCGATGTGGGTCGGCATGTGCAGCAAATGCCCGGCCTCGGGCACCAGTGTGCTGAGCACATCGCCGTGACGGAGCGCCCGCTCGGGGTGGGGCGACATTTCCATCAGGTGAATGTACATGTGCAATAGCCCCGCGTGCGCCCATGCTCCGGGAAGTGTGTCGAACGCGCTTTCGAGCACGGAAATAGCCTCGAGCGTATCGGCGCCCTCGGCGGGCTTTCCGGTCGGCAGGTCCCAAAGCTGCCAAGGCGTCCGGTTCATGAGCGACTCGGCCAGGATCGCACACACGTCCAAGTCCTCACTGAACTCGGCGTGAACCTTTCGCATCGCATCGGCGAAGGCATCATTCCAGGGGCTGAAATCTTCGATATCAGATGAGTCCGGGTAACGCGCTGGAATTGCTTCGATGAGCGCACGTTCAACTGGTGTCAGCCGGTCCTTTAATGACGTGGCAGCAAGAATTGAGTCCTTTGCCAAGGTGATACAGTCAGGCTTCTCGTCTTCTTCGAATGTTTCCCATGGCTTGTTGTAATTCGGTCCAATACAATACGCGATGCCCCAGTACGCCATTGCGCAATCTGGATCGGCAGCCACTGCTTTTTGAAAGCACACAATCGCTTCTTCGTGGTTGTACGCGTAGGTCCATGCCAAGCCCCGGTCACACCAAAGCTGAGCTTCATCCGATGATGTCGTAATTTTCCGGCTATAAGTCCCGAGGTCATAATATTCCATAGTGGTATCCCCCAAGTATAAGGGAAGAGATTACCACAATGGCCCGATTTTCTATACAGGTGTGACACCAAGGTCTGCGCTAGGTTTTGTTTGCTGCAAAACGCATCTCCACCCAAAATGTTCAAATTTGAAACCAAGCACTGTTGAGAGAAAATTGGCGCCGCGTTGCAACCCGCCACGATGAGCGACCACCTACGCGCCTACCGAGTCGGCGAAAAAGCCGCATGAAACGCCTTTCAATGAGCTTACGCTACTGCCGCTGAATTTAAATTTTTAGCACTACTGCACGAGTGCGAATAGATTGCGTTTTTCGAAGAAGGTTGATTATTGCCGGAAATGACGCGCTCCAAATTGAAAATATGGGCCTTAAGTTGACTGAACCTCGTGGATACCGCCTATAGTAGAGCGAGTGTTTGGTGCCGCGCAAACTTTTGGGCGGTATCCCCAAATTTTCCAAAATAAAATCAGTGATGCTGGCGTAGCGTTTTGAGCGCACCTACACCCGGTGTGAGTGGCGCAAAGGGGCGCATGTGCGGGCATGGGTTTTCCTTTGAGTTGAAGTCAAAGCTATGAACGGCAGATCTGCACCTTGTGGTGCGGGGCTGCGGTTCGGTTTCTTACCCGGTCGAAATCTATGAAACCCCGGCAGGATACGCCCTGCCGGTCAATTCTTGAGGTGGCCGCAGTGATCGTGCGTGCCGCTGCGGGATGTCCGGGGTGAGGCCCGAAAGTCGTGCGGTTGGGCGCTGTATTTCCGCCGATGCAGGTAATATCGGAACATTCTTCTGATCTGAACGGTGGTAAATCCGCCACAAACCTCATATGAACAACGCCACGAGTTCATCAGGCAGAAAAACAGTCCCGTGTTCGACCTACCCGCGCAGCGCGCGCATCTCTCCAAAAAATATGATCTGGCCCCGTCGCCCGAGCTTGCCGCAAGCATGAGCGATATCTACGACCGCATGTCCCGCGTGGTCTCGCCCGTGGATTGGGCGATCTACGCGCCTTATGTGAAGGCGATCAATGATCTGAAGGCCGAGCGGAACGCGGTCATTCTGGGCCATAACTATATGACGCCCGAAATTTACCACGGCATTTCCGATTTTGGCGGCGACAGCCTGCAACTGGCGATCAAGGCGACCGAGGTCGAGGCGGATGTGATCGTGCAATGCGGCGTGCATTTCATGGCCGAGACGTCCAAGATTCTCAGCCCCCAGAAAACGGTGTTGATGCCGGATATGGAGGCCGGGTGCTCGCTGGCGGAATCGATCACTGCCGAGGGCGTCGATGAAATGCGCCGCCGTTATCCCGGCGCGCCGGTGGTGTCCTACGTGAACACGACAGCCGAGGTCAAAGCGGCCTCCGACATCTGCTGCACCTCGTCCAACGCGGCGCAGATCGTGGCCGCGCAAGACAGCGACACGGTCATCATGACCCCGGACCAGTATCTGGCGCAGAACGTGGCCCGCGACGTGCCGCAGAAGAACGTGGTCTGGTGGGAAGGGTCCTGCATCGTGCACGAGCAGTACTCGGCCCGCGACCTGCGCGATTTCCGCGAATGGAACCCGGGCACGCGGCTCATTGCGCATCCCGAATGTACGCCGGATGTTGTGGCCGAGGCCGATTTCTCGGGTTCGACCAGCGGTATCATCAAATACGTCACCGATGAAAAGCCGGAAAAGGCGTTGCTGATCACCGAATGTTCGATGGCGTCGAACATCGCCGATCAGTTGCCCGAGGTCGAATTTGTCGGCCCCTGCAACATGTGCCCTTACATGAAGAAGATCACGCTCGAAAAGGTGCTATTCGCGCTGGATACCATGACCGGACAGGTCGAGGTGGACGCGGACGTGGCAGACAAGGCGCGCCTGTCGGTGCAACGCATGATCGACCTGTCGCGTAAACTGGGTATTTGATCGACGACATGCAAACCGTTGACACGCCGCGTGTGGTCATCATCGGCGCCGGGCTGGCGGCGGTTTACACCGCGCTGAAACTGGCCCCTTGCCCGGTTGTGATGATTTCGCCCGAACCGTTGGGGTCCGGGGCAAGCTCGGCTTGGGCGCAGGGCGGTGTCGCGGCAGCGATGGCGCGCACGGACAGCCCCCAAGCCCATGCCGAGGACACCATGCGTGCTGGCGCCGGGTCGGCCCTGCGCGAGGTGGCCGAGTTTGTCACCCGAGCCGCGCCGGAACATATCTATGATTTGTCCGACCTTGGCACAGGGTTCGACCGCACCGCCGACGGTGGATTTGTGCAATCGCGCGAGGCCGCGCATTCGGCGGCGCGGGTGGTACGGGTCAAGGGCGATCAGGCCGGGTCCGAGATCATGCGTGCGCTGATCGAGGAGTTGCGCCAGACGCCCTCGGTTCAGGTGATCGAAGGTGCACAGGCTGTTGGGCTGGAAAGTGATGGCACCCAGGTTACCGGCGTTTTCCTGACCCATGCGGACACGGCCACCGCGCCAACCGTTCTGTTGCGCGGTGCGGCGCATGTTCTGGCCACCGGCGGGTCGTCTGGCCTCTATGCCCAGACCACCAACCCGGCGCGTGTCCGGGGGCAGGGGATCGGCATGGCCGCCCGTGCCGGTGCGCGGATCGCCGATGCCGAGTTTGTTCAATTTCATCCCACCGCAATCGATGTGGGTGAAGACCCGACGCCATTGGCAACTGAGGCGCTGCGCGGTGAAGGCGCTATTCTGATCGACCGTGATGGCCACCGCTTCATGTCCGACATCCACCCCGATGCCGAACTGGCCCCACGTGATACGGTTGCGCGCGCCGTCTACCAGCAGGCGCAGGCGGGCAAATGCCCCGCTTTGGACACGCGCCAAGCCATCGGGGTAGAGATCGCCACGCAATTCCCCGCCGTGACCGAGGCCTGCCTGCGTAATGGTGTCGACCCCGCGTGCGACCCGATTCCGGTGACCGCCTCGGCGCATTATCACATGGGCGGGGTCGAAACCGATCTGGCAGGGCGCAGTTCTCTGACGGGGCTTTGGGTCTGTGGCGAGGCGGCCTCGACCGGGTTGCATGGCGCGAACCGCTTGGCCTCGAACGGATTGCTCGAGGCGCTGGTTTTTGCCCGCTCTTGCGCGCGGGACATTGCAGATGAGATGACCACGCAGGCGGCGCCCGAGGTGAATGTCCACCTGACCTCCGGCGACGACACCGCGTTGGATCAGGATGTGGCCACCCTGCGCCGCACCATGACCGAACATGTCGGCGTGGTGCGCGACGAAACCGGCCTGCGCCGTGCCCTGACGCAGATCGCAGCGCTTGAGGCCGCGCACGCAGGGTCCGAAGTGTTCCTCAACATGACCGCCACCGCCACCCTGATCGCCGCCGCCGCGCTGCTGCGCGAGGAAAGCCGCGGCGCGCATTACCGATCCGATTTCCCGGACCTTATTCCCGGCCCCGGCCAACGCTCGGCCCTGACCCTGACCGAGGCACTGGCCCTGCGGGACCGCATTGCAAAGGATGCAGCATGACCTATCCGGCTTTGCCCGACATGATCCTTGAACCCATGGTGCGCGCGGCGCTGATGGAGGATCTGGGCGCCAATGGCGACATCACCACCCTGACCGTGATCCCGGCGGATGCGACTTATAACGCCCGGCTGAACGCGCGCGAGGATGCGGTGGTATCTGGCATGCAGATTGCCGCGCTGGCATTCCGGCTGGTCGATCCCGCGCTGCAGGTCACGACACATATCAGGGACGGCCAGCGGTGCTCCAAGGGTGATACACTGATGGAGATCAAAGGCAGCGCCGCCTCGATCCTGTCGGGCGAGCGGGTGGCGCTGAACTTTGCCGGGCGTATGACCGGTGTGGCGACCGCAACGGCGGCGCTGGTGGCTGAGATCGAAGGCACCAAGGCGCGGATCACCTGCACCCGCAAGACCACGCCCGGCCTGCGCATTGTCGAAAAACAGGCGGTGCTGCATGGCGGTGGTTTCAATCACCGTTTCTCGTTGTCCGACGCGATCCTGATCAAGGATAATCACATCGCCGCCGCCGGGGGCGTGCGGGCGGTGCTCGAGGCCACCAAGGCTCGCGCTTCGCACATGATGAAGGTCGAGATCGAAGTGGACACACTAGACCAACTGGCCGAAGTGCTTGAGGTCGGCGGCGCGGACGTGGTGCTGCTGGACAACATGCCGCCCGAGACCCTGAAACAGGCGGTTGCGCTGGTGGATGGCCGGATCGTGACCGAAGCCTCGGGCAATATCAGCCGCGACACGGTGGCCGCCGTTGCCGCGACCGGGGTGGATTACATCTCGTCCGGGGCGCTGACCCATTCTTACCGCACCATTGATATCGGGCTGGACTTCTAGGCGTTTCAGCCCGAACAAAAGTGGCGCGCGCCTGCAAAACGTGACACACCCTAGGCCTGAAAGATGTTCAGGTCAGGATGCAGGCATGAAGGACGTTCCCGAAGTGGTCGAGGGTTATCCAAGGCGGTCGCTTGCCGTGGCCTTTGCAATTGGCATCGCGCTGGTGACCATCCTGTCGGTGTTTCTGTATATGTCGCGCGAAACCGGCAACCGCATTGGCGAGATGCGGCAGGCCTGGCATAGCTACTCGGTCGAAACCACGCCGCGCGGCTACTGGATTTCCGACATCCGTGCGGATTTCGGCTATGGCGGTCTGATCCACAATTTCAAGAACTATGTGCTGCGGCAGGACCCGGATTACGGCCCGATCCTGCGCCAGCAATCGGCCCGCTTGCTGGGAACGATTCAGGCCTATCGCAACTCGGACCCATCGCAGGTGGAATTAGACGCCTTGCGGCAGATCGAAGACGTTGCATTGGAATATACCGGCAACATCCCCTTGATCGAAGAGGGTATCGCCGCAGGCCAGACCGCCGAACAGATCGATACCCGCGTCCGGGTCGATGACAGCGGCGCGCTGGCGGCTTTGGCAACGCTGGAAACCCTGTGGGTCGAAGAGCGGGACCGTAGCCTCTCGGGCATGGTACGGGCGTTTTCGGATGGCGAGCGGCTGGTGCGCAACTTCTCGGTTCTGCTGGTGGGGCTGATTATTCTTGTCGGTGTGATCGCTATCCTGACCACCTTGCTGATCACCAACATCCTGCGCACCAACAGGCGTCTGAAAGCGGAACTGACCCTGCGCGAACAGGTCGAACTGGCCGAACGGAAACTGGCCCGTGCGGTCGAACAAAGCCCGACCTCGATCCTGATCACCGATACCGACCTGAATATCGAATACGCCAATCGCAAGTTCTTTGACCTCAGCGGGTACACGGCGGATGAGGTCTATGGCCATACGCCCAAAATGCTGCAATCGGGATATTCCGGGCAGGGCGTCTACAAGGACCTGAAGGACCGGCTGAAACGGGGCCAAAGCTGGTACGGCGTGTTCCGGAACCTGCGCAAGGATGGCGCCCATTACTGGGTCTCGACGGCGATTTTTCCGCTGGTGGATCAGAACGGTTCTGTCACCCATTACATAGGCATCGGCGAAGATATCACCGAGACCCGTCGCACCCGTGAACAGTTCGCCCAGGTGCAGAAGATGGAGGCGGTCAGCATCCTTGCAGGCTCGGTCGCCCATGATTTCAACAATGTGCTGATGAGCGTCATCGGCAATGCCGATCTGATCGAACTGGATGCTGACGGGAACGAGGACGTCCAGACCTCGGTCAGTCATATCCGCATCGCGGCACGGCGGGCACAGGCGCTGGTGCGCAAGATGCTGACCTTTGCTCGCCAGCGCCCCCGCAACCCACAGCGCGGCGATCTGGTCAAAGCCACGCAAGAAGCGCTGGAACTGATCAAGGTCTCGGCCCCGCCCAGCATTGAGACCCGCTTTGACATTGAGATCGACGCGGCCTTTTCGGATTTCGACACCACCTTGTTTTTCCAGACCCTGCTGAACCTGTGCCACAACGCGTTCGAGGCGATGGGGGACAAGCCGGGCGAGGTGGTCCTGCGGATCAGCCGGGCAGAGGACGACGCACTGGATGACAAGCCGGACGAGGCGGTCGGCGTGATCCGTCTGGACGTCTCAGACACCGGGCCGGGGATGAGCGACGAGGTGCAGCAAAAAGTGTTCGAGCCGTTCTTCTCGACCAAACCGGTGGGCAAGGGCACCGGTCTGGGGCTGACCATCGTGCATAACAGCGTCGAGGAATCCCACGGCCGGGTCGAGCTGCACTCGGAGCCCGGAATGGGCACCCGGTTCAGCCTGTTTTACCCGATGATGCCCGCGCTCAGCCCCGAGCAGCAGGCCGAGCTGCGCGCGGTGACAGGGGATGAACATGTGCTGCTGGTCGATGATGACGAAAATGTTCTGTATGTCACGCGCCGGCTGCTGACCCGCTATGGCTATCGGGTCGAGGCCTATTCCGATCCGCAGCGGGCATTGGAGGCATTCCGCGCAGCACCGGACAGCTATGATGTCATCGTCACGGATCTGATGATGCCCGGCCTGAAAGGCACCGACCTGATCGGCGCGGCGCGGTCCCTGCGCTCCGGGATGCCGACGATTCTGGTCAGCAGCTATTTCGATGACGCGGATACTCCGGATGCGGCTGATTCAACGATCCGTGTTCAAAAACCGGTTGAGGTACAGGACCTTGCGCGGATCATCCGCGGGTCGATACACGGGAATTTGAAACAAAACTTAACATCTCTTCACAGACCTTAACCTGGATCAAATCACCACGAAACAACTGCCCCCTAAGGTTAGCTCAGCCGGTCTTCGGCCAACCGAATGACCGGAATAGCGAAAAAAGGGGCTTTCAGATGATGACCAAAGCCAGAACATGGTTCTCGGCGCTGTCGACAGTATCATTGCTGACGATCTGTGCTGCGTACCCGGTTCACCAGGCCCAGGCGGACCAGCCGGGCCCGGTAGAAGCCATTGAGTTCGACCCTGCCAAGGCGGCGCTTGGCAAACGTTTGTTTTTTGATCCGCGACTGTCCGGCGATACCGAGCTGTCCTGCGCCAGCTGCCACCAGCCGGAATTGGGCTTTACCGACGGGCAGGCCCTGTCGGACGCCTACGCAGGCAGCCTGCATTTCCGCAACGTGCCGACGCTGATCAACAGCGCCAAGCGCGCGGCCTGGTTCCATGACGGGCGGATAGGTACCAACCTTAATGATGTGACCCGCGAAAGCATCACCGAGACCTATTCCATGAACATGGACATGCGTCTGATGCAGGAACGCATCAAGCAGGACCCGGTCTATGTCGAGATGTTCGAAGCCGCCGGATTTGGCGAGCCCTCGAACGGCGGCGTGCGCAACGCGATCCCGGAGTATCTGAAAACCCTGATTTCGCGTGGTGCGCCCTTCGACACCGGCGAGATGTCCGACGAGGCCAAGGCGGGCTATGAGCTGTTCAACGCCAGCGGCTGTAACTCGTGCCATTCGGGCGAACGGTTCACCGATGACCTGCCGCATAATATCGGCGTCGGCGACAACCCGGACATCTGGGCGGACCCGGAACGGCACATCACTTTCGTGACCATGATGAAGTTCCTCGGCGTCGAGAACTACATGAACCTGCGCGCCGATCCCGGAGCGTATATCCGCACGCACACTGCCGACACGTTCGGTACCTTCATGACCCCCACGCTGCGCGAGCTGACCTATACCGCGCCGTATATGCACAACGGCTCGATTGCGACGCTCGAAGATGTGGTGGCCTTCTATAACGCCGGTGGCGGTGACGATGAAAACAAGGATCCGCGCATCAAGCCACTGAACCTTTCCGAGACCGAGCAAGCGCAACTGGTGGCCTTCCTCAAGGCGCTGTCCGGTGAGCCGCTGACCGGCCCCGACTTCGTCGCCGAGGACATCGATACGGACTATGCGCCGATCGAAAACTGGCAAGACGCGACAAACTGAGGAGTGGACCCATGAAAGACCTTAAGTCTTACCTTTCAGGTACAATCGCCACCGCTGCTCTGGTTGCCGCCCTTGGTTCGCACGCCTTTGCAGAAACCAGCATGGAGATTGAGGCCGGCATCGGCGGGGCAGACCCCGACCCCGATGCGCCGCTGGTGGCGCTGGGTGAGCCCCCAATTCCGCTGGACAACCCCCAGACCGAGGCCAAGATCGAACTGGGCAAGATGCTGTTCTTCGATCCGCGTCTGGGCGGCAACCCGTCGACCCCCTGTTCGGCCTGTCACATGCCGGATGTGGGCTGGGACGTCGAAGCACCGATCTCGTTCGGCTATCCGGGCACAACCCACTGGCGCAACAGTCAGACGGTTGTGAACTCGGCTTATTACGGAAAGCTGTTCTGGGCGGGCTCGTCCAAGAGCCTTGAGAGCCAGGCCAAATCCGCCGCAGGCGGTGCGGTTGCCGGCAACGGTGAATCCGACATGATGGAGGCGCGACTGGCCTTTGTCCCCGAATATGTCGAACGCTTTAACGACGTCTTCGGCGATCAGTGGCCGCGCATCGGCAACGCATGGCGGGCTATCGCCGCGTTTGAACGCACCATCGTTCAGACCGACACGCCCTTCGACAACTACCTGCGCGGGGATGACGCGGCGTTGACCGAGGAACAGAAACGCGGGCTGGAACTGTTCACCGGCAAGGCGCAATGTTCCGAATGCCACAACGGCGCGCTGCTGTCGGATGAGAAATACTACAACACCGGCGTACCCGCCTATGATGGTTGGCAGGACGATGGTCTGGCGCAGGTCACCTTCCGGTATGAGCTCTATGCCAAAGGCTCGACCGAAGAGATGTATCGCCACACCAAGGACGACCCCGGCTTCTATTTCCGCACCAAGGAAAAGGCCGACAAGGGCAAGTTCCGCACGCCAAGCCTGCGCTACACCCTCTATACCGAACCCTACATGCATAACGGCATGCTGGAGACGCTTGAGGATGTGGTCGAATTCTACAACCAAGGCGGTGGCGAGAATGAGTTCGCAGCCAATAAATCCCAGCTGATCCAACCCCTTGGTCTGAACGACCAGGAGAAATCGGATCTGGTGGCCTTCCTGAAATCCCTGTCCGGCGACGAGATTCTGATCGAAGAACCTGATCTGCCGGATTACCAGCCGCTTCCAGCGGTTGCAGCAGAGGAGTAAGCGTCATGAAAGATCATAACGCAACCGGATGCAGCTGTTCGGGCGAGGCCAAAAAGGCCTGCACCGTGAACCGCCGCCAGTTCCTGTTCGCCTCCGGTGCCACGACCTTTGCCGTGATGGTGGCGATGCCCACCCGCCACGGTCAGGCCGAACAAGTGCCTGCCCTTGTGTCCACCTATCCGCGCAAGCTGATCGGCAAACTGTCCGAACTGGAACAGGATGTCCCGGTCGAGTTCTACTACCCGGATGAAGGCGACTATTCGGACTCGATCCTTGTGAAAACCGGCGTGGAAAGCGGCGGCGGCATCGGTCCGCAAAAGGACGTTGTGGCGTTCAACCTGACCTGTACGCATCAGGGTGGATCGCTCTACGACACCTACAAAGCGGATCACAAGGTGCTGGGCCCATGCCCGCTGCACCTGTCCACCTATGACGTGACACGGCACGGCATCCTCGTTTCGGGGCAGGCCTATCAGTCGCTGCCGCAGGTCCTTTTGGAACTGGACGGTGATGACATCTACGCCGTTGGCATGTTCGGCCTGATCTACGGCCGCTACGACAACCTGATTGCATAAGGGGAAACGGAAACATGGCAACCCCGTATTACGTACCCGAAACCAACGTCCCGCTGCCGCCCAAAGGCGCCGAGGTTATCTCGACCGCCTGCGACTACTGCATCGTGGCTTGTGGTTACAAAGTCTACCGCTGGCCCGTGACGGCCAAACCCGGCGGCCCCACCGCGGACGAAAACGCATTTGGCGAGGACTTCCCCGTTGCACCCTTGGGTGCATGGGTCGCACCGAACCAGCACAATATCGTTCTGCACAAAGGTCAGCCGCACCATGTGGTGATCATCCCTGACAAGGACACGCAATACGTCAACACCGACGGCGATAGCTCCTTGCGGGGCGGGTGTATCGCGCAGAAATGCTATAACCCGCAGACGCCCACGCGGGACCGTCTGAAGACACCGCTGATGCGGATCTATGGCACCTTGATGCCGGTTCCGTGGGATCTGGCGCTGGATGTGGCGGCTGAGGTGGGCAACCACGTCATCGCCAAGCACGGCACCAATGCTTATGGCGTGAAGACCTTCAGCTATCAGTATATCGAGAACACCTATGCGATCTCGAAATACGCGCTGCGCCATATCAACACCGCGAACTTCACCTTCCACGACACGCCGTCTGACGTGACTTCGACCCCCGGTTTCCGGGATGCGGGTTTCGACAACTTCGGCCCGTCCTACGAAGACTGGCGGGATGCGGAAACCCTTCTGGTCTGCGGCACCGACCCGTATGAGACCAAGACCATCCTCTATACCCAGTGGATGATGAAGGGGATGCAGAATGGGCAGAAAGAAATCTATCTGATCCCGCGCCGCTCTGCCGGTGTGGCCCATGCTGAGAAGATGGGTGGCCTGCATATCGACGTTCTGCCCGGCACTGACCTGCTGGTCGTCAACGCCATCGCCCGCGTTATCGTGGAAAATGGCTGGGAAGACAGCGACTGGATCAAGAAATGGGTCAACAACAAGTGGGAAAGCTCCTCGGGCTTCGGTCAAGGCACCCGGAACACGCCATGGCAGTGGCGCACGACCTGGGGCAAGTTCCAGACCAAAGGCTTTGAAGACTGGAAAGAGTGGCTGCTGTCGCAGGACGAGTTCTCGCCCGAGAACGCAGCGGCCATGGCCGAAATCGACGTGCAGAAAATCTATACTGCTGCCGAATGGCTGGCCAAACCCAAAGCGGATGGCACACGGCCCAAAACCTCGGTCATGATCGAGAAAGGGTTCTATTGGTCCAACAACACCGGCAACACACAGGCGATCTCGGCTCTGGGCATCATCTGTGGCTGTGGCGGTCGTCCGGGTCAGGTCATTGGCCGGGCCGGTGGTCACCAGCGGGGCGGCGTGAAGGGCGGGAAATACCCGCGCAACAAATCGCCCGAGAAACTGCCAGGTCGTCGTCGCCGCGCCATGGATACCGACCGGTACCTGATCGCAGGCCATACCCGTATGGCCCACGTGATCGGCACCACCTGGATCCAGTCCATGTGCGGCAGCCAGCAACTGGCTGACAAGTTCGAGGAACTGACCGTCCGCAACCCGCACCAGATCGCCAGCTTCGACAAGCAAGAGATGATCGACACGCTGAAGGCCCGCGCCGACAGCGGCGGTATGGTGGTGATCAACCAGGACATCTATCTGCAAGACCCGATCGGCAACCGCTACGCCGACATCGTGTTCCCCGCAGCGACCTGGGGCGAAGAGGACTTCCTGCGCGCCAACGGTGAACGCCGTCTGCGCCTGTACCAGAAGTTCTATGATGCCCCCGGTGCGGCGAAACCTGACTGGTGGATCATCGCGCAACTGGCACAGCGGATGGGCTTTGACGGGTTCGATTGGCAGAACTCGAACGAGGTCGCGGAAGAGGCCGTGCGCTTTACCCGCGGGTCGCGCAAGGACTTCCACGCGGTGCATCGTCTGGCCAAGAAAGAGGGCAAGACCCTGCACCAGAAGGTCCGTGAGTTTGGCACCGACGGTGTGCAATGCCCGGTCATGCTGGATGCCGATGGCGTCACCCTGATTGAAACCAAGCGTCTGCACGACACAACCCGCGAACTGCCCGAAACAGGCGCAGCTGGTGCGGATGTGTTCAACAAGAAGCTGACGCATTTCAACAGCCAGACCGGCAAGTGCAACATCCAGAAATCGCCTTGGGGCCTGTTCTCGGACTATTGGGAATGGCTGAAACCCAACAAGGAAGAAGGCGAGCTTTGGGCGACCTCCGGTCGGATCAACGAACGCTGGCAGTCCGGCTTTGACGACCGCCGCCGCCCGTATATCGTGCAGCGCTGGCCGGAAAACTGGGTCGAAATTCACCCCGACGATGCGGCCGAGCGTGGCATCGAAAGCGGCGACTATGTGATGGTCTATTCGGAACGCGTTCCGGGCAACAAGACCACGCTGCTGGGTGTGGAAGGCGACGACTTCCAGTTCTCTAAACTGATGGAGAACGGGCATATCGAGCTGACCAAAGCGGCGATCACTGCCGTGGCCATGGTCACGCCCGCCATCAAGAAAAGCGTTGTTTACATGGACTTCCTGCACATGCAGCAGCCTGCGAACGCGCTTGAGGGCCGGATCGTCGACTGGATCAGCGGCAACTACAACTACAAGATGGGCGTTGCCAAGCTGCGCAAACTGGGGCCGAGCCCCTACAAGACCTCGTTCCGGACGATGTCCTTTGCACCGCGCGACATCGCCTGATGTCTTTCCGGGGGGCGGTCGCCATGCCGCCCCTCGGGTCTGGTCCCACTGCAGAAGGGACCACATGGAAGGCAGGCTTCGGTTGGGAAACCTGTCTTCCACTTTCACCCAACCTGTCCCAACGCAAAACATGGCAGACCCGATATGACACTGAAATCTGATACCGCCCTGCGCGATGAGGCCGCTGGCCTGTTTTCCGAATACGCGAAATCCGACTATGACGTGATCCGTTTGCGCGCCATTCAGGCCCTGACCGCCATTGGTGCCGCCAACAGCCCGGCCTTGGTCGAGGCGCTGCTGGACGATGACGAAGACGTCCGGCAGGACGCGGCCCAAGCGCTGGGTGCGCTGGGCGTGCAGGACGCCGCGCCGCAACTGCTGGAAAACCTGATCCACGATCCCTGCGGCGAAGTCAAACTGGCCTGCGTCACCGCTCTGGCCGAGTTGAAATCCGAAGACGCCGCGCCTTACCTGCGCACCCTCGTCACCGGACGCGGCGAGGGCATCACGTGGGACGAAGACGAGCTGCACCAGGACGAATGGGACGACTGGTTGGACACGCAGGTCGCCGCCATCAAGGCGCTGGGTCGCATGGGCGACGCGGCCGCGATTGAACCCATCGTCGTGGCCCTGATGGACGAAGACGGGCAGGAACTGGGCGATGTGGCGTGTGAGGCGCTGGGCCGGATCGGCCAGCCCGCCGTGCCGACACTGGGCGTGTTCACCCAATCCTCGAACCGCCGCCTGCGCCACCGCGCCCTGCGCACGCTGGCCACCATCGGCGGGGCCGAGGCCGAAGCCATCCTGCGCAAAGCCACCACTGACAAGGACGGGGCCGTACGCATGATCGCCTATCAGGCGCTGATGCCGAACGACCCGGCGCTGGTTGAACAGGCGCTGACTGACGCGGTCGAAGACATCCGTATCGCAGCCCTGAACCAGTCCGGCTTTTCGGAACCCGAACTGCTGGACCGCATGATGCGCGACCCCGGCGCCAAGGTGCAACTGGCACTGCTGGATCGGCTGGACCGCGACACGCCGATAACGGACCAGGAGGATCTGCGCTGGCAGGTGCTGGATTTCCTCGCTACCGGCCAACAGCCCGAAGTGTCCGCTCAGGCGCTGGGCCTGCTGGCGGCACTGGCCCCGGAACTGGTCACCGACCGTCTGAACGCTCTGTTTTCTGTCGATGCGGACGATCTGAAAGCCGAGCGTATCCAATGGGCCATCGTCGATGCGCTGGCGACCTCGCCCCTGCGCGAGGCGGCAGAATGGCTGCAACGCGCCTGCCGCGCGCCGTTCCGGTCGGTGCGGCTGAAGGCGGTTGCGTCTCTGGCGATGATCGTCACCGATGCCGACCGCCCGCATGTGAACCAGCAGCAGGGCCGCGAATTGCTGCTGTCCTTTGCGCTGGCCCCGATGCCCGTGGCCGCCGACGAAGCCCCCGAAGAAGAGACCCCGCAAACCGACATCGCCGCGCTGGAAGAGGCCGGGCTGGATGTCTCGGACGGCGGCGAGAACGGCCCCACCTCAAGCCTCGGCGCGATCCTTGGTCATGACGCCATCGCGGCGGAAATGACGCAGGAAGCGCAAGAGGATGAGGTGCAACCGCTGACCCCCCGCGAACAGGCGCTGCTGGCCAAGGCCACCCGCCACCCCAAACGCCGCCGGGTGGCTCTGGATGACAATGCCGAAGCGCTGGAGCGGGAAACCCGCCTATCCGCCATCCGTCTGCTGGGTGAGGTGCCGGGGATGCAAATCATGCTGGCCCAGATTGCACAGGACTCTGAGACCGAAATCGCGCAACAGGGTTTCTCGGCGCTGGCCGCCGCTGTCACCCGCAACGGTGTGGAGCTGGAACAGGATCAACTGGTGGACCTGATCACCAAGGGCCTGTCGCACACCGACTCGTCCCTCTCGCTTCAGGCCCTGAAACTGCTGCAACAGGCCGATCTTCCGCCGCAGGACAGCCTGCGCGGCAAGCTGCGGGCGATGGTGAAAACCGGCGATACCGCCTTCCGCATCGATGCCATGCACATTCTGACCCGCTGGGACGGCACACCGGATGTCGCGCGCAGCCTGCTGGATGATGTCTCGGCCCCCGTGCGTCAGGCGGCGATGCGGCTGTTGTCGGAAACCGCGCCCGATCAGGCCGGTGCCGCCATCGTGCCCTTCCTGATGGCCAACCCCGAACAGCGAATCGTGACCTATGTCAATGACAGCGCGCCTGCGGTGGTGTCCATTGGCCGCCAATTGCTGACCGAACTGCGCGACGAAGACCGCCGCGCCCAATGGCCGGTGATGATCAGTGCATTGGCCGACCTGCTGGGGACCGACTCCCGGGCGGCGTGAACCCCGGAGGGACAGATGAACATTTCGCTGAAACTGAGTGCAGCGATTCTGGCGGGCGCCATGGCCTTTGGCCCCGCCGCGCAGGCCGAGGACATTCCCGAGGTCGCGGTGGTGCACCAGATCATCGACCTGAACGCCGACACTCCGGCCCACGCCTTCCGGTTCGAGCCCAAGTTCCTGCACGTCCCCGCAGGCGCAACCGTGCGCTTCAAGGGCTCGACCGGGCGGCATACCGTGACCGCCATCACCCGTATGATCCCCGTCGGCGCGCGCAGCTTTGAGATTCGCGGCAAGCCCGAGATGGACCTGACCTTCGAGAAAGAGGGTGTCTATGGCATCCGCTGCCGCGTACATGGCCGCCACGGCATGGTCATGCTGCTGGTGGTCGGCGACCCCAGTTCGAACCTCGAAGAGGCCAAGGCCTACCTGCCCAAGCTGGGTGAGGCCGAGCAGGCCGGTTTCGAAGAACTCTTCGCCTATATGGAGGCCCAAAATGGCTGATGGATGCGCCTGCGACCGCCACGCCCATATGTACCTGACCGTCGACGACGCGCTGCGGCGCGGGCTGTCCGTTGCTGACCCCCTCACGGACACCGAAACGCTGCCGCTGACGCAGGCCATCGGTCGGGTACTGGCCGAGGATTGCACCAGCAAGGTCGATATGCCCGCCTTCGATAATTCGGCGATGGACGGCTATGTGCTCCGAACCGCCGATCTGGGTGAGGGGCCGCTGTTTGAGCTGCCCGTCGCCGGGCGCATCGCAGCCGGAGACAGCGGCGTGCATGATGCGCCCCAAGGCAGCGCCCTGCGCATCTTCACCGGCGCGCCGGTGCCGCCCGAGTTTGATGCGGTGCTGATGCAGGAAGATTGCGACGCGACCCCCGACCGCATCCGTTTCAGCCGCCGCCCCAAACCCGGCCAGCACATCCGCCGCGCAGGCGAAGACCTGCAAGCCGGCGCGCCCATCCTGCGGCGCGGTTGCGAGATCACCGCGCGCGAAGCCGCCGCGCTGGCCTCGTCGGGATACGGAGAAGTCAAAGTCTACCGCAAGCTCAAGGTCACCATCTTCTCGACCGGCAGCGAACTGCGTCAGCCCGGTGAACCCCTTGGCCCGGGCCAGATCTACAACTCGAACCGCTATATGCTGCTGGCGCTGCTGGACAAGCCGTGGATCGACCTGACCGACCGCGGCCCGGTCGAGGACAAGCCGGCGCTGCTGGAACAGGTCCTGCGCGAGGCCTGCGAAACCTCGGATCTGATCATCACAACCGGCGGTGTATCGGTCGGCGATGAAGACCACATGCCGCGCCTGTTTGCCGAAATCGGTGGCCAGACCGATGTAATGAAGGTGGCAATGAAGCCGGGTAAACCGATCATGTTCGGCCGCCGGGGCAATGCGCTTTATGTCGGGCTGCCGGGCAATCCGGTCTCGGCTTATGTGACATGGCAGATCATCGGGTCGCATATGATGGCGCGCCGGGCCGGTCTCCACCACGCTCCGCATGCGCCGGAACAGGCGGTTCTGGCCGAACCGCTGGAGCGTCGCGCCGGACGTCAGGAATACCGGCCCGTTGTGATCGAGGGTACATCGCCCGATGGCACCCCCCGGCTGCGCCTGATGGCACCGTCCTATAGCGGCCGGGTTGCGTTGCTGGCGCAGGCGGATGGCCTGGCCATCATCCCGGCTGAAACCGAGGCGCTGCCGCAGGGCCATGGGCTGCAGTTTCTGCGGTTCTGACCGCGATGAACAGGCCAGCCGCATTCTTGCAACAGCCGGGCGGCAGCGGCTACAACGGTTCTGCACCAGCTCAACACGCCCGCCTGGACTCGATTATGGTTAAAGAACATATCCTTGTCGTCGATGATGACCCGCAGATCACTTCGTTTCTGCAGCGCTACCTTGAAAAACAGGGGTGCCGGGTCAGCTGTGCCGCAGACGGCAATGCGATGGACGCGATTCTGGAGAAATCCGAGATCGACCTGGTCCTGCTGGATATCGGCCTGCCCGGGCGCAACGGGTTCGACATCACGCGCGAGTTGCGGGTGAGTTCCGACATTCCGATTATCGTTCTGTCCGGCCGGGATGAGATCTTTGACCGGGTCGTCGGGTTGGAGTTCGGGGCCGATGACTACATCACCAAACCGTTTGAGGCGCGCGAGGTGCTGGCCCGCATCCGCACCGTTCTGCGCCGCGCCCGCCCCGAAGAGAAAGGCGCCAATGGGGCCGAGACGTCTCAGGTCAAGTTCGGCGATTGGGTGTTGAATGTGAATGAACGCACCCTGATGGCAACCGGAGCGTCCGAGGCCACGCCTCTGACGACCACGGAATTCGATGTGCTGCTGGCTTTTGTGACGAACCCGCACATGGTGTTCTCACGCGATCAGTTGCTGGACAAGGCGCGCGGGCGTGAGACCATTGTGGGCGACCGAACCATCGACGTGCATGTGGCAAGGCTGCGCAAGAAGATCGAGCCCGACCCCGCCGCGCCGACCTTTATCAAGACGGTGCATGGCATCGGTTATTGCTTTGCCGCCAATGTGCGCAAAAGTTCGGCCTAGCTGAGGTCCTTGAACATGTATGTCGTAGGCTCCAACTGGTTTTCGAACGGGTTGCGGCAATAGTTCGGAATCTCTCCGGCGATCTGGAATCCCATGTTTTGGTACAGGATGCGCGATGGGTCAGAGCTGCGCGTATCCAGCACCAGCAGCGTCCGGCCCAGTTGGATGGCGCGGTCCTGCAGCGCGGCCATCAAAGCACGCGCTAGCCCCCGGCGCCGGGCCTTTGGGTGCACCAGCAGCTTGGCCACATCGGCGCGATGCGGTTGGTTGGGCATCGCCGCCGGGATCAACTGCACCGTGCCCAGCACACGCCCGCTGTTGCGGGCCACGAACAGCTCCAGCGCGCCGGTCTGCAAGTCCGGCCGCACCCGGTTCTGCCAATAGGAGCGGGCCTGATCCGGCGGGAAGGGGTGGATGAACCCGATGCTTGCACCATCCTGCACGCAGGCGTGCAGGATGTCCGTCAGATCGTCCAGGGCGCCGTCAAAACCGCTGTTGTCCAGACGTACGATCATATCAGCACCAGCAGATACCGCGCCCCGCGGGCGGGTGTGGTTTCGAACCGGGTCGGGCCGGACAGATGATAGCGCAGGCAATCGCCGCCATTCAGGTCATGCGCGACCCCGTCCACCGTAAGCGTCAGGGCGCCGTCCAGCATGATCAGGTGATGTTCCTGCCCGGGCTTGGGCGGCGTGTCATAGGTAATCACCGTGCCGGGTGGTAGATGGCCTTCCAGAACCTCGGCGCTGAGACCGGTGGCCGGCGGAGACACCGACCGGCGGGTAAACCCGGTTTCGGGATCGCACCATTCCGGTTGCCGCTCGAAGGGTACGCGCGGGTCGAAACTGTCCTCGACCATCATCAGCAGGCGGGACATCGGCAGGCCATAGGCCGCACACAACCGCCCCAGTGTTTCCGCGGTGGGGCTGACATCCCCCTTTTCCATCCGCGAGAGGGTGGCCCGGCTGACACCGCTGCGCTCGGCCAATTGGTCCAGCGACCAACCATGACCCCGGCGAAGTTCGTTCAGACGGTTGGCAAGGCGGTTTGAAAGATCGTCCAGCATAGATCAGATACGGGAAAGTTATTCATTTTTGGGATTATTGATTAAAAGTAAATGTTGCGCAACAAGAAAGGGCGCAGAAGCCTCTGCGCCCTGTCCTTTGATTTGGATTGTTGTCCGGATCAGTTCCAGCCAACTTCGTTGAAGATTTTCTGCGCCTCGGGCAGGTTCTTGGCGACCTCGGACAGGTTCACCTCATCGGCCTTGAACTCACCCAGTGCCTTGACCGAGTCCACAAGTTCCACGCCTTCGACCGCCGGGAATTCGTCATTGCCCGCCGAGAAGTATTTCTGGGCCGAGTCGCTGGCTAGGTATTCCAGGAACAGGATCGCGTTTTCCTTGTTCGGAGCGTTCGCGGCCACACCTGCGCCTGACAGGTTCATATGCGCGCCGGTGCTGTCCTGGTTGGGGAAGACCCAGCCAATCGAGTCGATGTCAGCGGACACGCCTTTGACGTCTTTGCGGATGGCGCGGGCAAAGTAATAGGTGTTCGACACGGCGATGTCGCACTCACCCGAAACGATGCCGCGCAGCTGGTCGGTGTCGCCGCCCTGCGGGTCGCGCGCCATGTTGGCGACGATGCCTTCGGCCCAGGCCTTGGCGGCCTCGGGGCCTTCGTGGGTGATGATCGAGGCCAGCAGGGTCTGGTTATAGGTGTTGCTGGACGACCGGATGCAGATCAGGCCCTTGTATTCCGGCTTGGCCAGATCGGCATAGGTGGCTGGCGGATTGGCCACGTTTTCCTTGTCGAAAAAGATGATGCGGCCGCGCTGGGAAAAGCCGAACCACTCATTATCGGTGTCCTGCAGGTTGGCGGGTATACGCTCTTCCAGAACGGCGCTGTCGACCGATTGCAGGATGCCCGCATTCTTGGCGCGCGCCAGACGCGAGGTGTCGACGGTCAGCAGGATGTCTGCGGGCGAGTTTGCCCCTTCGGCTTCCATCCGGGCGATCAGCTCATCGGCCTTGCCCTCGATGCGGTTGATGGTGATACCGGTCGCCTTTTCGAAATCACCGTACAGGTTTTCGTCGGTGTCGTAATGGCGCGAGGAATAGAGGTTCAGTTCCCCCTCGGCAGCGGCAGAGGTTGCGATCAGGGCCGTCAGGGCGGCGGCAACGCAGGTAGAGGATTTCAGCATCATGTCTCCCAACTTTGAAAGCTGTGGCAGAATATTTCTGACTGAAACGGTCAATGATACGATTCCGAGGGGGATGCAAGGAAATCCGACAAAATTAGTTGGTCAAATGGTCGCTGTCTGGTGGCGCCAAGTGCGCGAACCGCTTGAGGGTTGGGTTGGTAGCGGCTGCCACAAGCGCGTTCCGTGAAAGCCTGCCATGTGTATAAGGGTATCCAGAAGGGACCCAAGAGCGTCAACGCGGATTTGGTCCAGGGTTTGTATTTACCAAGACACGTAAACTTTATGGTAAATCCGCGCGACCCCGGGTTTCAGACATAAATTCGTCACATTCATTTACAAGGGATACTATATGTAGTGGGTTGGTAACGTCGGGTGTTGGGCGTTCAACGAGTAAGAAAGTGTTGTGAAGTGAGTATCGAGTTTTTTATTCCGGCCCGTGCAGCGTCAGGCGCTGTGTGTTCGCAGGGGCTTGATCAAGGCCGCACCGGATTGCAGGCCGCTTTGAACCTTGCGGGCAAAAGCTTACCTTCGAATCTTGCGAATGAGCGTTCCCCTGAGTTGAACTTTTCCGATCAGGCCAACAAAGCACCTCTGTTGGCAGGCTGGATATCCCAACACACAACCGAGTCAAATGACACGTCCCTCGTGCGGGTATCTGATGTTGCAGTAATACGGGTGGGTTGACCCGCAATCGACCGTCTCCGATCGTGCGAGCGGGGAGTAAATAAACGAGTGTTTGAGAGTAAATAGGGTAACGATCATGAAAAACCTTCTGGCAATTGCGCTAACCATCCTTCCCGGCCTGAGCTGGTCGATGACGGAAGAGCAGGACATCGCAAATTGGAAAACCGCATGTGCCACTGCAGGCGGCGAACACTTTGTAGACTTTATTCGCGCAGGGAACGCAGAGCGGACGCCACATGTGATTTATGTTTGTGAGCGTGCAAACGGGACGCAGGCTGTCAGAATTGTCCCTGCGGTACCGTTGCTCACAACGCCCAGAGGCTAAGTCCTGACCGAAGACCGGAGGAGGCGCTGCAATACAATACGGCCCCGCGGTCTTGTGGCTTATTCAACTGGAGCTGACGGCCCGGACGCCAGCGCAATTTGTTTCAGCCCGCAAGCTCCGAAAAGAGCGGCGCTGAACATTTCACAGGTTTCCTCGGCGAGCGTCACGTAGTGCCCATTTTCCATTTCATGAAACCACATAAAGGCCGCGATCATCTCGAGACCTTTGTTTTGCAAACGCAGTATCTCGGCGTGGACAACAGGGGCGGGCAATTCACCCGCCCCGGCACAATGTCTTTTACTCGGTCGTGGTTTGATTTTTTGTCAGGTAGTAGGCCGCCCCGGCAGCCCCCCCGCCAAATATGAACATTGCAAGGAACACCGGACCCAAACCACCCTTCATACTTATGAGTCCGGGGTCAGTGAGCAGATAGATTAGGTAGTCACCGAAACGTATGTGTCCAAAATCCCAATCCGACTGAAAGTAGTAACTCATCGGTAATGCAAAAATCACGCCACAAATACCCGCCAGAATCACCTTGCCTTTGGGGCTCAGGTTTTTCAGGTCGAACCCCATTTCCTTTTCAGCCATCCGTACTCTCCTTTTTTATTAAACTACAACAGCTTACAGTTGCGTCTGCAGGGCACACTATTCGAGTTCTTGCTGCGATCAATTGGGGTCCGGGAAACAATCATCAGTTGTTTCCCGGCTGCCACTATCCCGACACATCCGGCCCTATGGCGCGTTTTGCAGCTTCGGATTTCGCAGGTCTGACCTCATGGCCTTTTGGTGCTGATCGCTGGAAAAAGGTGCGCGGGCGCTCTGCGGCCTAGCTCAGGCAAGCGGGTTGCTCTTACCCGAGGCGATCTTGTGAACCGGCCGAATAAGATGTCAGTGCTCAGGAGAATCTGCTTGGCCTGCACGACAGGCATTCCAACAAAAAAACCGCACCCGAAGGCGCGGTTTCTTTAAACGGCTATGTGCAGTTCTCAGCCCTGACGAGCTTTGAACTTGCGCTGCGTCTTGTTGATCACGTAGACGCGGCCTTTGCGACGCACAATCCGGCAGTCGCGGTGCCGGTTCTTGAGCGAGCGGAGCGAGTTCTTGACCTTCATTGGTCTGTCTCCAATCTGCGGCGCCTTCATCAAAGACGTGGCCAGCGCCTGGGTTAGCGGGTGTCCCGGACCCCCGGAACAGCGAAACGATGGTGGGCGGTACAAGGATCGAACTTGTGACCCCTTCGATGTCAACGAAGTGCTCTACCGCTGAGCTAACCGCCCACTTAAACCTTTGCGTTGCCCTGCCCCATAACGAAATGGGGCGCGGAACCCCGCGCCGGTAGCGGGGTCTATAAAAGGAGTCGCAAAGGGGTTCAAGGGGTTTGGTAGAACTATTTTCCGGTCTATGTTGAAACCGAACAAGGAGTCATCATGCAGAATACGCCCTATGTATTGGATATGCCCGCCAGCCGCACGTCCTGCGTGGTGTTTTCCTCTCCGCATAGTGGTCGGAACTACCCTGAATCGATGCTCAATCGCACGGTTCTGAGCGAGAATGTGATTCGATCCTCGGAAGATGCCTTTGTGGATCAGCTGTTTTCCGCAGCGGCCGATTTTGGCGCGCCGATGATCTCGGCGGTGATGCCGCGCGCCTATCTGGACCTGAACCGCAGCGCCGAGGAGCTGGACCCGGCGCTGATTCAGGGTGCGCGCCGGTCCGGGCATAACCCGCGTGTGGCCTCGGGGCTGGGGGTGATTCCCCGCGTGGTTGCCAACGGGCGTGCGATTTACCGCGGTAAGCTGACGATGGATGAGGCCCGCCTGCGTATCGACACCTGCTGGCGGCCCTATCATGCCCGCATCAAATCCCTGCTCGCCGAATCGCATGACGCATTCGGGCAGGCAATCCTGGTCGATTGTCATTCGATGCCGCATGAGGCCGTTGCCATGGTCAGCAACCCAAGGACCAGACGACCGGATGTGGTGCTGGGTGACAGGTTCGGGGCGTCGGCTTCGGTTGAAGTGGTGGACCGGATCGAAGCGGCTTTTGTTGCCGCCGGGCTGAGCGTGGCGCGCAACACGCCTTTTGCCGGGGCATACGTGACCCAGACCTATGGCCGCCCCACCCGTGATCAGCACGCGGTGCAGATCGAGATCGACCGGGCGCTGTATATGGATGAGGCCCGAATCGAGCCGAATGAGAACTTTGCCGCGTTTCAGGAGATATTGCGCGCGGTCATCCGGGACATCGCCGGTATCGGCGAGGGTTCTCTGCGTCTGGCCGCCGAGTGACCTCAGCGCAGAGCCCGGCCCTTAACAATCGCATCGCTACCGAAACGACGCCGGATTTCATCGGTGGCGCGCTCGGCCTGTGATCTCTGGGTGGCGCCGGGGTCCAGCAGGTCGCCGGAGATGTCTGCCTGATCCTCGGGGCACAGATCGGACAGGCCAACACCCAGCAGGCGGTAGGGGCCTTGATCCCCGACCTGATCGAACAGCCCTCGGGCGGTGCGATAGATTCGGTCGGCGATCTGCGTCGCGTCCCGCAGGGACAGGCGGCGGGTGATGATCTTGTGATTGGCGCGTTTCAGTTTCAGCGTGACGACCCGCCCGGCCAGAGCTTTGGCCTTGGCGCGATCGGCAACCTTTTCCGACATCCGCCACAAGTGACCGTCCAGAATGTCCAGGCTGGCGGTGTCTTCGAAAAACGTGGTCTCGTTGCTGATCGACTTCATCGGCTCATGCGCCGAGACACGCCGCTTGTCCTGCCCGCGGGCCAGATGCCACAGGCGGTATCCCATCGACCCGAACCGCGCGGTCAGCGCCTCCTGATCCCAGCGCAGCAGGTCGGAAAAGCTGCGGATACCGGCGCGGTCCAGCGATTCCTGTGCGGCCGGGCCAATGCCCCAAATCAGCCGTACCGGCTTGTCATACAGGAAATCCGCCGTTTCCGCCTGACCGATCACCGAAAACCCGCGCGGCTTGTCCAGATCCGAGGCCACCTTGGCCAGAAACTTGTTGTGCGACAGCCCGATCGAGCCGGTCACGCCCAGCTCATCCTTCATCCGCTTCACCAGCCGTGCCAGCATTACGGCAGGTGGCGCACCGTGCAGGCGCTGTGTGCCGGACAAGTCCATGAAGGCCTCGTCCAGCGACAGCGGCTCGACCACAGGGGTCAGCTCATCCATCATCTTGCGGATCTCGCGCGAGACTTCGGCATAGACCGACATGCGCGGCTTGATCACCACCGCCTCGGGGCACAGTTGCAGGGCCTTGAACATCGGCATGGCCGACCGGACACCGCGAATGCGGGCGACGTAGCAGGCGGTGGACACAACGCCCCGCTTGCCGCCGCCAATGATCACCGGCTTGTCGGTCAGCTCCGGATTGTCGCGTTTCTCGACCGAGGCATAAAAGGCGTCGCAATCCATATGTGCGATGGACAGGTCGAACAGTTCCGGATGTGTCTTTACCCGCGGGCTGCCGCAGGCAGGGCAGCGCCGTTCATCGGTCAAAGTGGTCAGGCAATCTCGGCAGAGACCGGGCATGTAATGTTCCCGCCTTCCGTGCGATCCAGTCAGCGGCTTACTTATACCAGCCCCGGCTGCGGCGCAAAGTGCCGGCGGGTGCAAAGGTCACAACGCTGTCCTAAAGAAGACCCCCCGCAAAGTGGCGGGGGGAGGTGACGGACCTCAGGAAGAGATGGTCCGCGGGGAGTATCACAGCCCCAGAATCGCGCAAAACCACCGATTTCGATAGGACCCAGGTCACAGAAGGAAATCTCGAGTTTTTCATGTGTGTTTTTAGGCACAGGGACGATTTGGCGCGGATCAACGGGAAAGTGACGCAAGGTCAACTGGTTGGCGGCGCTTTTGGGCGCAAGAACCCGCCGATTTGGCGGGGTGCCTCAGTGCTGTGTCAAGGAATTTAACTCGTCAAGAACCGCCTGCGCCGCCGCTTTCGGGTCCTCTGCCTGATAGATCGGGCGTCCGACAACGATGTGATCTGCACCGTCGCCAATGGCGCTGGCCGGGGTTGCAACGCGTTTCTGATCGCCCAAAGCAGCCCCTGCGGGGCGGACGCCGGGGGTGACGATCAGACGGCCCTCGGCTTGCGGCAGGGCGCGGATCAGGGCGGCTTCTTGCGGGCTGGCGATGACGCCATCGGCCCCGGCCTCAAGCGCGCGGGCCGCACGTTCGACCACCAGATCCTGCACGTCGCCCTGTTTCAGCAGGCTGGCATCCAGGTCGTCGCGGTTCAGCGAGGTCAGGATGGTCACCGCGAGAATCTTAAGGTCTTTGCCCGAGGCGCCCTCTTTTGCGGCGCGCACCACATGCGGGTCGCCATGCACGGTCAGGAAATCCAGATCGAACTGCGCCAACCCCCGCACGGCGTTTTCCACCGTATTGCCGATATCGAACAGCTTCATGTCCAGAAAGATGCGCTTGCCGTGGTCCTGCTTGAGCTCATTGGCCAGGGCCAGCCCGCCTCCGGTCAGCATCCCCAGCCCGATCTTGTAAAAGGATACCGCATCGCCCAGCCGCTCGGCCATGGCCAGCCCTTGCAGGGCGTTTGGGACATCAAGGGCAACAATCAGGCGGTCATCGGACGCGGGAACGGTCATGGGGCAAGCTCCTTTTTGGCAAACGTCTGCGTCCTAACGGGTTCGGGCGCGTCTGTCCATGCGGGACCGAAGGGTGACGGGAATCAAGCCGCATAAACCGGACTGTGCTATGGTGCCGGTCATTCAGATGCGTATTTCAGATGGGGGGGAATATGAAAGCACGGATTGTAGTGGGGCTCGTTCTGGTTTTGGCGGCCTGTCAGGACATGCCGCTTGAGACCGAGGCAGCGGACACGTTCGTGGTATCGCCGACCAATGATGATCTGCGCCTTGTACGCGGCTACCGGTCCACAGATGACGATTGTCAGCTGACCGGTGAAACCGCCTTTACCATAGATTTTCTGGATGATGCGGCGGACCTTGTATCCTGCCCGACCGGCAGTGAAGCGGCACAGTCCTTGGTCGAGATGTATGGGGCGCGGCAAGTGGCGAATACCGGGGGTTACACGGTCTATTCGGTACCTCGGCGATAAGCTCGGATTCTATGGTTTAGCCTCTTGAACAGACGAAGATATTTCCCAGATTGAATGTGAGGCCCAGACCAGCACGTGCCGCCAAGCGGGCGTAGACATCCTGGGCGCTTAGAGAAGGAGACCACTATGGACTTAAACAAGTTCACCGAGCGGGCACGGGGATTCGTGCAGGCGGCGCAGACCATTGCGCTGCGCGAGGGGCACCAGAGGCTGGAGCCCACACATATATTGAAAGCATTGATGGATGACGATCAGGGGCTGGCCAGCAACCTGATCACACGCGCGGGCGGCGCGCCCAGCCGCGTGGTCGAGGCGCTGGATGCCGCCATGGCCAAGATTCCGAAGGTCAGCGGTGACGCGAGCCAGGTGTATCTGGATGGCCAGACCGCCAAGGTTCTGGATGAGGCGCAGAAGATTGCCACCAAGGCGGGCGACAGCTTTGTACCGGTCGAGCGCGTTTTGATGGCGCTGTGCATGGTGAAATCCAAGGCCAAGGATGCGTTGGAGGCCGGTGCCGTATCCGCACAGAAACTGAACGAGGCGATCAACGACATCCGCAAGGGTCGCACCGCTGACAGCGCGAGCGCCGAGGAAGGTTATGACGCGCTCAAGAAATACGCGCGCGACCTGACTGAGGCTGCGGCTGAGGGCAAGATCGACCCGATCATCGGGCGGGATGAGGAAATCCGCCGCTCGATGCAGGTGCTGTCGCGCCGGACCAAGAACAACCCGGTTCTGATTGGGGAACCCGGCGTCGGTAAAACCGCGATTGCCGAGGGTATGGCCCTGCGCATCATCAACGGTGACGTGCCGGAATCGCTGAAAGACAAGAAGCTGCTGGCGCTCGACATGGGCGCGCTGATTGCCGGTGCGAAATACCGTGGTGAGTTCGAAGAACGCCTCAAAGCCGTTCTGACCGAAGTCACCGAGGCCGCTGGTGAGATCATCCTGTTCATTGACGAGATGCACACGCTGGTTGGTGCCGGTAAATCCGACGGCGCGATGGATGCCGCCAACCTGATCAAGCCTGCGCTTGCCCGGGGTGAGCTGCATTGTATCGGTGCAACCACGCTGGATGAGTATCGCAAATACGTCGAAAAAGACGCGGCCCTTGCGCGCCGGTTCCAGCCCGTAGTGGTGGCCGAACCGACGGTCGAGGACACGATCAGCATCCTGCGCGGCATCAAGGAAAAGTACGAGCTGCACCACGGCGTACGGATTTCCGACTCGGCGCTGGTTTCGGCGGCGACCCTGTCGCATCGCTATATCACCGACCGGTTCCTGCCCGACAAAGCCATCGATCTTGTTGATGAGGCGGCGTCGCGTCTGCGGATGGAGGTGGATAGCAAGCCGGAGGAGTTGGACCAACTCGACCGTCAGATTCTGCAGATGCAGATCGAGGAAGAGGCGCTGAAACTTGAGGATGACGCGGCATCGAAGGATCGTCTGGACACCTTGCAAAAGGATCTGGCCGATCTGCAGGAGAAATCCGCCGAGATGACCGCCCAATGGCAGGCCGAACGCGATAAGCTCGCCGGTGCGCGGGATCTGAAAGAACAGCTCGACAAGGCGCGGGCTGATCTGGAGATCGCCAAGCGCGAAGGCAATCTGGCCAAGGCCGGTGAGCTGTCCTACGGCGTCATCCCCGAACTTGAGAAAAAGCTGACCGAGGCTGAGAACGCCGAAAGCAACGCCATGATGGCCGAGGAAACGGTGCGCCCGGAACAGATTGCCTCTGTTGTCGAACGCTGGACTGGTATTCCGACCTCGAAAATGCTGGAAGGTGAGCGTGAGAAGCTGCTGCGGATGGAAGACGATCTGCATTCCCGCGTCATCGGTCAGGATGCGGCGGTGACCGCCGTGGCCAACGCCGTGCGCCGTGCGCGAGCAGGCCTGAATGATGAAGGCCGTCCGCTGGGTTCGTTCCTATTCCTCGGGCCCACCGGCGTGGGTAAGACCGAGTTGACCAAGGCTGTGGCGAACTTCCTGTTCGACGACGACAATGCGATGGTCCGCATCGATATGTCCGAGTTCATGGAGAAACACGCGGTCGCCCGTCTGATCGGTGCCCCTCCGGGCTATGTCGGTTATGACGAAGGCGGTGTGCTGACCGAAGCCGTGCGGCGCAGGCCCTATCAGGTCGTGCTGTTTGACGAGGTCGAAAAGGCGCACCCGGATGTGTTCAACGTGCTGCTGCAGGTTCTGGATGATGGCGTTCTGACCGATGGTCAGGGCCGCACCGTGGACTTCAAGCAGACGCTGATCATCCTGACGTCGAACCTCGGCTCTCAAGCGCTCAGCCAGTTGCCCGAAGGCGCGGACAGCGCACAGGCGCGACGAGATGTGATGGATGCGGTTCGGGCGCATTTCCGGCCGGAATTCCTGAACCGTCTGGACGAGACCATCATCTTCGACCGTCTCAAGCGGGCCGACATGGATGGCATCGTCGATATTCAGATGGCACGTCTTCAGAAACGTCTGGCCGCCCGCAAGATCGAGCTGGCCTTGGACGATGGCGCCAAGGAATGGCTGGCGAACGAAGGCTATGATCCGGTCTTTGGGGCCCGCCCGCTGAAACGCGTGATCCAGCGCGCCTTGCAGAACCCGCTGGCCGAGGCGCTGCTGGCCGGTGAGATAAAGGATGGCGAGACCGTTCCTGTCACCGCCGGGGCCGAGGGGTTGATCATCGGTGATCGGCTGGGGACGTCGGAACGGCCCCGCCCGGATGATGCCGTGGTGCATTAACGTACATCTGAAAACGAAAAAGACCCGCCATCTCGGCGGGTCTTTCTTATGTCCCGGCAAAGTGCCGGTTCAGGAATTCTGCGATTTCTGTCAGGGACGCATCGGCCTCGGGGATATCCGGGTAGAACTCGAAGACATGCCACATGCCCTCCCAAATGCGCAGGGTGCAGTCCGCACCCGCCTCGCGCAGGAGGTGGTACTGACGCACGCAACCGCTCAGCAGGTGATCGCGGGTTCCGCTGGTCAGGAAGACGGGCGGAAAATCGGCGTCGAACGGACCGTAGATCGGTGAGATGTCAGGGTGCGTCGGGTCGGCGTTCTGGGGCACGTAGCAGGACCGGAAAAACTCGATTTCCGACTGGTTGAGGAACGGGTCGCGGTCAGCCTGTCCGCTGTCTCCGGGGTTGAGTACATCGACAAACGGCGACAGCAGGGCCAGCGCCTTTGGCTGCGGTCCATGAGATGCACGCAGGCGGTGAAGCGCCGCCAGTGCCAGATTGCCGCCAGCGGATTCTCCGCACAGGCAAGCGCCCGGCGTTTCATCCAGAACCGAAGAGATCACCGCAGTACAGGCATCAAGCGCGGCCGGGTAAGGGTGTTCCGGGGCCAGCGGGTAGTGGGGTGCAATCACCACAGCCCTGGTTTTCGCGGCGAGTGAGGCGGAAATCGGCAGGTCCTCGAACGGGCTGCCCAAGGTGAACCCGCCGCCGAACAGATAGACAAGTTTGCGGCCCGCGTGCGGCTCTGGCGGCGTGATGACCATGCAGTGCACGCCTGCGATGATCCGTTCGGACAGGGTGACGCCGGTTTTTTCAAGCACCAACGCGCATCCCCGTTCGCTTTCCTTGCGCAACATGGCCCGAATGTCGTCCAGAGGCTGGCTCAGATCGCGGCTCGGGGCCTGGGCGGCAAAGGCCTCGGCCTCGGGGCTGATCAGGCCAAAGGTGGGGGAGGGATGGTCTTTCATCATAGTAGTAGCTTGAGAGGGGGCAAAAGACCCGCCTGCAAAGGCGGGTCAGAAACGGCCTTATATCAGTGCAAATATCCGCGCCGGACCGCCCGTACCGCCGACATGTTTGGACGCGCCGATGACCAGCGTGGCACCGGCGGCCGGCACCCGGTTCAGACCGGCCATGTTTTCGATCCCGAAGCGGCCGGATGGCAGCCACGCATAATGCGTGGCGAAATCCTTTGAAATGCCGTGGTCCAACGACAGCGTGTCCGATGCGATCGACCGCGCGCCGGTTTCCTCCATCAGCATCTGCGCGGCCTCGACGTGGAAACCGGGGTAATGCTGTGCTTCACCGTCAAATCCGCGATAGGCATCGCTGTCGACCTTGGCGGCCCAGCCGGAATAGAGCGCAACGCACGCACCGTCCGGAATATCGCCATTGGCCGAGATCCACGCCTTCAGGTCATCTGGTGTCAGCAGCGTGTCTGCGTCCTCGGCTGCGCGCGCCGCGATGTCCACGACACAGAGCGGTGCCACCAGATCCGAGATCGGGATTTCGTCCACCGAGGCCCCGTCTGCCGAGAAATGCAAAGGTGCATCAATATGCGTGCCGGTGTGTTCGTTCACCACCATCCGCAGCATGTTGACACCGTGGTCCGCGATGTTGAAAATCTGTTCGGTCGCGTATCCCGGCTCTCCGAAAAAGGTTGGGAAGTCGGGGCTGATTGCGTGGGTCATATCCTCGACCCCGCTATGACCTGCGGCCAGCGCCGGGGGCGCGGCGGTTCCGGTTGCGGCGGCGGCTACGCCAGTGGCAGCAGCGGCTTTGAAGAAGTCCCGCCGCGACAGCATCCGATCCTTGACGGCGTTCATTACGCAAATGTCACACATTCGTCTTCTCCCTCTGAGGGTCTTCAACTGTTGGGATGGGCAGGCCATCCGCTTTTCGTCTTCAGTACCTGGGAGTCAGCCTGCGTTTTTGTCGCATGCGTTGTAAAGCCCGGGATGGCCGCAGCCCCGCCGGTAAATGCGTGCGCAGGACGGGTTCAGTAATGGCCTGCCTGGCGGCTTTTGCGCAGGGCGCGCAGGTCATCCGCGCTCATCCGTGGGGTGTCCTCGGGCTCATTTTTGGGCTTTTGATTGGCCTCGATCACCTCGGCCAATTTCGGAGCCGTGTCGCGCAAACGCAGATACCCCAGTACGCCACCGGCGCATTGCAGGCTGAAAGCCCATGTCCCAATCAGCATGTAGAGTACGAACAGGCCAAGCAGCGACCAGAGAGGCCGGATCGAGGCCATGCCCTTGGTCATGTCTTCAAGCTCCTGCAGCTCAGCCTGCAAGGACCCGAAATAATCCATGGCGATCATCAGCGCGATCAGAAGTGCGTGCAGGACGAACATCCCGACATAGCTGAAGATCGTCAGCGCAAACAGCGGGCCGAACGACGCCCGAAAATGCCGGAAGGGGGTATAGTGCATACCGTCCGGGTCCCGCCCGATCGAGGCGGATGTGATCGGCACAAGCAGGCTGGCCCGGATCGAGCACACCGACAGAAAGACCGCAAGCAACCCCAGCAGCCCCGGAAGGGCCCAGGTCGGGTCGACATATTCAAGCGCCAGCTCGGCGACTTCGCTCTGTTGCAGAATGTCCGGTGAAATCACGAAAAGTGATGCCGCAACGATCACGCCAATGATAAGCGTCACGCTTACGCCCTCGACGGCACCATAGATCACCGCAGGGGTGAACAGACCCTTGATGCCTGTGCTGGGCTTCACGCCTTTGACCTGCAACCCCATCCTTGTCCCAAGCAGGGTCGGAACGACGCTGGAAGAGGCCATGATCAAAAAGGTCACAATGAACGCAAATGGCGGGAAGATGAGGCCCAGCAAAAACCCGACCAGGGCGCCGACCAGGTTATAGAGGGTCAAACCGATCAGCATGACCGGCAGGACAACGGCCAGACGCCAGCAAATGGACAGGGACAAAGGGAAGGCTTTGGCAAACAGCACTGAAATAATCTCTGATCGGTATTCGTTTATATGTCGACGTATCGAAGCCGCGCAGGCTGTGCCAGTTCTTTTCAGAAGGGATTGTCAAATGCAGGGCGGCAATGTGTCATTTTGGAATCGCCGCGACGGGCTGCGGTGTCTGATACGTTACAATCTCGTCTCTCAATCGTGACGCCTGTTTCCTTGGCTCTGTGCTATCAGCGGATTACCTCACTCTCTGAGGATATTTGACGACTGGAGACATATATGGCGCATCGCTGGACCAATACACTGACACAGGCCGACGTCACCCCACGGGCGGCGTTTCTGAACCGGCGCCAGGTCATGGCCGGGCTGGCGGGTGTCGGGCTGGCAGGGATGACGCGGGGGGCTGCTGCGCAGGAGGCACTGGAGCCGAACACCTGGGAAGAGATCACCTCGTACAACAACTTTTATGAGTTCGGGACCCGCAAGGAAGATCCGGCCAAATATGCCGGTGCCCTGACCACCGAACCATGGAGCGTCAAGATCGACGGGCTGGTCGACAATCCCGGCGATTACGATTTCAGGGATATCATGTCCGAGATGACGGTCGAGGAGCGCATCTATCGATTCCGCTGTGTCGAGGCCTGGTCGATGGTGATCCCGTGGAACGGGTTCGAGCTGGCCGATCTGCTGAACATGGCAGGTGTGCAGGACAGCGCCAAATACGTGGCCTTTGAAACCGCCCTGATACCCGATGAGATGCCGGGCGTGCAGTATCCGATTCTGGACTGGCCCTATCGCGAAGGCCTGCGTCTGGATGAGGCGATGCACCCGCTGACGATCATGGCCACCGGTATCTACGGCCGTCCGATCCCGAACCAGAACGGCGCGCCTCTGCGTTTGGTGGTGCCATGGAAATACGGCTTCAAGTCGATCAAGTCGATTGTGCGGATCACCCTGACGGATGTCGAACCGCCCACCAGCTGGAACATGTCCAACCCGCGCGAATATGGCTTTTATAGTAATGTGAACCCGAACGTGGATCATCCGCGCTGGTCGCAGGCCTCGGAACGTCAGATTGGTGGTGGCCTTTTTGCCAAGCGGATCCCGACCCTGATGTATAATGGGTATGAGAAAGAGGTCGCAGGCCTGTACGAAGGTATGGATCTGTCGGAATACTATTAAACCCATGCAGCGGTTGAATCAGATATTGCGCCGCATCCCCGTCTGGGCGGTATATCTGCTGGGGGTGCTTCCGGCCCCGTGGCTGTTCTATCAGGCCCTGACCGGCGGTTTGGGCGTTGAGCCGATCGAGGCGCTGGAACACCGGTACGGAGAGTTGGCGCTGCAGTTGTTGATTGCCGTGCTGGCGATTTCCCCGCTGCGGCGATTGCTTGGGCTGAACCTGCTCAAGTTTCGCCGGGCTCTTGGTGTGCTGACATTCACCTATGTCACTCTGCATCTGCTGGTGTGGCTGGTTCTGGATGTGCAGGTGCCCAGCCAAATCTGGGCCGATATTCTCAAACGTCCCTATATAACGGTTGGCATGGCCGCGTTTGTCCTGATGTTGCCGCTGGCGGTGACGTCCAACAATCTGTCTGTGCGCAAGCTGGGCCCCCGATGGCGCAGCCTGCAGCGGCTGGTCTTCCCGGCGGCAGTGTTGGGAGGGGTGCACTATGTCATGCTGGCCAAGGGATTTCAGATCGAGCCGCTGGTCTATTTGTCCCTGATCGTTGGCCTGTTGCTGCTGCGTCTTCCGTTTGCAGGCCTGCTGACTCGGCCGCGTGAGGCCGATTCCGCCTGACTCGTCGCCGAGTCTGTGGGTAACCCTGTGCAAAAGCCGAGATTCGGGGTAGGGCCTGTACGGGAATGCGTGATTGGCTCAATCTGACACAATTCAACATGTTGTTTTGTTTGATAAAAAATTGATTTTGCGGTTTTTTGCTAGTTTCTCGATTTTTCTGCTTGCGGCTAGTGCTGGTTATACTTAGAACCCCCTTCACCGGCGCTGCTGAGGCGGTGCTGACGCATCGGAGAGACGATGGAGACGGGCCGGAGAGACGGTTGAGACGCATCGGAGAGACGGTGGGCATCTTG
>NZ_JBQGAI010000002.1:0-485903 GCF_056542745.1 Ruegeria sp. AB10 | reverse complement strand
CGACCTGATCGTAATCCAGCATGTTGTCTTCTTTGCGCACACCATACTGGACGGCCTTGAACCACTTGCCCGACTGGTTGGGCGCGGCGCCGTGGGTCAGGTGACCGCCAGCGTCCAGGCTCATGCCTAGAATGGTGTCGCCGGGCTGGATCAGCGCCTGGAACACACCCTGGTTGGCCTGGCTGCCCGAGTTCGGCTGCACGTTGGCGAACTCACAGCCGAACAGCTGCTTGGCGCGGTCGATGGCCAGGTTCTCGGCGATGTCGACGAACTGGCAACCGCCATAGTAGCGGCGGCCGGGATAACCCTCGGCGTATTTGTTGGTCATCACCGAGCCCTGCGCCTCCATCACGGCGGCAGAGACGATGTTCTCGGACGCGATCAACTCGATCTCGTCGCGCTGACGGCCCAGCTCGGATGTGATCGAGCCAAAAAGCTCAGGATCACGGTCCGCAAGCGATTGGGTGAAAAAACCGGTGTCACGAAGATTGGCGTTCATGGGGGCTCCACATGGCAGGAATAATCTTGCGGATTTCCTATCGGAAACGGCACATCTGCAAAAGCTGTAAAGCGACGATTTGGCCCGCTGTGGCGTCAAGACTGGCCTATCGGGGAAAGGTATGTTTGTTTCGGAACCAAATGTGTAACACCGGAAACCGGAAAAGATGACAAAGAGAATCGCCTTTCTCGCCAGCGATGTCGAAGTTGCGCAAACCGCGCGGAGCAGTCTTGTAAAGCTGTATGGCAATGCGGCCCCCCGAGATGCGGATGTGGTGGTTGCCCTGGGCGGTGACGGGTTCATGTTGCACACGCTGCACAACATGCAGCATCTGGACACGCCGGTTTATGGCATGAACTGCGGTACCATCGGGTTCCTGATGAATGAGTTTCACGAAGACGACCTGATGGAGCGTTTGGCCGCGGCCGAAGAAGAGGTGATCAACCCTTTGGCGATGCAGGCTATGGACCAATCCGGCAAACTGCACGAGGCACTGGCCATCAACGAGGTGTCGCTGCTGCGCGCGGGCCCGCAGGCAGCCCGGCTGAAGATCAGCGTCGACGGGCGCGTGCGGATGGCCGAACTGGTCTGCGACGGCGCCTTGCTGTCAACGCCGGCCGGATCGACGGCGTACAACTATTCGGCACATGGGCCGATTCTGCCCATTGGGTCCGACGTGCTGGCCCTGACGGCGATTGCCGCGTTCCGGCCCCGCCGGTGGCGCGGGGCGCTTTTGCCCAAGATCGCCAAGGTTCGTTTTGACGTGCTGGACGCCGATAAGCGTCCGGTCATGGCCGACGCGGATTCGGTGTCCTTTGCCGATATCGACTGGGTCGAGATTCGCTCGGAACCGTCAATCCAACACCGTATACTGTTCGATCCGGGGCATGGGCTGGAAGAGCGTCTGATCTCGGAACAGTTCACCTGAAATCCCGGAAACGCGCCTTTTTGCTCTTGTGTGATCCAGTTCACAGGCGTTCGATTCATCTTTTGTTAATCTTAACTTGCCCGGAGAACACGCCTAGGTGGGAGTGAGTGGCCACCAAGCGGCGTTTTTGAATGATTGCGCAGTTTTCGCGCCGGCGAGGGTAGGTGGTGCTACGCTCGTTGTCAGATTTCCGGGCTTATTTAAGCAAGAGGACCCCGGGCGCAAAACCCCGGGGTCTATTTTCTTGTTCCGGCCTGCTTGGCCGTATCCATTTTTTCCCAAAGCGGCAGGCACATCTGGCCCACGCGCGCCTCAATCGCGGCGGCGGCGTCAACCGCCATGTCCTCGCGCCAGCGGCGGGCGGCGATCTGGATGTTGATCGGTTGCGGCCCTTGCGGCAGATCGGCCAGCCGCGCGGGAACGCTGGCGGCGGGCAGGCCCAGAAAGTTCATCGCATAGGAATAAACTGCGCAGCCCAGAACCTCGTGCACACCTTCGACACCTTCGGTATCACGGTCGGGTTTGAAAAACGGCTGCGGCAGGAAAGGGGACAGAATCAGGGGGTAATCCTGCATGAACAGCGACCATTCCCGTGCATAATGGGTGCGTTTGGCCAGCATCTGGATCATGTCGGTGCCGATGATGGGCGGGAATTCCTGAAAATAGACGTCGAAGATTTCGCGAATGACCTCGGATCCCGCAGCCTCGATATCGCCTTTTAACAGGGTCAGGACCTCACCCATCAGTGTGCGGTAACCGGTTCGGCCACAGTCGAACACATCGGGCGGGCTGACTTCATCGACCTGATAACCCGCATCGACCAGCGCATCGCGCGCCGCGTCCAGCGCCTTGTCGACCTCGGGGTGCAGGGCATAGCCGAAGGTGTCTTTGGTAAAGGCGACCTTGATGGGATCGTCCAGAGGTTCGCCGTGCCAAGGCATTGGCACGTGGAACGGATCGCGCGGGTCGGATGCGATCAGGCAGGGCATCGACAGGTGCAGATCGTTAGCGCAGCGAGTGATCAGACCCTGCACAGACATGGATTGCGCCAGTATCCCGCGTTCGATCGGCTGGCTGGGGTTCCACGCCGGGACGCGACCAAGGCCGGGTTTTACCGTGACCGCTCCGTTCGCGGCCGCAGGAAAGCGCAGGCTGCCGCCAATATCGTTTCCATGCGCCAGCGCGCCGACCCCGGCCATCACGGCGGCCCCGGCACCGCCCGAGGACCCGCCGGGCGAAATATGTCGCCCCCAGGGGTTATGCGTGCGGCCATGCAATGGGTTGTCGGTGTCCGCACGGAACGAGAACTCTGGCGTATTGGTCCGCCCAATCACTACGGCCCCGGCATCTTGCAGGTTACGCACGACCGGAGCGTCATCCGGCGCAATCACGTCTTTCAAAGCCACAACGCCGTTCGATGTGGCGTAACCTTTTTGGTCGACATTGATTTTGATCGTAACCGGCACGCCATGCAGCGGTCCGGTTGATGTTCCCTTCGCCCGAGCCTGATCGAGGCCGCGTGCGCGTTCCAGTGCCTCCGTGCCCAGATCCTCGACCACCGCGTTCAGGTCCGGATTGATCTGATGCATCCGCTCAATGGCCGCGCGCACCGCGTCTTCGGCACTCAGGTCTCCGCTGCGGGTGAGGGCGGTCAGGTCTGTGGCGCTCAGTCGCCAGATGTCGGAATGTGTCATGCGGCCTCATTGTCTGGGTCAGACAGTAGGGGCCCTGTTCGCGGTTGCAAGGGAAAGGCACGAGGCGCGGGCGGCCAGAGACCACCCGCAGAGTGTTTATTGTGCGTATCCGATGGATTTCAGCGCAACGGTGATCTCGTCCAGAATTGCCGGATCGTCGATGGTTGCGGGCATCTTATAGTCCTGGCTGTCCGCAATCGATACCATCGTGCCGCGCAGGATTTTGCCCGACCGGGTCTTTGGCAGGCGATCCACCACGACGGCCTTTTTGAAGGCGGCCACCGGGCCGATCTTTTCGCGGACCAGTTTGACCACGTCCTGCACGACCTCACCATGGTTGCGGTCACAGCCCGCGTTCAGGCACAGGAAGCCAACGGGCATCTGCCCTTTCAACTGATCGGTCACGCCGATCACGGCGCATTCGGCGACGTCGGGATGTGCGGCCAGTACCTCTTCCATCCCGCCAGTCGACAGCCGGTGGCCCGCGACGTTGATCACGTCGTCGGTGCGCGCCATGATATAAAGGTATCCGTCCTCATCGATCATCCCCGCATCACCGGTTTCATAGTAGCCAGGGAAGTGGTTAAGGTATGAGCTTTTAAACCGCTCTTCCGCGTTCCACAGCGTTGGCAGGGTACCCGGAGGCAACGGCAGCTTGACTGCAATCGCGCCCAGTTCGCCCGGCTTCATCGGGTGGCCGCCCTCATCCAGAATCTGCACGTCATAGCCGGGCATCGGCTTGGCCGGAGAGCCCAGCTTGACCGGCAATTCTTCGATCCCCAAGGGGTTGCCCGCGATGGCCCAACCGGTTTCCGTCTGCCACCAATGATCGATCACCGGAACCTTCAGCGCATCCTGAGCCCATACGATCGTATCCGGGTCTGCGCGTTCACCGGCCAGATATAGTGCACGCAGGCAGGACAGGTCGTATTTCGCCAGCATCTCGCCCTTGGGGTCCTCGCGTTTCACGGCGCGGATGGCGGTGGGGGCGGTGAAGAAGCTTTTGACCTTGTGCTCGGAAATCACCCGCCAGAAGGTGCCCGCGTCGGGGGTGCCGACCGGTTTGCCTTCGAACACGATGGTGGTGTTGCCGTGGATCAGCGGGGCATAGCAGATGTAGGAATGCCCCACGACCCAGCCCACATCTGATGCGGCCCAGAACACATCGCCGGGATCGACGTCATAGATGTTCTTCATCGTCCAGTTCAGCGCAACCAGATGGCCCGCGGTCGGGCGCACGACGCCCTTGGGGGCACCCGTGGTGCCCGAGGTGTAAAGGATATAGGCCGGGTCATTGCCGTCCACCGGCACACATTCCGCCGGTTCGACACCGTATTGGAACCCGTGCCAGTTATAGTCACGCCCCTCGACCAGTCGCGCCACTTCCTGTTCGCGCTGGAAGATCACGCAGAAATCGGGCTTGTGACTGGCCATGTCGATGGCGCCGTCCAGCAGGGGCTTATAGTGCACCACGCGGCCCGGTTCCATCCCGCAGGACGCGGCGATGATCGCCTTGGGCTTGGCGTCGTCGATACGAACCGCCAGTTCGTTGCTGGCAAAGCCGCCGAACACGACCGAGTGCACGGCGCCCAGACGGGCGCAGGCCAGCATCGCCTCAAGCGCTTCGGGGATCATCGGCATGTAGATGATGACCCGGTCGCCCTTTTGGACGCCCTTGGCCCGCAGCGCCCCGGCCAGGTTGGCCACGCGGTTGCGCAGTTCGACATAAGAAATCTCGCGCTTGGTGTGGGTGATCGGGCTGTCATAGATGATGGCCGTCTGCTCTCCGCGGCCGTTTTCGACGTGGCGGTCCACCGCGTTCCAGCAGGTGTTGACCTTGGCATCGCAGAACCATTCATACATCGGCGCGTTGTCGTCAAACAGCGCCTTGGTCGGAGGTTGAATCCAATCAATCCCTTTTGCGGCCTCCATCCAGTATGCCTCTGGATCGGATTTCCAGTTTTCGTAAACGTCCTGATAAGCCACGTTGGTCTCCTCCTTAAATCCCTTGCGCCGTGTGTAAGGTGGGCAAGGGGGCGCGCACAAGCGAGGGAGATAACGGGGCGTCACTTTATCGCAAAATATTTGCAGGTCGCGCCAAATTCGCCTGCAAATTTTTGCAAAGTGTTTTGAGGGGGCAAAGTTGCGCGTCTAGAGTGCGGGTTTTTGCAAATCTGCAAAGTTCGGCGTGCAAAGAATCACCGACGCTCAGAATATGCTCAGGTGCCGACGCGGGCACCCGAGCCTCTGTTTCGGGCGTTAGCCGTAATGTGCCACTGGGGTTCCGGCAATAGCGGCCATGTTCAGCAGCCCGCGAGCGGTGATGGAGGGCGTCACGATATGCGCCTTGTTGCCCATGCCCATCAGGACCGGCCCAACTTCCAGCCCGTCGGCTTTCATCTTCAGGATATTGCGCACGCCGCTGGCCGCATCCGCATGGGCGAAGATCAGAACATTTGCTGCGCCGTCCAGGCGCGAGTTCGGGAATATCCGCGAGCGCAATTCCGGGTCCAGCGCCAGATCGAGGTTCATCTCACCTTCATAGGTAAAGTCGCGCGGTTCGGAATCGAGAATTTCCAGCGCGGCGCGCAGACGTTTACCGGACCCTTCGGCCTGATTGCCAAATTGCGATTGCGAACAGAAGGCAATCTTGGGTTCAATACCGAACCGGCGCACATGCCGCGCGGCGCCGATTGTGGATTCGGCCAGTTCCTCGGGTGTCGGCAATTGCCGTACATGGGTGTCGGCGATGAACAGGGGGCCGTCTTCGAGGATCATCAGGGACAGTGCGCCGTGCGGGCGCAGGTCGCCATCGGCCAGCACCTGTTGCACATAGTTCAGATGCCAGCGGTACTCGCCGAAAGTGCCGCAGATCATGCTGTCGGCTTCGCCCCGCTGCACCATGATGGCGGCAATCGCGGTGTTGTTCGTGCGCATGATCGCCTTGGCCAGATCGGGCGTCACGCCGCGGCGCTGCATGATTGCGTGATACGAATTCCAATAGTCATAGTAGCGCGGGTCATCCTGCGGGTTCACGATCTGGAAATCCTCGCCGGGGCGGACCGTCAGGCCCAGCCGCTCGCACCGGGCGCTGATGACATCGGGGCGCCCGATCAGGATGGGCGTTTCGGTGGTCTCTTCCAGAATGGCCTGCGCGGCGCGCAGGACACGCTCGTCTTCACCCTCGGCAAATACAATCCGACGCGAGGCGACGGCGGCGGCCTCGAAGACGGGCCGCATCAGCAGGGCGGATTTGAACACGGTCTGGTTCAGACGCTCTTTATACGCTTCGATATCGTCGATCGGCCGCTTGGCAACACCGCTCTCCATCGCCGCCTTGGCCACCGAGGAGGACACGACGCCAACCAGGCGCGGGTCAAACGGTTTCGGGATCAGGTAATCCGGGCCGAACGTCAGTTGTTCACCCTTATAGGCCGCGGCGGCTTCGGCGCTGGTGGTGGCGCGGGCCATCTCGGCGATGCCGTCGACGCAGGCGATCTGCATTTCGTCGTTGATCTCTGTCGCGCCCACATCCAGTGCACCCCGGAAGATGAAGGGGAAGCAAAGAACGTTGTTGACCTGATTGGGAAAATCGCTGCGGCCGGTGGCGATGATCGCATCCGGCGCGACCTCACGCGCGGCTTGCGGCAGAATCTCAGGCGTCGGGTTGGCCAGCGCAAAGATGATCGGGCGCTTGGCCATTTTCTCGACCATTTCGGGTTTGAGCACATTGGGGCCGCTGAGGCCAAGGAACAGGTCGGCGTCACCAATGACATCGTCCAGCGTGCGCAGGTCGGATTTCTGCGCGAACTGGTCCTTGTGCGGGTTCATGTCCTCGGCGCGGCCTTCGTAGACCAGCCCATGAATGTCGCACAGCCAGATATTCTCGCGTTTGACGCCCAGTTTCACCAACATGCTGAGGCAGGCGATCCCCGCTGCGCCGCCGCCGGTAGAGACGACCTTGATATCCTCGAATTTCTTTCCGGCCACATGCAGCGCGTTTTTGGCGGCGGCCCCAACAACGATAGCAGTACCGTGCTGATCGTCGTGAAAGACCGGAATATTCATCCGCTCGCGGCACAGCTTTTCAACGATAAAGCAATCGGGGGCCTTGATGTCCTCGAGATTGATGGCGCCGAAGGTCGGCTCCAACGCGCAGACGATATCGGCCAGCTTTTCCGGGTCGGGCTGATCGACCTCGATATCGAAACAGTCGATGCCGGCGAACTTCTTGAACAGAACCGCCTTGCCCTCCATCACCGGTTTCGAGGCCAGCGCACCGATATTGCCCAGCCCCAGAACCGCCGTCCCGTTCGAGACAACCGCCACCAGATTGCCGCGCGCTGTGTAGCGTTCCGCGTTGTCGGCATCCGCCTTGATCTCAAGGCTGGCCTCGGCCACGCCGGGTGAATAGGCACGAGCCAGATCACGGCCGTTGGCCATCGGCTTGGTCGCCTTGATTTCCAGCTTCCCGGGTTTTGGATGGGCGTGATATTCAAGCGCGGCCTGCCGCAAACTGGGTGTATCCGACATCGAAATTCAGCTCCCTTCAGAAATTTGATTTAGCCCTAAACTAATTTTCGAGGCTTGGCTACGCTGCGTCACTCAAGAACGCAGAGCGGGCCGATTTGCCGCTGCGCTTGATTTCCACCGCAAAACATTTACAGTCCCGCGACTTTCGAACCCACCCTCTTTTGCATCGAGAAGACCGGCATGAGCTATCAGAAAGACGTCGAGATGGGCGCGGCCCTTTCGTCGAACAATCGCAGATTTAGAACTGCATTCAGCGCGGCAATCGTTCTGGGTGTTGTGATACTGTGCGCCATCTCGCTGTGGCCGATGCAGGCGGCGGTGTTCAACCAAGAGGGCGGTCTGATCGAAACCGGCTCGGCCGCGGCGTTGTTGGCCGCCGGTTTGGTGGCGCTCTACCGGTATCGCGGGATCAGTCGCCTGTATATTGGCTTGGTCCTGCTGTTGCTGGCGGAACGAGAGCTTGAGGCCGATATTTATGCCGTGGACAGCACGCCTTACTTTATTCTGCACGGTCTGGATGTCCTGCTGGATATGACAGTGGTGCGTGTGGTTCTGGCGGTGATCGTGCTGGGCGGGGTAGCCTGGCATGGGGTTCCGAACGCCTGGCGGGCGCTGAAGGAACGGGCGCCGTTTCTGCTGGTGTTCTTTCTGGCCGGCATGTGCGCTGTCGTTGCGCAGGGGTTGGAAGAGGTCAGCAGCGCCATTGACACCGAAATGTCGACCATAATGGCGACCCGTCTGTTCGTGTTGGAAGAAACGCTTGAGATGTTCTTTTCGATTGGCATTTTGTCCGCCGTTCTGATCGGATGGCCGAAAGCCAAGGCCGATGAGACCACCAATGAGCAAACCGCACGCCCAGACCCAAGCTGAAATCCGCCTGCCCACGCAGGAATTGCGCAACGATATCCCGTTTTACACCAAGGTTCTGGGGATGCGGATGGACATGATCTATCCCGCCGATGACCCGCGTATCGCCGTGTTCTCGGGCCATGGCCTGCGTCTGAGGATTGAGAAAGACGCGCCGGAATCGCCCGGTACGCTGCGTATTCTGACGAGCACCCCGGATGACTTCGCAGAGGGTCGGCGCAGCCTTGTCGCCCCCAACGGCACCCGCGTTGAGATTGACAAGTTGAACCCGCCTCTGGTCATGCCGGAAACGGTGCATTCCTTCGTGGTGCGCAGGCTGAAAGATCAGGCGCCGTGGATCATCGGGCGGGCAGGAATGCACTATCGCGATCTGGTGCCGGATCGGCTGGGCGGATCGATCATCGCCAGCCATATTCGCATTCCCGACGGTGGGCCCGTGCCTGATATGGTGCATTTCCACAAGGTCGGGTTTCAGTTGATCTTCTGCATTCATGGCTGGGTCGACGTGGTCTACGAAGATCAGGGCGACAAGATGCGCCTGACTGCAGGCGATTGCTTTATCCAGCCGCCAGAGATCCGCCACCGCGTGCTCGAAGCCTCGGACAACGTGCAGGTGATCGAGATCGGCGTTCCTGCCGAGCATGTCACCGAGATCGATCATGAGATGGAGTTGCCAACGCCTCACCACCGCCCGGATCGGGAATGGCAGGGTCAGCGGTTCGTCTTCAATCAGGCCGAGGGGGCCGAGTGGGTTCCGTTCCGTCTGCCGGGCTATATTTGCCGCGACACTACCATTGCCGAGAACACCAAGGGCGTTGCCGGGGTGCAGGTTGTACGCAAAGGACAGGGCGATCCGGTCTGGGCGGCCCACGATACGGATATCCATTTTACCTTTGTCATGAACGGGAAAGTCACGCTTGAGGGCGAAGGCCGCGATCCGTTCCGGCTTGAACAGGGGGACGCTTTTGTCATTCCGCCCGGTATGCGCACCCGGCTTGCTGATCCCTCGGACGATGTTGAACTGCTCGAAGTGACCCTGCCGGGCACGTTCGATACGTCGCTGGGTTAGGGAATCTTCTGTCCGGGGCTTCAACTCCCTGGTCGGTTTCATTTAGGGTATGCCTTTCTGACCAGATGATCAAAAATTGGGGAATCGCCATGACTTTGAAAGACGCCGCACTGTCCGTCCGGGAAAAAGCCTATGCGCCCTATTCCAATTTCAAGGTCGGCGCGGCGATCCGGTCGGCCTCGGGCGTGGTTTATTCCGGCTGCAATGTTGAAAACGTGGCCTATCCTGAAGGCACCTGTGCCGAGGCCGGAGCCATCGCCGCCATGGTCGCTGCGGGCGAACAGAGCCTGACTGAGGTTTACGTGGTCGCGTCCTCTCCGCAACCGGTGCCGCCCTGCGGGGGGTGCCGCCAGAAACTGGCCGAATTCGGCAAGCGTGATGTCAAGGTGACCCTGGCTACGGTTGACGGGGCCGAGCTCGAAACCACCATCGGCGACCTGCTTCCGGGGGCTTTCGACGCCTCGCATATGGAGGATGTCTAAGGCCATGGACGCCCGTTCGATCATAGCAAAACTGCGCCGGGGGCAGGTGCCCACCGGCGCGGAACTGACGTGGTTCGCGCAAGGTTTGGCCGATGGCGGCGTCAGCGACGCGCAGGCCGGAGCCTTTGCCATGGCCGTCTGCATGGGCGGACTGGGCGCGCAGGGGCGCGCCGATCTGACAGTCGCCATGCGCGACAGCGGCGACGTGCTGAGCTGGAATTTCGACGGCCCGGTGATCGACAAACACTCGACCGGTGGGGTGGGTGACAGCGTTTCTCTGGTTTTGGCGCCTGCATTGGCCGAACTCGGCGCATATGTTCCGATGATCTCGGGCCGGGGGCTGGGCCATACCGGTGGTACGCTGGACAAGCTGGAATCCATTCCCGGCGTCAGCACCCAGATCGGGCAGGAACGTCTGACCCAGATCCTGCGCGACACGGGTGCGGCTATTGTCGGTGCGACGGGGCAGATAGCGCCGGCGGACAAGCGGCTTTATGCGATCCGCGATGTGACGGCGACGGTGGAAAGCCTGGACCTGATCACTGCCTCGATCCTGTCCAAGAAACTGGCCGCCAGCCCCGAAGCACTGGTGCTGGATGTCAAGGTCGGCTCTGGCGCGTTCATGAAGACGCTTGAGGATGCCCGCAGTCTGGCGCGCGCCCTGACGGAAACGGCCAATGCGGCGGGGTGCCGGACCTCGGCCGTGATCACGGACATGCACCAACCTTTAGCCCCCGCGCTGGGCAACGCGCTGGAAGTGGCCGAGGTGATGAATGTTCTGACCAAGGCGTATGACGCACCCTTGGCCGAAATCTCGGCGGAGTTGGGCGGAGTGTTGCTGGCCGATGCGGGCATGTTCGCGACCGCTGATGAAGGGCGGGACAAGATCACCGACGTCATCCGCGACGGCCGCGCGGCCGAACGGTTTGGCCGCATGATGGCAGCTGTCGGCGGGCCGTTGCAGTTTGTCGATAACTGGTCCCGCTACCTGCCCGAAGCCAGCGTAATCCTTGAGGTGGCCGCTGATACCAGCGGCTATGTCACCGCAATAGATGGCGAGGCGCTGGGCCTGTCCGTGGTTGCGCTGGGCGGCGGTCGGCAGGTCGAAGATGACGTGATCGACCCAGCAGTTGGCCTGTCGGATATTGCCCGGCTGGGTGACAGGATCGATAAGGGCGCGCCTTTGGCGATAGTCCATGCGGCGCGTGAAGACGCCGCGCGACGGGCCGCTGAGGCGGTGAAAAAGGCCATAACAATCAGTCCAGATGCAGGGCAGATGCCGGTGCTTGTACATGAAAGGATCCTATCGTGACCCGCGCCTTTCTTGTCGTAATGGATTCAGTAGGCATCGGCGGCGCGCCGGATGCCGATCGGTTCTTTAATGGCGAAACTCCCGATACCGGCGCGAACACTCTGGCCCATATCGCACAGGCCTGCGCCGAAGGGCGGGCCGAGCAGGGACGTTCTGGTCTGCTGAACCTGCCCAATCTGGATGCGCTTGGCTTGGGGGCCGCGACGCGTTTGGCCTCGAGCGCGGAAACGCCCGGATTGCTGACCGAACCCGGAGGTTTGTGGGGGTGCGCGCGCGAGTTTTCTCCGGGCAAGGACACGCCCTCGGGCCATTGGGAACTGGCCGGGCTGCCGGTGCCGTGGGACTGGCACTATTTCCCGGACAAAACGCCGTCCTTTCCCACCGATTTGAGCCGCGCTGCTGCCGAGGCCGCCGGAACCGACGGCATTCTGGGTGACTGTCATGCCTCGGGCACAGCGATCATTGCCGAGTTGGGGGCCGAGCATATGCGCACGGGATGGCCGATCTGCTACACCTCGGCCGACAGTGTCTTTCAGATCGCGGCGCATGAAGAGAGCTTTGGCCTCGACCGCCTGCTGGACATGTGCATGGCGCTGGCCCCGCGTCTGCATGAAATGAAAGTGGGGCGGGTCATCGCACGGCCCTTTGTTGGCTCGCCCGAACAGGGTTTTGCCCGCACCACAAACCGCAAGGATTTCGCCATCCTGCCGCCTGCGCCGGTCCTGACCAACTGGGCGCAGGATGCCGGGCGGCGCGTACACGCGGTGGGCAAGATCGGCGACATCTTCTCGATGCAGGGGATCGATACGCTGCACAAGGGCTCGGACGCCGATCTGATGGGGCACCTGTCCGATCTGGTCGATGAGGCCGAAGAGGGCAGCTTGACCTTCGCCAATTTTGTCGAATTCGACAGCCTCTATGGTCATCGCCGCGACATCAGCGGTTACGCCCGCGCGCTGGAGTGGTTCGACCGCGAGATCGGTGCCATTTTGGCTCGGCTGCGCCCCGGCGACCTGATGCTGTTGACCGCTGATCACGGCAATGATCCCAGCTGGATCGGCACCGACCACACGCGCGAACAAGTGCCCGTACTGATCGCCGGGCACGGCGCTGGTCAGATCGGCGCGATCAATTTCGCCGACGTTGCCGCCAGTATCGCGGCTCACTTGAACATTCCGGCACAAGGGCCGGGGAAGAGTTTCCTATGACCGTCGCTGATCTGCCCAAGATCGAACTTCACCTGCACCACGAAGGCGCGGCGCCGCCCGCGTTCATCCGTCAGTTGGCGCATGAAAAACGCATCGACCTGAGCGGGATTTTCAAACCTGACGGCAGCTATGACTTCCGCGACTTCGCGCATTTTCTCAGCGTCTACGAGGCTGCCTGCGAAGTGTTGAAAACTCCCGAGGATTTCCGTCGTCTGACGATGGCGATCCTCGAGGAAAGTGCTGCCAATGGTGTGGTCTACTCTGAAACCTTCCTGAGCCCCGATTTCTGTGGTGGCGGCGACCTGCACGCCTGGCGCGACTACCTGAATGCCATTCAGGATGCGGCGGATGAGGCCGAGCGCAAGTTCGGCATCACGCTGCGCGGCGTCGCGACTTGCGTGCGCCATTTCGGGCCGGAACAGGCCAAACGCAGCGCCTATTGCGCCGCCGAGACTGCGGGGGACTGGATCACCGGATTTGGTATGGGCGGCAACGAATCCTTTGGCACGCAGGGCGATTACAAATGGGCTTTCGATTGCGCCCGTGAGGCCGGGCTGCGCCTGACCACCCACGCCGGAGAGTTCGGCGGGCCCGAAAGTGTGCGTGATGCGTTGCGCGATCTGGGGGTCGAACGTGTGGGTCACGGCGTTCGTGCCATCGAAGACCCCGACCTGATCCGCGAACTGGTCGACCGTGAGGTGACGCTTGAGGTGTGTCCGGGCTCGAACGTGGTTCTGGGCCTGTTCCCAGATATTGCAGCGCACCCGATTGCCCGGTTGCGCGACCACGGGGTCAACGTCACTATCTCAACCGACGACCCGCCGTTTTTCCACACCACCATGCGGCGTGAATATGAGATGTTAAGCCAAGCCTTCGGTTGGGAGGCCGAAGATTTTGCTGCCCTGAATGAAACGGCCCTGAACGCGGCCTTCTGTGATGAAGACACCCGTGCGCGGGTCAAGAAAAGACTGGAGAGAACATGAGCGAACACCTGACCGTCGTTGATCACCCGCTGGTGCAACACAAGCTGACGCTCATGCGGGACAAGGGCACCTCGACCGCCGCGTTCCGGCAGTTGCTGCGCGAGATCACGCTGCTGCTGGCCTATGAGGTCACGCGCGAGCTGAAGCTGACCACCCGCCACATCGAAACCCCGATGGAGGAGATGGATGCGCCCATTCTGGCCGGCAAGAAACTGGCGTTGGTGTCGATCCTGCGGGCCGGCAACGGGATGCTGGACGGGGTGCTGGAACTGGTCCCCTCGGCGCGTGTCGGGTTTGTTGGTCTGTATCGCGATGAAGAGACCCTGAAGCCGGTGCAGTATTACTTCAAGGCGCCTGAGGGGCTGAAGGATCGTCTGGTGATTGCCGTTGATCCGATGCTGGCCACCGGCAACAGTTCGGCCGCGGCAATCGATCTGCTGAAAGAGGCTGGCGCCACCGATATCCGTTTCCTCTGTCTGCTGGCCGCACCCGAAGGCGTGGCGCGCATGAAAGAGGCGCATCCGGATGTGAAAATCGTCACCGCTTCGTTGGACCGCGAGTTGAATTCGAAGGGTTACATCATGCCGGGTCTCGGAGATGCGGGTGACCGGATGTTCGGCACCAAATAGGGCTTATTCTCCGCAGATATTCTGCAGCCGGACCCAATCGCGGTCCGGCAGAACCTGTTGCAGGGGGCGGCCCGCCATCGGGTCGGCCTCGATCAGGCCCAGCACCGTTTCCCCCGTGACATCCATCGCATAGGCATAGGGCGTCGACGGCAGCGCGGCTTGCGCAAACACGTCCAGCAGATCGTCATCGGGCAGGGCCGAGCGTGGTTCGGCCAGCACTTGCTCGGTGTAATTGTCGACGATCTCGGGCGTCAGCTCGCCGGTCGTCAGCAGGCGGAAGGCGGTTGTGACGCCGGTGCGGTCCAGCAAATCGTCAAGTGGGTCCTGCGCCTGGTTTCGGGCGCGTTCAGCTATGATGTATCCGGCCGCGACCGAGGGATCCTCGTGATCCTCGACCAAGGCCCGGTTCAGCAGAACGATGCCGCCCGGCAGGCTGAGGCTGGTCTGCACCCCGGCGGGCAGAATGATGACCTTTCGCACCCCGGTGCGTGCGGCCAGTTGGTCCAGCGCCGCCTCTGCGCCCTCGGAGGTGCAGCCTCGTCCCGACACCCGCTCGATCCGGTGCAGGATCGCGTTGCCGATGTCCTGACGTTTGATTTCGGGCACGACCGAGACGACGTGGTTTTGCAAAGCCGACGGCATCCACAGCAACAACAGCGCGGCCACGGCGGCCACCACGCCCGCGACGCTGAGCCAGCGCAACCGCCCCGGATGCGGCCGCGCCCGGTCGATGGCCCGTTGCAGGCGGTCGATGGCCTCGATCATCGTGGTTTCGGTTTCGGCCAGTTCCAGCGTTTCGTCCCGGTCGCCATCGGGGTTGAAGATCGCCGGAAACACACCCGGATTCTGCCGTTCCAGCGCGGCCAGAGACCAATGGGTCAGAGCCTGTTCGTTGAAATCCGAGATCTTCAGCGTGGCCTCACCAAGCGACACCACGACCTCTCGCCGCTGTATATCGGGCGAGGGGCGCCACAGACCGGTGGCTTCGATCCGCTGGTACTGTTTAAGTGCCGTCTTCAAGATGAGGTATGCTCGTGATTATTTTGGCTTAGCTTAGCATGGTAAAATCCAAAGGCGCAAACCTGTTGCGCCTGGATTGTGAAATGTGCTGGATAGCATGATGCGCGGCATTCCATGCCGCTTTTCAACCGGGGCTTCGAATGCAGGCGGACACTCAGACCTCACCGATTTTGGCCTCGGTCCTGATGGTTGCTGCGATGGCAATCATCGGGGTCATCGACAACGTCGTGATCCTGCTGTCCGAAACGATTGGCCTGTGGCAATTCCACCTGAGCCGCGCCCTGCTGATGCTGCCGCTGATCGGTGGCCTGTCCCTGTTGGGAATGGGCAGTTTGCGCCCGCAGCGGCTGGGGCCGGTCATCCTGCGCAGCGTTCTGATCACGCTGGCAATGCTGTTCTATTTTGCCTCGCTGGCGTTGATGCCGATTGCGCAGGCGCTGGCGGGGCTGTTCACCTCACCGATCTTCGTGCTGCTGATCTCAGCCGTTGCGATGGGGCAAAGGATCGGCCCGTGGCGCATTCTGGCCGTTCTGATCGGGTTTGCCGGTATCCTGTGCGTGTTGCAGCCCAACCCCTATGAATTCGACGCCCAAACCCTGCTGCCCGTGGCCGGAGGGTTTTTCTATGCGCTCAGTTCCATCATCACGCGTACCCAATGCGCGCAGGAAAGCACGGTGGCGCTGCTGGTGGCGATGATCCTGACCCTTGGGCTGGCCGGGGCGATTGGCCTGACCGTGTTTTCGACCCTGCCGCATTCCTTTGCTGACGGTTTCGTGACGCGAGGGATGGTTTGGGATATGCAACCGGCGCTGAAATGGATCGTCGTGCAGGCGGTCGGGTCGACGATAGCGGTTTTTATGCTGATCAAAGCCTATCAGATCGGTGAAACCTCCTATGTCGCGGTGTTCGAGTATTCTGTGATGATCTTCGGCCCTTTGTTCGCCTGGGTCGCGCTGGGGCAGGTGATCGGCGTCATGCAGATCGCCGGGATCGGGCTGATCGCCGCAGCCGGGGCGCTGCTGGGCTGGCGGTCCAGGCGCGCTGGTGCATTGGGAGAGACAGTGTGATCATCTCGCGCGGGCGCGGCTATGTGTTCGTTCACATCCCCAAAACGGGCGGCACGTCGCTGGCGCAGGCATTAGAGCAGCGGGCGATGAAGGATGACATCCTGTTCGGGGATACACCCAAGGCCGTGAAGCGCCGCAAGCGGGCCAGGGCGCTGACGGGCAGGGGGCGGTTATGGAAACACTCGACGCTGGCGGATATCGACGGGGTTCTGACGGTTGAGGAGCTACAGGCCATGACCGCATTCACCCTGGTGCGCAACCCGTGGGATCGGATCGTCAGCTATTACCACTGGTTACGCGCGCAGAGCTTTGATCACATGGCGGTCTCGCTGGCAAAGTCACTGCCCTTCGATGGGTTTGTGCGGCATCCCGACATAGGGCGATCTTTCCGGCTGCACCCAGCCCGCCGTTACATGACCCGCGCCGATGGGGTCGAGCAGTGCAGGTTTTTCATCCGATTGGAGCATTTCGAACAGGACGCGGCCCCCTTGTTCCACCATCTTGGATTCCATGTGACCTTGCCCCACCTCAACCCGTCCGGGCGGCATGCAGATTACCGCAGTTACTATTCCGACCAGTCAGCTGCGGCGGTTGCCGAAGCCTGTGCCGAGGACATCGCCAGATTCGGATATGCATTTGATCCACCGCAGGGCGTATAGTTTCCAGATTGAGTCCAATGCCGCTAACACTTGAATTGTTGTTCATATTTTGCGGGATTGGCGGGCCTGAAATGGTCTAAATTGGGCCATAATATGTCAAAAATAAGTCGCGCCGCCAAATCCTGTGATACTCATTAACCTTAGTTTTTTGTGTGTAATAGGTGGGTGGGTTCTTGTTGAAGATTGAGAGTGTCATAGATTTTGCCGAAAGGTCTGAATACCAGGGGAACGCCAAGCCACAGGCTGCGCTGAACGCGCGTCGGGGTGGGCTGGTACATGGGACCAAAGTTGCAACAAAAGGTGGGTGGAAACTGGTCGAAGATCTGCAGGCCGGTGACCTCGTTCGTACTTTGGACAATGGTTTCAGGCCAGTAAGCCGTGTTGCGACAGATTGCATAACGGTGCCGCCCGATGAAACCAACGCCGAGAACATGCCGATCCGGGTACCGGCACAAGCGGCCTATAACGGCCGTCCGGTGTGGCTGATGCCCGAGCAGGGCGTCGCATTAGACAACACCAAGCTGGGTCATGATCCGATCGCTCTGCCCGTCAACCTGCCGATTGTTTCGGCCAGATTGCTGACAGGCTTGTTCCGGATCACCTCGGATGTGCCTGCCTCTTATTTTGACATCAGCACCCTGTTCTTCGACCAAGACGAGGTGATCTATGTTGAAGGCGGATTTCGGGCCTTTTGCCCTGCGGGCCGCTTTGGATCAGGCAGCCTCTCGGGTGAGGCTGCGTATGAGGTTGTCGTGGGTGAGGCCGCTGCTGATTTGATTTACCTGACGGCAAGGCGCGGCGATATTGGCGTTCTGGCCAATTCCCTGGGTTCGCTGCCTGCGCCGGTCTTTGATCATCCGATTGTTCCGGTGAGGCCGGTCAGGGGTGCGCGTCGGCCCGGACGGCCGGGTCGGCCTGCGATGATGATCTGAAGGGGGGACTATCTGAACCTACAAGGTGACGCTGGCGCATGGGGGGCATGCGCCAGCGTTTTTATTTAGGCAGCCTTGGCTTCGGGGGCGAAGCGGCCATAGAAGCTCTGGCCCTTTTCGGCCATCTCGCGCAGCAGCGGCGGGCAGGCAAAGCGCTCACCGTAGGCCTCGGTCAGCTGGTCACACCGCTCGGCCGCGTAGGGCGTGCCGATGATGTCTAGCCAGCTGAGCGGGCCACCCGACCAAGGCGCAAAGCCCCAGCCAAGGATCGCGCCGACATCGCCCTCGCGGATGTCTTCCAGAACGCCTTCTTCCAGCGCACGGACCGCTTCCAGTACCTGCGCGAACATCAGGCGTTCCTGCACTTCGATCAGGTCCGGCTGGTCTTTGGCGTGCGGATATTTCTCCTGCAGGCCTTTCCAGTATTCGGTGCGCTTGCCCTTGTCGTCATAGTCGAAGAAGCCCGCGTTGGCCTTGCGGCCCAGACGGCCCTGTTCCTCCATCCAGAAGATCAGATCGTCCGACGGGCTTTCCGGGTAGGCGTCGCCCATCGCCGCCTTGGTCGCGCGGGCAATCTTGGCACCCAGATCGATCGAGGTCTCGTCGGTCAGCTGGATCGGCCCCACCGGGAAGCCCAACTGGCGCGCGGCGTTGTCGATCAGCACAGGGTTCACGCCCTCGGCGATCATCCGAACACCTTCGTTGATGTAGGGAATGATGCAACGGTTGGCGTAGAAGAAGCGCGCGTCGTTGACCACGATCGGCGTTTTCCTGATCTGCCGGACGTAATCCAGCGCTTTGGCCACCGCGCGATCACCGGTTTCCTTACCCTTGATGATCTCGACCAGGAACATCTTTTCGACCGGTGAGAAGAAGTGGATGCCGATGAACTGTTCGGGCCGAGCCGAGGCTTTGGCCAGATCGGTGATCGGCAGGGTCGAAGTGTTCGAGGCAAAGATGCAATCCTCGGGGATGATCGCCTCGACCTTCTTGGTCATCTCGGCCTTGACGCCGGGGTCTTCGAACACCGCCTCGATGATCAGATCGCAGCCTTTCAGGTGCTCCAGATCAGGGGTGGCGGTGATGCGGGCCAGCAGCGCGTCTTTCTTCTCAGCCGTGGCTTTGCCGCGCTTGATACCCTTGTCCATATAGCTTTCGCTATAGGCCTTGCCCTTGTCGGCGGCTTCCTGATCGCGGTCGATCAGAACAACCTCCATCCCGGCTTGGGCTGAGACCAGAGCAATACCGGCCCCCATCATGCCCGCGCCCAGAACGCCGACTTTCTTGACCCGCTGATCGGGCACATCCTTGGGACGCACCGCGCCTTTCTCCAGCGCTTCCTTGTTCAGGAACAGCGACCGGATCATCGCCGACGAGGACGGGTTCATAAGGACATTGGTGAACCAGCGCGCTTCGATTTTCAAAGCGGTGTCAAAGTCGACCAGCGCCCCTTCGTAGATCGAGCTCAGCAGAGCCTTGGCCGCCGGGAAGGCGCCTTGGGTCTTGCCGTTCACCATCGCATTGGCGCCGACGAAGGTCATGAAACCGGCAGGGTGATAGGGCGCACCGCCGGGCATCTTGTAGCCCTTGGCGTCCCAAGGTTTGACCAGATCAGCGTCTTTGGCTTTCAGAACCCACTCTTTCGCCGCCGCAACTGGATCGTCCGACACAGCGTCAATCAACTGCGCGCCCTTGGCTTTCTTCGGGTCCATCATCTTGCCTTCCAGCAGGACGGGGGCCGCAGCCATCGCGCCAACCATGCGGCTGAAACGCATGGTGCCGCCGCCGCCGGGGAAGATGCCCAGCAGGATTTCCGGCAGGCCGATCTTGGCTTTGGGGTTCGAGGTCATGACGCGGTGATGGCAGGCCAGAGCGATCTCGGTGCCGATCCCGGCGCAGGTGCCGTTGATGGCACAGGCAATCGGCTTGCCGCCCTTCTTGGTCTTGGGGTCCATGCCCGCCAATTCCATCTTGCGCAGGATGTGGTGGCCGCCCATGACAAAATCAAACAGCGCCTGCGCCGGTTCATCACCTGCTTCCTGACGGATTGTGGCCAGCGTGTTCAGGTCCATACCGCCAGCGAATGAGCCTTCTTTGCCCGAGGTAATGACGATGCCTTTGATCTCGTCATCGTTCAGGGCATGGTCGATCAGTTGGCTGACCTCCTGAAAGGCCTCGCGGGTCAGGACGTTCATGGATTTGCCCTGGGCATCCCAAGTAACAAAGGCGACGCCGTCCGCGTCTTTGCTCAGAGTGAAATCAGTCATTGTCATCTCCAATCTGGTCAGCCGTCAGCGGGCTGCCATCTTTGCGGGTAAAGGCGAAGCCATCTGGGTCCATCTTCACCATCATGTCTATGTCGCTGTAATAGCCGGTCTCGGTCGGGGTCCGTGTGCCCACCACAAGGAATGTCGCGGGCGCATCGGTTCTGTTCACAAGGTGATGGCCGTTGGCCTCACCGGCCGGCCATGCGGCGCAATCGCCAGGCAGCATCTGATGCTCGCCATCATCGTCGATCAGGGTGCATTCACCGCTGAGCATGATGGCAAACTCGTCCTGCTCCATGTGATAGTGGCGCAGCGAGGACAGGCCGTTTGGCTCCAGCCGCACGATGTTGACCCCGAACTGGGTCAGGCCGTTAGCGTCGCCCAAGGGCTGCACATAACGGTCGTCACCTGCGCGCGCCAGTTTGCCGGGATAGCCGGACCCGTTCCGAAACGGGATTTTGGAAAGATCAATCTTGGGCATTACACACGCTCAATAATCGTTGCCGCACCCATGCCGGACGCAATGCAGAGGGTTGCGAGCCCAGTTTCCTTGTCCTGACGCTCAAGCTCATCCAGCAGCGTGCCGATGATCATCGCACCGGTCGCGCCCAGCGGGTGCCCCATCGCAATCGAGCCGCCGTTGACGTTGACCAGTGCAGGATCAACATCGAACGCCTGCTGGAACCGCAGCACCACCGAGGCAAAGGCTTCGTTCACCTCGAACAGGTCCAGATCACCGATCTTCATGCCGTTGTCCGCCAGAATCTTCTCGGTCACCGGAACCGGGCCGGTCAGCATGATGGTCGGGTCGGTACCGATCTTCGCGGTCGCCTTGATGCGGGCGCGCGGTTTCAGGCCGTATTTCTCGCCAAATTCCTTGTTCCCGATCAGCACGGCCGCAGCCCCATCCACGATGCCAGAACTGTTGCCCGCATGGTGGATATGGTTGATCCGCTCAAGATGCGGGTATTTCAGCATCGCCACCTTGTCGAAGCCCGGCATCTGCTCACCCATCATCTGGAAGGACGGGTTCAGAGCGCCCAGCGACTGCATGTCAGTGCCGGGGCGCATGTACTCGTCGCGGTCCAGAATGGTCAGGCCGTTCTGATCCTTGATGGTGATGACCGATTTCTCGAACCGGTTGTCTTCCCAAGCCGCTGCGGCGCGTTTTTGCGATTCCACCGCCAGCGCATCCGCGTCGTCACGGCTGAACCCATACTCGGTGGCGATGATATCGGCCGAGATGCCCTGCGGTACAAAATAGGTGTCCATCGCCAGCGTGGGATCGACAGCAATCGCGGCACCGTCGCTGCCCATGGCCACACGGCCCATCATTTCGACACCGCCTGCGATATAGGCTTCGCCAGCGCCGCCCTTGACCTGGTTCGCCGCCAGGTTCACGGCTTCCATGCCGGATGCACAGAAGCGGTTGATTGCCAGACCGGGAATCGACTGGTCGAGGTCGGAGGCCAGAACCGCCGAGCGCGCCAGACAGCCGCCTTGCTCCATCACCTGTGTGACGTTGCCCCAGATCACATCCTCAACGGCGTGACCTTCCAGATTGTTACGCTCTTTCATCGCGTTCAGGGTCAGGGCGGACAGGCGCACCGAGGTCACCTCGTGCAGGCTGCCATCCTTACGGCCCTTGCCGCGCGGGGTGCGCAGGGCGTCATAAATGTAAGCTTCGGTCATGGGTCTTCTCCTTAAGCTCGATCCGACGGTTTGCCGGGCATCAGGTCATATGGGTGTTTCCAGCCGGGCTGTTCGCTGAGGCGCGTCAGCCAGGCGTCGATATGGGGCCAGTCGGCGCGGTCAAAGCCGAATGGTTCCGGGTAATAGAGGTAGCCGCAGCAGCTGAGATCGGCGTTGGTCACGCCGTCGCCGACGATCCAGTCGCGGCCCTCAAGGTGGCTGTTCAGGGTTTCATAAGCAGCTTTGAGGCGGCCTTGGTTGAAACCGATGACGTCCGCATTACGGTGTTGCTCGGGCAGGAAGTTCATCAGAAACCGCGTCATTCCGGCCATCGAACTGAGCTTGTGATTGTCCCACAGCACCCAGCGAAAAATCTCGTAATTCTCATCGCGGTCCTTGCCGCCGAACTTACCCGATTTCTCGGTCACATAGGCTTGGATTGCACCGGATTGTGTCGTGCGGAATTCACCGTCGATCATGACCGGTGCTTCGCCCATCTCATTGACCCCGGCCCGGTATTCGGGCGTTCGCGTTTCACCACTGAAGAAATCCACAAAGACGGGCTCCCAATCCAGCCCGGACATCTCTAACGCCAGCGCGGCTTTGTACGAGTTCCCGCTCTCTCCGAAACAGTGAAGTTTGATGGTCATGCGATCGCCCCTCCCGTGGCGCGCGTGGATACGTTGGAATTGAGTATTTTTGAAAAGATGAAGCTCGGACGGTAACCCTTTATCAACCATGTTCCTTTTCAATGGTTGTGCGGTACAGGCTGGAGAGCCGATGACCGCAAAAGGTGAAGTCGTCCCTGTCCTGATGGCGAGTGCGCCCGGTGGCAGGGACGCATCACATTTTCATCTTTTCGAAAATACTCCCGCCGGAGGCTTCCGGCATTGCGATTTGGCGCAGTCACATGATCTTTTGTTGCCAGTTGTCATCTTTTGCGCGCCTCAAGCTCAGAATTGAAGGTCCGTAGGCGGTGGGTCAGGTTCTCCTCGTTTATGACGCTGTTGAAGTTTTCGAACAGGAAAGAGAGCGCCTCGCCTTCGTCCAGACCGGCTTCCCGAGCAAAAGCCCTGAGTTTGCGATAGCCGTCCTCGGTCATGGCGACCGGAAAGCGGCGGGTCAGGCGAAAGCGTTTTGGCATTGGGTCTCCTCCGAGAACCGGCTCCGGGGTGGGGCCCCGGAACCGGAAAGTGATCAGAAGTTTGCAGCCTCCAGCGCCATTACCGTGTCGGCGCCGGTTTGGATGCGCGACAGGTGCAACGCAGTGGCGGGCAGGCGGCGGGCCATGTAGAAACGGCCGGTGTTGATCTTGGTCTCGTAGAACTCTTTGTCCGAGGCTCCGCCGTCCAGCGCGTCTTGCGCGGCCTTGGCCATCTGTGCCCACATGAGGCCGAGGCAGACATGGCCGAACATGTGCATGAAGTCATATGAACCGGACAGTGCGTTGTTCGGGTTCTTCATGCCCTCTTGCATGAAATACATGCCAGCGGCCTGCAAATCCTTGGACGCGGCCTTCAGCGGTTCGATGAAGGCCTTGTCATAGGCTTCGTCCTTGCCGCCGTTTTCCTTGCAGAAGGTTTTGACCATGTCGAAGAAGGCCATGACGTGCTTGCCGCCATCCTGCGCCAATTTGCGGCCGACAAGGTCCAGCGCCTGCACGCCGTTTGCGCCTTCGTAGATCATCGCAATACGGGCGTCGCGGGTGTATTGCGACATGCCCCATTCCTCGATGTAGCCATGGCCGCCATAGACCTGCTGTGCCTGAACGGTCATGTCATAGCCCTGATCGGTCAGGAAGCCTTTTATAACCGGAGTCAGCAGCGAGATCAGCCCGTCCGCGTCCTTGTCGCCCGAGCGGTGCGCCTTGTCGATCATGGTCGCGCCCCACAGGATGAACGCGCGCGCGCCTTCGGTGAAGCTTTTCTGGTCCATCAGGTTGCGGCGGATATCCGGGTGCACGATGAGCGGATCGGCCGGGCCATCGGGGTTCTTCACTCCGGTCACGTCGCGGCCCTGCAGCCGGTCCTTGGCATATTCCAAGGCGTTCTGGAACGCGGCCTCGGCCTGCGACAGGCCCTGCATCCCCACACCAAGACGCGCTTCGTTCATCATTGTGAACATGGCGCGCATGCCTTTGTGTTCCTCGCCCAGCAGCCAGCCGGTCGCCTCGTCATAGTTCATGACGCAGGTCGAGTTACCGTGGATGCCCATCTTTTCCTCGATCTTGCCGACCGAGACACCGTTGCGTTCGCCCAGCGAGCCGTCTTCGTTGACGATGAACTTCGGCACGATGAACAGCGAGACACCCTTGATGCCTTCCGGTCCGCCGGGGATTTTCGCCAGCACCAGGTGGATGATGTTGTCGGCCATGTCGTGGTCACCGGACGAGATGAAAATCTTCTGGCCGGTAATCTTATAGCTGCCGTCGCCCTGCGGTTCCGCCTTGGTGCGCATCAGGCCCAGATCGGTGCCGCAATGCGGCTCGGTCAGGTTCATGGTGCCGGTCCATTCGCAGCTGACCATATTCGGCAGATAGGTGTTTTTCTGCTCTTCCGTGCCATGCGCCAGAATGGCCGAGGCGGCGCCGTGGGTCAGGCCCTGATACATCACAAACGCCTGGTTCGCGCCCGAGAACATCTCGCCCACCGCAGTACCGATCACATAGGGCATGTTCTGACCGCCATACTCTTCCGGCATGTCGAGGCCAGTCCAGCCGCCTTCCTTCATCTGCTCGAAGGCGTCCTTGAACCCGGTAGGGGTGTAGACGATGCCGTTTTCCAACCGGCATCCTTCGCTGTCGCCGACCACGTTCAGCGGATGCAGAACGTTGGTGGCAACCTTGCCGGCTTCTTCCAGAACCGCGCCGGTAAATTCGGCCTCCAGTTCGCTATAGCCTGGAATATCGGATTCCGAGACTTTCAGCACATCGTGCAGAATGAACTGAGTGTCTTTGGTTGGCGCGTTGTAGACGGGCATTTGAAGCTCCCTTAAATTCAGATGTCCGGGGATTGAGCCGCAGGGGTTAACCGACGGCCTTTTTCTCGTTGTTGATAGAGGCGATGACTTTTTCGCCCCAGCGCAGCTGCTCTTTCAGATCGTCAATGGCTTGCGTCAGCTCCTCACGGCGGGCTTCCATGTCGGATAGACGTTCGCGTGCGATTTCAATCGTTCGGACCATCTGGGTCTTTTGTTGGTCACCCACATGGTACAGGTCCAGCAATTGCCGGATTTCCTCCAGGCTGAAGCCGAAACGCTTGCCGCGCAGGATCAGTTTCAGGCGCGCCCGGTCGCGTTTGGTGAACAGGCGTTTCTGGCCCTCGCGGATCGGAAACAAAAGTTCCTTTGCCTCGTAAAAACGCAAGGTGCGCGGCGTGACCTCGTAGGTCTCGCACATTTCACGGATGGTCATCAGGTCTTCGGTCATGGTTTCAGCACTCTCGTCACTGGCGTCTATCAAAGTCAGGTGCGCAGTCGATGCGCACGTTACAACACGTAGATGACGTTCACGTAATGCAAACGCTACGTCACATTGAAAGTTGACGTAGCATCCTTTCGCGTCAAGGTGCCTGATGTGCGGGTTTTGGGAATTGACGTAACGGAATTTCAGCCGAAGGCGCCGGGTATCTGGTGAGAAAACACAACCGGACGGCCCAGGGGCCGCAATGCTGGGCGTTAGTCGTCAGAAAAAGTGGGTGGGTTCAGCCCAGCGACTTGGCGGTCTGGTCGCGCAGACGCTGGAGCTCGTCCATCGCCTCATCTAGTTGCTGTCGCTGCTTCTGCAGTTCCGGCATCTGTCGGTCAGCCAGTTTTATGAACTCGGCCATCTGGGCCTGATTGCCCTGATCTTCGTAGATCAGCAGCCATTGGCGAATCTCTTCCAGCGAGAATCCAAACAGGCGTCCGCGCATGATCAGCTTCATCCGTGCGCATTCACGGGGGCCATAATACCGGCTGCGGCCTTCGCGTTCCGGCTGAAGCAGCTCGATATACTCATAGTAACGCAAGGTGCGCTTGGTTACGTCGAACTCTTCGCACATCTCGTTTAATGACAAACGGTTGTCGGTCATTCTCGGCCTCCTAGGCTGCAAACTAGGCCGTCGTCACGGCAAGCGCAACAGGCGGTCTTGCTCTTTTGCAAGGCACAGGCTCATAAAGAAAGAAATCGAGGGGGACACCACGACATGGTCGATAAAGTAGAAATTGCGCGCCGGTTCATCGAGGCGATCCCGCACGCCAAGGCGCTGGGGCTGAAGCTGACCACAATCAGCGATGGAGAGGCCGCGATTTCGATGCCGTACAACGCCGAGCTGATCGGAGACCCCCGAACCGGCGTCATCCACGGTGGTGCCGTGTTTGCCGCATTGGACACCTGCTGCGGAGCGGCCGTCATGTGCCACCCCTCGGCGCCCGGAGGGACTGCCACGATTGATTTAAGGATCGACTACATGCGCGCCGCAACACCGGGGCAGACCATCACCGCTCATGCCACCTGCTATCACATCACCCGCAATGTCGCCTTCGTCCGGGCCACGGCGATGGACGAGAATCAGGACCTTCCCGTAGCAACCGCCGCGGGTTCCTTTACGGTGGAGGGTCTGTGATGGCGCGTCCCCGTCCCGAACCTATGCAGGTGGTCAAGCAACGCCGCGACGCGGCCCTGAACGCAATTGTCGAAGGGGTGCCGTATATCCGGTTCCTGAATATCACGTTTGACCGGCGCGGCGACGAACTGACCGGAGTGCTTAATTTCGATGACAAGCTGATTGGAAACCCCTTGCTGCCTGCCTTACACGGTGGGGTCACCGCGGCATTCCTTGAGGTCACCGCCGTCATCACACTGAGTTGGGAGTATTTCTTTCCCATGATCGAAAGCGGTGAGATCGAAGCGGAAGAGCTGTTCAAGGCCGACTCGGTGCGCTTTCCCAAGACCGTCGATTTCACCGTGGACTACCTGCGCTCGGGCCTGCCGCGCGATGCGTATGCGCGGGCTTTTGTCAGCCGGTCCGGCAGGCGTTATGCCTCGGTCCGGGTCGAGGCTTGGCAGGACAATCACGCGCGTCCGATTGCGCAGGCGACCGGGCATTTCCTGATGCCGCAGTCCAAACCCAAAGCGGGGTAACTTATCGTGCAGACTGCTTCGGCACCTCTCACCCATAAACGGGTGCTGAAGATCGCGGTGCCGATCGTACTGTCCAATGCGACGGTACCCATTCTGGGGGCTGTCGATACCGGGGTGGTTGGCCAGATGGGGCAGGCGGCGCCCATCGGTGCCGTGGGCATGGGCGCGGTTATTCTGGCGACGATCTATTGGATATTCGGCTTTTTGCGCATGGGGACGACGGGGCTGGCTGCGCAGGCGCGCGGGGCTGGGGATACCGCCGAGACCGGCGCCTTGCTGATGCGCGGGCTGTTGTTGGGCGGCGCGGCGGGGCTGTTCTTTATCCTGACGCAGATCTGGGTGTTCTGGGGCGCGTTCGCCCTGTCGCCCGCCAGCCCCGAGGTCGAGTCGCTGACGCGGGATTACCTGCAAATCCGCATCTGGGGCGCACCGGCTACGATTGCTCTTTATGCGGTGACCGGCTGGCTGATCGCGGTCGAGCGGACACGCGGCGTGTTCCTGTTACAGGTCTGGATGAACGGGCTGAATATCCTGCTGGACCTGTGGTTTGTGCTGGGGCTTGGCTGGGGCGTCGAAGGTGTCGCCATTGCCACGCTGATCGCCGAATGGACCGGGTTGGCGCTGGGCTTATGGCTGTGCCGCGATGCGTTTCAGGGCAACCAGTGGCGTGACTGGCCTCGGATATTCGATGCGGCCCGGCTGCGGCGGATGGTGCAGGTGAACACGGATATCATGATCCGTTCGGTCCTGCTGACCGGGGCGTTTACCACGTTTCTGTTCGTTGGCTCAGATCTGGGCGATGTGAACCTTGCAGCCAATCAGGTGCTGCTGCAATTCCTTGAAATCACCGCCTTTGCGCTGGATGGTTTTGCTTTCTCTGCCGAGGCCCTGGTCGGCAGCGCCGCGGGTGCGCGCGACCGGTATCAGGTGCGTCGCGCGTCGATCATGGCCTCGCAATGGGGTGTGGGCGGAGCGTTTGCGCTGGGCGCTGTGTTCTATCTGGCCGGACCGGCCCTGATCGACCTGATGACCACCTCGCCCGAGGTGCGGCTGGCCGCGCGGGATTATCTGATCTGGGCTGCTCTGGCCCCTGCGATCGGGGTGGCAAGTTGGATGTTCGACGGCATCTACATCGGGGCCACATGGACCCGCGCCATGCGCAACGCGATGATCCAGTCGGTCGCGATCTATATCGTCGCGCTGTTCATTCTTGTACCGACGCTGGGCAATCACGGGCTGTGGGCCGCGCTGATGGTTCTGAACATCGCGCGCGGTATCACGCTGGGCTGGCGCTATCCCCGGCTTGAGGCGCAGGTGGCTTAAAGCAGCGTCAGCAGGTTCTCGGGCGGACGTCCGATGGCGGCCTTGTCACCGGCAATGGCCAAAGGTCGCTCGATCAGGATCGGGTTTTCGGCCATGGCAGTGATCAGGTCATCCGCGGACGTGTCCTTTGTCAGGCCCAGTTCCTTGAATCGCTTTTCTCCGGTCCGCATCATATCGATGGCATCGATACCCAGCCGATCCAGCACCGCACGAATCTCATTCGCCGAGGGCGCATCCTCAAGGTATTTGCGCACTTCGACCTGCGCGCCGTTCTCTTCCAGCAGCGCCAGCCCGGCGCGGGATTTCGAACAGCGCGGGTTATGCCAATATGCGATCACAGCCAGTCCTCTCGTTTGCTTCCAACGGCTTGCGCGACAGAGTTGAACCCGTCCCGTGCCAGTAGTTCATCCAAGCCCTGTGCAATCTCAGCGGCCAGAGATATCCCGCCATAAACCAGAGCCGTGTAAAACTGCACGGCGGACGCTCCGGCGCAAATCTTGGCATAGGCCTGTTCCGCATTGCTGATGCCGCCCACGCCGATCAAGGGAATTTTCCCCTCGGTCAGGTTGCTAAGCCGAGCCAGAACCCGCGTCGATTTCTCGAACAGCGGGGCACCGGACAGCCCGCCAGTCTCGCCCTTATGGGCGCTGTTCAACCTGTCACGGGACAGGGTGGTGTTGGTAGCGATCACCGCATCCACACCGGTTTCCGAGGTAACCTCGGCGATGTCCTGCAATTCCGCCTCGGTCAGGTCAGGCGCGATCTTCAGGAAAATCGGGATCGGACGCGGCAGCGTGTTGCGCGTCTCAATGACACCACCCAGCAGCGCGCCAAGCGCGGCCTTGCCCTGCAGATCCCGCAGCTTCTCGGTGTTGGGGGACGAGACATTGACCGTGCCGAAATCCAAATGTGCGGCGCAATGGGCCAGCACTTTGGCAAAATCGCCGGGGCGGTCGTCACTGTCCTTGTTCGCGCCGAGGTTCAGACCGATCACCGCTTCTTTGGGGCGATCGGCCAGACGGTTTGCCATCACCTCCATGCCTTCGTTGTTGAAGCCAAAGCGGTTGATGGCGGCCTTGTCCTCGGACAGGCGGAACAGGCGGGGTTTTGGATTGCCGGGCTGCGGGCGCGGAGTGACGGCGCCGACTTCGATAAAGCCGAAACCGGTGCGGGACAGAGGCGTCAGAACCTCTCCGTTCTTGTCGAAGCCTGCGGCCAAACCGACCGGGTTGGGCAGGTCCAAACCAGCCACCCGGGTTTTCAACCGGGACGAGGTCACCGGACCCGGCATCGGGGCCAGCCCGGCCTTCAATGCCTTGATCGACATGCCATGAGCAGCTTCGGGGTCCATCTTGTGCAGGACGGCAAGCCCCAGTTTCTCGGTCAGTTTCATCCGAAAGCCTCTCCGCTTTGGGTGGGTGCGCAGCGGATCAGGCGTGAGGTTTCAACCGCCGCCTGCCGATGTATGACGGCTGTCTGGTAAACCGGGTCGGTCACCATCTCCAGGAACGCGTGTGCCGTTGGATAGCGGGCGATGAACACCTCGTCCCATGCCTCATCCTGCGGGCCGATCAGCGTGGTCTGATATGCGCCGCGCCACAGGATCGACGCGCCCAGCCGCGCGATGATCGGGGCGGTCTCGGCACCATAGTTGCGATAGGCCTGCGCGCCGGTCAGCCCGGCCTCTGCCAGCTCGTGCCCGGCGGGATAGGCGGCCTTGTCACGGAACTTCACCAGATTCAGCATCTCGATCGGGTGATCGCGGTCCAACGCCTTGAACGCCTCGAACTGGGCGCGGTCGGGGTCGATGTACGCGGTCATGCCATCTCTGCCGGGAACTGGTGCACTTGCCCGTCAAAGGGCAGGGGGCGTGACCACACGATATCCGTCATGCGAATCTGACGGTAGAGATGCGGGAACAGGGCGCCGCCGCGCGACACCTCCCATTTCAGGTCCTCGCCCATCGCCTCAGCGTCGCAGGCCAGCAGGGTCAGCCCCTCGACCCCGGCGAAATGCTTGGCTGCGGTCTCTGCGGCCTGTTCGGCGGTCGAGAAATGGACATAACCGTCGGATACATCAATCGGCGCGCCGTCCGAGGCACCCTGATCCTGCAAAACGGCCCATTCGTCGGCCCGGAAAATCTTGTAAATCAGCATGAGGTGGTGATGCCCCGCGCGACGGGCAGAATCAAGCCGGATTTCCCCCTTTGACTCTTCCTGCCGCTGGGCGCACCATCGCGTCAATCAATTACAGGGAGTATCAATATGTTCACCCGTTTTCTGGCGTCAGTGGCTGTTCTGGGCCTGACCGCGGGCATGGCCGCGGCAGAATACAAGCTGACGATTCTGCACACCAACGATTTCCACGCGCGCTTTGAGCCGATCAACAAGTATGACAGCGGATGCGATGCAGAAGACAATGCAGAAGGCAAGTGTTTCGGCGGATCCGCCCGCCTTGTAACGGCCGTTAACGAGGCGCGCGAGCGGGCTGGCAACTCGATCCTCGTCGATGGAGGAGACCAGTTTCAGGGCTCGTTGTTCTACACCTACTACAAGGGTCAGGTTGCGGCCGAGTTCATGAACAAGCTGGGCTATGATGCGATGACCGTGGGTAACCATGAATTCGATGACGGCCCCGAAGTGCTGCGCGGGTTCATCGACTCGGTGGATTTCCCGGTGCTGATGTCGAACGCGGATATCCGTGACGAAGAACTGCTGACCGACAAGATCAAGAAATCGACCGTCATTGAAGTGGGTGGAGAACAGATCGGTCTGATTGGTCTGACACCGGAAGACACGCATGAAATCTCCTCGCCCGGTCCAAACATCAGCTTCTCTGATCCGGCCCCCGCAGTGCAGGCCGAAGTGGACAGGTTGACCGGAGAGGGCGTAAACAAAATCATCGTTCTCAGCCATTCCGGCTATCGTGTGGACCAACGCGTAGCGCAGGAAACCAGTGGAGTGGACGTGATCGTAGGCGGCCATTCGAACACCTATCTGTCGAACGTGTCCGACAAGGCCGCAGGCCCGTATCCGACCGAGGTCAACGGTGTTCAGATCGTGCAGGCCTATGCCTATGGCAAGTTTCTGGGAGAGTTGAACGTAACCTTCGACGATGACGGCAACGTGGTCGAGGCGGTGGGCGAGCCGCTGATCATGGACAACACCGTGACCGAGGATCAGGCCGCCCTGGACCGTATCGCCGAGTTGGCCGTGCCGCTTGACGAAATTCGCAACAAAGTAGTGGCGAACGCCGCAGATGACATCGAAGGGGACCGGTCTGTCTGTCGTGTGCAGGAATGCGAGATGGGCAATCTGGTGGCCGACGCCATGCTGGCGCGTGTTGCCGATCAGGGCGTTCAGATCGCGATAGCAAACTCTGGCGGGCTGCGGGCTTCGATAGATTCCGGCGACATCACCATGGGTGAAGTGATGACGGTTCTGCCCTTTCAGAACACGCTTTCGACTTTTGAGCTGAGCGGGCAAGGTGTGATTGATGCCTTGGAAAGTGGTGTGAGCAAAGTGGACGAAGTCGACGGCCGGTTTCCGCAGGTGGCTGGCCTAACCTTCACTTGGGATCCGGAAATTGCGCCCAATGAAGGCCGTGTCAGTGACGTAATGGTGGTCAAAGAGAATGGCGCTGAGCCGATTGATCCAACAGCGACATATTTGGTGGTGACGAATAACTACCTTCGCAATGGTGGGAATGGCTACACAATGTTTACGGGCGATGACAAGAATGCTTATGATTTTGGCCCTGATCTGGCCGACGTCGCGGCCGAGTATCTGGCCGAAAACGCGCCCTATCAGCCCTATCTGGACGGCCGTATCAAGCAGAAATAACCCTGCGCTGTAACAACAAAAAAGGCCGCATCACCCGATGCGGCCTTTGGTTTTCCTGCTTGCTCAGCCGAGGTCGTATTCCGGCCAAAGCGCCGGATCGAAGCCGTCGAGCATCGGGCGCAGATGCTCGGACACGCTTTGCCAGCCCCCAACCGATTTGGTCGAGATCTTGTTGCGGACCTGGTCGATACTGGCCGTTCTGACCTGCTTGGTATTTTCCTCGGGGCGCATCATTGTTTCGGTCCACTCGATACCGCAGAACGCGGCGACCTGCTGGCTGCAGATTTGTGGGTCGGCCACAAGTTTTTCGTAAGGCACGGTCAGAATACGGTCTCCGAACACGGCATCCCAATGGGCCATGTAGCGGCGGTAAAGGTTTGCGGTATGTGCGATGGATTCCTGGTTCGATGCATAGTGCATACCCCCCGCAGGGAACCTGACCTTCCATTTGGACAAGCCGACATCGCGCGGGTCGCGCAGCATGTTGATGATTTTTGCGTTCGGGAAGGCGGACAGCAGAAATCCGACGCGTTGAAAATTGTGAGGCATCTTGTCAACAAAAGCGACCGATCCTGCGGGAATTGGCGGCATCAGCTTGCGGTACGCGCGCCCAAACTCGGCAGCCTCTTCTTCGTTGAAACTCCGGTCACCCGTCTCATAGGCAAGCGACAAATCTGGCCCAAGGGTCAGCTCTCCGCAACCTGCAATGTCGGGGGCTGCGCTCAGCATCATCTCCATCAGCGTGGTGCCCGAGCGGGGTTGACCCACGACAAAAATGGGAACGGGGGGGGGGCTCAGATCAGCTTGTGGGGCATCTTTTTCTTCCGGGAAAAGCGCGGTGATCGTGTGAAAACGCTTTTCGGCTTCGTCAAAATTGTAAGGATTGACGTCATGCTGCAGCGCGTTGGCGCGTGCAAACTGTGGCATGGCGACATCCATACCTTCCGTTTTCGAGATCAGATGCGCCTTTGCGAATTCTAGCTCCGAAATCTCGTTTTCACTGTTCGATATGGCTGTCTCGACTGCGTCCAGCAGATGCGCCGCGTCTTTGGGCCCGGCCATTGTCGACATCTGCAACAGAGACGCCGCGTGGCCGGGGTCTTCCGCCAAAATACGCTGCAAGATCTCTGTGGACCCGGTTTTGTCGCCTTGCTGATGCAAGTTCAATGATTTCATAAAGGCGATCTTCTTGTCGTCAGGTGCAAGCTCATATGCACGGGCGACATCGTTCGAGTTTTCTTCGACAAAACCGATTATCGAGTATGCCCGCGCCCGTCTTGTCAAAAGGCCGACGTTATCAGGGTCGCTTTCCAGTCTCTTGCTGGCATGTTCGACAATCACGCGCCAGTCATTGCCTTTAAGGTGGATCTCGTCCAGAACCCGGTTCAGTTCCTTGTTGTTGGGGAACTTTTCAAGCTTCTGTTCCGTGTATTCCAAGGCTTTTTCGATCTGACCGGTCTGCATCAGGGCATTGGCCAGGTTTTCCACGAATTGCGGATCTTCGGGCTTCATCCGGGACGCTTCGACGAAATGAGGTATGGATTTCTTGTATTGTTTCATCTCGGTCAGCACAAAGCCCGATATGGCGTGAAAGTCTGAATCCTTGGGGAATTTCTTGACGCCCAGCTGTGCCTTTTTCAGCGCCTGTTGCAGCTTGCCCGCATCCAGAGCAGCCACTGCCTTGCCTTTGAGGGTTTTCGCTGTTTGATTTTGCATGTGACCCCGTGACACCCTGTGCCTGTATGAAACGATTATTGATGGTTCATTACCCATGTGCGGACGGTTTGCAATAACCCTTGCCAATGACGCGATGGCGCAGCTGTTTTCTGCACGCCCGGCGAACACGCTGCCTGCGGTGCCGAGTTTCAACGTCTGTCCGACAAATCAGGTACACGTGGTCCGCGCCGGCGAAGGCGGGCGCAGGCTGGACCCTCTGCGCTGGGGGTTTCTGCCGCATTGGTACAAGACCGAAACGGCCGGTCCGCTGCTGATCAATGCGCGGGCCGAGACGCTGGCCGAAAAGCCTGCGTTTCGCGCTGCCTGCCGTGAACGGCGGTGCCTGATCGTGGCGACCGGGTTTTACGAATGGACCAAGACTGAACAGGGCACGCGCCAGCCCTGGTATATCCGGCGTAAGGACAGAGCGCCGATCGCCTTTGCAGGGGTCTGGCAGGACTGGGGCGCTGACGAGGTCCGGCAAGGCACCTGTGCCATCGTGACGACGCCCGCCAACAAACACCTCAGCGCCGTTCACCACCGGACGCCGCTGATCCTTGAACCTGACGACTGGCCTCTGTGGCTGGGCGAGGCCGGGAAGGGGGCCGCGCGCCTGATGCGGCCCGGCGCCGAGGATGTGCTGGACTTTTACCGCGTTGACCCGGCGGTAAACTCGAACCGCGCCAGCGGGTCCGACCTGATCGAGCCGATCTCGGCCTGACGGTGTGCCTTTTCAATGCGGGCTTGGCAGGATAGACCCTTGATATGGCTTTGAACTTCACCGACCTGCCCAGCCTTTATGCGCATGACTTCGATGCGGTGATCGATGTGCGCAGCCCGGCCGAGTTTGCCGAGGATCATCTGCCCGGCGCCATCAATCTTCCGGTTCTGGACAATGAAGAACGCGCCCGGGTGGGCACGATCTATGTGCAGGAAAGCCCCTTTCTGGCCCGCAAACTGGGCGCGGCGCTGGTGTTCCGCAACGCTGCCAATCACATCGAGCAAAGCCTGTCGCATCACGAGGGCGGCTGGAAGCCTCTGGTCTATTGCTGGCGGGGCGGGCAGCGGTCGGGATCGTTCACCTGGATGCTGCAACAGATCGGTTGGCGGGCCGAAGTGGTCGAAGGCGGGTATCGCACCTATCGCCGTCTGGTGAACCAGTTTCTGTATCAGGACCACTTGCCACATCGTCTAATCGCGTTGGACGGCTACACGGGCACCGCAAAGACCGACCTTCTGGCGCATCTGAAAACGCGCGGCGTTCAGGTTCTGGACCTTGAAGGTCTGGCCAATCATCGCGGCTCATTGCTGGGTGAGATGCCCGGCGGGCAGCCCAGCCAGAAAGCGTTTGAATCCGCTCTGGCCGCAGTATTGTGCGAGCTTGATCCGGCGCGCCCGGTTGCGGTCGAGGCAGAGTCGTCCAAGATCGGGACCCTGATCCTGCCGCCCAGCCTGTGGGCCGCTTTGCGCAGCGCGCCGCGCATTCAGGTTCACGCCTCGATTGAGGCCCGCACCGCCTATCTGGCCCGCGCCTATGACGATATTCTTTCGGATGCCGAGCGGTTGCGGGACCGGCTTTCTCCGCTGCGGTTCCACCGGGGGCACGAGGTGGTGGATGGCTGGCTTGCCCTGATCGACGCTGGCGACAAACAGGCACTGACACGGGCGCTGATGGAGCAGCATTATGATCCGTCCTATGCCAAATCCAGCCGCGCCCGCACCGCCGAGGTTGTGGCGTGGGTCGATGCGGCCACGTTGGACGACGCGGGCCTGAACGAAATGGCCGCGCGCATCGAACGGATATTGGATCAGCTTTGAAGCCGCAGGCCCGGCGTGTCGGACATGTGTCCGATGATGACTGCCGGGTAGCCCGCGTGTCTCAGCTTTTCGCACAGCCCCTGCGCCTGGTCGGGTGCGACAGCGGCCAGCAGTCCTCCGGCAGTTTGCGGGTCGAACAACAGGTCAGCCTTGTCGCCAAACGGAAAGTCCGGGATGGTGGACCGGTTCTCGTCGAAAATCGTTGAGCGGACGCCCTGGGCGCTCAACTCCTGCGCGCCAGCCATCAGTGGAATTGCGTACAGATCAAGGGAAGCGCCGCAGTCAGACGCCTCGCACATACCCAGCAGATGTCCGGCCAGACCAAAGCCCGTCACGTCAGTCATCGCATGGGCGCCTGCCAGAATGTGTGAGGCTACGCCCTGCGGCTGAACCATTTGCCGGAGGGCATCGACAACCCATTCGCCCCGAGCCTTGCCAGCCATTTCGGCCGCCATTAATACACCGCTGCCCAGGGGTTTGGTCAATATCAGCACGTCACCCGGGCGTGCACCCGACAGGGTGATCGGGTCATCCTCACACAGGCCGGTCAGGGTGAAGCCGATGGTCATCTCATCGCCCATCGAGCTGTGGCCGCCGACGATCTCGGCCCCGGCGTCGCGCATGACCTCGGTTGCGGTGGCCATGATCTCGGCCATAGTCCGGTGCTGCAAGTCCGGCGACATGCGGGGCAGGATGATCGTTGCGGTTGCCGCTTGCGGGCTAGCGCCCATGGCCCAGATATCCCCCAGCGCGTGAACGGCGGCGATGCGGGTCATCAGTGCCGGGTCATTGGTGAAACCGCGCAAATGGTCCGAGGTCATCACCTGCCGCGCCCCACCTATTGTCAGCAGGGCCGCGTCGTCTCCGGGCAGGGGGGTGATGTCGGCGCGCGCTGGCACGGGCAGGTCGCCCAGCACAGCCCGCAGAGCGCTGCGCCCGACCTTTGCACCGCAGCCGCCGCACATGGGCTTGTCGCCCAGTGCTTCTTGCAGCCCGGCTGCGTGAAGGCGCGGGATTGAAGGGCGCGCCATTTCGGGGAGGTCGCGGAACCTGTTCATGAAACTCTGGTCGATATGGTTCTTCCAACGCCACATCAATGGCCCGCTGAAGGAAGTGCCCAGCCGCTCGGCCAATGCGGATTTGCCGCCCAGCGAGATCAGTTTCAGGTAATCCCTCTGCGGTCTGTACCGCCGCATCCGTCCTGCCCCCAACGCGGCGCGCAGGTTATTGAACAGGACCGGAGCCTCTCGGACTGCATAAACCCCAGCCTTGGGGCGCGGGCTTTCCGACAGATGGGCACAATCCCCGGCGGCAAAGATCACGGGGTCGCTGGATTGCAGGAACCCGTTTACGCGGATGTAGCCGTCCTGCAGATCAAGACCCGTCTGGGCGATCCAGCCATAGGGGCGGGCGCCGGCAGCGCCGGTCACGAAACCGGCCGGAATTTTGCGGCCATCACCCAGAACAATATGATCGGCCTCAATGCGGGAAATGCTTGTGTTTTCGAGCAGATCGACACCCAGATCCGCCATTGCCTTGCGAATGGTCGCGCCCGCCTTTGGCTTTGTCGCCGTCAGGGCTTGCGCGTTATCGATCAATGTCACCTGCGCCGCACGGCCTTTGGCGCGCAGGGCGTGGGCCATGGCCATCACCAGCTCAACCCCCGCCACGCCGCCACCGATCACAGCGACCGAGGCTGGGCCGGTGCCCTCCTGATATTCCGCCCACCGCGCCGCGAAAGGCCCCAGAGGCTTGGCGGGGATCGCATGGTCGCCAAAACCGGGCAGGGCGGGCATGTCCGAGGTGATCCCCACATTGACCGAGGCGACGTCGAACGCGACCGGAGGGCGATCAGGCACGTGAACCAGACGCCGATCAATATCGATCCCTTCGACCGGGCCAAGGATGACGCGCGCATCGGCGAACCGGGCCAAGCGCACCAGATCGATATCCAGTTCGTCGCGCTCATAGTGCCCCGCGACAAATCCGGGCAGCATTCCGGAATAGGGCGCAGTGGGGCCGGGGTTGATTACTGTCACCCGCGCCCCGGGCACCGGGTTCATCCCCCATTTTCGCAGTACCAGCGCATGAGTATGCCCGCCGCCAATCAGAACCAGATCGCGGGTCAGGGGCAACGGAGGGTGATGCATGAGCTTTAATTCGCCGTGTGTTCAGGGACGTCTTCGACCTGTTCGACCGCGTGGGTGGCCCAAAGCTCATCCTCGCCCGCGTCCGGCAGGTCGCTGGGCTTTTCATGGCGGTGAATGTGCCATTTGGCAATGAACAGGGCCGTGATCGGTGCAGTCAGGAACAGGAACAGGGTGATCAGCAGCTCATGCAGGGACAGTTTGCCCTCCAGCAATACCGAGTGGCAGATCGACGCCAGCAACACGCCACCCACACCCAGAGTGGTCGCCTTGGTGGGTGCGTGCAGGCGGGACATCGGGTCTTTCAGCTTGATCATCCCGAACGATCCGACAAAGCCGAAGATGCCCGAGATGATCAGGAAAAAGGCGATCAGAATTTCGAAAATGAACTCCATGTCGCCCTCACTCGATGATATTGCCGCGCAGCATGAAGCGCGCATAGGCCACGGTTGAAACAAAGCCGAGCATGGCGATGATCATGGCGGCCTCGAAGAAAATCTCGGTTCCCAAGTGCAGCCCGTAAAGGATCATCAGCGCGATGGTGTTGATCACCATCGTATCCAACGCCAGAACGCGGGTTCCGACCCCTTCGGCCGAGATGATCCGGTAAAGGCACAGCATGATGGCCGTTCCAAAACAGGCGAAGGCAAACCAGATCGCAACCTCGATCATTCGAAAATCTCCTTCAGGCGACGTTCATAGCGCTGTTTGATCTGATCGCGTACCGCGTCGGGGTCTGGCGCGTCCAGGCAGTGAACCAGCAGGTTGTGCCCCTGCGCCGACAGGTCCGAGCTGACGGTGCCGGGGGTCATGGTGATGGTTCCGGCCAGAACGGTGATCGCCTCGGGCGTGCGCAGTTCCAGTGGGACGCAGATCCAGTTGGGTTGCCGGTCAGCATCGCGTTTGAACAGGATGATCCGCGCAACAGTGATATTGGCAATCACGATGTCCCACAGCACCACCAGCATGTATTCAACCACCATCGGCCAGTTCCGCAGCTTGGGGCGGTCGGGCCAGTAGGGCTGAGTGATGAACGGGATGATGATCCCAAGGATCAGGCCAAAGACCAGCGAGTTCAGCGAGGCTTTGTTGGCCAGCAGAACCCACACAATCGTCAGCAGGATGGTCAGATGCGGGTGCGGGAAAATCCGGTGCAGAAGTCTCATCATTCCTCTCCTCCCAGAACGGCCGAGATATAGTGTTCAGGTGTGAACAACTGCTCGGCTGTTTTGCCAGCATAGGTCAGGGCCGGACCCGCGAACAGGGTCAGCATGACAAGGCCCAGCACCAGCCCGAAGACGGACGTGAAGGCCAACCCTGCGTTGGGTTCGGGCGCGGGTTGGGCGGGAGCTTCTTCTTCGGCTTCTGGCGTTGGGTTGTGTTGCGCGTCGTGGCTTTTCCAGAAGATCAGTGAGCCCGCGCGTGCCAGCCCGACGATGGTGACAAACGACCCGATCAGGACAACGGCCCAGATCGCGTTTGCATCCGGCGCGTTGCGGGATGCGTCTAGCACCAGCAGCTTGCCGATGAAGCCCGACAGCGGTGGCATCCCCGCCAGCGCGATGGCGCCGACAAAAAACAGGGCCGAGATCAGACCGCTCTGCGGCATTGGCGCCTTGGGTTCGATTGCGCCACCCCGGCGCTCCATCACCAGATCGGCGACAAGGAACAGCAGTGCCGTCGCAAGGGTCGAGTGATAGATGTAGTAGAGCGCCGCAGCGGTGGCCGTTTCCGTGAACAGCGAAATCGCAATCAACAGCGTGCCCATCGACGCAATGGCGCAAAAGGCGACCATCCGCGCGATGTGCTGCGTTCCCAGAATGCCGATAACTCCAACGGCCAGCGTCACCAGCGCCGCCGGTTGCAGCCAAGCGCCCACCAGACCTTGCGTCGCCTCAACCTCGGGTCCGAAGCCCAGCGTATACATCCGCACGATCGAGTAGGCGCCGACCTTGGTCATGATGGCGAACAGCGCGGCCACGGGCAGGGGCGCGTTGGCATAACTGGCGGGCAGCCAGAAATGCAGCGGCAGCACGGCGGCCTTAATGCAGAACACCAGCAGCAACAGCACCGCGCCGACGCGCAGCAGCGCCGTATCGTCGGCGGGCAGTTCCGCCACGCGCATTGCCATATCCGCCATGTTCAGCGTCCCAGTCACCGCATAAAGCGTCCCCAGCGCAAAAAGGAACAGGGTCGAACCAATCAGGTTATAGGCCACATACTGAACGCCTGCCTTCAGGCGCACCGCCCCACCGCCATGTGTCATCAGGCCGTAAGATGCGATCAGCAGAACCTCGAAGAACACGAACAGGTTGAATGCGTCGCCGGTCAGGAAGGCGCCGCAGACCCCCATGAGCTGAAAATGGAACAGTGCGTGGAAGTGCTTGCCCCGGTCGTCCCAGCCTGACGCAATGGCGTAAAGCACTATGGGCAGGGCCAGCAGCGCGGTCAGCAGAACCATCATGGCCGACAGGCGGTCCAGCACCATCACGATGCCGAAGGGCGCAGGCCAGTTGCCCAGCTCATAGACCTGAATATCGCCGCCAGAGGCCTGCGCGGTGATGGTCAGGGCGATCCCCAACAGACCCACAACTCCGGCGACCGAGAAGATGCGCTGCAGGTCCAGGTGGTATCGCAGGACCATGATGATGAACGGGGCCAGGATCGCGGGCAGGACGATCGGCGCTACGATCCAGTGGTTCATGCGTCTTCTCCCGGCGCGTCCACGCTGTCCTGCGCGGTCATGTCGATATGGTCATCCTTCGAGGACAGATAGGCCGAAAGTGCGATCATCACGATCACCGCTGTCATCCCGAACGAGATCACGATGGCCGTCAGCACCAGCGCCTGTGGCAGCGGGTCGGTATAGGGCACCTCTTCGTATTTGTTCAAAACGGCGGGCGCATCCAGCGCCAGCCGCCCCGTGGCGAACAGAAACACGTTCACCGCATAGGTGATCAGCGACAGGCCCAAGATCACGGGAAATGTCCGGCGGCGCAGGATCAGGAAAATCCCGGCAGCGGTCAGAATGCCTACGGCTGAGGCTACGAGCGCTTCCATCAGGCCTGCTCCTTCTCTTGTTCTTCGCCCGGAGGATCGTCCCGCAGCGGGTTGATATCCATCGGGAATTCCTGTGCCATGCCCGGCTGCCACGCGAAGCGCGACAGACTGTCCAGCGCCAGCATCACCGCGCCCAGAACCGCAAGGAACACGCCGGTGTCAAACAGGATAGCGGTGGCCCATTCGAATTCTTCTAACGGTGGCCAGTGGATATAGCCGAAGTCGCTGGTCAGGAACGGACGTTCGTTGAACCACGCGCCCAGACCGGTCGCGGCGGCGATCAGCACACCCCAGCCGATTGTGCCGTGGTAGTAGAACCTCTGCCGTTCGATGGCCCAAGTATAGCCGCTGGCCATGTATTGCATCAGATAGGCAATGGCCACGATCAGACCGGCGATGAACCCTCCCCCCGGTTGGTTATGTCCGCGGAAAAAGATGTAGGCACCAACCATCAGCGCAATCGGCATCATCACGCGGGTCGCCACCACCATCATCAGCGGATGCGAGTCCCCCGATTGTGGCCAATGCGGTTTGCGGTTCAGCAGATAGGCGCGGACGTTCGAGCCCAGAACAGCTTCGGTCAGGGCAAAGATGATCAACGCGGCGATGCCCAGAACGATGATCTCGCCAAAGGTATCAAAACCCCGGAAGTCCACCAGGATCACGTTGACCACATTGGTACCGCCACCGCCTTTGTACGAGTTCGCCAGATGGAACTCGGAGATCGTCGGGAAGGCAAAGTCCCGCAGCATCAGCGCATAGATCAGCCCGCCAGAACCAAGACCTGCCACAACCGAGATCGCTGCATCGCGCCAGCGTCGTGCTGCGCTGCTGTCCCACGGTGTGTCCGTAGGCAGGAAGTTCAGCGACAGCAGCAGCAGGATCATCGTCACCACCTCAACCGAGATCTGCGTCAGTGCCAGATCAGGTGCCGAGAGATAGTTGAACGCCATTGAGACGATCAGGCCAACCACGCCGATCAGTACCAGCGACAGCAGGCGGTTACGGTGGAACCACATGATCGCCAGCGTTGCGCCGACCAGACAGATCCAACCGATGAACGGGATGATCTGTATCGGCAGGGGCTCGCGCGTCTCCGGGCCAATCGTGCCGGTCGTATAGGCGTAGTAGCCAAGCCCGACGGTGAACGCGATCAGGATAATCGCATAGCGGCTGATCACGCCGTTATGCAGCGTATCGGTCACCCAGCGGCTGAGCGCGGTCAGAGCGCCGATCACGGCGTCAAAGATCGTCTTGGCCTCGGGGCGGGGCAGGGCGTTCCACAGCGCCTCTCCCCGTCGGTGCAGCGCCAGCAGGAACAGGCCGCCAAGCGTTGCTACAGCCGACATATACAGCGCGGGCGTGAACCCATGCCACAGTTTCAGCGAGTAATAGGGCAGTTTCTCACCACCGATCACGGCGCTGGACACAACCGCAACCAAAGGCCCGACGATCGCTGCCGATTGCAGCCCGATCAGCACCACCAGCACCACAAGGAAGGCCGGGGCCAGCCACAGCCCGACAGGTGGGTCATGCGGGTGATGCGGATAATCGGTGCGCTGGGGGCCAAGGAACACATGGCTGACGAAACGGAAGGAATAGGCCGCCGAGAACAGTGCGGCCAGCAGCGCCAACCCCGGCACCAGATAGTGCGAATGCAGCCACGTGGTGTGGACCGTTTCCTCCAGCATCATTTCTTTGGACAGGAAGCCGTTCAACGGCGGCAGGCCTGCCATGGATAGGGCGGCAATCGTGCCGATGGTAAAGGTGATCGGCATCAGCTGCCGCAGCCCGCCCAGACGTTTGATATCGCGGGTTCCGGCCTCGTGATCAACGATCCCGGCGGTCATGAACAGCGCAGCCTTGAAGGTCGCGTGGTTGATGATGTGGAAAATGGCGGCCACGGCGGCAATCTTGGTGCCAAAGCCCAGCAGCATGGTCACCAGACCAAGATGCGATACCGTCGAAAACGCCAGCAGCGCCTTGAGGTCATCCTTGAACAGCGCAATGCAGGCGCCGATCAGCATGGTGACCAGACCGGTGGTCGCAACGATATAGAACCACGCATCGGTGCCTGCCAGAACCGGCCACATCCGCGCCATCAGGAACAGCCCGGCCTTCACCATCGTGGCCGAGTGCAGATAGGCCGACACCGGCGTTGGCGCGGCCATCGCGTGCGGCAGCCAGAAGTGGAACGGGAATTGCGCCGATTTGGTGAAACAGCCCAGCAGGATCAGGATCAGCGCGGGCATGTAATAGGGCGAGGCCTGGATCAGCTCTTTGTTCTGCAGGATCACGCTCAGGTCATACGACCCTACGATATTGCCCAGGATCAGCATCCCCGCAATCATCGCCAACCCGCCGGAACCGGTCACGGCCAGCGCCATACGGGCGCCCTGGCGGCCCTCGGGCAGGTGTTTCCAATACCCGATCAGCAGGAATGAGCTAAGCGATGTAAGCTCCCAGAAAATAAGCAGAAGAAGGATGTTGTCCGACAGAACGATACCGACCATCGCGCCCTGAAACAGCAGCAGATAGGTGTAGAACTGCCCCATCGGGTCCTCGCGCGACAGGTAGAACCGCGCGTAGAGGATGATCAGCAGCCCGATCCCCAGGATCAGCAGGGCAAACAGGAACCCCAGACCGTCCAGCATGAAATTCGCATTCAGGCCCAGCGCGGGTATCCATTCAAACCGGGCGGTCACAACCTCGCCGCGCATGACTGCGGGGATGTGGATCAACAGCCCCATGAGCGCCAGGAATGTGGTCAGGCCCGCCGCCGAGGCGGCTGCGTTTCGTCCTGCCCGGATCAGAAGGGCTGGGAATACAGCTCCGAGGAAGGGAAGGGCCGCGATGAGGAATAGGGACAAGTGCGATACTCCGGTCTGAGCGGTCAAAAGTAGTCCTGATTTTGTAAGGATAATTTTCTGACTGTCCAGCTATTGCAAGTATTTCGCTGCATTCTAGGGGGATGAAACAGGCGGCTGGTCAGGTGCGGATTAATGACGCGAACTTGATCTGCGGGCCGAATTTCACCACAGCGCCGACCTGGCGAGTATGGTAAAAACGGCCTGTCTGCGCAGGAGGACACTGTATGACAGAGACGGTGAACCGGACCCGAAGGTGGGTTTTGCTGGGCGGGGGCGCAGCCCTTGCCACCGGTTTCGCCGTTCGTGAATATCGCTTGATTCCTCCGGATTATGCGGGCGGCCAACTGAACGTTGCGGACGCGCACGCGCAGGCGTTGTCGGGCGATATCCTGCTGGTGGACATCCGGACTCCGCGGGAGTGGCGGGCCACTGGTGTCGGCGAAGGGGCGTACCCTTTGGATATGCGCCGCGATGATTTCGAACAAGCGCTGGCGCATCTGACCGGCGGAGATCGCAGCGCCCCGGTCGCGTTGATCTGCGCCCGTGGGGTGCGGTCGGCCCGTCTGAGCAACCGGTTGACCGAAGCCGGGTTTACAAATGTCCTGGACGTACCCGAGGGTATGTTGGGGTCGGCCGCAGGACCGGGATGGGTGCGCGCCGGATTGCCGGTTCAACGCAAAACGGGAGAGACTGGATGATCCGTGAATTGACGCTGGCCACCGGGTTGACGCTGGCGGCGCAAGCTGGCCTTGCCGCGTGTGCTGATCAGGACGGTATGTGCGGAACTGCTTCGGGCGGCTATCACATCGAACTGCCCGAGGCGGACAACCCGCCGCTGGTGGTGTTTCTGCACGGCTATGGCGGCACGGCTATCGGCACAATGAAAAACCGCAGCATGGTCGAGCCCTTGTTGGCGCGGGGTTACGCTGTGATGGCGCCGGAAGGGTCCGAGCGCAATGGCCGCCAAAGTTGGAATTTCTTTCCGGGATGGGAGGGGCGCGATGAAGCGGCTTTTCTGACTGAGGTTGTTCAGGACGCCTCGGACCGGTTCGGGGTGGATACGGGCCGGGTGGTGCTGGGCGGGTTTTCGGCGGGTGCGTTCATGGTCTATTACCTCGCCTGCGCCGCGCCGGATACGTTTTCAGCCTATGTGCCTGTCTCGGGAGGGTTCTGGCGTCCGCACCCCGAGGCTTGTGACGGCCCGGTGCGGATGTTCCATACCCATGGCTGGACCGACAACGTAGTGCCGCTTGAGGGGCGGCTGCTGGGCGGCGGCCGGTTCCATCAGGGCGACATCTTTGCCGGTCTGGAGATCTGGCGCGTTGCCAACGAATGCGCCGACACCAAACCCAGCGGCTTTTCCACCACCGGCCAATTCATGCGCCGCTATTGGACCGGATGCGCCGAAGGCAGCGCGTTGGAATTCGCGCTGTTCCCCGGCGGTCACGGAGTGCCCAAGGGATGGGCGGACATGATGGTGGATTGGTACGAAGGTCTGCCCGGCGGTTGATCCAAGCGCTTTGCGTATGACTTGCATCGAAATACGCTGCCTCTCCCTGCGGTCGAACGCGCATTTCGATACGAAACTCAAATGAAACGCAAGGCGCATTACTCCGCCGGGGTCATTGTGCCTTTGCCCTCGATCAAACGCTTTAGTTCTTTCCGATGGCGCCGGGCCGAACGGGTGATCGCGGGTTCGCGGAAATCTTCTTTCATCCCGACCATACGCCGTGCCGCACCAGCCGAGACACCGCTGAGCGCGGACAGTGGGATGGCCAGCGCAAGGCTGATCGCGATCGGGGCCAGCCAGACCGAGACGAGGCCGGACAGGATGCCAACGCTCAGCGCGACGCCGCTGATGGTTTCCAGCGTGTGGCACAGGATCAGGGTGCGCAGGCTGTAGGTGCCGCCGTCGCGTGCCTGCGGGGACCAGCCCTTTTGGATGCCGAGCGCGGTGCGGAACACCGCAATCATCTGCTGCACCATCAGGATCGGGGCATAGAGGATCGACAGGATCACCTCGGCCAGGAAAGAGGTCAGGAACTTGGACCCGCCGCCGAACTCGGCATAGCGCACCCCGCTCAGGGGCAGGGCCAGAACGCCCAGCACTTTGGGCGCCAGCAGCATCGCGTACATCACCAGAATGATCAGCACGTGGCGGGTTTCCGACATCTCGGGCCATTGCGGGAACATCGGGTTGTCGGGGCTGAAATAATGCAGGACCGACGCGTCCTCACCCTGACCAATCAGCGCCCACATCACCAGCAGCGCGAACCACAGCGGCGACATCAGATATCCGACCGCGCCGTGGAACATGTGAAAGCGCGACACGGCCCGGAACCCGGCAGACCCCAGCAGTTTCAGGTGCTGCAGGTTGCCCTGGCACCAACGGCGGTCCCGCAGGGCATGGTCGATCAGCGTGGGTGGAGTTTCCTCGTAAGAGCCACGAATACGTGGCAGGAAGCGCACGCCCCAACCGGCGCGGCGCAGCAGGCCGGCCTCGACGAAATCGTGGCTCATGATCAGCTTTTCCTGACCGTTATAGGCCCGCAGCTTCGGCAGACCCGCGCTTGTGGCAAAGGCCCGGGTGCGGATAATAGCGTTGTGGCCCCAATAGTTGCCTTCCTGCCCGCACCAGCGCGCAAGACCTTCGGCAAACGCAATTCCATAGACGCCATTGGCGAATTGCTGCATCCGGGCAAAGACTGACTGCGCGCCGATCAGTTGCGGGTAGCTTTGGATCAGGCCCGCACCGGGATCACGCGCCAGCGAATCCGTCAGTCGCAGGATGGCGCGCCCGGTCATCAGGCTGTCGGCATCCAGTACCAGCATCGCGTCCCAATCGGCGCCCCAGCGGCTGACCCAGTCGGCGATATTGCCAACTTTGCGGTCGGTGTTTTCCTCACGGCGACGGTAATACAGCTCAAGACCGGGGGCGAGGGTGGTGCGCAGCGCCTCGACACTGGCCTGTTCCTGCGCCGCGATCTCGGGGTCGCGGGTGTCGGACAGGATGAACATGGCATAGTGGTGCTGTCCGCCTCGCGCACGCAGGTCCTCGAGCATGGTGCGGGCGTTGCCCAGCACGTTCCACGGCACCTCGTTGTAGACTGGCGTCAGCAGCGCCACGCGCAGCGGCTGCGGGCGGGTTTCGCGTTTCGGCTGTTCCTGCCGCGACAGGGACACCATGCCCAGCAAGACGGTGCAAACTGTGAAAGAGATCCAGAAGAAGTTGAAAGAGATCAGAGCCAGCAGGATAGCTTCGATCAGGTTGATCCCTTCGGCGCCGAACCAATCGCTCATGACCCACAACAAGCCCAGTGTGGCCGCCATGGCCGGAGAAAACGCCAGCGTACGCCAGAACCCGGCCGAGGGGCGCTGACTCGCGGGCACCTGCGCATCCCGGAAATCCGCGCTGAAATCCTGCGCAGGCATGGCCAAAGGCGCCTCGGGGGGCATGATATGAAGGTCCTGGGTCATGCGGTCCAACGATAAAGCCAGACCTCAGAGGCCGGTTGTTTGTCTTTCAGCAACTGCGCGCGCAGTTCCACGTGGTTGCGGTCGCCCGGCTGGAACGAAAATGCCAGCCGCAGGCCGCCGGTATCCGGGTTGCGCTGCAGCACACCCTCGGAGGTTTCGGCATGGGGCGAGTCGACAAAGATCGTCATCGCCTCGGGGTTGTCGAACAGTTCGCTTTCCTCAAAGTCGATGACGGCCAGACGACCGTCGCCAAAGGTATTGTCGCCCATCGCCGTGTTGATCACGCGTGGCATCGGCGTGCGCTGCGGTTCCTCACCCCAAATCAGGCGATAGGACAGATCGACCTGGCTGCCCGCCGCGTAGGGTTCCATCGGGCGCCAATAGGCGACGATGTTGTCATAGATTTCCTGATCGGCCGGAATCTCGACCAGCGTGACGGCCCCTTTGCCCCAATCGCCATTGGGTTCGACCCACAGGCCCGGGCGCTTGTGGTAGTTGGCCTCAAGATCGGCGTAGTCCGAGAATTCACGTTTCCGCTGCATCAGGCCAAACCCGCGCGGGTTCATGTCGACGAAGGACGAGAATTGCAGCCGCGTGGGGTTGGCCAGCGGCCGCCACAGCACCTCTCCGGCGCCGTTGCGGATCAGCAGGCCGTCGCTGTCATGCACTGCAGGGCGGAAATCGTCGAACCGGCTGTGATTGGTCTGGTCGAACAGGAACATTGACGTACCCGGCGCGATGCCGACATGGGTCAGCTCTTCGCGCGGGAACAGAGTGGCCTCGATATCCATCACGCAATCCGCGCCGGCGGTGACGTTGAAGCGATAGGCTCCGGTCACGCTGGGGCTGTCCATCAGCGCGTGGACGACCATGTCGCGCCGGCCGGGTTTCGGGCGTTCCAGCCAAAAGCGGATGAACTCGGGAAACTCCTCACCATCCGGGTCGCCGGTTTTCAGCGCCAGTCCGCGGGCGGACAGGCCGTAGACCTCGTGCAGGCCGATGGCGCGGAAATAGCTGGCCCCTTGCCAGACGCAGAACTCGTCGGTCTTGCCGGGGCGGTGCATCTCGGTGCGCAGGCGCAGGCCGGAAAAGCCCAGCGTGTCGTCGACCGGCAGTTCCGGCACATCCTCGGATTTGTCGAACATGCCAAGGTCAAAGGCGACCGGCGCGGCCATGCCGTTTTCGACCGTCATCACTTTAACCGTGCGCGGGAAGTACAAGCCGGGCGTAAAGAAATCGACGTTGAAAGGCGTCTCGGTCTCATACCAAAGCGCGCGGTCCAGACGGAACCGGATCGAGCGGTACTGCTGATATGTCAGGTCCTGCCATTCCTGCGGCACCATCTCGCGTTCGGCATAAGGCTGGCTGGCCAATTCCCGGGCCATCGCGATGACGTCATTGCGGTCAAACGGGGTTTCCCCGCCCGTGGCAAAGGTGGCCGGCGCAAAGGCAAGCGCCGAAGTCGAGGCCAGAAATGCGCGACGTGTAAAATTCATTTTTTCGACTTCCAGGGTTGTGACTTGAACCAAGCGGCCATGTAAGCAACGCCGATGATCATGGCAAAGCCAATCATGTTTGCGATGAACACACTGGCAACATCCCGCCCACTCAGGTCCAGTCCGACGCCGATAAGCCGTGCTGCTGCCATGGAAAATACGAACACTGCCAGCGATTGCTGCCCGACCTTGGTGATCACGGTCAGCAGGAATTGCCAGACTTTGGCCGCAGCGCCGTGTCCGGTGGCGATCAGGCGGTGGCCGTGCTCACCTGCGATGACCCAGCCCAGATAGGCCAGCGACAGGAAGTGCAGGTAACGGAACAGGCCAAAGTCGGTCTTGTCGCGGAGCTCCTTGGTAATGGGCCAGACCTTGCGGATTTCCTCAGCCAGATCGGGGGCTGCCGCGTTGATCCAGGTGAACACTTTCCACGAACCGAACGGCATCGAGAAGATCAGGAACAGCGCCGCCGCCCAGATCAGCGTCTTCGACACCGGAGGCGCCGGTATCCAGCCGCGCATAAAGGCAAAGCCGGTAAAGAACAGCAGCTGCCAGCCGAAGGGGTTGAAGAACCACTGACGGTCCGACCACGGTTCGGCCGGCAGGTCCAGAACGTCGGTCTGTGCCACCAGCCACAGCGCGACCGAGGCCAGTGCAACCGCCCAGAAGCCGATCCGCGACAGGCCCATGACCAGCGGCATCATCGCAAGAACCACCAGATACATCGGCAGGATGTCGAAATAGTTCGGCACATACGTCAGCGTGAACATCCCGACGATCTGCGGTGCCGGGTCGTTGAAGAAGTGTTGCAGGTTCAGTGACGAGATATAGCTTTTCTCGAACAGCCCGCTCTGATCCAGCGCTGCCATGGTCATGGCAACAAAGAAGAACAGCGCGATATGCGCCCAGTAAACCTGCCAGATGCGGAAGCAGACACGGGCCGTGCCCATCCACCAACCCTTGCGCAGGAACGCCCCGCCGAATGCGATGGCCGAGGCCATGCCCGAGCAGAACACGAAAATTTCGGTCGCGTCCGAAAACCCGAACCGGGCCGGTATCCACTTGGCCCATGGGTCGTTAGGGATATGCGCGATCAAGATGATGAACATCGCGATGCCGCGATAGAAATCCAGCCGCGGGTCGCGCGTACGCGCAGGGGCGGCCGTCGAGGCCACCACAGGCGCAAAATCAGAAGCGGGCGAAGCTGTCGCCATACGTATTCTGTCCTTCTTGGTCTTTTTTGTTTTGTTATTCAGCCGGGACGCTTTGTGCATCCCGGTCATCGCGGGCCGCGTCTATCAATGCGCGGCGCGCCAGAGCGTAATTGTCCTCGCCTCCGGCGCGTTTGGCGCGGCGATCGTCCAGAATGCGCTCGACAGCATCCAGACGGCCCGCGCGCAGGCCGGAATCAATTGTGATGCGCTCGAAAACATCACGTTGGGCGTGGCTGCCCCCTGCCAGTTGCATACCACTGCGCGCGTTCGATAAAAAGTCGAATGCGGCGCCGTAGAGGCCTTCGCCAAAGGCCTCAAGCCCCTTGGCGGCTGCAATGCCTGGATCAGACATGCGGATCGGGGTGTCCCCCTGATTGCGCTGTGCATCCTTTTGAATGCGCTGCAACATCTTGTTGGTCGCGTCACTGCGGTTGTCGCCGGTCAGGGCCAGAAGATAGTGCAGATCGGCAAAGATCAGGCAGCCATCTTCGGTCCGTGCGGCGCTGAGGTCTGCCAGTTCTTCCCAGCGATTGCCGACATTGACGCCCTCAAGCTCAAGCCGTGACAGCAGAGACGTCGCGTTCGAGATATCGCGGTAATCGTCGGTTTTGTCCTGACGGATATAGTTGTCATACAGCTCCATCACCTGATCGACCTGACCCAGATCCAGATGCATCAACGCCTTGTGCCACCAGACGTGATAACGGAAGTTGTTGCAGTGGGTCCAGGCGTCCTCGCGCCCTGCCAGCCAGTCCAGGCCCAGCTGCGCGTTGCCTGTCATTTCATGCACGTGGGCCACCGCGTGCAGACCCCAGGCGTCGTCCGATACCATCCACAGCGCCTGGCGTCCGGCAATCTCGGCCTTTTCATAGGCGCCGGTTTCCTCCAGCGCGAAGGAATGGCAGCCCAGCAGATAGCCGCGTCCGGGATGATCGGGCGCATAGGCGGGCATCACCCGTTCGATCGAGCGGCGCATTCCGGCCGGGTCGCCCAGAACGAATCGGGTCGCGTGGCTGAGCTTCATCGCCAGCGTGTCCTGCGGATGGGCGCGCAGAATCTCTTCGAATTTCTGGATGGCCTGCGAGGGCAGGTCGGCCAGATACAAACCCAGCGCGTCGATATACAATTGTTCGCGCGCGGAAACCGGCTGCCGCTCTGCCGCGGCATTTGCGTCTGCCAGCGCCTCGACCGCAACCGCCGTCATCTCACGCCGACCCAGCAGAACCATGAACAGACCTTTGATCGCGTGACCCAGGGCAAAGTCGGGCTCAAGCTCAAGCACTTTGCCCAAATGCTGCGGGGTGCTGGCCGAATGCGCCATGAAGCCAAGCAGAACACCATTCCACGCCTCGACGCTTGCGGGCTGGCTCAGGGTGTTCATCTGTCCGAAAACATCTTGTTTCATGCGTGCGATCCGATCCAATTATGAATTTCTACAATATTCGATTTAGCAGAGGTTTTGGCGGCGTCGTATCAGTATCGCCGCTGCTCTCGAATTGGTGAAATGCCGTGTGTGGAAAACGTGAAAAAAACCGCCGATTCAACGGCATGTTTCAGCAACTTGCCGCCGAAATAGGCGCCGTGTTTCAATCTTCGAATGGATTTTCAGCGTTCAGAACAGCCTGAGTGTCCGCCCCGAACACCGGCGGAGCACTGCGATATGTTACAGGCGTGCGGGACAATTTCAGCGGATTCCCGATCAATCTCACCTCACCAGGTGCGGCCTGCATGGCGATCTGCATCTGCCGCGCGGCGACCTGTTTCGTGGCGAAAACCTGATCCAGCGTCTGCACCGGGCCGACCGGCACCTTGCGGGTTTCAAGCTCGGCGATAACCGTTGCAGTGGCGTGGTTCTGCACCGCCGGGCGCAGCACCGCGTTCAGGGCGTCCCGGTTTTCCAGCCGCGCCGGGTTGGTGGCAAAGCGCGGATCGTCGGCAAGCTCCGGGTGGCCGATGAACTCGCAAAAGCGGCGGAACTGGCCGTCATTACCTACGGCCAGAATGACGTGACCATCGGCGGTTTCGTAGACGTCATAGGGCACGATATTGGGGTGACCGTTGCCGCGCCGTTGGGGCACTTCGCCCGAGGTCAGGTAATTCACACCCTCATTGATCAGCCACGACACCTGCGTGTCGACCAGTGCCAGATCAATCTGCTGGCCTTCGCCGGTCTGATCGCGGTGGCGCAGCGCGGCCAGAATGCCGACCGTCGCGTACATTCCGCACATCACGTCAGAGATGCCGACGCCCACCTTCATCGGGGCCCCTTCAGGATCGCCGGTCAGCGACATGATCCCGCCATAGCCCTGCGCCATCAAATCGTAGCCGGGCTTGGACGCGTTCGGCCCGGTCTGGCCGTAGCCCGAGATCGAGCAATAGACGAGGCTGGGAAACTCTGGCGACAGGGTTGCGTAATCCAGCCCGTATTTTGCCAGACCACCGGGCTTGAAATTCTCGATCAGGATATCCGCGTGCGCGGCCAGCCGCTTGATCTGCGCCTGACCCTCGGGCGTGGTGATGTCAATGGCCACCGATTTCTTGTTACGGTTGGTCGACATGAAGTAAGCGCTCAGGTCCGAGCGGTTGCCGTCTGCGTCCTCAACATAAGGAGGACCCCATTGCCGCGTGTCGTCCCCGCCCGTCGCCGGGTTTTCGATCTTGATGACGCTGGCACCCAAATCGCCCAGCAACTGAGTGCAGGTCGGGCCAGCCAGAATGCGGGACAGGTCCAGTACTTTGACGCCCTTCAGCGGTCCCTCAGATGCGGCCATCATATCCTCCACGATCAATCTCGGCAGCGATCACGGTGAATGTGTCGGCCTTGACGGCTGCATTCAACGCGGCGCGCAATTCTTCCCGGTTGCGCACGGTGTGGCCGTTGCCGCCAAAGGCGCGGCCCATAGCGGCAAAGTCGTGGCGGTCGAAATCGACGCCCTTATTGCCCATCTGCCGCTGCCGCTGTTTCAACTCGATCAACGCAAGACTGGCATCGACAAAGACCAGAAAGATCGGGTTGCCGCCCATTTCGGCGGCGGTCGACAACTCTCCGGCGACCATAAGGAACCCGGCATCGCCCGAAAAGCTGATCACCGGGCGGTCCGGCTCGGCCAGTTTCAGGCCAATTGCCATCGGCACCGCGCAGCCCATGGTGCACAGCGCCGAGGATTGGATCAGCCCGCGTTCTTCATGGCAATCCCACATCTGGCTCAGCAGGATGCGATGCGCGCCGCTGTCGGCGGTTGCCAGCGTTTCGGCGGGCAGGGTGGCGCGGGTCTCGGCGATCACGGCGGCAGGGCCCCAGTCGTCGTCGGTGGGAAAGGCCTGCGCCAGGGCGGCCTTGACCCGCGCAGGCTCACCACCCGGCCATGTTGCGCGCGCGGGGTTGCCTTTGGCGATGGATTCCAGCGTGGCGCCTGTATGGGCGACCAGATGCAGCCCGGCCTGATGCATATAGTGGTCATTGACCACGGCAGAGATATCGATGACGCGCTTTTCCTCGGGATCCCAGATCTCGCGCCAGCCGGGGCGCATCTCGATCGGGTCATAACCCAGACACAGCACCAGATCGGATTGTTCGACCAGCGGCACCAGATGCTTGTCGGCCAGCGGTGACAGACCCGCGCCGCCAAGGCACAGGGGGTGATCCTCGGGCACCACACCCTTGGCCTTGTAGGTGGTCACGAACGGGATACTGAAATGTTCCAGAAACGCCTGCACCACATTGCGCGAGTCGTCATAGAGCACGTCCAGACCCACGATTGCGATGGGCCGCTCGGCCTCGGCCACCCAGCGGCGGGCTTTTTCAACGCAATTCCCCTCGGGTGCGACGGCGGCGGGCTTGGTGAGGCGGCGGCGTTTCACTCCGGATACGCGCGTATCCGCGACCGAGATCGGCACGTCGATATGCACCGGACCGGGACGCGGCTGGTTGGCCAGCGACACCGCCTTGTCGGCCACAATATCCGCCCCTTGCGCGGTCAGGGTGAACGTCCCCTTGGTGATCGAGCGATAGACCTGCGCATGATCCATGACCTGATGGGTATAGGTCAGCGCCTCATCCGCATCGACGCAGCCGGTCAGTGCGATCATCGGCACCCGGTCTTGCAGCGCGTTGGCGACCACGTTGATCCCGTTCATCGCACCGGGGCCTAGGGTCGCCACCAGAATCGCAGGCGCGCCGTCGCGGTGATGTACGGCCTCGGCCATGAACCCGGCGGCGTTTTCGTGTTTGGTCAGGTGAAAGGTAATCCCCGCCTGTTCCAGCGCATCCACCAGCGTCAGAACTTCTCCGCCCGGCATGCCAAAGGCGTGGCGGCATCCGGCCTCGTAGAGACGTTGGGCCAAAAGGTCAGCCGCGCGGGGGGACAGGTCCTGCATCAGTCAAGCTCCGAAATCGTGTTTCACAGGAGATTGCGGAGGACGCGCCCGGACGCAAGCGGGTTCACGTCAGTGTGACTATTTGACTGCGGATTCCGCAACCGCCTGAAACTTTGTGTCCAGTTCGGCGGCAATGTCGCTCAGCGGCTCGCCGCCCTCATATACGTAAGGCGCAAACAAAAAGCTGGGTGTTTTGTAGGACAGGGTCGCGGTGCCGTCCTCATTTTCAGTGATGTAAAACCGGATCGGGGCTTCGATCATCGCCTGAACCGAGGTTTCCAACACCCGCACGGCGTAGTCGTTGTTAAAGGCGCCGATCACCAGATTGCCGGGAATGATGATGCCCCGCGCAGCCGCGGCCTTGGTCGGCCCGGCCTGAGTGACCACGATCAGCCCGTTTTCCTTCACCGCAGATTTGGTATCGGCCACGAGGTCTTCGTAGCTTTTGTCCGTCGGATAAATCGCCCAACCGGACAGGGGTTCTTCGGCCCAGGCAGGCACGACCAAACAGCAAAGCAGAGCCCATAGAAAGCGCATTCTTGACACCTCCATCACCACGATTGGCTTTATTGATGACAGAGAACCGGGTGTGGTGCACTCACAATCCTGTGCGTTTTTGCAGCAGATAGATATCCATGATCCAGCCATGATCGGCACGTGCGCGGGCGCGGCTGTCCAGAATCTGCTGCGCCACGTCGGCCAGAGGCCCCCTGACCAGCAGTTCCTCTTTCATGCCTACATAAGCGCCCCACCAGATGTCATAGTCCTGCATCTCAAGGCTTTGGAACGAGCATTCACCGTCCAGCATAACCGCCACTTTCGAGGCGTTTACCGGCCAACCCTCATCCCGGATACGCCGGCCAGTGGTGACAACATAAGGCGCGCCCAGATCGTTGATCGGAATCGCGTGGGCCGCTGTCAGCGCCTGCAGCGCTGTGATGCCCGGTACCACGCGGGTTTTCGGCTGAGGGTTCAGTCGCGAGGCGATCCGCAGCGAGCTGTCGTATAGCGACGGGTCGCCCCAGATCAGCAAGGCCACATGTTGCGCCTCTGGGTGGGCTTGGATCGCCGCGTGCCAGCGCAGGGCAATCGCGTCGTGCCATTCGTCCACGCCACGCAGGTAACCATCGTCCGAACGGCGCTTGGGAATGTCAAAGTATGCAATCCGGGGCGGCGTGTCGGTCACGGCCCCGATGATCTCTTCGCGCAGCCCGGCCAGATCGGCCTTGTTCTCACCTTTGCGGGGGATCAGGATCAGATCCGCATCGCGGATCGCCTGCGCGCCCTGAAAGGTCACGTGATCCGGGTTGCCGGTGCCAATGCCGATCAGGGTCAGGTCAAACATCTTCAAACTCTGCCAGCGGGCCATAAAGGATCAGCGCCGGGGCGTTGCCGACCTCGTTTGCCAGTTTTTCCGACAATGCGCCGATGGTCGCACGATGCAGTTTCTGGTCAGGGGTCGAAACAGATTCAGCCATCAACGCGGGCGTGTCCAATGGCAGGCCATACCCGTGCAAGGTCTTTACCAACAGGGGGAACGTCCGCTTGCCCATGAACACTACGGTTGTCGCATCCGGATCGGCCAGCGCGGGCAGGTTCAGGTCTTCGGGCAGTTGGCCGCTGACATCATGGCCAGTGACGAATTGCACCCGGCGGGCGGTCAGGCGCCGCGTTAGCGGAATGCCTGCCGCTGCCGCTGCGGCCACGGCCGAGGGGATGCCGGGGATGATCTCGTAGTCTATCCCGGCTTCACGCAGGGCGACCAGTTCTTCCTCAAGCCGGCCGAACAGCCCGCCATCGCCGGATTTCAGCCGCACGACGCGCGCGCCCGTCTTGGCATAGTCTACCAGCAGGCGACTGACATGATCCTGCTTGGGCGAGGGCCGCCCGGCGCGTTTGCCCACGCCCACCAGATCCGAATCTTTGCGCGCGTGCTCCAGAATTGGGCCGCTGCTCAGGTCGTCAAAAAGAACTGCATCGGCCTTTTGCATCCGGTCGACGGCTTTCAGCGTCAGCAGTTCCGGGTCGCCGGGGCCAGAGCCGATAAAGGAAACGAAGCCGCTCATGCCGTGGCCTCCGCAATCAGGTGAAAGAATGTGCCGGTGACGTTGCCACGCACCGATCCGGTCTGCGGACCCTCGGCCCCCTCGGCGTCGAAAACCCGCGCCAGCGGCGCATCCGGTTGCTCGACAATCGAGGAATAGTGGAACTCATGCCCGCGCAGAGCCGCACCGGACGCATAGCCGGGCATCGGCGCCAACAGTTCCGCCTTGCGATAGCCAAGGTTGAACTTGCGCTTCTCATACGAGGTCACCAGCCCCAACAGGCCAGCCATCTGGTGCTGAACCCCTTCTTTGTCGATCAGAGCCTGACCCAGAGCCATATACCCGCCGCATTCTCCGTGAACGGGTTTGGTTTCGGCGTGTTTGCGCAGCCCGTTCCGGAATGTCTCTGCCGCGGCAAGCGTACCGGCGTGCAACTCGGGGTATCCACCGGGCAACCAAATCAGATCGGCATCCTCTGCCGGGGCTTCATTGGCCAGCGGCGAAAACGGCAGAATCTCGGCTCCTGCGGCGCGCCAGCCTTCCAGCAAATGAGGATAGGTAAAGGAAAACGCGGCATCCCGGGCCAGCGCGATCCGTTGCGCCGGAGGGCGCGGCAGCGCGGCTGACGATGGCCCCATAGGGCCTGAGGAAGCCGCTGTCTTGATCGCTTCCAGGTCCACATGTTCGCGCAGAAACGCCGCGTAACCGGCAATCGCGCTTTCCAGATCGGGGTGCTCGATCGCCTGAATCAGGCCCAGATGGCGTTCCGGCAGGGTCAGGTCTCCACGGCGGGGCAACACACCCAGAACCGGCAGGCCCGCACGCTCCATCCCCAGCCGCGTCAGGCGTTCATGCCGGGGGCTGGCGCAGCGGTTCAGGATCACACCTGCGAATGGCAGATCCGGGTTATACATCCGGAACCCCAGCGCCGTGGCCGCAGCCGATTGCGCCTGACCACCCACATCCAGCACCAGAACTACGGGCCATCCCATCCGCAACGCGGTCTCGGCGCTGGACCCATGTCCCAGCTCACCGGGTTTGGCGACGCCGTCAAACAGCCCCATTGAGCCCTCGGCGACCACGATATCAGCCCCTTCGGCCTGCGCCGAGATAGCGCCCAGCAAAGGATCACCCATCGCCCAACTGTCGAGGTTGAACGAGGCCCGCCCCGCTGCCGCGTGATGGAAGGCCGGGTCTATATAGTCCGGTCCGCTCTTGAACGGCTGAACATTCAACCCATCCTCGGCCAACGCCCGCAACAGTCCCAGCATGACGGTGGTTTTGCCCGTGCCAGAAGAGGGCGCGGAAATCAGAAGACCCGGAGGGTTAGTCATCACCATGGCTCCAGCTCGACCACGGGCTGTCGGCGCTTTGCGGGCGATAGCGGCGGTCGTAATCCTTGGAATACAGGCAGCTTTCGTCAAAGCCTTCACCGGCCAGCGCAGGTCCGACCATGATCAGGGCTGTGCGCGAAATGCTCTCGTCCAGCGATTCTTTCAGCGTGGCCAATGTGGCGCGGATGATCCGCTCATCCGGCCAACTGGCACGGTAGACCACAGCCACCGGGCACTCCGCGCCATAGGCCGGAGTCAGGTCGGCGATAACCTTGTCCAGATTGCCGATTGACAGGTGGATCGCCAGCGTCGCCCCGGTGCGGGCAAAGTTTTCCAGTGTCTCGCCCTCGGGCATAGATGATGCGCGTCCGGGCGTCCGGGTCAGAACCACCGATTGCGCCAGCCCGGGCAGGGTCAGTTCAGTTCCCAGCGAAGCTGCGGCAGCGGCGAATGAGGGAACACCGGGTGTCACGCTGACCGGAATGCCCATCTCTTTAAGACGGCGAATCTGCTCGCCCATCGCCGACCAAACCGACAGATCACCGGAATGCAACCGGGCCACATCCTGACCGGCCTTATGTGCGGTCTCGATCTCGGCCATGATCTGATCCAGATCCATCGGCGCGGTGTTGATGATCTTTGCGCCCTCGGGGCAGTGGCCCAGAATCTCCTCGGGCACCAGTGATCCGGCATAAAGGCACACGGGGCACGAGGCGATGATGTCGCGCCCACGCAGGGTCAGCAGGTCGGCGGCGCCCGGTCCGGCGCCGATGAAATGAACGGTCATGTTTGTCCTCCGATGGCGATGGCGCAGGTGGCGAGCCGGTCGTCCGAAATGTGTCTGGGTGAGGCCAGCCGCGCGCCGGGACCGGCGGCGGCAAGGGCAGATGCTTCGGCCACGCTGCCGGTGCCATAACTGGCGCGGCTGCGGTTCGAGCAGGTGAGCGTGCGCTGTCCGGCCAGATCGGCGGGTGCGATGAAATGCAAGGGCAGGGCGGTGGACGCCGCGAATTGGGTCAGGGCGGCGTGACCGTCTTTGTCGGCGACAGTGGCCAGCGCGTCGATGGCCTGACCCGCGCTGGCCCGATCGAAGGCTGCGCGTAGGCTGTCCACTGTAGCCGCTGATGAAAATCCCAAACCCGCGACGATCATAAGGTGACGCTCCATTGCACGACCGGGTAGGCGGATTTCCAACCGCGCCGGGGACCAAGGGCCGCAACCTGAGCCAGTTCGATCCGCAACAGCTCACCTCCCAGCTGTTCGTGCCATTGCGCCAGCAGCGCCTCGCTTTCCAGTGTCACCGCATTGGCGACCAGCCGGGTACCTGCGGGAAGTGCATCGCGGAGCCATTTCAGCAAATTGGCGCTGAGCCCGCCACCGATGAAGACAACATCCGGGAGGGCCAAACCATCCAGCGCATCCGGCGCGGTACCATGGACCACGTTCAGCCGGTCCTGTCCCAACGCATCGGCGTTACGGCGAATACGTTCGGCGCGGTCTGCGCGAGGTTCGATGGTGGTGGCCGTCAGGGACGGGTCGCACATCAGCCATTCAATGCTGATCGAGCCGGTGCCGCCGCCGATATCCCAAAGATGCTCGCCCCGTTGTGGTGCCAGCGCCGACAGCGTCAGCGCCCGCACCGGGCGCTTGGTGATCTGGCCATCGGTTTCAAAAATCTCGTCCGGTTTGCCCGAGGCTTTGGGGAAAGCCCGCCCTTTGCCTGCGACCTCAAGTCCGACACAGACAGGATGGTCGAATCCGCCCAGAAGCGCTTCGGTCAGCGACACCGAACGCGATCTCTCGCGAGGTCCGCCGAGCGCCTCCATCACGTGCAGACGTGTTTCAGCGAAACCGGTCTCGGTCAGATAAGTTGCCAGTTCTGCCACCGCTGCACCGTTGCGTAATAACAGGATGGCGCGCAGGCCGGGCGACAGATGGGGCCGGAGCCGGGTCAAAGGCGCTGCGTGCAGGCCAAAGGTCAACGTGCTTTCCAGCGGCCAGCCCAGCCGCGCAGCGGCCAGAGAAAAGGTCGACTGTCCGGGCAGGGCCGCCCATTCCCCGGCCTCGAAATTGCGCGCGATGACGGAACCCGCACCGAACCAGAACGGATCGCCGGACGCCAGAACAACGGTCGGTCGCCCGCGAAATTCGGTCAGGATCGGCAGGCCGTTAGCGAAAGGCACAGGCCATTCGACCCGCTGTGCGGTGGTCTCAGGCACCAATGACAAGTGACGCGGTGGCCCCATGATGATTTCAGCGCGTTCCAGTACTTGACGGCTTGCGGGTGGCAGGCCATCCAGTCCATCTTCGCCCAAGCCCAAAACGGTCAGCCACGGAGCTTTATGCATGACACATCTCCTGATCCTTGGCGGCACGACCGAGGCTAATGCCCTGGCCAAAACTGTAGCCGAACAGGGTATTCCAGCCACCTACTCCTACGCCGGGCGCGTGGAAAATCCGCGCCCGCAGCCCTTGCCGGTGCGTGTCGGAGGATTCGGCGGTGCCAAGGGGCTGGTGAGCTATCTGCGGGACCACGCAGTGACCCATGTGGTTGATGCCACCCACCCCTTTGCCGCGCAGATGAGCGGCAACGCTGTCGCGGCGTGCCGCGAAGCCGGAGTGCCATTGGCTGCACTGACCCGCCCTGCATGGGAAGCGCAGGGCGGCGATCAATGGCACCGCGTCGCGGATATCGATGGCGCGGTGGCCGCGTTGTCCGGTGCGCCGCAGCGCGTCTTTCTGGCCGTCGGTCGGATGCATCTTGAAGACTTTGCTGCCCAGCCCCAGCACCGTTACCTGCTGCGGTTGGTCGATGAACCGGATCATCTGCCGCTGCCGCATTGCGACGTGGTTGTCTCGCGCGGGCCGTTCTCGGTTGCGGAGGATCAGGCGTTGATGCAGCAGCATGGGATTGAACTGGTGGTGTCCAAGAACGCAGGCGGCACCGGCGCGCGCGCCAAGCTGGACGCCGCGCGGGCGCTTGGCGTGCCGGTGCTGATGATCGACCGTCCGGCCCTGCCGCAGCGGACCGCGCTGTCGAATGTCGCACAGGTTCTGGACTGGCTGGCTCATTCTGGCGTGAACCTCGGGGTGTAGACGATCGGGGTCGTGTCCCGCTCGATCACGCGGGTCAGGGATGAGCCGACGATCACCACGGTCTGCATATCGGCCATGTCCGGCGTCGCCTCGGCCAGTGTTGAAATCCGGATCGCCTCATCCGCGCGCGATACGGCGCGGGCGAACAGGATCAGGCGTTCGGGCTCACATTCCTCGCGCAGAATTTCCAACGTTTTCACAAAGCCTTCAGGGCGGGACTTTGAGCGCGGGTTATAGAACGCCATCGCGAAATCGCCTTGGGCGGCAAGGCGCAGGCGTTTTTCGATCAGAGACCACGGTTTCAGGTTATCGCTGAGATTGATGGCGCAGAAATCATGCCCCAGAGGTGCGCCCGCCCGTGCCGACGCCGCAAGCATCGCGGTGATGCCGGGCAGCACGTCGATGGGGATAGTGCGCCACTCTGAGGGGCCGTTCTCCAACGCCTCGAACACCGCCGCCGCCATGGCGAACACGCCCGGATCCCCCGAAGAGACCACGACCACGCGCTTGCCTTCGGCCGCCATCTGCAACGCGTGTTGCGAGCGGTCGATTTCGACCCGGTTGTCGCTGGCGTGCAGCGTCAGACCGGGGCGTTCGGCAACGCGCGCAACATAGGGGATATAGCCAACGATATCCGTGGCCTCCGCCAACGCGGCGGACACCTCGGGCGTCACAAGGTCTTCGTTGCCGGGCCCGAGGCCCGCGATCTTGACCCAGCCGCTCATGGCCGCCGCCCCTGACCATGCACGATGATGATCGAGAAATAGGGGGTAACCTTCTCACAGGCCTCGGACAGTTTCGTCACGGTCTGGTTCGGCATTTGCGCGAATTCCACGATCCAGGCGCGATCATACAGACCGGCCGTTTTCAGCGCTCGTTTGACCTTGTCGATATTGCGTCCGATCTTCATCACGACCAGAGCGTCGGTCTGCGCCATGCGCTCGGCCAACGTTTCCTCGGGCAGAGTGCCGACCAACACGGTCAGCACATCGTCGCCCCATGTGATCGGGTCACCGGTTGCTGTCCAAGCGCCGGACATGCCGGTGATAGCGGGTACGACCTCAATATCAGCTTCGTCGCGCAAGCGGCTGTAAATATGCATGAAAGAGCCATAGAAGAACGGGTCGCCTTCGCACAGGACCACCACGTCCTCACCCTGATCCGACAGGGTTTTCAGGTGGGCGGCGCAGTCCTTGTAAAAGGCCGAGAGCAGCTCGTTATAGCGCGGATCGGTCACCGGAATTTCGGTGGTGACAGGGTATTCCATCGGGAATTCCACCGCATCGCCGGGGATCATGCCGTTGACGATCTTACGCGCCTGGCCACTACGACCCGGTTTGCGGAAGAAGGCCACGTGGCGGGCATTGCGCAACAGGCGGTCGGCCCGGACGCTCATCAAGTCCGGGTCACCGGGGCCGAGACCCACACCGTATATCTTACCCGCGTTCATTCGGCGCGGCTCGCGATGGCGTTGACGGCGGCCACGGTGATGGCGCTGCCACCCAGACGGCCCTTGACGATGCAGGACGGCACCGGTTGCGCCTCCCACAGGGCGTCTTTGGATTCAACCGCGCCGACAAAGCCCACCGGGCAGCCGATGATGGCGGCGGGGCGCGGGCAATCGGGGTCTTCCAGCATGTTCAGCAGGTGGAACAGCGCAGTCGGCGCGTTGCCGATGGCGACCAGCGCACCTTCCAGATGCGGACGCCACAGTTCCAGCGCCGCGGCCGAGCGGGTATTGCTCATCTCGGCGGCCAGAGGGCGCACGCGTTCGTCATGCAGGGTGCAGATCACCTCGTTATCGGCAGGCAGGCGAAAGCGGGTCACGCCTTCGCTGACCATGCGCGCGTCGCACAGGATCGGCGCACCGTTTTCCAGTGCGGTGCGGGCTGCTGCCACGAAACCCGGCGAGAAATGCACGAACTCTTCCAGCCCGACCATCCCGGCGGCGTGGATCATGCGGACGGCGACCTGCTCTTCGTCGGCGTCGAACCGGGCCAGGTCGGCCTCGGACCGGATGGTGGCAAAGCTTTCCTTATAGATCGCGGCGCCGTCGGTTTCGTATTCATAGGGCATCAGGTGAAGTCCATGGTCATAAGTGTTTCTTCGGTCAGGCCGTGCTGGCAGGGCTCATCCCCCGCACGGCCCTGTTTGACAAGATCAAATCGTCCGTTGTGGCCGACTAAAGTGATGTCCGCCACGCCCATCCGGGCGCAGCCCTTGGCGCAGCCCGAGACATGCAGGCTGCCGCTGACGCGCGGTGCCAGCGCACGGGCGATGTCGCGGGTTTCCACCTGAGCCTGCGGGCAGAACGGTGCGCCGGGGCAGGCGTCGGTGGTCATAAGCGGGTCGGTGCCGTCTGTGACGAAGGCCGGGGCGGGTATTGCCGCCCCGCCTTCCAGCAGGATCAGCCGCCACGGGGTCACCCGCAGGGCCGATGCGCCGCTGTTTTGTATCAGTTCAAGAAGTTGGCGCGCAGGCAGTTGCCCGAAAGCCGCGCCATACAGAGTACCGAGCTCACAACCGCCGGGTTGCAGCAGCGCGCCTTCGGGGTCGGGGGGGCTGCCTTGCCATTCCGGCGGCAGGCCTTTCGCGGCCACCACTCGCGCCATGCGGCGGGTCTCGGGCGTGTAGGTTTCAGAGAACCACATCGCCAGCGCGATCAGTTGGTCGATTGCCTCTGTCTCGGACACTTTACGCCCTGTCTCGGCCCCATCTGCGCGCAGGATCAGGCCATCGGCGGCGGTTTCCAAACGGATGTCCGCCGAGTCACCAGCCAGCAGGCGTTCAGGTCCTGTATCGATGGCAAAGCCGAACTTTGCGGGCAAGGCAGGGAGGTCAGCCAGACGGTCGATCAGCTCTTGCGCCAGTCGTGCGGTCAGGTCGCCGACCTGATAGAGCGGTGAGGTCAGTATGTTGCGACGCACCTCGATGCCCGGTTCTGCATCCAGCAAGCCCAGCGCTGAAAGTTCGGCGAGCAGCGGCTGGTGGTCGGCTTCCTGCACGCCGCGTAGCTGCAGGTTTGCGCGGTTGGTCAGGTCGATGGTGCCATTGCCGAACCGTTCCGCCAGTTCGCACAGGCCAAGCGCCTGCGCGGCGCTTAGCCGAGCCAGCCGAGGCCGCACCCGCACAACCAGCCCGTCGCCCGACATCATCGGACGGTGTGCTCCGGGGCACCAGCCTTGGACGATGGGCGCGCTCATCTCAAACCCTCCAGATCGGCACGGATCGAGTTTCGACGCGTGTTCCAGAGCCCGGCCTCCAACAGCGCCAGAAACCTGTCCTTCATGGCCTGATACGCCTGCGGGTTTGCTTCTTGCAAAAAGGCATCGACCTCTTCGTTGCCAAGGGTGGCACCGTGGTAGAGGTCGAAAAGGTGCGGCGCGACGGTGCCGGACAGATGTGCAAACGAGGCCATGTGATCCAGCGTGGCCGCGATCTCGGCAGCCCCCCGGAAGCCGTGCCGCTGCATCCCTGCGATCCAGCCGGGGTTGGCAGCGCGGGCGTGGACGACGCGGCTGATCTCTTCGGGCAGGGTGCGGGCGCGCGGGTTTTGCGGGTTGGTATTGTCCAGATGATACAGCTGCGCACTGCCGCCGGTGATCTTCTTGGCCGCCGCGAACCCGGCCTCATGGGTGGCATAGTCATTGGCCAGAAGCAGATCGGTCTCGGTGAGGTCCTGCAGGTGGACAAAGCTGTCTGCATTGGCGACGCGCTGGGTGATACCGTCTTTGTCCTGCGCGATATGCTCGCCCTCCAGCGCGAAGGAACTGGCCTCAAGCCACGCCTCGCCCGCCTGCGTGCGTGCCTCATCCGTATAGGTCTCGGACAGGTGGGTCATGTTCAGGCCGTAACTGCCGGGGGCCGGACCATAGACGCGGGCGGCGGGGGCCTGACCGGCATAGGGGTTCCAGTCGGGTGCTTCATCGCGTTCGGACAGCGCACGCACGGCCTGACCGAACAGCGCCGAAAGCGTTGGGAACACATCGCGGAACAGGCCCGAGACCCGCAGCGTCACGTCCAGACGCGGGCGGCTGAGGTCGGTGATCGGCAGGACTTCGATTCCCGCTACCCGCTCGGACCCTTTGTCCCAAACCGGTTTCACGCCCAGCAGGTGCAGCGCCATGGCAAATTCCTCGCCCGCCGTGCGCATGGTGGCCGAACCCCACAGGTCGACGATCAGGCCTTTGGGGTAGTCGCCCTCTTCCTGCAAGTGGCGCCGCACCAGTTCCTCGGCTAGTTTCACGCCCTGCGTGTAGGCGGCGCGGGTCGGAACCGACCGCGGGTCGGTGGTATAGAGGTTCCGCCCCGTTGGCAGCACATCGGACCGGCCGCGATAAGGCGAGCCGGAGGGGCCAGCCTCGATCCGTTTTCCGGCCAGCGCGTCGATCAGGGCGCGGCGTTCGGCATGGGCCGAGGGCGCGGGGTCGAAATTGCCGGTCACGTCCGGCACCCGGCCAAAGATGTGCAGGCCGTCGCCAAACTGGCTTTCCTTGATGTCGCAGACAAAGCGGTCGATGCGGGTGATTGCCTCGGCGGTACAGGTGGCCTGATCGAGGCCAAGGTCGCTTTCCAGCCCGATCGCCTGCGCCTCGTCGCGGATGTCTTCCTGCAGCCGGTCGCGGCGCTTGGGGTCAAGTCCGTCGGCATTCGAGAATTCATCCAGTAGCGATTCCAGCCGCACCATCCGGTCCGGCGTGCCGCTTTCTTTCAGCGCAGGGGGGATGTGCCCCAGCGTCACGGCCCCGATGCGGCGCTTGGCTTGCGCGGCCTCGCCGGGATCGTTGACGATGAAGGGGTAGATCACCGGCAGGTCGCGGATCAGCGCCTCGGGCCAGCAATCGCGGGACAGGGCGACCGACTTGCCCGGCAGCCATTCCAGCGTGCCATGCGCGCCGATATGGATCAGGGCGTCCGCGCCGAGGCCTTGGCGCAGCCACAGATAGAACGCGACATAGCTGTGGCGCGGGGTGCGCGACAGGTCGTGATAGTCGTCATCGCGCAGCTCGGGCGTTCCGCGCTCGGGCTGCAGGGCGATTAGGGCCTTGCCACGGCGCAGGGCGGTAAAATGGAACGCGCCGTCCGAGAAGGTTGGGTCATCCTCGGGGGTGCCCCAGACGGTTTGCAGATCATCGCGCAACTGTTCGGGCAAAGCCGCGAGCGCCGTCCGGTAGTCCTTCAGCGGCCATGAAATCCGTGCGTCCAGCAGCGCTTCGGAAATCGGTTCGGCGGGCGCGGTGTCATAACCCTCGGCCTGTAGATCGGACAGCATCGCCTCAGCCGAGGCCAGCGCATCCAGACCTACCGCATGGGCCATCTGCCAGTCCTTGCCGGGATATGTCGACAAAACCAGCGCCGGGATCTGGTCTGCCTTGGGTGTGTCGTGCAGGTTCAGCCAGCCGGTGACCCGGTCGATGATGGCTTCGATCCGTTCGGGCTCGGCCCGATGGGCAAAGCGGGAATATTCCAGATGCGGGTCGCGCTTGCCCGGTTCCTTGAACGACGCGATGCCTGCAGAAATCCGCCCGTCCACCTCGGGCAGCACCACATGCATGGCGAGGTCGGCGGGCGAGAGGCCGCGTTCCGCCTCGGCCCACGCTTTGCGGCGGGATGTGGCGAGGGCGACCTGGAACACCGGTACATTGGCCGCGTCCAGAGGGGACGTGCCCGACGCGCCTTTTCCCGAGAAGGAAGTGGCGTTGATGATGGCTGACGGGTTCATGGCCACGATGTTTTCGCGTAACCAATCGGCGGCTGCAGGCGCTTTCAATGAGGGGGCGAACAGGCCCACGGCCTCCAGACCCCGCGCGCGCAGGCTACGGATCAGGGCCGCGACGGGGGCGGTATCGGCTGAGGTCAGATAGGCGCGATAAAAGGTCACGACGATGCGTTTCGCGTCGCCCGTGAAAGCCGTGTCCACGGGGATCACGCCACGATCCGGGCACCATGCGCCGCAATCCGGCAGGGTCTTCGCCCCCATCACCGGACCGGCATAGAGACCCGCCGCCAACGCCATCTGGGCCAGCGCAGCCTGCGCCGCGACTTCGCCGCCTGTATCACACAGATGGGCCAGCCGCCGCAGGGTCGAGACGGGCAGGGTGGAATAGTCATCCAGCCGCGTGTCCTCGCGCCCATCCGCAGGCAGGACGGCCAGCGCAATGCCCTTAGCCTGCGCCAGCGCCAGAACCTGCTGCAACCCGTAGGACCAGTAAGGAACGCCGCCGATCAGGCGGATCAGGATGCCTTTGGCGCCCTCCAGCGTCTGCTCGACATAGGTGTCGACGGACAGTGGATGTTTCAGCGCCGTCAGGTTGGCCAGCCGCATCGTCGGCATCCGCCCCTCGGCGCCGCCACCGCGATGCCAGCCCGCCGCGAAAGCGCCAAGGTCGCTGTCAGAGAATGACAGCACCACCAGATCCGCCGGGCTCTGGCCCAGGTCGGTCGGGGTCTCGGTTTCCTCGAGCCCGTGGCTTTCGCGGAAGACGACGTGCATGGCTTACTCGGCGGCCTCGGTCACACCAACAAGGATGTCGCGGATCGCGGCTTCTTTGATGTCGTCATGCTCGGCGATGACCACCAGACGCGAGCGGCGCTCTTCACCCGGCTCCCACGGACGGTCGTATTGGTGACGGACACGGGCGCCGACGGCCTGCACCAGCAGACGCATCGGTTTGCCTTCAACAGCGGCATAGCCTTTGACGCGCAAGATGTTCAGCTCATTGGCCAGGCGTTCGATTTTCGCGACCAGATCGACGGGGTCGGTCTGTTCCGGCAGTTCGACGATGATGCTTTCGAAATCATCATGCTCGTGATCGTGGTGGCCGTCGTGATGGCTGGGACGGGCGTCCATGTCATCCTCTGCTGCGGCTTCCAAACCCAGAACGACGCGCACGTCCACGGCACCTTCGGCCACTTCGACCACCGGCAGCGGGCGCGGAGCTTCGGCTGCGATGATCTCTTTGGCCTTGGCCACACCCTCGGGACCGGCCAGATCGGGCTTGGTCAGCAGGATGATGTCGGCGCAGGAGATCTGATCCTCGAACACCTCGGACAGGGGCGTTTCGTGGTCGATCGAGTCATCGGCCAGGCGCTGGGCGTCCACGGCCTCGACATTCGGGGCGAAACGACCGGCGGCAACGGCCTCGGCATCGGCCAGCGCGATCACACCGTCAACGGTGATCTTGGACCGGATATCCGGCCAGTCGAACGCCTTGAGCAGCGGCTTGGGCAGGGCGAGGCCGGAGGTTTCGATCAGGATGTGATCCGGGCGCGGCTCCAACGCCATCAGCGCCTCGATGGTGGGGATGAAATCATCGGCAACGGTGCAGCAGATGCAGCCATTGGCCAGTTCCATGATGTTTTCCGCCGGGCAGTCCGGGATGGCGCAGGATTTCAGGATGTCGCCATCGACGCCGACATCGCCAAATTCATTGACCACAACGGCCAGACGTTTCCCTTGCGGGTTCTGCATCAGGTGGCGCACCAGTGTGGTTTTGCCCGAGCCCAGAAAGCCGGTGATCACAGTGACGGGGAGTTTCTCGAGGTTCGACATATCAAGCTCCAATCGGGGGAATGCGGGCCGCACAGTTTTTGCGGAAATGTTCGGGGCGCTCGCGCCATTTGACCAAACCGTCTTCGGTGGCGAGATACTTGGTGGCACCTTCGACGATGGTTTCGACATGGTCGTTTTCGTTGAGGTGTTCATAGACAAAGGTCCAGCGATCCGGCCCACCGCGCAGCACGATGGAACAGCCTTCATCACAGTTTGACAGGCATTCCACGGCTTTCAGAGTGATGCCCTCGGGCAGATCCGCCTGTTCCAGCGCTTTGTGAAGCAAGGTGCCGGGTCGTTGCGCGTCGTCCTCAACGGGCAGGCCGCGGCGGCACGTGGTACAGACCAGCAGCTCGACGGGTGCGGTCTCGGTCATGTCTCTCATCCCCCCAAATCCTCATTGCGGGGGACGGGGTTTCATGCGGGCCACGTGTTGCGACATGGACCCGACACCGGAACACCCCGCCCGGTTTCATCTTCGGGTGCTGGCAGGTCTCCCGGCTTGCGGATGTCAGAGGTGGGCCTCTGTCGGATGTCCCGCCTTCCCGGCCTTTTGGGCCAGTGGCTGTGGGCACCCTCTCCGGTCACGGTCGCGGGGGCGGCTGCGTTTGACGGATGACCGCTGACGCATTCCCTTTTCATCCATCCGGGGATGGACACCAACCCAAGCGACATGCGGCACGGGCAGGGGCCTTGTCAAGCGCCAGACCGGGGCGGAAAACCCTGGGGACGAAAAAGCGACCAGCTTGTGTCAATCCGCGGCATCCGCTGCCAGCCGGTCCCGCAACCACGCACAAAACAGACCTGCCGCTGCTGTGGATGGCACAGCCTGCTGAGCACTGACGATGTAATGCGACTGGGCAAAGGGAATCGCCGGACCCGCAATCGCAATCGGCGCACCCTGGCGGATCGCGTTTCTGGCGAACCGTTCCAGGATCGTTGCATATCCCGCACTGGCCATCACAAGTTGCAGCGCCGCCACCGTCGTATCCACCGAATGTCGGGGCGGCTGGCCGGGGGGCGCAGTGCCGATGGCTTGAAAATACTGCGCCCAGTTGTCCTCGTACCCAAGTATGTGAATCAGCGGCCCGTTATTCAGATTTGGCGAACCGTGCCCGGCCCGGCAGACCGGAACCAGCTTTTCATCGCTAAGCTTCTCGGACCGCACCCCCGGCCAGTCGCCATACCCCAGCCGGATTTCCACATCCACATCGCCGGGCGTCCTGCTGTCGTTCCAGATGTGCGAGACCAGACGGACCGGAATATCCGGATGCCGGGTGGAGAAGTCCGGCAGTTCGGCGGCTATCCAGTAGGTGGCGGTCGATATGGCAGCGCGGACGGTCAGGGTCTGCCGTGAGGCCGGGCCAAACAGGCTGTTGGTGGACAGCGCGATATCTGACAACGCCCGCCGCACCGTCAGCGAATAGGATTGCCCCAGCTCGGTCAGTTCCAGCCGCCGCGCATTCCGGGTGAACAGCTTTTGCCCCAACTCGGCCTCGAGGGATCGAATATGCAGCGAAACCGCCGTCTGCGTCAGGCCAAGCTCTTGCGCGGTTGTGGTGAAATTCAGATGGCGCGCGGCGGATTCGAAGCTGCGTAGCCATGCGGGGTTTGGAAGGCGGTCCATCTATCACCAAAAAATTTTGCCCATAATGCGTGTTATTATTCATTTTCACTACAGGCAAGCAACAGGGATACTTGGCGCGAACAGCGAGCTTCGGGAGGGTGAAATGAAAGTCGGATTTACCGGTCTGGGGAATGTCGGCGGCAAACTGTCGGGCTCGCTGCTGCGGAACGGAATTGATCTGACGGTCCATGACCTCAATCCCGATCTGGTGGCCGAATTCGTGGCCCAAGGCGCCAAAGCGGCCGAAAGCCCAACGCAGATGATGCGGGATTGCGATGCGGTTATCACCTGCCTGCCGTCCCCTGCCGCTTCGGATGCCGTCATGCAGCAGATGCTGCCCGAGGTCGGTCCGGGCAAAATCTGGATGGAGATGTCGACAACTGACGAGGCCGAGGTCAAGCGTCTGGGTGCGATGGTGATCGAGCGCGGAGGCGCCGCCGTCGATTGCCCCGTGTCCGGCGGGTGTCACCGGGCCGCGACCGGCAATATCTCGATCTTTGCAGGCTGCGACCGCGCAACCTTCGAGCGGATTTTGCCGTTTCTGACCACGATGGGCCGCCGCGTTCTGCATACCGGAGACCTCGGCACCGCCTCGGTCCTGAAGGTGCTGACGAATTATCTGGCCACCGCCAACCTGATCACCTGCGCCGAGGCACTGGTGACCGCCAAGGCCGCCGGGATGGACCTCAACACCACTTACGAGGCGATCAAGATCTCGTCCGGTACCTCGTTTGTGCATGAAACCGAAAGCCAAGTCATCCTGAACGGCTCGCGCGATATCTCTTTCACGATGGACCTTGTGAAGAAGGATATCGGGTTGTTCCAGGATGTCGCCGACCGTGCCGGAGTGCCGCTTGAGATCAACCCTGTGATGATCGAAATCATCGATGACGGCATCGCCCGTTTTGGCGAACGCGAACTGTCACCAAACATTATCAAGCGGTTAGAGGAAGCCACCGGCCTGAACATCACGGCCCCCGGTTTCCCGCCCGAGATGCTGGACGACGAGCCGGAAGAACCGGGTTACGAAGTGATCCCGCAGGGCCGACGGGCGGAATGACGCACCAAGCGGCGCATCTCAACAAGTTGCCAACGTAGAGGAGTGGAGGCGAGTACCGGACACGCACCATATTTGGCCAAGGCATTGAAAACGCTTCGTAAATCCATCTAGCGTTGTCCGGATTGCATGTTGTCCGGCCCAGACAACAGTTATCACGCCGCTGAACCTGTGGCAACGGGCCGACGCCCCGCTCGCCCAAGTGTCGCTGTGTAGGGAATACATGACTTTGATAAGCAATATTGTTTGATTACATACGGTTGCCGGATGGATCGTCAATTACGGCGAAGGCGTGGGGCGGATTGGGTGCCACCATCGATTAAAGTCCGAAAAGCTCGGGCAGAACCCCACGGAAACCGGAAAGGCTTATATGGCAGAAATTGATTTGGAGAACGGCGAACATCCAGTGAGCGAACTGGCGGGGCCGATGTGCACGGCGCTGGGTAATCTGTCGCTGGGCCGGGAGGTTGAAGCACTTATGAATACCCATGTCCTGCTGGCCATAGCGTGATGGCTTACGACCAGCCAACCGCTAGGGACGCAAAACGAAACCAAGTACCGAGGCAAGAAACCCAGCTACGACAGGGAAGCGCTGACAAACGTCGTAGACATGCTGGCGAAGGGCGCAGGGGCGTCGGAGATCGCCAAGACGGTTGAGGTCAAGGTGAAAGAAGGCAGGGTTTGGAAAGTGAAGAAGCTCACCAGACAGACCGTTCTGCGCATCAGAAAAGACCCAGCAGCAGCAGAGGCGGCTTTGACCAAGTGGGGTCTGTGATCTTATGTTTGTCTTCTGATTTGTTTTTCAAGCTACAGAAAGCTCACGGGTCGCTCGTTTCCAAGGCTGCGTTCCTTAACGCGATGTCCTGATACACTTGAACTCTTTTGTACCACAGCAAAAAACCTACAGTTGCCAACACCAGCCCTATAATGGCACAAAACACCCCACCGCTCCGAACCAGAGCAGACCATTTGTTTTCATTTTCCAGTCGGAGAATACCCTCTGCGCTTTGATGTAGGCGGTCGTTTTGCTGTTTGAGGATCGCATCGAGCTTCATATATTTTGCCAGCCTGTCTTCAGCTTTCTGTAGTTCCGCTGCCGCCTCCGCTCGACCTTCTACATCCGCGTTAACTGGGTTTTCAGCATTGATACGCGCAATTTCTCTAGCAACCCACTCTTGCTCGCGTTCGATAGTGCGGGCTTCTGACCCGAATTGCCAGATTGCCGTTTGAGTTTCCCTCAGACTGGTAAAGCTGGTGTAGGCCCCGAAGATGAACAGAACCACCCCGGCTATCGCCATGAATTTGTAGAGATTATCCGTCGGCAGGTTGGAATTTATCAATTTTGTCTCCAGCGCTCTAGCGTTTCACAAGCAAGAGTTGCATGTTTGCTCGTGCTTACAACAAAATGACAAACTCAGATCAAGCACATGGACCCATTTGACCCCGATTTCTTTGTCTCGCCAGAGAACCCTATAACTCAGCTTGTTGCCCTCGTTATCGCAGTAGGCCTCCTTACCCTGCTTGGGTCAGCCTTCAGGTCAACTGTCGGGAAAGCTGGGCTAGCCAAAGCCGTCTTTTTCTGGGCTTGGAATGCCGCGTTTTTCCCTGTTGTCTTCGTGGTGACTAAGAGTTTTGGCTGGTGGGTGCTGGCGGTGATTGTTGTCTGGTTCATCCCACTATCGGCCTTTGACCGACATTTAGTGACCACCGGAAACAGAAACCGTACAGCGCCAACGGATCAAGCCACGAATTAGGGCGAGAAAAGCAAGAACTTCCCAAACCCCACAAGCTGTCTACGAATGAGTACTCTAATGAAACTGTTTCCACCCGAAAATGACATCGCTATCTACCAAGAGGGATTTGAGGGCAACGATCTGCTGGAGCGGACAGCCGATAGTAAACGCCTCTCCGAACTTGTTGAAAAGATAGAGGACCCGCTGGTGGTCGCGGTTGATGGCGATTGGGGAACTGGGAAAAGCCATTTCCTAAAATGCTGGGTTGGGGCGCATTCGCTTGAGAATGATGGTGACGCGCTCACTATCTACGTGGATGCGTTCGAGAGTGATTTTCTGGATGACCCTTTGGTCGCGTTGACTTGCGCTTTACAAGAACGATTCGATAACGCAGGTGACCCGCCTTCCGGGTGGGAAAAGGCGAAGAAGGCGGGGGCGCTGCTCTTTCGCCCCGCGTTAAGGGTTGGTGTCGCTGCTCTGACCGCTGGCATAGTTTCTCGGGCGGATGATGTTGTTGATGCCGCCGTTAACAAAGCTGCAGAGCAAACGAATGATCGTATTGACCAGTTTTGGGCGCGCGAGGCCGACAAACAGCAAGCAATCAGGGACTTTAGGGAAGCGCTAAGTGAAGTGACGAGCGCATCCAATTCCAATGGCAAAGCCAAACGGTTGGTTCTCGTCGTAGACGAACTAGATCGCTGCCGACCTGATTACGCCCTCGCTATGCTGGAAGTTATCAAGCACTTTTTTGCGGTACCCAATGTCCATTTTGTTTTGGGCGTAAATCTGAACGAGCTACAGAATAGTGTGCGGGCAAGGTATGGATCGAAAATCGACGCACGTAAGTACCTCCAGAAGTTTGTCACTCTTTCCTTCCATTTGAACAGTCACCTATCGGACCCGAACCAAACGGCGGTGGCACATTCCTACTTTAACCAAATGGCAGAACAAATGAGTATACCTGAAGGTCGGGTCGACTTGGCCAAAAGATACCGACCGTGGGCAGGTACAGAACAGAACATTTCCATAAGAGATTGCCAACGGGTTCTTTCTGCGCTGGCTATGATGCCAGATATTGAGCGGAAAGTGGATGGAGTTGGAGTGTTGGCAATTGGCCTCGTACTCCTAAGGCAATTCCATCCTGTCGTTTACCAAGCAGCAATTAACGGCAGAGCAACGCTGAAAGACATATGTGATTGCCTTGGCATTGCCTTCCTTACCGACGATACCGACTTCTACGAAGTAGATACTTATTTGGCTTATGTTTGGGGGAGCGCTTTAGGGCACGCTCTACCCGATGCGTTCAGCGCAAGAGACTACGGGTATCCTTTCGGACATCACGGGATCAGGAACGAGGACTTGGTGCAGCGCGTCAACAGAGACTTTGTCAGTAAGTTTACCCTTGAAACAACAAGAGAAAACACTGTTGCCTAACCGACCGTAACACGGGCGACATTCCGGCCTCTCGCATCGAACTAGAGTTAGGCTGTAGGTTGCTCTGGTGCGTCACCCAATGCCAGCAGCAAAAGGATGGCCAGTATGGGCGATCCGACAAGACCGATCAGAAACCATATCAGACCTGACCGGTTACGCCGTCCTGCCATTGTGATCGGGAGAATGTAGAGCCAGATCACAAATACCGCGCCGATCAGAAAACTGATCAGAATGATTGCACTTTCCATGGGTAATAACCTTCGGTTCAGTTATCGGCATTCAGCGTGGGGCGATGGGTGTAGCGCAAGAACGCTTCCAACATTTCACGCCCATCACGGCGCGACAAATCTACTGGGCGTCCGTCCAGCATAGCGCTTGTAATGATACTAACAGTGCCACTATTGGACTTGAGCGCATCGAACAGCCTTGGGTTGTCGTTGCTCTTTTTCCAGTGACGGTAGCCTTTCATACGTTTGCGCAGATTAGTGGCTTGACCGATGTAGGTTTGACCGTCTGGCCACGTGAACAAGTAAACACCACTCTCAGGAGGCAGGCGTGGAAACACCGGCTTGCCGTCGTATGTGATCGACCCAACTTCAGACCATGAGCCTACTGCAAGTTGCATGGTGTTCCCAACGCTGCAATTTTCCTTCAACGAGACTTTATTATCCTATTCCTGCTGAGTTGTTTCTGCACGAAAGCCAACCATCTTCTTGAGGTTGTCTCAATCGCCATAGCCAAAGTGCCGGTCCCGATACTCTTGGCAAACCCCTTCAATACCGGGGAACAACGAACCCGGAGAAATCCCCATCAGCCCCAATTGCTGAAGTACCTCAGACCGGTCTTCCACTGCCAAGTCAAACACTTTGAGATACTTTTTCCCAAGCTCTCTTTCGCGGTGTTGAATGTAAATCTCAATATCGTCGATGTTTGTAATTGCTGCTATCGACTGCTGCGGCAACGCCCGATCATTCCCCAAAGCCAACGGCTCCATCAGTGAAAAATGCGGTGGGCAGTGGGTCATGTGATAGATTTGGACGTGATCCTCGATCCACTGTTTCTTGTCAAACATGAAAACCCGAACAGGTTGCAAGGGATAAGAAGTAGGGTTAGCGAACGGGTAGCCAGAGCGGGACGCGATGCGGTTAAATTGTCGCAGCTTCTTTCGAGGTTGCCCACGGCTCTCTGCGGCTTCGAGTGCGTTGCTCATAGCTAGCTCAAGTCCCTCCGCAGTCTTGCCGGTCGGGTCCTTCGCGTCGGCTTCTTGCAGCTCCTGACGGAAAGCTAAGGCCATGTCAGCGTCGTATTTTGAGGCGTCGGACGCGTCGTATTCCATTTGGCGCAGCTGACCTACGTAAATGTCTCTGAGCCGCCTTGCTTCGCTAAGGTACGGTGTTCCAAGGCCCTTTCCAATTGTCTTCCTAAACGGCTTACCCGTCCAAGGGTTGGTAATCCCGATCAGTGCAGCAGGTGTATCCATACGCAGCACCCAACTTGTACCGGGGCCACGGGGTTGCTTCAGCCTATACATGCCTTCGTCCTTGCTTCCCGAATTGTTGTACGGGTCGGACAACGCGTGTTTGGACAACGTCAGGATTTTCCCTTGATTTTCAATGTCATGAGTCCGAGTGGAGGCGAGTACCGGAATCGAACCGGTGTACACGGATTTGCAATCCGCTGCGTCACCACTCCGCCAACTCGCCTTTTCAAGTAAAATCAAATACTTGCCGTGGTGTGGCAGGCGTTTTAACACCTTTCGTCTGGGGCGTCCAGTGGGTTGATCGGAAAAATCCGTTCCTACCTGCTGCGACATGGCGCAGTGCGACACCAAGTTCCTGCGATCCGGCGAAACTTTCGACGCCAAGCCGTTGCCGGTTTCGTCTGGATATGGCACAAGCCGGACATACTTGGGACTAACATGAGCGATCCAATGACAGATTTCGCAACTCGGCGCCGTACGATGGTTGATACGCAGGTTCGACCCTCGGATGTCACGAAATTCCCCATCATTGATGCCATGTTGACCGTCCAGAGAGAAAACTTTGTGCCGGACGCGCAGCGCGAGGCCGCCTATGCCGAGGGCGTGATCGAACTGGGCAACGGGCGCTGCCTTCTGGAGCCGCGGACGCTGGCCAAGATGCTGGACGCGCTGAACATCTCGAATGACGAGGTCGTTTTGGATATCGCCCCCGCAATGGGGTATTCCACTGCCGTCGCGGCGCGCATGGCGCAGCTGGTTGTGGCCGTGGAAGAGGACGAAGCCCTCGCGGCCGAGGCGCAGACGATCCTGATGGAGGCCGAGGCCGACAACGCGATCGTACATGTCGGCCCTCTGGCGCAGGGCGCGACCGAGCATGGCCCCTATGACGTCATCATGATTCAGGGCGGGGTCGAACAGGTGCCCGAGGCGCTGATTGCACAGCTCAAGGACCATGGGCGCATTGCCTGCCTGTTCGTGGAAGGAGAGCTTGGGACTGTCCGGATCGGGCACAAATCCGGTGGCCGGGTGACCTGGCGTCACGCCTTCAACGCCAACGCCCCGGTTTTACAGGCGTTTTGCTCTGAGTGTGCATTTTCGCTATAATTCCTTCTCATATTATTCTGTTGCCTTGATTAGTTGAAAACAAACGCGCAAACTATACTCAGGGCAGCGTAATTTTGGTTTGAGAAGGATTTTGTTATGCGTTCACGGACGGGGGGGAAGTTTGTAAAGGCATTGGCACTGACCGCGGGAATCGCGCTGAGTGCCTTGCCGGGACGTGCGGTCTGGGCGGACAACCTGACTGACGCGTTTATCGGGGCTTATAACACCAGCGGCTTGCTGGAACAGAACCGCGCGTTGCTGCGTGCGGCTGATGAAGACGTCGCGATCGCGCTTTCCGCACTTCGCCCGATCATCAACTGGGCGGTCGAAGTCAGCCAAGACTACACGCGGTCCTCAACTGACACTGGCGTGGTCAGGAATGAACCATCCAACTTTTTTACAGGACTCACGCTGAGCCAGCTGATCTATGACGGTGGCTTCTCGGTGTTGGGCAAGCAATCGGCGCAGGAAACGGTTCTGGCGACACGGCAGACCCTGCTGGATGTCGAACAGCAGGTCCTGTTCCGCGGTCTGAACGCCTATTTGGGTGTTTTGCTGCAGGAAGAAACCGTACAGATTCGCCTGAACAACGTTGATGTGTCGGCCGAGGAACTGCGGGCCTCGCAGGACCGTTTCGATGTGGGTGAGGTAACCCGTACGGACGTCGCGCTGTCAGAGGCGCAATTGGCCAGCTCGCAAGCGGACCTCGCGGTCGCGCGTGGTAACCTGAGCATTGCGCAGGCAGAGTATGTCAACGCGGTCGGTAAAGCTCCGGGGCGCACAGCCGGTCAGCCGAGCCTGCCGAATCTGCCGCGATCCGAAGGCGAGGCCGTCAGCCTCGCGCAACGCAACCATCCTGCCATTCAGGCAGCTCAGCACCAGGTGCGTGCGCTGGACCTGTTCGTGCAGCAGCAGCGTGCCAATCTTGGTCCCAATGTCAGGCTGAACGCTGATGCGGGTATCCGCGAAAGCTATGACAACGATGACAGCCTCGAGGATGCAACCATCGCACTGCGTTTCGAGCAGCCGATCTATGCTGGTGGCCGACTGGCTGCCACGGTCCGCCGGGCAATGGCAACGCGGGACGCGTCGCGCGCCAACCTGCTGAACGTGCAGAAAGACATCACTCAAGGTGTCGCCGACGCCTACGCCGCATTCCAGGCCGCGACTGCCAGCCTGAGAGCGTCGACCGAACGGGTCCGCGCCTCGCAGGTTGCGTTTGACGGCATCCGGGAAGAGGCAACGCTGGGCGCGCGGACAACTCTGGACGTGCTGAACGCTCAGCAAGACCTGCTGGATGCACAACTGGCCGAGGTCGCATCGCGCACCGAACGGTCCCGTGCGGCGTATCAGCTGCTGCAGGCGCAGGGTCTGCTGACGGCGGAACGTCTGGGTCTGGCCGTGCAGATTTATGATCCGACCCTCTACTACAACCTGGTGAAGAAGGCTCCGGCGCAGATCAGCCGGCAAAGCAGGGATCTGGATCGGGTCCTCAAAGCGTTGCGTCGCGACTAAGGGCCAATACTACCTGTTGTGAGGTCCGGTTTGTTTGGCTACACTCGATCCTGAGGATAGAGCGGTAGAGAACAATGACGGATAAAGTCGTAAAAGCGGGAATCGAGGACGTCCTGTCCTCGATTAAACGCCTGGTCACCGAAGAAGACCGAAAAGCGCCGGGAATACTGGCGACGTCCCTTTCAAAAAAACCTGGCAGGCTGGTTCTGACCGACGCGCTGCGGGTCAATGAAGCGGCGGTGCACGAGCGGCCTCAGCCCGGAAAAAAGGAATCGGCCTACAAGGCCGAGGATTCCGTCAAGCCGATGCTTCTGCGGGCGTGTGATATCGTTAAACACGCCGAACCTGCTGTCGAACAGCAAGCAAAGACCGAGCCCGAGGACGGCCTTACCGACAGTCTGAGCGCCAAGATTGAAGCGTTGGAAGCTGCGATTGCCCGAACCGAGGATCAGTGGGAGCCAGACGGTGACAGTGAAGACGCCTACTCTGGGACACCGGCCATGTCGCTCAAATGGCACTCGGAAGACCAGTTCGTTGTTGCGAATAGTAGCGACCTGACAGCGTCTGACCCGGAACAGCATGAATCTGCCACGACTGCGGCCTTCGCACGGAATTCGGAACCCTCAACCGCGGAGCAGACACAGTCCGCCAAGGAAGCCGGCGAAAAATCGGCGCTGGTCATGGATGAAGATGCACTGCGCGGTCTGATCGCTCAGGTCGTACGGGAAGAGCTGCAAGGCGTTCTGGGCCAGCGCATTACCCGCAATGTCCGCAAGATGGTGCGGCGCGAGATTTACCGGGCACTGGCCGAGCGGGAACTGGATTAAAACTCAGGGCCGTTTCGGCGGCCGGGCCAGGGTCAACAGGCGGTCCAGATCCATGTTCCGTTCCAGATGATCCGCCAGCGCGTCCAACGTCTCTTCAACTCCACCCTCGTATGACAAATCCGAGGTTGCGCCCAACTGCTCCAGGTAGCGGGCGCGGAACGTGTCGGACGAGAAAATACCGTGCAAATAGCTACCCCGAATGCGGCCGGTTTGGTCGGCAGCGCCTTCGGGACGGTTTTCGATCTCAAGCCATGAGCGATCGCAATCGGGGCCTTCGGTGCGTCCCATGTGAATTTCGTATCCGGTGACCGGCTCGTTCTCGGGGACCGTGCGCGCGGTACGCAGGGTGACCTGTTTCTCGCCTGCCATGGTGGTGGTCACATCCAACAACCCCAGACCCTCAACCGTGCCCGGGCGACCGTCCACGCCACCGGGATCGGCGATGATCTTGCCCAGCATCTGGTAGCCGCCGCACAGGCCCAACACATGGCCGCCCCGGCGAACATGGGCATAAAGGTCGATGTCCCAGCCCTGCGCCCGGAAATAGGTCAGATCGCCGATGGTGGATTTGCTGCCCGGCAACAGCACAAGATCGGCATCGCCGGGCAGAGGGCGTCCGGCGGGGATGATCTCGACCGTGACACCGGGCTCGGCGGACAGCGGATCGAGATCGTCGAAATTGGCCATCCGTTCCAGTTGCGGCACGACAACCTTGCATGCGCCACCGCTGTGGGACCGGATGTCCATCATGTCCTCGGCGGGCAGTTTCCAGGCGTCGTGGAACCATGGCACGACTCCCAGGCAAGGCCAGCCGGTGCGCGCAGCGATGTCATCACGCCCTTCGTCGAATAGTGAGACATCGCCCTTGAACCGGTTGACGGCAAAACCGCGGATCATCTCCAGATCACCGGTGTCCAAAACCGCCTGCGTGCCCACGATCTGAGCGATCACGCCGCCGCGGTGGATATCGCCGACCAGAACGACCGGCACGTCTGCGGCACAGGCAAAGCCCATATTGGCGATGTCGCCCTTGCGCAGATTGGTCTCGGCCGGGCTGCCCGCACCTTCGATCAGCACCAGATCAGCGTCGCTGCACAACCGGTCAAAACTTTCCAACGCCGCGCCCAACAGTTTGGATTTGTCCTTGCGGTAATCGCCCGCCTTCATTGTTCCCGCGCGCTGGCCTTGCACGATGATTTGCGCACCGGTATCGGTTTCCGGTTTCAGCAGGATCGGGTTCATGTCGGTGTGGGTGGGACGCATGGCGGCGCGCGCCTGCAGGGCCTGTGCGCGCCCAATCTCGCCCCCGTTTTCGGTCACGGCGGCATTGTTCGACATGTTCTGCGGCTTGAACGGCGCCACTTTCAGACCGCGTCGGGTATAGGCGCGCGCCAGTCCGGCGACCAAAACCGATTTTCCGACATTGCTGCCAGTGCCCTGAATCATGATGGCGCGAACCATGGCCGTCTCCTATACGTTGGCGCGCAGATGACCTGATTTGAGCCCAAAGGGAAAGCCCGGATGAACACGCCCGCACATCTTTTGATTGGTGCCGCCGCCTTTGCCCGGCCTGCGCGGGGCCGAATCCTTGCGGCGGCCGTGCTGGGGTCGTTGCTGCCTGATCTGTCACTGTACGTGATGGCGGGCGTTTCGCTGTTCCTTTTGGGCATTCCCGAGCATGTGGTTTTCGATCAGCTCTATTTTTCACCCGCATGGCAGACGGTTTTTGCCATCGACAATTCGTTCTTTCTTTGGGGGCTGCTGCTGGCCGCCGGGCTTTGGCGCAAGTCGCGGGTTCTGGCCGTCGCAGCCTTGGCAGGCCTTCTGCATCTGGCGATGGATTTCCTGCTGCACGCTGGCGACGGGCGGCCTCAGTTCTGGCCGCTGAGCGATTGGGTCTTTCACAGCCCGGTCAGCTATTGGGACAGTGCGCACCACGCCCTTTGGGTGGCACCGGTTTCAATGGCGGTTTGCGCGGGGGCCTATGTTGTTCTGTGGAACAGGGGGCTATCCGTATCCGCAAAACTGTTTTTTGCCGCCCTGTTAGGGGCCGAAATCTGGGTCATCCGCCAATGGCTGCTGTTCTTTTGACAGGGTAAAAGAAAAACGCGCCCCGGAGTGCGGAGGCGCGTTTTTTCCTTCAGAAGTCGCCTGATTTATGCGGCTTCTGCCTGCTGAGCGGCATTGCGGCGTTCGCTTTCTTCACGCGACAGCGCGACCGAGGTCCGCACGCCACGACCAACGAACTCCATCAGTCCGCTGACAACCCGTTCGTTCGGGTCAATACCCGCGCAGGACAGCACTTCGCGACCATCGCGCGAGCGCGCCCAGCGGGCGATTTGTTCGGGGCCATTGCCGTATTTCTTGTCATCGGCGATAGCGTCATCGAGTGCAGCCAAAACAACGGCCGCGAAAAGTTTGCGTGCACGATTGCCTTGCTCGTTATTAAAGGCAGTGCCGTCAACGAAATCTCTCATCTCGTCTTCCTTGTTGTTCTTGCTCTTGCATTTTCGGCGTGACGGTTCTTATGACCTATTCGACGTGATTCGGATACAGCTAAAATGCATAGTTGCGTTGCGTCATGTGCATGGCTTGCTGCAAGTGCAGCACTAGGTGTCGTTGTCTTGTCAGGTGATGTCCTGCCAGATATAGGGACGGGAACTGACGCATCAACCGTTTGTGAAGGAATTGTGTAATGCCCAAGATAAATGGGAACGAAATTCGCCCCGGCAATGTGCTTGAGCATAACGACGGGCTGTGGGCCGCAGTTAAGGTTGACCACGTAAAGCCCGGTAAAGGCGGTGCTTTTGCGCAGGTCGAACTGCGCAACCTGCGCAATGGCTCGAAGCTGAACGAACGTTTCCGCTCGGCGGACAAGGTCGAGCGTGTACGCCTTGAGCAGAAGGATCAGCAGTTCCTGTACGAATCCGACGGGATGCTGGTGTTCATGGATTCCGAGACCTATGAGCAGATTGAACTGCCCGCCGAACTGCTGGGCGAGCGCCGCCCGTTTCTGCAAGACGGCATGACAATTGTTGTCGAGTTTTATGAATCCGAGGCGCTGAACGCCACGCTGCCGCAAAAAGTGACCTGCAAGATTGTCGAGACCGAGCCGGTCGTCAAAGGTCAGACTGCTGCGAACTCGTTCAAACCGGCGATTCTGGACAACGGCGTCAAGGTCATGGTGCCGCCGTTCATCGGCCAGGATGAGATGATCGTGGTGAACACCGAGACGATGGAATATTCCGAGCGCGCGTAACCCCGCGTCTGTTCGAAACAGGAAAGACCGCGCAGGCACCCGCCGCGCGGTCTTTTTTTTAATGCCGGTTCTTCAGATACCGGTAGCGCTCGGGGTGGGGGCCGAAGAGTTCCATCATCAGCTCATATTTGATGCGGTTGGCGCTGACCTGCCGGTAGAAGGCGATCAGAAAGGCGGTAGGCCCCTGAATGCGGCTGAGGCCGCTGGTGGCCGCAACCACGGTGCCGACATCCGTTCGCCCCTGCAGAACCAAATACCCCCCCAGCATCAGGACACCGACCGTACCCGCGCCATTGATGACGCTTAGCAGAAATTTGGCCGACAGTTTCCACAGGAACATGCGGCGACGGGTTTCAAAGATTTCGTCGAAATGGGCGTCGATATCGCGCACCACATCGTTGATATCCTCGATCGTCAGCTTGTCGGTGGCGTTGCGCAGAATACGGACCCGCTCGGCCACGAAGATGTTCACCTTGCGCTGTGAGAACAGCACGATGACGATCTGCGGCACGATCATGGAAAAGGCGATCATGCCCAAGCCGGGCTGGGTTGATGAGATATAGCCGATCACGCTGATCAGCGTGCCGATCTGCACCACCGGGTCCGAGAACGCGCCCCCGGCGAATTTACCCAACTCTTCAGCCTCGGCCGAGATGGCGGTGGTCATCGTGCCCTTGCGGACGGTCTCGCCCGTTTCACCTATGTCCGATGCGCGCACCAGAAGCCGCTGGCGGATCATGCGGATCATATCCTCGCCCAGCGTACCCGCACGATAGCCCAACAGCCATTTCAGGGCGAGGCTCAGGAGGATGACCGCCATCATGCCCGCGCCCAGATAGATCAGCCGTTCGGTGGCGATATCGTCTGTTGTGAGGTGGTTGATGATGTCGCGCTGAAACTCCAGCGGGACCGCAGCCAGACCCGCGATGGCGATGGACAGGATAATAAGGACGATCTGCCGCCCGGCGCTGGCGCGCCAGATCGCTCGATACAACTTGAACATTTGCGCATCCGGGTCTTTGAACTGGCGTCAGTGTGGCAGCGCCAAGGATCTTGTTCAAACGGTGCCGGTCGCGTTGGCGCCTCAGCCGTGCCGGAATGGCAACATGTTACGTGGTCAGGCTGACCGCGGCCCCATTCGCCCGCATCTCGCCGGTTGCGCGATCAAGGCGCAGATATGCGATTCCGTGGCCGTTCGACTGGGTGAACAGCGTGCCTGCCGGTTTGCCGTCGGACGTGATTTCCGTTCCGACAGGGGCCGAGCCTTCAACCCGAACGTGTCGCAACCCTTTGCGCAGCTCGGTCTTGTGCTTCATCCGGGCGGTGACTTCCTGCCCGACATAACAGCCCTTTTTGAAATCGACGCCGTTCAGCGCTTCGAACCCGGACTCGAGGATATAGCTGTCGGGCGTCAGCTCGATGCCGGTTTCCGGGATGCAGTGCTGCACACGGATGGCGTCCCAATCGGTGCCGTCGTCCGCTTCGGCTTCGGTCGTATAGATCCGCCAGCCCATATCCGGGTGACGCGGATCGGGCAGGGCGCCCTCGGGCGCCGGACCGGTGCCGCGTTGCAGGTTCAGGCCGCTGTCTTCGATCACAACATCGGCGCGCAGTTTGTACATGCTCAGCCGTTTGACAAAGCCGTCGGCGATGTCCTCGGAGACATCCAACAGCACCGCATCTCCGTCGCGTTTCAGAAAGAAATCCGCCAGATACTTGCCCTGAGGGGTCAGCAAGGCCGCATAGACCAGCCCTGTGTCCAGCCCGGAAATGTCATTGGTCACCAGCCCTTGAAGAAAGCTGTCAGTGTCCGACCCGCTAAGGCGCAGAATACGGCGATTGGGCATCGGGTGGTCCTCGTCATTTCCCTCGGCCCCGTGATATAGGAGTTCCCGCCGCCATGACCAGAGGGTATCCGCCTTGCCAGCACCGATCAGCATCGTCATTCCGACCCTGAACGCGGGCGAGGCCCTGTCTGAAACCCTGCCTGCCCTGATGGAGGGGCTGCATACCGGGCTGATCCGCGAACTGATTGTGACCGATGGCGGATCAACCGACCCGACGCTTGAAATCGCAGATGAGGCCGGGGCCGAGATCGTGACCGGCGCGCCCTCACGCGGGGGACAGTTGCGGCGGGGCTGCGCGGTTGCCAAGGCCGAGTGGTTGTTAATCCTGCACGCCGATACCGTGCTGCAGGCGGGGTGGAGCAAAGAGGTGGGCGAGCACCTCGCCACTGGCAAACCGGCGGCATTTCGTTTGGCCTTTGGGGCAAAAGGATTTGGTCCTGCATGGGTCGCGGGATGGGCCAATCTGCGCAGCCGGGTGTTTGGTCTGCCTTATGGGGATCAGGGCCTTCTGGTGCCGCGCCGCATGTATGAGAAGGCCGGAGGTTACCCCGATCAACCGCTGATGGAAGACGTGGCACTGGTCCGCGCCTTGCCCCGCGTCGCCATGCTGAACACTCGCGCGGTTACGAGTGCGGACCGCTATGCGCGGGCGGGGTGGCTGCGTCGGGGGGCTCGGAATCTGTGGACGCTGGCGCGGTATTTTCTTGGGGCCGATCCAGAGCAACTGGCGCAGGCCTATCGGCGTTAAGGGTCGTTCGCAGCTCGACAATGGATTTGCCCAGACGGAACGGCGCGGCAAAGCTGACCAGACACAGGGCGATAATCTGCAGCACCAGAATATGCGCGTTGGCCTGCAGGTATTCCCATTCGTCTTTCAGCTTGCCGACCTGTTCGACCAGATCATCATAGCTTTGCGCAAGGATCAGATAATCTCCGGCAATCGCGGGCACCTTGCGACGCATGTTGTCGATGGCGGCCTGAGTTTTTTCGTCCAGAGTTGCAAAGACCAGAAACTGGTCGATATTGAACGCATCCGCCTTGGCCGCCATTTGGCCCATCTCGTCCTTTTCCTGCCGCCCGAACAGGAAGTGCAGGCCTTGCAGCGGGGCGACCTCATTGGTCACGGCGATAAACAGGGGCAGATCGGCATTGCTGGCGGTTGAGGCGGACAGGAACTCGACCCGGTCGCACAACACGGCGGTGTCAGGGTCATAGGCGGGATCGCAGAACCGCAACCGGAACCGTGCAGCATCGCGGTCGAAGGCCAGCGTTGCCGCATAGGCCACGTCGATCTGGCGATCCAACCGGGAACTGTCCGAAGTATAGAGCCCGGCCAGAACTGCCACCAATGCACCGATGCCACCCAGCACGACCCAGACCAAATCCGCCAGTTTCCACGCCCGGTGCTTCGCCGGTTTGCGAAACAGGAACGCGGTGCCAATCGACCCGGCCAGAAAGAACAGGATCAGCAGCGGCAACTGGTTTTCGGTCACAAATGTCATGACACCAAAGTGACCACCTGCCGGCGTGCTGGCAACACTCTTCACGGGCAGTTGTAGTTATGAGCCAGGGCTTTGGCCGAATTTCCGGAACAGCATGGTGCGATCATCGACCCATCCCGCGGCGGTAACCGGATCGAACTGATCGAAGCCACCCTGACCACCCTGTTCATGGCCGCCCTGTAACGGGCTTGCCGAACCCGTCCCACAGCTCTCATACTGATCAGAGGTGAGGGAGATTTTCATGACCAACGAGATTGTTCTGATCCACGGGGCCTTTGCCGGGCCGTGGTGTATGGAGGATTACGCGGGCTTCTTTCGCGACCGCGGCTGGACGGTGCACACCCCGGCGCTGCGCTATCATGGCGGCGACCCCAAGGCCGAACCCGACCCCGGCCTGACTGATACCAGCGTCATGGACTATGCCAATGATATCGCCGAATTCGTGCAGGGTCTGGACAGTAAACCCGTTCTGCTCGGCCATGCCATCGCAGGCGTGGTGGCGCAGCAGGTGGCGTCTCGTGGGCTGGCCAACGCCATCGTTCTGATCAACCCGAACGCCCCGTGGGGCACCTTACCTGAAACCGACGACGAACGCGCCATTCCCCGCGCATTGATGGAGGGCGGGGCGTTCTGGAAACAGCCCATGCGGGTCGAGTTCGACCTGATGGCCCCCTTCGCGCTGAACAAGATGCCCGAGGCACAGCAGCATGCGGTGTTCGACCGCCTTGGCGCCGAAAGCGGGCGGGTGATGTTCGAGATGTTCTTCTGGATGTTCGATGACCACCACGCGATGAAGGTCGACATCGACAAGGTCGACTGCCCGGTTCTGATCGTCTCGGGCACCGAGGACCGGGCCGTGAACCCCGACACCTGCCGCGCGCTGGCCGATCTGTACGGAGATCGCGCGACCTTTATGCCCATCAAAGACCACGCGCATTTTCTGTTCATGGAGCCCGGCTGGGAAAAAACAGCCGCGCAGATCGCGGACTGGCTGGAGGATAAGGTGGGCTAGACCGCCCACCCCAAGCGATCAGTTGTTGGTCGAAAACGTGCTTTGCGGTTTCCATTTCAGGGTGCCGTCACTATCTCGATGACAGCGCAGCAGGCGTTCTTGCACGGTGCTGACCGTAGAGGTGACGGTGTTGTCGCCCACCAGCAGAACAAAGGCGTCCTCGGAATAGGCCATGCCCTTGTAATAGCAGAACCTGTTCTCGGCCCCGCCAGGTATCGGCGATGCAAGGCTGAGCGTCTGCTGCGCAGGGGCTTGTGTGGCCAGCAGGGCAAAGGCCAGCCCGAGGGTTAATGTTTTCATGTCGTCCTCCCGTTCGAATATCTGTTGGTCTTATTCGGTTTTGGACGCTCGGAACCTCAAATGTCGTTCTTGAATGACGATTTGAGGGTAAGTGTGAACGAGATCAACGGGTTAGGCAATTGTTTTCTGGCATTTTCATATGCGGTCATATACGCAAACGCAATGCTATACTTGCTACCTGCATTCATTTTAGTTCTCTCGATTGTCCCTAATTTCGACCCCAGCACTGGTAGCCAATTGTTCTATGTCGTTCCTTTTCGAAAGTGCGTTGAGGAAATCAATTGTCTCTGCTTTCATGCGTTGGAAATTGTTGTCAAAAGCCTCTCTGAAGTATCGTTCAGGGTCACTAATTATCATTGTATGGCGAAAAAAACCTGCCGCGGAAGGTAACTTGCCTAAAGAATCATGGGTGCGCAGTAGTGCTTCTGCATCATTGTTGTTGATCAGTTCTTGCAGTTCGGTAATTGAGTTTACGCCAAATCTAGACAATTCTGATACTACTTTATCTGCTAGCTTTTCGTCGCCAAAATTGATGTTCTTGAAGTGGTACCCGTTCTTTTTCAAGGTTTTGTTGTAGGTAGCTATTAGAGCAATTGCATTTATTGGGTCACTTGCTACATTTTCATTTTCTTGTTCAACTTCAGTGGCATATAATTCAGCGTCTTTGGCAATGTCGGAAAACACTTTGTCCAGAATCTCCAGTGTACCGGCAGCTGTCATTAACCGCCGTTGCAATTCTTGAGGGAGTGTCGATTTTCCTTTGTAGTTTCGCTTATGTTCAATTTCCGCCCAAGCATGTTGCAAAACTGTTCGGATTTGTACTTCAAACTTTAACTCAGATAAGCCATCATACTCCGGTAGCTGTGCCCTTCCGCTGCCTAAGGAGCATACGAGGTGGTAAGAACGATACCCCACTTCGTTAACCTTTTCTGGCGTTAATTTGTCGATGCTATTTTTGACGTCAATTTCAAAAAGGTCTGATAATGTTTTGGAAACCTTCACGATGTCCGATTCTAGATAAACAATCACACGAAACGCAACCCAATCGGTCATTTCTTCGATCGGATTATTGTATTTTTTCTTAGCAATTTTCTCTAGGCAGCTATCCACTTTTTTCACTCTGCTTTCTATTGGCAGGTGTTCTAGATTGCCGTTTTTTAAGGCGTTTTGAATTATTCCAAATACCGTTGTTCTCAGCTGCTCAAATTTGCTTTCGTTTTGTTGGTAAATCTTTTTAACTTCGTCAGACTTCAATTCTATTTTCCTTAAACATCCAACTCTTCCACAAACCGCGCGTTCTCCTGAATGTATTGGAACCGCAGTTCGGGTTTTTTGCCCATCAGGCGCTCGACCAGATCGCCGGTCTCGCCGGGTTCGTCCTCGTCGATGGTGACCCGGATCAGTTTGCGCGAGGCCGGGTCCATCGTGGTCTCTTTCAGGTCCTTGGCGTCCATCTCGCCCAGACCCTTGAAGCGGGACACGTCGATCTTGCCCTTGCCGCCCAGACCTTTCTCAAGCCACTCATCCCGCTCGGCCTCGTCCAGGCAATAGACGCGTTTCGCGCCCTGCGTCAGGCGATAGAGGGGCGGGCAGGCGAGGTACAGGTGGCCCGCGTCGATCATCGGACGCATCTGGGTGAAGAAGAACGTCATCAGCAGCGAGGCGATATGCGCCCCGTCCACATCCGCGTCGGTCATGATGATGACCTTGTCATAGCGCAGATCATCGACGTTGAACTTGGTGCCAAGGCCGACACCCAGCGCCTGCGTCAGGTCGTTGATCTCGGCATTGGTGCCCAGTTTCGAACTGGCCGCGCCCAGCACGTTCAGGATTTTGCCGCGCAAGGGCAGCAGCGCCTGTGTCTTGCGGTCACGGCCCATTTTGGCAGAGCCACCGGCCGAGTCGCCCTCGACGATGAATAATTCCGTGCCGTCGCGTGTTGAACTAGAACAGTCCACCAGCTTGCCGGGAAGACGAAGTTTCTTAGTGGCGGACTTGCGTTGTGTTTCCTTCTCGGCCCTGCGGCGCAGGCGTTCTTCGGCCCGCAGGATGAGGAAGTCGAGGATCGCACCGGCAGATTTCGTGTCTGCGGCCAGCCAGTTGTCGAAATGGTCGCGGACCGAGTTTTCGACCAGCCGCTGCGCCTCGACCGTGGCAAGGCGGTCTTTGGTTTGGCCGACGAATTCCGGTTCGCTGATGAAACAGCTGACCAGTGCGCACCCGCCGGTGATCAGGTCGTCGCGGGTGATCTGACCGGCCTTTTTATTGTTGATCAGTTCTCCGTACGCTTTGATCCCCTTGAGGACCGCAGCCCAGAACCCGGCCACATGGGTGCCGCCTTCGGGGGTGGGGACGGTGTTACAGTAGGACTGGATGAACCCGTCGCGCGAGGGCGTCCAGTTGATCGCCCATTCGACCTTGCCGGGCGTTCCGAATTTCTCGTTGAAGTCCACGGTGCCGGCAAAGGGCTGTTCGGCGTAGGTCGAGGAGCCGTTCATCGTCTCCTTCAGATAATCCGACAGGCCACCGGGGAAGTGGAAGGTCGCCTCGGTCGGCGTCTCACCGTCGTCGATGTGGGACTTCCAGCGGATTTCGACGCCGGAGAAAAGGTACGCCTTGGAGCGGATCGATTTGAAAAGCCGTGCCGGTTTGAACCGGTGATGGCCAAAGATTTCTTCGTCCGCGTGGAAGGTGACGGTGGTGCCGCGCCGGTTGGGGGCTGCGCCGATTTTCTCGACCGGTCCCAATGGAACACCGCGCGAGAAGCGCTGTTCGAACAGCGTCTTGTCGCGCGCCACCTGCACGACCATCGAATCCGACAGCGCGTTCACGACCGATGCACCCACACCATGCAGACCGCCCGAGGTCTGATAGGCTTTGCCCGAGAATTTACCGCCCGCGTGCAAGGTGCAAAGGATGACTTCAAGCGCGGATTTGTCCGGGAATTTGGGATGCGGGTCGATCGGAATACCGCGCCCGTTGTCACGCACGGTCAGGGCATAGTCGGCGTGCAGCTCAACCTCGATCCGGTTGGCGTGACCAGCGACCGCTTCGTCCATCGAGTTATCGAGGATTTCGGCCACCATATGGTGCAGCGCGCGCTCATCTGTGCCGCCGATATACATACCGGGGCGTTTTCGGACCGGTTCCAGCCCTTCAAGCACCTCAATCGAGGAGGCGTCGTAGGTGGCGGTCGCGCTGGGCGTCAACAGATCGTCGGGCATCGGTGCTGCTCTTGTTTTTGGGTTGGGGGCCATTATGGCAGGTGATGTGGTCCGGGGGAAGAGGGGCGCGAGGTGTTGTGGGCATTTGGCCGTACGGAACGCGCAAAGCACACTGCCCGGCGCCTGCGGTCACAGAGGTATTGGCACCGATCTTTGCGGGGTTATTTAGGTTTTTCAGCGGTTAGGCGCACGCCGCCGATGCGCCGTTGCTGCACATCGCCGACAAATTTTGCGTACATCTTCAGGAATTCATCCCCTTTCGAGGGGTTGCCCGCGCGTTCGGCCTCGGCGTCCAGGGTTTGATACATACTCAGACGCCGCGCCAGAATATCGCCCCAGGGTCCGGTGATGTCATCGGCCGAGACGACCTCGAATCCGGCTTGCCCAAGCTGGGATTCGTATTCGGGAATGCTCAGCAGGGACTGGCAGGCAAAGCGCTGGCGGTATTGTTCCATCTCATCGTCGGGCAAAGGTGTATGCATCACCCAGTCGGTAAAGGCAAAGCGACCGCCGGGGCGCAGGACCCGAAACACCTCGTGCAGGGCCTTTGGTTTGTCGGGGATATGCAGGAATGATTCCTGACTGACTGCGGCGTCGAACTGCGCATCGTCAAAGGGCATTTCCGTCGCACTGGCCAGAACCGGGTGAATCCGGTCCTGCAACCCGACCAGCGCGTTCAGCTCTTGCGCACCGTCGACACGGTTGGGGCTGATGTCGACACCGGTCACCTGAACGCCGCGCTCGGATACGTACCAGCGCGCGGGGCCGCACAAACCGGCGCAGACATCCAGAACACTGTCACCGGCGTTCATCCGGGCCTTGTCAGCCAGCCGGGCATTCGCCTCGAGCCCGTCATAGTGATCCTGGTCATAGGGGTAGAGATCCTGCGGGGTCAAACCCTCGAGCGACCCACGGAGGTTCTTCAGCTTGGTCAGAATATGCGGTGCAGAAATCGGGTGACTGGCGTACCAGTCCGCGACTGTTTTTTCTGCCATTTCCATTGGATACTCCCCCCTTGCCTTACGTCAGCTTAGCCTGACATGGTTGGTCAATCCAGTTTCGTCTTGTCGATGGTAGGGGCAAGGCCGGAGCGGGGACGGTGCGACAACAGGAAGGGAAACCGCATGAGCTGGATCAAGACTGTTCCATTCGACGAGGCCAGCGGCAAGCTGCGGAAGCTGTACGAACGGGTCACGGGGCCGGGCAACAACGTGGACAACATCATGATGGCGCATTCCCTGCGGCCACATTCGATGGAGGGCCACATGGCGTTGTACAAGAACGTCCTGCACCATTCGGCCAACAAAATCCCAAAGTGGTTTCTTGAGGTGCTGGGCGTTTGGGTCAGTTCGCTGAATCAGTGCGGGTATTGTGTCGAGCATCATTTCAACGGCCTGCAACGGTTGTTGAAAGACCCGGATCGGGGTCAGGCCATCCGCAGCGCGATTGAGGCGGAAACGCCAGGCGCCGCTCCGTTGGATGGGGCGCAGATCGCGGCGATGAACTATGCGCGCAAGCTTACCGAAGCTCCGGCAGAAATGGTTAAGGCGGATATTCAGGCCCTGCGGGACGCCGGCTGGGACGACGGCGAAATCCTCGAGATCAATCAGGTCTGCGCTTACTTTGCCTATGCGAACCGTACGGTTCTTGGGTTGGGGTGTTCGACCCAAGGTGACATTTTGGGCCTGTCGCCCAACAACTCGGATGACCCCGAGGATTGGGGGCATACCTGAACGGTCAGTCTGCGATCCAATCCAGAATGGCTTGTGCGACCGCTTCCGGTTTCTGGTGATGCAGCCAGTGGTCAGTGCCGGGGATCACGACGCGGGTCAGGTCGGGTGCGAACTTTTCCAGCCCCGCAGTGGCCTCGGGCAGCAGGGCTTTGTCATCCGGCCCCCACAACAGCAGGTGCGGGCAGCGGACCATCAGACGATCCAGCGGCAAGTCGGGCAGATCGGTGCGCGGTTCTCCGGGTTTGGCGACGACCAGAGGCGAGGCGCGGTACCAGTTCAGCATCGCCTCAAGCCGCCCGGGGCGGGCCCACTCGATGCGATAGTCCTGCATACGCCGTTCTGACAGCCAGTCGACGCCCATGCCGAACCGAAAGAACTGCTTGAGCCTTGCAAAATTGTACGCTGAAAACTGCGCGAACGCATGCGGAGCGCGCAGGGCGTTGATATATTGTGACGCCTCGGACTGCGCGCCGCCAGAGGCCATGGCGCGTTGAAACGGCACCGGGTGAACGCCGTTTGCGATGATCAGGCGGTTGACCAGATCGGGGCGGAACATGGCCAACCCATAGGCCACCGACGCACCCCAGTCGTGACCAAGAACGCAGATCGGACCTCCAACCTGTTCGATCAGCGCCGCCATGTCCGACACCAACTGAGACAACTTGTAATTCCCCGCACCCTCTGGGCACCAGCTTTGCCCATAGCCGCGCTGGTCTGGCGCGATGCAATGAAAATGATCTGCCAGATGCGAGGCCAATTCGCTCCAGGCTCCGCCATATTCAGGAAAGCCGTGCAGCATCAGAAAGGGCGGCAGGTCAGGATTGCCCCAGCGCCGCAGAAAGAAAGACTGGCCGTTCAGGTCGATGATGTCCGTTTTCATTGTGACCTTCCTTCTGATCCTCGAAATGATGGGTTTTTCAGGCATCAATTTGACACCAATCAAAGCGAAAAACTGCGTCTTCTGCTAGCCGTGTCCGCGGATAGTGAGAAAAGGAAAAACTGAATGGACGCTGTGGCAAAAATCGAAGAAAAACAATCCCCCGTAAAACCCTCTCCGACGCAAAATCTCGAACCCGCTCAGCCCAGCCCCGAGAAAATCCGGCAGGCGTTTGAAAGCGGCAGATACCCCTATGGCCGCAAGATGGCGCGCAAAACCTATGAGGCGCAAAAGGCCGAGTTGCAGGCCGAATTGCTGAAGGTTCAATTGTGGGCGCAGGAGACCGGTCAGCGTTTTGTACTGCTGTTCGAAGGCCGTGACGCGGCAGGCAAGGGCGGCACGATCAAACGGTTCATGGAGCACCTGAACCCCCGTCAGGCGCGCGTTGTGGCGCTGAACAAGCCGACCTGGGAGGAGAAGGGCCAGTGGTATTACCAGCGCTATGTTCAAGAGCTGCCGACGGTTGGCGAAATGGTATTCTACGACCGGTCCTGGTACAACCGCGCGGGCGTTGAGCGGGTCATGGGGTTCTGTTCGCCCAATGAATACCTCGAATTCATGCGTCAGACACCGGATCTTGAGCGGATGCTGGTCCGGTCGGGCATACAGCTTTACAAATACTGGTTCTCGGTAACGCAGTCCGAGCAACAGCGCCGGTTCAAAAGCCGTGAGACCGACCCGCTGAAGCAGTGGAAACTGTCGCCGATCGACAAGGCCAGCCTCAACAAATGGGACGATTATACCGAGGCCAAAGAGGCGATGTTCTTCTACACCGACACCGCCGATGCGCCCTGGACCATCGTCAAGTCGAATGACAAGAAACGCGCCCGTCTGAACTGTATGCGCCACTTCTTGTCGACGCTGGATTACCCGGACAAGGATCACGGTATCGTGGGGCAACCCGATCCTCTGATCGTGGGGCAGGCGCATCACGTGATCCACAGATCCGAGCATATTCTGGGCAATACCCTGCACCCGGAAACATAATAACCGGCTAAGCCACCTGGCCGCGCTCGGATAGTCTCAACCTGAAATTTCCTTTATCACCTCTTGTCCCGGCCTCTGGCCGGGCATAAGGCTGATGGGATGAATAAGGTGATGACATATCGCGGCCATTTTCAGGCCATCGCTGTGCTGGGCCTGCCGCTGATCGGCGGGCACCTGGCACAGTTTGCGATTGGCCTGACCGACACGATCATGCTGGGTTGGTACGGGGTCGAGGCGCTGGCCGCCGTGACGCTGGCCAGCAGCTATTATTTCGTGCTGTTTCTGTTCGGGGCCGGGTTTGGCTGGGCGGTGATGCCCATGGTGGCCACGGCCGCCGCCGAAGAGGATGAGACCAGCATTCGCCGCTCCACCCGCATGGGGCTGTGGTTGTCGCTGATCTATGCGACGCTGATGATGCCCTTGTTGTGGTGGTCTCAACCCATCCTCATTGCCTTGAAGCAAGACCCGCAAGTCGCTGAAACCGCGTCGCAATACCTGCGTGTGGCAGGATGGGGGCTGTTCCCGGCGCTGTTGGTGATGGTGTTGAAATCCTATCTGGCCGCGTTGGAGCGAACGCAGATCGTGTTGTGGATCACCGTCACCGCCGCAGTGGTGAATGCGGTGACGAACTATGCCTTGATCTTCGGCAACTGGGGTGCGCCCGAACTAGGGGTGATGGGGGCGGCCATCGCCTCGGTCGTGACGCAGATCGTGTCTCTGGTTTTTGTCGTCATCTACGCCGTGCGGGTGCTGCCGGAACACAGCCTGTTCCAACGCTTTTGGCGCCCGGATTGGGAGTTCTTTTTCAGCGTCCTGCGCCTTGGCGTGCCCATCGGTCTGACCACCTTGGCCGAGGTCAGCTTGTTTGCCATGTCGGCCATCATGATGGGTTGGCTGGGGCAGGTGCCGCTGGCCGCGCATGGGATTGCGCTGAACCTAGCCTCGGCCACGTTCATGGTGCATCTGGGCCTGTCCAACGCGGCGACGATCCGGGCGGGGAATGCTTTGGGGCGCAAAGACCGCGCGCATCTTGAAAAGGGTGCTATCGCAGTGACAGGCATGTCGCTGGTCATGTCGGTGCTGACGGTTATCCTGTTCCTGACATACGCCGAGCCGCTGATTTCACTGTTCATGGAATCTGACGATCCGCAGCGCCCGCAAATCCTGGCGATCGGCACCGGGTTACTGGCCATGGCCGCTCTGTTCCAACTGGTGGACGGGGCGCAGGTGATTGCGCTGGGCCTGCTGCGTGGATTGCAGGACGCCAAGATACCGATGGTGATGGCCGGGCTCAGCTATTGGGTCGTTGGGATACCGGCGTCGTACTATTTTGGCTTCGTGCAGGGCATGGACGGGATCGGCATCTGGCTGGGCCTCGTGCTGGGCCTTGCCTGCGCCGCCGTTTTGTTGATGGCACGGTTCTGGATGCGGTCGGTTCGCGCCGTTGGCGTTCCGGCGGAATAACCGTCAGATCACCCCCTGTTGAGCCGATCCGCCTTTTTGCGCACCAGAACGGTACGCAGATCGTGCATCGCCAGCAGTAACCGGTCGGTCACATCCTCCAGCTGATCATCCGTCGCCTTGGACTGTGCCCATTGCGTCGTCAGGTTCATGTAATCGACCGCGCGGTGGATGTCGTCGATATCGCGCTGCGCCAGCAGGGCTTTGCGGTCCTCCACCCAGCGCGCAATTTCTGCCTGATCGGCCTCGGTCAGGGTGCGTTGGCCTTGCGGTTTCACCTCGCCGTTGCGGATGTTGATGACCGCGATCTGATCCATTTCGATCCGCCGCTGGCGGTTTTCGGTGTCGATCCTGAAAACCACCGCGCCGTTCTCGCGGATACGGAAATAGTATTCTGGCAGTTCTGCGGTCATCGGTTCCTCCGGCTCAGGTCAGGGACGCGCAGAAGCGCTGAATGCGGGTGCAGGCTTCGGACAGGGCCTCGTCCGAGGTTGCATAGCTGACGCGGAAGTTCGGCGACAAGCCGAAGGCGGCGCCGAACACGACGGCGACGTCTGCCTCTTCCAGCAGGGCGGTGGCGAATGCCTCATCCGAGTCGATCACGGTGCCCGCCGGGGTTGTCTTGCCGATCAGACCGGCGATCGATGGGTAGACATAGAACGCGCCTTCGGGCGTGGGGCAGGTGATGCCGTCGATTTCGTTCAGCATCCGTACGACCAGATCGCGGCGACGTTTGAAGGTCTCGTTGTTCGGGGCCAGAAACGCCTGTGTGCCGTTCAGCGCCTCGACCGCCGCCCATTGGCTGACCGAGCAGGGGTTCGAGGTTGATTGCGACTGGATCTTACGCATCGCCGCAATGATCTCGACCGGGCCGGCCGCATAGCCGATGCGCCAGCCGGTCATGGCATAGGCTTTGGACACACCGTTGCAGGTCAGCGTGCGGTCATAGAGGCCGGGCTCGACCTCGGCGGGGGTACAGAATTCGAACCCGTCATAGGCGAGGTGCTCATACATATCGTCGGACATGATCCAGACATGCGGATGGCGCATCAGCACATCGGTCAGGGCTGTCAGTTCCGCGCGGCTGTACCCGGCACCGGTCGGGTTCGACGGAGAGTTGAAGATGAACCACTTGGTCTTTGGCGTGATCGCCGCCTCAAGCTGATCTGCGGTCAGCTTGAAACTGTTCTCCAGCGTCGTTTCGACCACAACCGGAGTTCCCCCGGCCAGCAGCACCATATCCGGATAGCTGACCCAATAGGGCGCAGGGATGATAACCTCATCACCGTCGTTCATCGTCGCCATCAGCGCGTTGTAAAGCGTCTGTTTGCCACCGGTGCCGACCGAGATTTGCGCGGGCGTGTAGTCCAGCCCGTGGTCGCGTTTCATCTTGGCGCAGGCAGCCTGTTTCAGTTCGGGGATGCCGTCGGGCGCTGTGTATTTGGTTTTGCCCGCTGCGATGGCGGCCACAGCTGCGTCCTTGATGTTCTGCGGTGTGTCGAAGTCGGGCTCACCCGCGCTCAGGCCGATCACGTCGCGACCGGCGGCTTTCAGCTCAGCCGCTTTTGCTGTCATCGCAATGGTCGGAGAGGGTTTTACGCGTGACAGTGTCGCAGACAGGAAACTCATGGTCGGCCTCGGTTTGTATGTTCAACCTGACTGTCATAGGGTGCGCCTGAATGACGATCAAGCCGTATGAAAAACTGAATTAGGAGACCCCGATGAACGAAGAAAACGACTGGTACGGAGCAGACGCAGCGACATTCGGGGACAGGCTGGCAGGCGCGCGTGAAGCCGCCGGTATGTCACAGTCCCAACTGGCCCGGCGCCTGGGGGTCAAAAAGGCGACGATCGCGGCTTGGGAAAACGATCTGTCCGAGCCGCGCGCCAACCGGTTGTCGATGATGGCGGGCATGATCAACGTCTCGATCATGTGGTTGCTGACCGGCGAAGGTGAGGGCATGGAAGCCCCGGTTGAAGAGGCTGGGGGCGATTTGGAACTGGTGGACGCGGTTGCGGAACTGCGCGCCATCCGCGGCGAGATGCGCGCAAGCGCCGAACGCGCCGCGCGGCTGGAAAAGCGGCTGCGGTTGATGTTGGAGCAGGCCCAGTGACCGAAACACGAGAGGTCCGGATCAAGCGTATGCAGATGCGGTCGATGCGGCGTGGGATCAAAGAGATGGACCTGATCCTTTCGGCCTATGCCGCGCGCAACTTGGACAAGATGGATACAGCCGGTCTGGATCTGTACGACGCCATGCTGCGTGAAAACGATCAGGACCTCTATCAATGGGTTACGGGTCAGGTGCAACCGCCCGGAGTTTTTTCCGACCTTATCGCTGACATTGCACAGACCTTTCAAAAATAAAGAAAATCCGGCTTAACCGATTTTTCGGGATTTCGATTCATGCTGCCTGAAACAGCGCGACTGAATCGGAGGATCGGATGAGTATGGAAATGCAGGTCTCCGCGCCGGAAACCAAGGGTTTTATGACCAGCTATCTCGAGGCGCTCGCTTTGGTCGAGCGGCTGCACCGGCTGCTGCTGGACGTCATCAAGGATGAGTTCGAGCGTGTCGGGGTGTTGGAGATCAACGCTGTTCAGGCCCTGCTGCTGTTCAACATCGGCGATCATGAGGTGACCGCGGGCGAATTGAAAAGCCGCGGTTACTATCAGGGCAGCAATGTCAGCTACAACCTCAAGAAGCTGGTGGAAATGGGCTATATGCATCACCAGAGATGCGAGATCGACAGACGCTCGGTCCGGGTGCGGTTGACGCCACGCGGGCGGGAAATCCGCGATATCGTCTCCAAACTGTTCTCGCGCCACGCCGAAGGGTTGCAGACCCGCGGCGTGCTGGGGTTGGAAGGGATCGACGATATCACCACCTCTCTGCGCCGGGTCGAGCGGTATTGGACGGACCAGATCCGGTATATCTACTGATCAGGGGTGCTTGGTGGACTTGCGCGGGGCCTGTCCCCGCGTTCCTTCCTGCAGCGCGCCGATTTGCAATCCCGTCAGTTCCCGTTCCAGCTTGCGCCGCATCGCGCGTTCGAAATCCTCGAACCCTTGCGCGATTTCCAGAAAGGCTCCGGGTCCGTGCAAGACGTTGTTTTCGAAAAAGGGGATCAGGTAAAGTTCGCCCTCGAAATCGGCGGCATTGATGACCAGCCCGTTGACCACAGTGTTCTGAAAGGGAAAGTGCCGATAGGCCGAATCCGGCCCATAGCCGTCATTGTTTGACCCGTCCCCCGACAGATCGATGGTCTGGAACAGACAAGGTGGGGCCTGCTGCATCAGGGTCGCCCCGAAGGCCAGCGCATACCCCATCGCCGTGGCCGAGCTGCTGTCGGACCGAACCGATTGCTGCACGGTTGCTGCCGCCGCAAGCAGGTCGGCCTGCGTGTTGATCATCGTCCAGTTCAGAATGACGCGCTGCGTGGATCGACCGCTCCATTCATACACGGCCAACGCCACCGGCATGGGCGAGGAAAAGAAGGCCTCGGTCACCTCGGGCGCAACCAGGGCGGCGGCGAGCCCCTGCCGCTGCAGGGCGTCTTCGTCTGCATCCACCGAGGTTGAGATATCCATGGCCAAAGCCAGGGCCAGACGGCAGGTTTCGGCCCGAAGCGGGCTGGCCAAGGCGGCCAGCCCCAGTGCTGTCAACGAGCGGATCACCAGTGGCCGGTGCTGTCCATGCTGGCCCAAGGCTCAGCAGGTTCCAGCGCATCGCCATTCTGCAGCAGCTCGACCGAGATATTGTCGGGCGACCGCACAAACGCCATGCGGCCATCGCGCGGCGGGCGGTTGATCACGATGCCATTGTCCTGCAGGTGCTGGCAGACCTCGTAGATGTTATCTACACCGTAGGCCAGATGCCCGAAATGGCGGCTGTCACTGGGCAGGGTGTCGTCGCCGTCCCAGTTATGGGTCAGCTCGATCGGCCGATCCTCTTGCCCCGGGGGTGCCATGAAGATCAGTGAGAACCGTCCGGATTCGCTGTCGTAGCGGCGTGTTTCCTTCAGTCCCAGCAGCTCATAAAACGCAATCGACTTCTCCAGATCCTTCACGCGGACCATGGTGTGAAGATATCTCAGCCCCATGTGTGGCTTCCTTTCCGTTCAGGTGATGCGCAGCAGCTTAGCGCGCAGGTTATGCAAGTCGAGGGGCAGCACGGACACATTTTGAAAATTGCGGAAATGAGCGCACATATCGCGGTTCCGGTCGGTGAGTTGTCGAGATATAGTGGTGCACGACTCATTGCTGGAAAGGAAATTTCATGCCGCTGTCCTCTGACCAACTGGCCGAGATCGAAGCGCAACGGGCGCAATCGCATCAAACACGCCGCGTTGTGGCTGCGGGTATGGAAGAGCATCTGTATACCGCGCATCAGGTGCTGGACCACGGCTTTGTGCGTGTGATCGACTATATGGGCGATGACGCGGCGATCTGCCAGGCGGCGCGGGTGTCCTATGGCAAAGGTACCAAGTCGGTGCAGAACGATGAGGGCCTGATCCGCTATTTGATGCGTCACTGGCATTCGACTCCGTTCGAGATGTGCGAAATCAAGTTGCACGTCAAACTGCCCGTGTTCGTGGCGCGGCAATGGATTCGCCACCGCACGGCAAATGTGAACGAATACTCCGCACGCTATTCGATCCTGGACCGGGAATTCTACATCCCCGCGCCCGACCACGTCGCCGCGCAGTCCGAGGTGAACAATCAGGGCCGCGGCGACGCGCTGCAAGGCGAAGAGGCCGCGCGCGTTCTTGAAATGCTCAAGGCCGACAGCGCGCGGTGCTACGACAACTATGAGGCGATGATCAGTCAGGATGGTCAGCAGGGGCTGGCGCGTGAACTGGCGCGAATGAACCTGCCCGCGAATATCTATACGCAATGGTACTGGAAGGTCGATCTGCACAATCTGTTCCACTTCCTGCGCCTGCGTGCTGACCCGCATGCTCAATACGAAATCCGGGTCTATGCCGACACCATGTGCAAGATCGTCGCCGATTGGGTGCCCTTTGCCTACAAAGCTTTCGAGGATTATCGCCTGGATGCGGTCAACCTCTCGGCGCAGATGGTCGACAGCCTGCGTCGGATGCTGGCGGGTGAGACGGTCACGCAAAAGAACTCGGGCATGACCGCGCGGGAATGGCGCGAGTTCGAGGCCGTCATCCGCGAAGGCTGATCGCGCATAGCGCTTGTCTATACAGTGCGTCATGAAGTTGTTACATTCAACTCATGACGCTTTCTGCCTTAGTCCGAACCACTTTCCTGTGCCTTGTGCTGGCACCGGCCGCGCAGGCCAAATCCCCGATCGCCGAGGTGATTTGCGAGCCGACAGACCGGATGCACGAAAAGCTTGAACGTCAGTTCGGCGCGGAACGTGCGGCGACCGGTATTCGTGGGCCAGAGCAACTGATGGAGGTCTGGACCAGCAAATCCGGTGACTGGACCATGGTGGTCACCTATGCGACCGGGATGTCCTGCATCGTTGCGATGGGCGAAAACTGGTACACTCATGCCAAGGTTGACCCAGCGCGAGGGTAAGGTTCGCTAACCTTTGAAAGTCGGCCAACGGCCGGTAATTGGCCGTTGGCCTGTTTTGATAACCCGCAGAATGCGGTTGTTTTACAGTGGCTTCAAATCAGCTGCCATTTGGCGGCCGTCACGTCCGTCTTGCAGCTCGTACGAGACTTTCTGATTGTCAGCGAGCCCGGTCAGACCGGACCGTTCAACGGCCGAGATATGAACAAATACGTCCTTGCCGCCTTCATCGGGGGCAATAAACCCGTAGCCTTTCGTGGTATTAAACCATTTCACGGTGCCAGTTGGCATTTCCCGTGTCTCCTTCTACTTTCACGTTGTCCCACAAAATTGGTGGGGGTAGTGGTTGACGCCACCGCAACACATCACTGTATCGCCCACACGATACAGCCCGGATTGCGTGTTTCGTCTTTTTCAACATTGCACGGTGAAGTAAAAAATCAAGAATTACCGAAACAATCAGGCAAAATTGCCAAAAATTGAACCAGATACAGGAGACCCCCGCAGATGCGCCTTTTTGGCCTGAAGACCTGTGATACTTGCCGCAAGGCTTTGAAATCACTTCCAGATGCAGAATTTATCGACGTTCGGGTCGACGGCGTACCGGATTCCGTGCTTGCGCGGGCTTTTGATGCCTTCGGCGAGGCTTTGCTCAACACCCGTTCCACAACCTGGCGTGGATTGGACGATGCGGAACGTGCGCGCCCGCCCTTGGATTTGATCGCCGACAATCCGACCCTGATGAAGCGCCCTCTGATCGAGCATAACGGCACGCTGTATCTGGGCTGGCGCGCGGAAACGAAAGAGGGGCTTGGCGTTGCGTGACCGGGTAACTATGTGAATTGACGCAAGTTAGAGGGTTTTGAATGCGCAACGCAGCTATGATTCTGGGCGTCATTGCCGGTCTGATCGGGATGATCGTGGGCTTTGTCGGCTATGGCTATGTCGAACTGATCGACACTTATGGTGAGATTGAGGGCCTGGCCGAGCAAGTGGACAACGCGCAGGTCATACAAATGGCCTCGATCATCGCGCCTCTGCTGGCCATTGCCGGTGGTGCGATGGCCCATGCAAGGGCCTTGGTCGGAGGCGCGTTGCTGCTGATCTCAGCCGCCGGAATGTATTACGCCTTTGGCTTTAACGTGTTCACCATGTTCCCGGTGGCGTTTGCGGCCGTGGCGGGCCTGCTTGGGCTGGCCGCGGGTAAACCGGACGAGCCCAAAGCACATTTCTAAATCACTTGATGCGCAGGATACGGTCCAGCGACAGCGGTCCTGCACCGTTGATCACGATCACCAGCAGCAGGAAAGTCCACAGCGTCCGGTCGTCCAGCAGACTCACGGCGTTGGTAAAGTAGCTGCCCAGTTCAGTGCCGTGCCCGTTGACGTCCACGATGGTTTGAACCCAGACAAATGCGACCATGCCCAAAGCGGCAAACCGCGACAGCAGGCCGATCACGATCAGCGCGGGCAGCAAAAACTCGGCCCAGGTACCCGCAACGGCAATCGCCCAGTGAATGACGCTCAGTTGCGAGCTGTCATAGCTGACCGCTTCCATCGCTTTGGGGAAGATCTGGACGTAGGCGCCGTCTGACGGGGAAAGAAAGCCAAAGAACCCGCTACCCAATTTGGTTTTCGCCGAGTTCCAGTAGTACACAAGCAGCGTCGCCGCAAAGACCACCCGGGCCAGAGTTGGTGTCAACCAGCCGGCGGTCATTTCCAACCGTCCCAGGGTGTTGTTGTGCAATGAGATCAGGGCAGTCATGTCGCCAGCCTTTCGATAGTCACAGAGGTTATTGCGCCGCCTTCCAAAAGCAGCGCCAGAGTGGCCCCAAGGTCAAAATCGGGGAAATTGGTCGCGGTTTCTTCAAACGCGTCACCAATGGTTTGTCCGGCCTGAAGGCCTGCAATCCAATGCGCGCCGCCAGTGGGCAGCAGATGCGGGATCGGGTCATAGTCGGGCCGGGTAACCAGAACGGCCTCGGGGCCGGGCGCGGGTTTCGGCGCGTCCTCTTCGGTGTTGAAGCGCCAGATCGAGTAGATCGGCCAGTCCGAACCCAGAACCTGCATTGAGGGGGCAAACCCCAGCCGGGCCCGCATGATATCTTCTGGCGGCAGGGCCAGCGCATCCGCCGGGGCGGGTGTGCTGTCGGCCGCGTGGTACGACCGGCGCAGCGACAGCTCCAGCCGCGCGACGTCGGGCAGGTAGCCCAGATGGGCAAGTTGCTCCATTCCAGTCAGGAAATCCGGAAACGCCTCTCCATAGAACATCATCAGGGGCGAAGAGGGGGGATGTTTGCGCAGGAAAATCCCCGACAGGCCATCCATGTTCTGGGGACCCAAAAGCTTGGTGATAACCGGAAAGGCCTGATGCATCGCCTCGGTCAGGGACACGGCCACGTTGTTGCGGTACACGCTGAACCGGCGTCCTGCGGGTTGCGCGGCGGCGTCCAGCAACCCCTTGGGGATAGCTGCCGCCGGGTCCAGCAACGCCGAATGGAAGGTTGTTTGCGAGACGCTCATGCCGGGATGCGGTCCAGGGCCGCCTGTGCGCGCTCTGCCTCGGTCCGCAGAATGGGCCAGTCGGGGACGTCCGTGTCCCACTCGATCAGCACCGGTTTCGGGCCCGAGCGTTCAAGCACGTAATCCAACAGAGACCAGACCGGATCGACCACTTCGCGCCCGTGGCTGTCGATCAGCAGCGGGTGACCGTGATCATCTTCATCCTCATCATGGCCGCCAAGGTGAATCTCACCCACCTTGTCCAGCGGATAGGCGTCGATATAGCCCTGCGGTGAGAAATCCAGATTGGTGGCCGAGACAAAGACGTTGTTCACGTCCAGCAGTAGGCCGCAGCCCGTACGACGCGCAATCTCGCGCAGAAAATCCGGCTCGGACCATGTGCTTTCCTCGAATGCCAGATAGCTGGAGGGGTTTTCCAGCAGCATCTGCCGTCCGACGGTGTCCTGTACCTGATCGATATGATCACAGACGCGCACCAAGGTCGCATCTGTATAGGGCAGGGGCAGCAGGTCGTTCAGGAAATGGCTGTCATGGGTAGACCAGGCCAGATGTTCCGAGAAACTGGCAGGGTTCAGCCAGCCGACTAGGTGTTTCAGACGGGCCAGGTGATCCGCATCCAGCGGACCTTCGCCGCCGATCGACAGGCCGACACCGTGGACGGAAATCGGGAATTGCTCGGACAGGTGGCGCAGCTGTGCAATGGGACGGCCACCGTCGCCCAGGTAGTTTTCGGCGTGAATCTCAAGCCATGCGACGGGGTTGGCGTGGTCCAGAATCTGCGTAAAGTGCTGGGGTTTGTAGCCGACGCCCGGCGCGGCCGGCAGATTGTTCGGTCTGGTCGTATGGTCCAACATGTGCGTGCTCTCCGATCACGAAAAAGAGGCGGGCGATATGGCCCGCCCCTTCGGTTCCTGAAAGCCTGGACTTATGCCGGCAGGTCGCGATCCAGCGGTTCCAGCGAGCCCTTACGGTTGTCCGGCAATTCGATATCGGCGCAGGTGCCCGCGTCGACCAGGGTCCATGCGTTGCCCTGATAGTCCACGGTCGAGGTGCCCGCGCAGGTGGTGCCGGGGCCAGCGGCACAGTCATTCTGACCGGCCAGCGATACGCCATAGCATTTCTCTTTGGCTTGTGCGGTGGCAGTGGTTGCGGCGCCCGAAACGGCGGCTGCGACTGCGCTTGCGATAACCAGGGTTTTTGCGGTGTTCGACATCTCGGTAATCCCTTTTGATGACTGCGTATGTCTGCTTGTGACAATGACAAAGGTAGTGCTTGCAGGGCTGCAGTTGAATTCACGAGCCCGTGTCTCACAACCCCGTCAGGACATGACATGCCCCCTTGAAGGTTAACAAATTGTTTTTGAAATGAAAAATGGTAATTGTTTCAATCCGGCCCCAATATCGGGGCCGGATTGTCGGCAATATGGTGCCGAATGTTACAGCAGGTCGGGCGGGGTGGCCGCCCGCGACAACTCATTTGTTACAACGTCAAGCGGTTGAACCTGCGTCTGTTTTTCGCCCAGACGCCGGACGCTGACGGTGCGTTCTTCCACCTCGCGGTGGCCGACGGCCAGAATGACGGGCACTTTACCGACCGAGTGTTCGCGGACCTTGTAGTTGATCTTCTCGTTGCGGATATCCGCCTCAGCGCGGACACCAGCGGCCTTGAGAGTTTCGACCACTTCCATGACATAGTCATCCGCCTCGGACGTGATTGAGGCGACAACGACCTGACGCGGGGCCAGCCAGAACGGCAGCTTGCCCGCGTGTTCTTCGATCAGGATCCCGATGAAGCGTTCGAACGAACCCAGCGTTGCGCGGTGCAGCATGACCGGACGGTGTTTGCCGCCGTCGGCGCCGATATAGGTGGCGTCCAGACGTTCAGGCAGAACGAAGTCCACCTGGAAGGTGCCGCACTGCCAGTCGCGACCGATGGCGTCTGTCAGGACGAACTCCAGCTTTGGACCGTAGAAGGCGCCTTCGCCCGGGTTCAGTTCCGGCTCGATCCCGGCTGCTCGGGTTGCAGAAAGCAGGGCGGATTCGGCCTTGTCCCAGACCTCATCCGAACCAGCCCGCGTTTCAGGACGGTCCGAGAATTTCACCGCAAACTTTTCGAAACCCAGATCCTTATAGATCACGCTGAGGAAACGGATGAATTCGGCGGTTTCGGCCTCAATCTGCTCTTCGGTCGAAAAGATGTGGGCGTCGTCCTGCGTAAAGCCGCGCACGCGCATGATGCCGTGCAATGCACCCGAGGGTTCGTACCGGTTGCACGATCCGAATTCGGCCATGCGCAACGGCAGATCGCGATAGGATTTCAGGCCCTGTTTGAAGATTTCAACATGACAGGGGCAGTTCATCGGCTTGAGTGCGTTAACGGCTTTCTCGCGGGCATGTTCTTCGTCCACTTCGACGATGAACATGTTTTCCTGATACTTGTCCCAGTGGCCGGACCGTTCCCACAGCTTGCGGTCAACGACCTGCGGTGTGTTCACCTCGACATACCCGCCCTTGCGCTGCTGTCGGCGCATGTAGTCCTGCAACAGGGTGTAGATGGTCCAGCCGTTGGGATGCCAGAAGATTTGGCCCGGAGCCTCTTCCTGCATGTGGAACAGGTCCATCTCGCGGCCTAGCTTGCGGTGGTCGCGTTTGGCGGCCTCTTCCAGCATATGCAGGTAAGCTTTCAGCTTTTCCTTTCCGGTAAAGGCCACGCCATAGATGCGCTGCAACATCGCGCGGTCGCTGTCGCCACGCCAATAGGCGCCCGCGATGGACATCAGTTTGAACGCGTCGCCGGGCAGTTGGCCGGTGTGCTGCAGGTGCGGGCCACGGCACAGATCCTGCCAGTGGCCGTGCCAGTACATGCGCAGTGGCTCATCGCCCGGGATGGCTTCGATCAGCTCAACCTTGTAGGGTTCGTTATTGGCCTTGTAGAACTCGATCGCGCGGTCACGGTCCCAGACCTCGGTGGTGACGGGGTCGCGCTTGTTGATGATCTCTTTCATCTTTTTCTCGATGAGGCCGAGATCTTCGGGCGTGAATGGTTCCTCGCGATCAAAGTCGTAATACCAGCCGTTTTCGATCACGGGGCCGATGGTGACCTTGGTGGCGGGCCAGATTTCCTGCACCGCGCGTGCCATGACATGGGCCAGATCGTGGCGGATCAGCTCATTGGCCTGCTCTTCATCCTTCATGGTGTGGATGGCGATGTCGGCATCGGCTTCGATGGGCCATTGCAGATCCCAGTGCTTGCCGTTTACCGTGGCCGAGATTGCCTTTTTCGCCAGCGAGGTTGAGATATCGGCAGCCACCTGCGCGGGCGTTACGCCTGCGTCATAAGAACGTGCATTGCCATCGGGAAAAGTGAGAGAGACGGATTTTGAATCCAGGGCCATATCGGCTCTCCTCGTCGGTTTGGCGCCCACTGAACGCCCGGTTGCGGGTTATATGTGTCGGGCTGCTTTGGCAGGTGGTGGTGCGCGTGTCAAGGGTCGGAGCGAGGGGCGCTGCCCCTCGCGCTCCCCGGAGTATTTCGGAAAAGATGAAGGTCGCGGAATTGCACTTGGGGGTGCGGCGTGCATGATGCTGGAAAAGGAAAGAGGATTTCATGGCAGCGACGGACTTTCTGGAAATACCGCAGGGGCGGCGGTTGGCCTATCACAAGAGCGAAGGCACTGGCCCGACCCTTGTTTTTCTGGGTGGCCTCAAGTCGGACATGGAGGGCACCAAGGCGGTGCATCTTGAGGCCTGGGCGCAGGCGCGGGGGCAGGCTTTTTTGCGGTTCGATTATTCCGGCCATGGCGAAAGCTCGGGGGCGTTCGAAGAAGGCTGCATCGGCGACTGGCATCAGGACACGGTGGCCGCCGTTTCAGAACTGACCGAGGGGCCGCTGATTGTCGTCGGGTCGTCGATGGGCGGGTGGCAGGCGCTGTTGCTGGCCAAGGCGATGCCCGAGCGGATTGCGGGGATGGTCACCATCGCGGCTGCGCCGGATTTTACCGAAGACGGCTATTGGGCCTCGTTTAGCGATGAACAAAAGGCGGCACTGGACACCGTCGGTCATGTCGAATTGCCCTCGGATTACATGGAGCCCTACATCATCTCCAAGCGGATGATCGAAGACGGGCGGCAACAGTTGGTATTGCGCGATGCGCTGGACCTGCCTTTTCCGGTCCGGTGCCTGCAGGGCACGGCGGATACGGCGGTGACCACCGAAACGGCTGTGCGGTTGCTGGATCATGCCAGCGGGGATGATATGCGCTTGTTGCTGGTCAAGGATGCCGATCACCGTTTCTCGGACGGTCCCTGTCTGGGACTGATCGAAAATGCGGTGCTTGAGGTTATGGAGCTATCCTGATGCAGCGCTTTGGATGGGTCCTTGGTCGCCTGCTGTTGGTGCTGATTGTCCTTGGTGGGCTGATCTACTGGCTCGGGCCGCGTGAAGAGGTCGATCTGCATCCGCGCTTTGATCCCCGCAAATTCGGCGAGGGGGTTCAGGTCTATTTCGAAAGCACGGAATCCGTCTTTGACGACATCGTTCCCGGGGTTGAGAAACGGGTTATCTGGCAGGACGGATTCTACGAGCAGCGCACGCCGGTTTCGGTTCTGTATGTGCACGGCTTTTCGGCATCGTCCGAAGAAATTCGCCCTGTGCCGGATCGGGTGGCCGATGCGCTGGGGGCCAATCTGGTCTACACCCGGTTGCAGGGTCATGGGCGGGTCGGCAGCGCGATGGGCGAGGCAACCGCGACTGGCTGGATGCAGGACATGGCCGAAGGATTGGCTGCGGCGCGGGCGGTCGGCGACAAGGTTGTGGTCATGTCGACCTCGACCGGTGGCACGCTGGCTGCCGCCGCCGCGTTGGATGCGGAACTCAGCAAGGACGTGGCGGCGATGGTCTTTGTCTCACCCAATTTCGGAGTGAACACGCCCGGCGCGTGGCTGCCCGGCCTGCCCTGGGCGCGCGAATGGTTGCCGTTGGTAATGGGCGAGAAGCGGGACGTCTCGGGCCCGGACCCCGAACAGAACACCTATTGGACGTCGGTCTATCCGTGGGAGGCGGTCGTGCCGATGACTGTGCTGGTTGAAACTGTCTATGCGCTGGACTTCTCAGACGCACAGGTGCCGGCGCTGTTCTGGTTCTCGGATGACGATCAGGTGGTGCGGCCCGACCGGACGCATAAGGTGGCCGAAAGCTGGGGTGGTCCCTCAACCGTCAATCTAGTGACGATGGGGCCGGGGGATGATCCCGCGTCGCACGTGATCGCCGGGCGGTTGATGTCGCCGGGTCAAACAGATGCCGCAGTGACCGGCATTCTGGGCTGGCTCAAGGGAATAGGTGTAGAGTAGCGATGCGTAAGCCGGGCAGCATGTGGAGCCTTGAGACGCTTGGCCGCGTGCGTTTGTCCCGGCATTTCTTCATGCGGGATTTCCTGTATTCCGAGATCGGGAATTTCCATGAAAAACAGAACCTTCCGGACAATCCCGATCTGGCCATCGAAACCGGCCGCGCGTTTTGCCAGATCCTGCTGGACCCGCTTGAGGAAACCTTTGGGCGCGTCGCGGTTCGGTCCGGTTATCGCTCGCCTTCGCTGAACCGGTTCGGGAATGAAAACCGGCTGAACTGTGCCCGGAACGACAACCCTCTGGAATGCCACATCTGGGACAGGGGAGAGGGTGATGCGCGGATTGCGGGCGCCTCGATCGTCATTCCGTGGTTTGCCGATCAGTACGGTTCCGGACGGGACTGGCGCGATCTGGCGTGGTGGATGCACGAGCATCTGGCCTATTCCGAGATCTGGTTCTTTCCCAAACTCTGCGCCTTCAACCTTGTCTGGAGACCCAAACCGCTCCGTCGCATAGACAGTTATATTGTGCCGCGCGGCTGTCTGCTGCGTCCTGGGGCCGAGCCGGACGAGGATTTGTCGGCGCGACGCCGGAGATACGCGGATTTTCCGACCTTCCGAGGCATCAATTATCCCTGAAGTTTAACTTGCCCGAAGCAGTAAAACGTCTCATCCTGTAATCAATGAGTACAGGCCGAAAAGGTCGAATTTTACGAGGCCCCGCGTGATCGAGCCGCTGGTTTTATTGCCCGAAATGATGTGCGATGCACGGATTTTTGAACCCCAGATCAACTGTCTGTCGCGTCAGCGCGCGGTGATGGTTGCGCCGGTTTCAGTGGGGGAGCGGATCGAAGAAATCGCCTCGGCCCTGCTGGATCAGTTACCGCATCGCTTTGCGCTGGGCGGGCTGGGAATGGGCGGTGTGGTGGCGCTGGAACTTATCCGCCGCGCGCCGGACCGGGTGTCACGCCTTTGCCTGATGGCGGCGGATGCGCAGGCCGATACGCCGCAGCTGGCGGTCGCGCGTGAGGAGCTTTTGGTCGGCGCAAAGGCAGGGCGGCTTGAGGACGTGATGCGGCGGATCATCGGGTCCGACACGCTGGCCCCCGGACCAAAACGCATTCCCATTCTGAACGGCCTGATTGAAATGGCGCTGGATTTGGGGCCTGCGGTGTTCGAACGTCAGATACGCGCCCTGCAACGGCGCCCGGATCAACAGGGCGAGCTGCGGCGCATCCGGGTACCGACGCTGGTTCTGTGCGGTGCGCATGACACGTTGATACCGCAGCGAAAACACGCATTCATGGCGGATATGATCCCCGGCGCGGAATTGAAAGTTGTCGATGGGGCAGGGCATCTGCCGACGCTGGAAGCACCCCGATTTGTGAATGACGCGTTGGCTGAATGGCTTACCGCGCCAGCACGGGCGGCCTATGTGTAGAACTTCTTGCGCTCGGCCTTGCTGAGGATCATTGGCGGCACCACGGGTTCACCAGTGTCGGTGTTGAAGAACGGCGTGTTTCGCCAGCTGCCCGAAACCCAGGATTTCGTCAGGCGCGTCAGCAGCCCCACCGCTGCAAAGCGCAGTTTTTCGTGTGACTGCTTGCCATCCGGCTGTGGAACAAAACCACGGGTGGTGACCGGACCAAGCCTGTCGGGATCGGCGATGCGTTTGACGATGAAACCGGCGAATGGGAACTTGGCTGTCCGTGATGTCGTCGCAATCGGGGCATTGCAGCAATCCGCGTACCATCGCAGCATCCCCTTGGGGCTGAGCTGCATCAGCGCAAGATGTTCTGCGCCGCTGTCGATGCGGACGTCTTCCGGGTTCATTTGCAGGACGTCGACGGGGCCGGGGGCAGGATCCGGCTGTCCGAAATACAGCTGAGCCGCGCGGCAGTCATGGCAATAGCAGGCGACATGGGTGCCACTTTGGACACCAGCAGCGGTGATATGCCCGGTCAGGGTGCTGCAAGTGCAGGAGAAGGGCATTCCCTCTGCCGCCCTCCTGCGCATGGTGGTCAGGCCACCTTGTTGCTGTTGGCGGCGCGGCGTGTGGATTTGCGCGAATTGGTGTTCATGAAGTCGATCACCAGCGGCCGGATATTGTCGCGCCAGCTGCGCCCGGCAAAGATGCCATAGTGTCCGGCACCGGGCTCAACATGGCTGGCCTTTTTCGACTCCGGCAGGCCGGTGCACAGATCGAGCGCTGCGATGCACTGGCCGGGGGCCGAAATGTCATCATTGGCGCCTTCGACCGTCTTGACCGCAACATCGGTGATCTTGCCGATATCGACCTTGTGACCGGCGACCACGAATTCATTCTTCGCTATCTCACGGTTTTTGAAGATACGTTCGACCGTGGACAGATAGAACTCGGCAGTCATATCCATGACGGCCAGATATTCGTCGTAGAACCGGTTATGGGCATCGTGATCCGACGCTTCATTGCGCATCACACGCTGAATTTGGTCCGAGAACGCCTTGGAGTGGCGGTCCGCATTCATCGACATGAACGATGCCAGCTGCAGCAGGCCGGGATAGACCATGCGGCCAACACCCTTGTACTTGAAGCCGACGCGCTGGATCATGGTTTCTTCCAGCTGGCCCATGGTGACACGGCGGCCAAAGTCGGTCACGTCGGTCGGGGTGGCATCGGGATCGACCGGGCCACCGATCAGGGTCAGGGTGCTGGGCTGCGCCTTGGGCTCGACCTCGGCCAGATAGGCGGTCGCGGCCAGCGTCAGCGGAACCGGTTGGCAGACGGCCACAACATGAGTGTCCGGACCAAGCTCTTTCATAAAATCGACAAGGTAGAGGGTGTAGTCCTCAACATCGAACTTGCCTTCGGACACGGGGATGTCGCGCGCGTTATGCCAGTCAGTGATGTAAACTTCGCAATTGACCAGCAGGCTTTTCACGGTCGACCGCAGCAGCGTCGCGTAGTGCCCCGACATCGGCGCAACCAGCAGAACCTTGCGGGGCTGTTCCTCGCGGCCGTTTACCCGAAAATGGACCAGATCGCCAAAGGGGCGTTCGACAACGGTGGTCACATCGACCAGATGGTCCTTGCCGTCCTCGCAGGTAAAGGTGCGGATACCCCAATCAGGTTTGACGATCATTCGCTGGAATGTCCGTTCGGTCACCTCACCCCAAGCTGCCATCATGCTGAAAGCGGGGTTGGGAACCATCGAGAAGACGGGGTAAGATGCAATGGCGCTGGCAGTTGCGCCCATCCACTGGTTGGTGTTGCGCATCGTTTCCATCAAGTCGTAAGTCATCATGTAGCGCATGAAAAAGGGGCCTCCTGCGTGTCAGCCTGGGTGTTCGGACCATTCGCCGCTTTGCCCCCTGAGACCTACGACGTTATTCTGCATAGCAGCGAGATTAAGCGGGAATTGTTAAAATGACAACAAGTGACGGCCAGATGCCTGAAGTGACCGAAGAAAACATTGAACGCCTTAAGGAAAATATGGAAAAGGTCGAGCAATTGTCGAAGCGCTTGATCGAAGTGATGGCTGTGAAAAAGCCGCATACCGCTGCATTGGACGGCCCGAATCAGGAGCTTTTTGCAAAGGCAGCAACGGCATATTGGGCCGACGCATGGCAAAATCCCGCAAAGTTGCTGGAGCGGCAAATAGAATTCTGGGGAAAATCGGTTCTGAACTTTGCCGAAGCGCAGCAGGCGCTGACCAAGGGCGAGGTCGATGACGAAGAAGCCAGACTCGGTGACAAACGATTTTCCAACCCTCTTTGGGAAACCAACCCCTATTTCCGCCTGATCCGCCAGCAATACCAGACCAATTCCGAAGCTATCGCCCAGGCCGTTGCCTCGGTCGAGGATCTGGATGCAAAGGACAAACAGCGTCTGGGTTATTTCTCGCAGCAGATCATCGACATGATGGCCCCCACGAATTTTCTGGCGACCAACCCGGACGCGCTGCAAAAGGCTGTCGAAACCGAAGGCCAGTCGCTGATCAAGGGGCTTGAGAACCTCGTTTCGGACCTTGAGGCCAACGATGGCGAATTGGTGGTGAAGCTGGCCGACGAAAGCGCGTTTGAAGTGGGCGGCAACCTGGCGACGACGCCCGGTGACGTGGTTTTTCGCAACCGCATGATGGAACTGATCCAGTACAAGCCAGCGACAGAAACGGTCCATGAAACACCGATTGTCCTGTTCCCGCCCTGGATCAACAAATTCTACATTCTCGACCTCAAGGCACAAAACAGCCTGATCAAGTGGGTGACCGAGCAAGGCTATACCCTGTTCGTCGTCAGCTGGGTCAACCCGGATGAAAGCTATGCGGACACCGGGATGGAGGATTACATTCAGGACGGTTTCCTGACTGCAATTGAAGAGGCCAAGAAGATCTGCAAGGTCAAGCAGGTGAACGCGATCGGATATTGTATCGCGGGCACCACGCTGAGCCTCACTTTGGCGCTGCTGAAACAGCGCGGCGATAAATCGGTCAAGTCGGCAACACTGTTCACTGCACTGACGGATTTCTCTGAACAGGGCGAGTTTACGCCTTTCCTGCAGAACGATTTCATCGACGGGATCGAGGAAGAGGTGAACAAAGAGGGCGTGCTGCGGTCATGGATCATGGCGCGCACCATGTCCTTCCTGCGCTCGCGCGATCTGGTCTACGGCCCGGCGATCCGCAGCTATATGCTGGGTGAGGTGCCGCCCGCCTTTGATCTGTTGTTCTGGAATGGTGACGGGGCCAACCTGCCAGCCAAGATGACGGTCGAGTATCTGCGTGGCCTGTGCCAGCGCAACGAATTCGCCACTGACGGGTTTGAGCTGTTCGGTCACAAGCTGAAACTTAGCGACGTGGATGTGCCGTTGATGGCGATCACCTGCGAGACGGACCATATCGCGGCGTGGAAAGACTGCTATCGCGGCGTGCAGAAGATGGGGTCGCGGAACAAAACTTTTGTGGTCTCCGAGTCCGGCCATATCGCGGGCATCATCAATCCACCCAGCAAGAAGAAATACGGTCACTACACCAACCCGGATATGAAGGCGGATGCGGACACCTGGTTGAAAGAGGCTGAATTCCACGAGGGTTCGTGGTGGCCCCTGTGGGAGGCATGGCTGAAGAAACGTTCGGGCAAACAGGTCCCGGCCCGCGATACCGGTGATTCGGATCATCCTCGTTTGGCCCCGGCACCTGGCACATATGTGGTGGCCAACCCAAACGGCTGATTTCATTTTGAAACTTAAAAATTCTGCGTCGCAGCAAGAAAAAACTTGAAATGCTGCGGCGCAGCATTCATATTACCCTCAAGCTGATGAAAACCGGGGTGGGCCCGGTTCGGCAAAAAGGATTAAGACAATGGCAAAGACCCAAGACTTTACCGCGACCATGAAAGAAATGATGGGCGCGTTCCCCGTTGACACCACCGCTCTGGAAGGTGCCTTCAAATCGACCGCTTCGCTGAACGAAAAGCTGTCGGGCGTTGCTCTGGACGCCGCCGAAAAATCGGCTGAAATCTCGAACAAATGGACCAAGGACACCCTGTCCAAGCTGACCGAGATGTCGAAAGCAAAGGCCGAGCCGGCTGACTACGCAAAAGCGGCAACCGATTTCGCAAGCGCTTCGGCCGAAGTTGCTGCTGAAAACATGGCTGCATTCGCTGAAATCGCGAAAAAACTGCAGACCGAAACCGTCGAGCTGCTGATGGCTGCAGGCAAAGAAGCTGCTGAAGACGCAACTGCTGCCGTCAAGAAAGCAACCAACGACGTGACAGCTGCTGCCAAGAAAGCCGCAACTGCAAAATAAGTAAGGCCGCGAGGCGCACCCGTTCCTCCCATCTGGTGCAATCGCGTCGGGCAGGTCTTTTGACCTGCCCTTTCTTTTTGTGCTGCGCTCGCATAATCTCTGCTGCAACGCATCATCCTTGGGGAGGGCAAACGGTGTCGGAACAAGAAAAACCACTGTTGATCAAACGCTATGCAAGCCGCCGGCTGTATAACACCGAGACCAGCGACTATGTCACGCTGGAAGATATCGCGGCCTTCATCCGCGACGGGCGTGAGGTGCAGATCATCGATCTGAAAACCGGAGACGACCTGACCCGGCAATACCTGCTGCAGATCATTGCCGAACATGAAAGTCGGGGCGAAAACGTGCTGCCGGTGAATGTGCTGAACGATCTGGTGCGCAGCTATATGATCCCGGGTGGTGGGATGATGCCGCAATTCCTGCAAAGCTCGTTCGAAATGCTGCGCGAAAGCCAAAGCAAGATGATGGAAAACATGAACGCCATGAACCCGATGTCGCAGATGCCTGGGTTCGAAGCGATGCAGGCGCAGCAACAGGCGTTTCTGAAGGCGATGACGGGTGGTCTGTCGGGCAATTGGTCCGGGCCGGACAAGGATGACGAAGGCAAGCCGGAATCCAAAGAAGACCTGGACGACATCAAGAAGCAGCTTGCCGAGTTGCAGAAGAAACTCTCCAAGCTGAACTGACCGCGTCAAGGATGCGTTGGCTGTTCCTGAGTATCGCATTGCTTTGGATGCAGCCCGCGCTGTCGCAGGGCGTTTATTCGGAAAACTGGTCTCCGGTCTGCAGGCTGGGGACCCAGTCCGGGGCCGGGTGCGATGCAATCCGTAGCCGCGAGATTCTGGATGCGGGCCAGACCCCGTGGCGCGCCATCGGGCGGATCAACTTTGCCAGCCGCGATCAGAGGTCCCATTGCACTGGTGTTTTGGTGGCGGAAAGGTTGGTGCTGACCGCTGCGCATTGCCTCTATAACGCGCCTCGGCAACGGTGGATCCCGCCCTCCAGCATCCGGTTTGCCGCCGGGTATCAGCGTGGATCAACCGTCGCAGTGTCTGACATAGCGGGGTATCGGGTGCATCGCGATCAGGGCAAAGACGGCGTGTTTGACGATCGTGCAGGCCTGGATTGGGCGGTTCTGGAACTGAGCGAGCCGATCGGTCAGCAGGTCGGGTATCTGCCGCTTGCGGATACCAATGCTGTTTCGGCTTTTGTCGCTGGATATCCCGGGGTGCGGCCACATATTCTCAGCCGAACTGAAACCTGTCCCCCGCGTCGGTATCAGGACGGGATTCTGTTGGCGGTTTGCCCTGTGATGATGGGGGATTCCGGTGCGCCGCTCTTGGTTGAAACGTCTTCCGGTCCGCAGGTTGCCGCGATCCTGTCTCGGGTCGCCGCAACCCCCGAGGGGGTCACGGCGCTGTTTCTATCGACCGAGTTGTTCGATATCGGCCCGCAATAGCTGTCAGGTGCCGTAGACCGGGACCGGGCCGGTCACTTCGCCGACCGAGGCCAGCAGGATGTCGGCGATGATATCCAGTTCTTCGCGTGTCAGGCGCACCGGCAGGCGGACGTCACAGGCCTTCATCAGCATGTCGCGGGTCTGCGGCAACTCGAACTTCTCCGGCAGGAATTGCCAGTTCCAGAAGGCGCGGGCGTTGTCCTCGCTCAGGCCAAAGACCTGAACCTTGACACCGCGCGATTCAGAGGCGGCAGCGAAGGCGCGGATCTCGACCTCGTCCATCCCGACCAGGTTGAACTGGATCGAATCCGGCGCACGGCGCTCGGGTGCCAGCGGGGCAGGGACGTCGATGTAATCCGAGGTATTCAGGCGCTTGGCCACATAGTCGTGGTTCGCCAGCCCGTCACGCACGCGGCGTGCCAGTTCCGGGATCTGCGGCCGGATCACGGCGGCGCTCAGGTTGCTCATACGCAGGTTATAAAGCGGCAGTTGGTTCTGCCAGCGGGCAAAGGCCTGTTCCAGCTCGGGCGAGTTGTCGCCGTGCGGGCCTTTGTGTTTTTTCCAGTTGTGCTCATAGGCGCCCGACATGATCACGGCGCGGGCCACCAGATCGGCGTCGTCAGTGATCAGGATGCCACCTTCGCCCGCGTTGATCATCTTGTAGGACTGAAACGAGAAGCAGCCGACCTTGCCGATGGTGCCGATGTTCTGGCCGTGCCAGGTGGTGCCCAGCGAGTGCGCCGCGTCCTCGATCACCGGTATGTCACGCTCGTTGCACAGGGCCATGATCGCGTCCATGTCGGATGTGTGGCCGCGCATGTGGCTGATGATCACCGCCTGCACGCCGTCCAGCTTGGCGGCGAAATCCTCCATGTCGATACGATAGTTTTCGGCCACTTCGCACAGCACCGGAATGCAATCCGCGTGCACGATCGACGACGGCACCGCGGCGAAAGTAAAGCCGGGGATCAGAACCCGCGCGTCCCGCGGCAGGCCCAACGCTTTGAGCGAAAGGAACAACGCTGCCGAGCAGGACGACACCGCCAGCGCGTATTTCGTGCCCAGCAATGCGGCGAATTCGCTTTCAAGCAGTGCCACCGGCGCATCCTGCGGCGCGGTATAGCGGAACAGGTCGCCTGATTGCATCAGGGCGTCGATGGCTTTGCGGGCGGCTGCGGGGATGGGTTCGGCGTCATGAACGTTTGGAGGAAGCGTCATATTTGATTTTCCCAAATTCTATCTTTGGGAAAGATAAAGCTAATTATTGGCCAGTTAAACCCCTCAATCGCCTTGTGGGCGAAAATTCACCAATCTGTTGCAATTCCTTAAGGTCAGACCCCGAGGCGATCCCGCAGGGCAAACCACGTCATCGCCAGCACCAGCAGCGGGCTGCGCAGCGCGGGGCCGCCGGGAAAGGGAAGGGCGGGAACGCGGGCCATGGTGTCGAACCCCTCGGCCTGCCCCTGAATGGCCTGTGCCATCAGCTGCCCGGCATGGGTCGCGGTGCCGACCCCGTGGCCGGAATAGCCCGAGGCCGACAGGATGTTCGGCGCAACCCGTGCCAGATAGGGCATCCGCCGCATGGTAATGGCCAAAGTGCCGCCCCAGGCATAGTCGATCTTGACGTCGCGCAGATGCGGGAAAATCTCGACCATCGGTTTGCGGACCTTGGCGGCGATGTCAGTGGGGAAGCGGTAGCCATAGCTTTCGCCGCCGCCGAACAGCAGCCGGTTGTCGGCGCTGAGGCGGAAGTAGTTCACCACGAATTTTGTGTCAGCGACGGCCACGTCGCGGGTCAGGACGCGGGCGGCCTCCGGGCCCAGAGGCTCGGTCGCGGCGATGAAGTTGTTGATCGGCATGACGCGTGAGGCGACTTTGCCGTTCAGGTTCCCCAGATATCCGTTGCAGGCCAGAATGACGTGGTCGGCGGTCACTTTGCCTTGTTCAGTGCGCACGGCGACGGGGGTGCTGTTCTCAACGCCTGTGACCTCGGTGCTTTCATGGATGCGCACACCAGCCTTCACCGCAGCGTCCGCCAAACCCAGTGCGAAGTTCAGCGGGTGCAGATGCGCAGCGCCCATATCCAGATAACCGCCGCGATAGGCGGGCGACGGGCACAGCGCGTGGCCTGCGCTTTCGTCCAGCAACTCCATCTGGTCATAGCCGTATCGGTCAGACAGATGTGCCGCGTGGTCATGCAGTTCGTCCTGTTCCGCATTGCTCAGGCCCAGAACCGCCACGCCGGGTTTCAGGTCGCAATCAATCTGGTGTTTGGCGATCAGCGACTTGACCAGATCTTTGGCATCCTCGGCCAGCTCCCACAGCTTTGCTGCATCGTCATTCCCGACCAGCCGCTCGAGGTCTTTCTGATCCATCCGCTGTGCGCTGCCCAGTTGGCCACCATTGCGGCCCGATGCGCCGAACCCCACCCGGTGCGCCTCAAGCAGAACCACGTCGAATCCGGCCTCGGCCAGATGTAGGGCGGCAGAGAGGCCGGTATAGCCTCCGCCCACCACGCAGACATCTGCTTTCACTTCCCCCGTCAGCGCGGGAGACCGGTCGATCGGATTGGCCGTCGCGGCATACCAACTCGCCGGATACTCGGCTTTGCGGTCATTGGAATAGAGCAGGTTCATCGCGTGCCTCAGACGTTCATCAGCAAGTGCTCACGCTCCCACGGAGAGATGACCTGCAGGAATTCCTCATACTCGGCGCGTTTGACGATGCCATAGACGCGGGCGAATTCGGGGCCGAGAACTTCGTGCAGGGCAGTGGCCTCATCGAACAGGTCCAGCGCGTTGCCCATGACCTGCGGGATATCACCGTCGCCCTCATAGGCGTCGCCATAGAATTGACGGCGCGGGCGCTCTTGCTGGACCAAACCCAGATAGCCACAGGCCAGTGACAGGGCGATGCCCAGATAGGGGTTGCAGTCCATCCCGGCGATGCGGTTTTCGACCCGGCGCGCCTCGGGGCCTGACAGGGGCACACGGATGCCGGTGGTACGGTTGTCGCGCGCCCATTCCAGATTGATCGGGGCGGCGTGGTCTTTCACATAGCGGCGGTACGAGTTCACATAGGGCGCCATCACCGCCAGACCGGCGGGCAGGTGGTTCTGCAGCCCGGCGATGAAGTGATAGAACGCGTCCGTCTCACCGCCTTGCGGGCCCGAGAAGATGTTCTGCCCCGTCTCGATATCGATGATCGAGTGGTGGATATGCATGGCCGAGCCCGGCTCATCCTCGATCGGTTTCGCCATGAAGGTGGCAAAGCAGTTGTGACGCAGGGCGGCCTCGCGGATCAGGCGTTTGAAATAGAACACCTCATCGGCCAGCTTGACCGGGTTGCCGTGGCGCAGGTTGATCTCCAACTGACCCGCGCCGCCTTCCTGCGTGATGCCGTCGATCTCGAACCCCTGATGCTCGGCGAAATCATAGATGTCGTCGATCACCGGGCCGAACTCGTCCACCGCGGTCATCGAATAGGCCTGACGCGCGGCCGCCGGACGGCCCGAACGGCCCATCATTGGCTTAATCCCTTGCGCCGGGTCGACGTTGGGGGCGACCAGAAAGAACTCCATCTCGGGCGCAACGACCGGCTTCCAGCCCTTGTCGTGATACAGCTGCACGACGCGTTTCAGCACGTTGCGTGGGCTGAAGGGGATCGGGTTGTTGTCCCGGTCATAGGCGTCATGGATCACCTGCAGCGTCCAGTCCCCCGTCCAGGGTGCAGCCGACGCGGTGGTGAAATCGGGCTTTAGGATCATGTCGCGTTCGATGAACCCGTCCTCGCCCGCGGCCTCGCCCCAGTCACCCGTGATGGTCTGGTAAAAGATGCTGTCGGGCAGGTGGAAATAGGTCTGCTTGGCAAATTTTGACGCAGGCACCGCCTTGCCCCGCGCAATGCCGGGCAGGTCCGAGATGATGCACTCGACCTCGTCCAGTCGCTGGCCTTCGATATAGGTCCGGGCTGCCTGTGGCAGCTGATCTTTCCAGTCGGCCATCAGGCCCTCTCTTTCTTCAGAAAATCGGCCATGTGCTGCGCGATCTTCGGATTGTCATCTTTGGTGGGCAGGCGGTTGGCCGCGTCCTGCATCAGGGCATCGGGCACCACGCCCTTGCCGCGGGTTTCCATCAGGCCCTTGATAAAGCCGTCGCCGTATTCCGGGTGCGCCTGAACGGTCCAGATCGTATCGCCATAGGCGATCATGGCGTTGTGGCAGAAGTCATTCGAGCCAGTGACCTTGGCGCCTTGGGGCAATTCGACAACCTGATCCTGATGCCAGGCATTCAGGGTCACCGTCTGCCCGTCATAGTCATAATCCGTCCGCCCGACGGCCCAGCCGCCCGAGAACTTTTCGACTTTGCCACCAAGTGCCTGCGCAATGACCTGGTGGCCGAAACAGACGCCGATCAGAGGCTGCCCGCTTTTCCCGATCTCGCGAATAAGGTCTTCCAGCGGAGGAATCCACGCGTGGTCCTCATACGCCCCGTGGCGCGAGCCGGTGATGATCCAGCCATCGGCCTGATCCGCGCTGTCGGGGAACTGATTGTCGACCACAGCATAGCTTTCGAACTCAAAGCCGTTGCCGTCCAGAAGCGTGCGAAACATCGCGTCATAGGCGCCGAACTGGTTGTGCAATTCGTCGGGCGGGTGGCCGGTCACAAGGATGCCGATTTTCATGGGTCACCAAATTTGATCAAATTTATTCTAGCCCACCGCATCCGGTCGGGCAAGGGGGGTCAAACCGCTTCGAGATAGCTGAGCCAGTGCTCATCCGGCGGACGTTCACCAAAGCGCCGGATTTCCTGCCGCTTAGTCATGGCGAAAAAGCGGATCAAATCGGCGGGAAAGATGCGCGCGACCAACGGGTCGGTTTCAAAGGCGGCAATTGCCGAAGCCCAGTCGCTTGCCAGTTGCGGCAGGCCGTCGATTTCGTAAGCGTTGCCCGCGATCGGAGCGGGCGGTTCGGTCTCATCCTCGATCCCGTTCATCGCGGCGCCCAGCACGGCGGCCAGCATCAGATAGGGGTTGATGTCGCCGCCCGCAACGCGGTGTTCGATTCGTCGCGCGGCGGGCGCACCTCCGGGAATGCGGATCGCAGCGGTGCGGTTTTCATAGGCCCAGCTTGCGCCGGTCGGGGCGTGTGCGCCGGGCACAAGCCGCGTGAAGGAATTGCCGTGCGGAGCAAAGACCAGCGTGCAGCCCGGCATCGCGGCCAGACATCCGGCAACCGCCCAACGCAGCAGATCGGTGCCCTCAGGCCCGCCATTATCGAACACGTTGCGGCCCTGGTCGTCCACGACCGAGAAATGCACATGCATCCCATTGCCCGCATCGTCTGCATAAGGCTTGGACATGAACGTGGCCGTGAACCCGTGCTTGCGGGCAAGGCCGCGCGTCAATGCCTTGAAAAGCCACGTATCATCGGCGCAGCGCAGGGCGTTCTGATGGTTCAGGTTGATCTCGAACTGGCCAATGCCGCTTTCTGAGATCGCCGTCTGTGCGGGGATGCCCATCGCGGCACACCCATCATAAAGCTCGGTGAAGAAGGCGTCGAACGCGTCCATTTCGGCCATGGAGAGGACTGATTCATCCGCCAGCCTGCGCCCGGTCGCCGGGTTAATCGGAGGCTGCGGGTGCGTGCCCGAGGCGTCGAGCAGGGTGAATTCCAGCTCGGTTGCCGCGATCACGGACCAGCCGCGCTGGGCGTAGCGCTGCAACACCGCAGCCAGAGCATGCCGCGGGTCTCCGGCAAAAGGTGCGCCCGCGTCATCATACAGGCACATCGGAACCAGCGCCGTGTCCGCCGTCAGCCACGGCATCGGCACCGGGCCGCGATCCGTCGGCAGCAGCATCCCATCCGCATCACCAGATTCAAAGACAAGGGGACTGCCGTCGATATCCGCGCCCCACAGGTCCACGTTCAGCGCAGAGAACGGCATCCGCACCGTGCCTTTGCTCAGCTTGTCGGCATAAGAGGGCGGCACACGCTTGCCCCGCATCTGACCGTTCAGGTCACAGGCGGCGACGCGAAAACTGTGCAGGGCGCTCAGGTCCATCGGGGTCTCCATCACTCGGGATGTCCGAGATGTAATCGAGACTGTGCGACTTGTCACGAAATTTGATCAAATTAATTGGCTGCAGGATGCAGGCGAAGGGCTCCGCGCCAGAGGGGGATGGCGCGGAGCGAGAGGACGTCAGACGAAATTGACGCCGTTATCTGCCATCGGCAGCGAACTGACCTTGACGCCCGAAAGCGCCCGGATCGCATTGGCAAGGGCCGGGGCCGAGGGCGGCGTGCCGGGTTCGCCGACACCAGTCGGCGCTTCAGCGGACGGCACGATATGGACGTCGATCTCTGCGATATCACCGATGCGCAGAGGCTCGTAATCGGGGAAGTTGAACTGGTCCACGGCCCCTCCGGTCAGCGTGATCTGATTGCGCATGACGTGGCCGATACCGTAGCCGATACCGCCTTCCATCTGCGCCCGCACCACGTCGGGGTTCACGGCGATACCGCAATCCACGGCACAGGTGACCTTTTCGATTTTGATGCCGTTTTCCGGATCGCCCGAGACCTCGACAACTTGCGCAGCATAGGACCCAAAGGACTTGTGCACGGCAATGCCCTGCGCCCGACCTGCAGGAACGTTGCCCCATCCCGCCTTTTCAGCGACCAGTTTCAGCACACCTGCTTTGCGTTGCTGATCCGCGTCACTGGTATCGGCCAGATGCGCCAGGCGGAACTCGACCGGGTCACGGCCTGCGGCCTCGGCGACCAGATCCATCATGGTTTCCATCGTATAGCCGGTATGGGTGTGACCCACCGAGCGCCACCACAGAACCGTTGTGGCCTTGGGTGTGTCGGTCAGCCCCACGGCCATTCCGGGGATTTTATACGGGCTGTCGGCAATCCCTTCGACCGAGCTGTGGTCGATCCCGTCATGCACCAGAACCGCTTCGAACGGAGTGCCTTTGATAACCGATTGTCCTGCAACCTGGTGCTGCCATCCGACGATGTTGCCGTCAGCATCCAGACCAACGCGGACCTTGTGGCCGAACGCGGGACGGTAGTATCCGCTGCGGATGTCATCCTCGCGCGTCCAGACCAGCTTGACCGGGCGGGACTGGTCGGTGACCGCAAAAGCCAGCGCGGCCTCGACCTGATAATCCGCGTCGGGGGTCGCACGACGACCGAACGAGCCACCGGCCAGCATGGTCTTGATGTGGATTTTCTCGGGCGGCAGCTGGAAGATCTGCTGATAGGCCATATGCGGGCCGGTCGGCATCTGCGCGCCGTCATGCAGCACGATGTCGCCTTCGGCGGTTTGCTCAATGGTGCAGTTCAGTGGCTCCATCGGCGCATGGGCCAGAAGCGGGAAGTAGAAGGTCTTTTCGACAACCTTGTTCGCCGCGTCTATGGCCGCCGACACCGCGGCCACATCCGTCTTGTTCACGTTATACGCAGGCTCGGCATCCAGCGCGGCCATGATCTCGGCCTTGATCTGGTCCGAGTCGCGGGTTTCCGCAGCGGACATGTCCCATTCGACCTCAAGCGCGTCGCGCGCCTGGATTGCGGCCCAGGTGTTTTCGGCATAGACCGCCACGCCCGCCTGATTGGGCAGAACGGCGGCGTTGATATAGCCTTTGACCTCTTTTGATGCGCTGTCGTCAAAACCCTTGGCAATACCGCCTTTCGATTCCGGGCGCTTGATCATGGCAACCATCTGGTTCGGCAGGTGAACGTCCATAGCGTACATCGCCTGACCGTTGCCTTTGATCGCCGAGTCCTTGCGGCGCACGGCCTCATTGCCGATCAGGCGGAATTCGGACGGGTCCTTCAGGCGCGGCTCAGCCGGGGCCTCCAGTTGGGACGCAGCGGCCACGAAGTCAGCAATCGGGGCCGATTTGTCACCGGCCTTGACGATGCCTTCCTCGATGGTGATGCCGGATGCATCCACGCCCCAGCTTTGGGCGGCGGCGTCGATCAGCATCTGGCGTGCAGCGGCCCCGGCCTGACGGTATTGCAGCCACGAGTTTGCCATCGCGGTTGACCCGCCGGTGCCCTGGAACGGACCGAACAGCAGGTTGTTGTAGATGTTCGGATCAGAGGGCGCGAATTCGTATTCGATCTGATCCATGGTCAGGCCGATTTCCTCGGCGATCAGCGTGGGCAGGCCGGTCGCTGGCCCCTGACCCTTTTCGAAATGCTTGACGATGGCGGTCACGGTGCCATCAGCATCGATCTTTACGAATGAGTTGAACTGAGCGGTCTCGGTCGATCCGGCAGCCAACACGCCATCGGGGCGCGCGCCAACCAACAGGACGGCACCGGCAGCAGCGGCACCTTTCAGAAACCCTCGGCGGGAGGTGTTGATGGTCATGGATCAGGCCTCCAGAATCTCGGACGCGCGCTGGATACCGGCGCGGATACGTTGATAGGTGGCGCAGCGACAGGCATTGCCGGACATATAGCTGTCGATGTCCTCGACGCTCGGCTTCGGGTTTTCGGACAGCAACCCAACGGCCGACATCACCTGACCCGACTGGCAGTAGCCGCATTGAACCACGTCCAGTTCGACCCAGGCCTGCTGGACGGCCGCGCCGATCTTGTCGTCACCCACCGCTTCGATCGTGGTGATCTCGGCGTCTTCGACGTCTTCGATAAAGGTCTGGCACGAGCGCACGGGCTCACCGTTCAGGTGCACGGTGCAGGCGCCGCAGGATGCGACACCGCAGCCAAATTTGGTTCCGGTCAACTTAAGTTCATCCCGGATTACCCACAGCAGGGGGGTGCCGGGTTCGGCGTCGACCGAGTGGGTCTTGCCATTCAGGTTCAAGGTCAGGGCCATGAGGGGACTCTCCATGTTGGGCTGGTTACCTGAGTCGGTAAACTGGCGGGTTTACTGTATGTGACACCCCTGTCCGTGTAAACCCGCCGGTTTACCTAGTGTTTGACCTTGCTCTGTCAATGGGTCTATAGCTTTGAAACATGAGCGATTGCTGCGCACCGAACGCGTCCAAACAGGCCCAGATCATCGAAGCCGCCGTAGCCGAATTCCAGGAAAAGGGATTCGCCGCGGCCAGCATGGACCGTATTTCCGCCCGCGCCGAAGTGTCCAAACGCACGCTGTATAAGTACTTCGAAAGCAAGGAAAACCTGTTTCGTTCGATTGTGATCGAGCTGTCCAACCGGTTCGCTGCCGTGCGCGATATCAGGTACAAACCGGGCCGCGACATCCGCGAGCAATTGACCGAGCTTGCCTGGGCCGAAGGGCGGATTCTGATGATGCCCGAGGTTATCGCCATGGCGCGGATGGTGATCAGCGAAACTTTGCGCAACCCGGAAATGGCGGCGGCGGCGCAGGGCAAGCTGGACAAGACGTCGATCTTTGTCACCATGCTTAAAGATGCCGCAGATGACGGGCAGTTGCAGATCGAAGATCCGGAACGGGCCGGGCAGGAGTTCATCGGCCTGATCAAGGCCAAGGCGTTCTGGCCGATGATGTTCACTGGCGGTGTGCTGAGCGAACAGGACATGACCGCAACAATCGACAGCAGCGTCGACCTGATCCTCAGCCGCTATGGCACACGGGCGTCAGACTAGGTGCCGGATCGTCGGTTCGGGCCTTTCATGTTGCGATATCGATCCGTTTCTAAACCAGAGGACGCGTAGTCTTGCCGCGGTTGTATGACGAGATCTACCCGTCCGCCCCACTGCTGAGCAGCGAAGACGCCGCGCATATGTCGGCGGCGGCACTGATGTCGGTTCGCTATTTTCAGGCTGATCCCGGCAGTATGCCCGAGGATGCGTTCGACGAGCATCACATCCTGCTGAACCTGCAGCCGGTGCCGCATCGGGTGCAGAATATGCGCAACGGAGAGCTGCGGGATTTCACCTTCAACCTGCATGACATCATCGTCACCCCGGCGGGCACGCGGTCGGGCTGGCGCTGGTTCGCGAAATCGAATGTCATCGTGATCACCATCGACCCGCAAAGGGTCGAGAAGTTCGCGCAATCCGAGCTTGGGCTGCTGCTGGAACCGAGGCAGTTCGAAGACCTGCCGCAATTCTCGGACCCCGATCTTTGTGCGGCAGGCGTCATACTGCGCGATGCGCTTGAGAATGACGACATGTCCTCGGCCGTGATGTTCGAGGCGATGAGCCGTGTCTTTCTCGTCAAGCTGCTACAGAAATACGGCCGCCGCCGACCCGAGGACGTGGCACTGAGCGCGCGGTTCACCTCGGCCCATTACAACAGGGTTCTGGCCCATATCCGCGCGCATCTGGATCAGACGATCACTGTTGACGATCTGGCGGCCGAGGCGGCGATGAGCAAATCTCACTTTAACCGGGTGTTCAAAGAGACGCTGGGCACCACCCCCATGCAATACGTCATGGCCTACCGGATCGAGCAGGCGATCCGGATGCTGTCTGAGCCGGACCAGAGCTTTGCCGAGATCTCTGCCGCATGCGGGTTCGCTGATCAGGCGCATTTCTCGCGAAGTTTCAAGAAGATCACGGGGCAGACCCCGAAACAGTTTCGCGGCCAACGCGTTTCAGACAAGAAATAGCGCGATCCTTCAAAACTCAGGCTGTATGTTTCAATCAAAACCCCAAGGGCGCGCGTAATTTCTGGTCATCAGGTGAGGTTCTCACCACATGAGATCAGGAGATACGGCAATGACGAAAACTGCCCTTGGAACCGCCGCACTGCTAATGGCCTCAACCGCTGCTATGGCGCAGGTTGAAACCCGCATCGTGACGTTCGAAAACGAAGGTGCGACGCTGTCGGGCACACTCTACCTGCCCGAAGGGTATGGCGGCCAGAAGCTGCCCGTCGTCGTTGTGACCGGCGCCTGGACCTCCGTGCAGGAACAGATGCCCCGCGTCTATGCCGAGGAAATGGTCGGGCGCGGCTTTGCGGCCTTCACCTTCGACTTCCGCGGCTGGGGCAAATCCGGTGACTTGCCGCATCATGTGCGTTTCGTCGAAAGCCCCGAGGCCAAAACTTCGGACATCCGCGCCGCGTTTGAATTCGTCGCCACGCTGCCGGAAGTTGACGCGGCGCATATCAACGCTTTGGGCATCTGCGCCTCGGCCGGGTACATGGTCGACGCGGTGGCCGGCAATGATCTGGTGCAGCGGATCGGTCTGGTCGCCCCATGGCTGCAGAACGCCGAGATCGTCAAGGCCGTATATGGCGGGGCCGAAGGTGTGTCAGGTCTGATCGAGGTCAGCCGCGCCGCCGAGGCCGCCGGTGGCCAGATCATCCCGGCAGCCGGTCCCGAAGGGGCCGAAGGCGTACTGATGCCGATCGGCGGTTATTACTATGAGCCCGAACGCGGGGCGATCCCGGAATATGACAATCAGTGGAACAATGCGGGCTGGGAAGGCTGGCTGACATACTATCCGGCGGACAACCCCAGCCGTCTGACGCAGCCTCTGGCGGTTGTGCATTCCGAAGCCGCCGCCATCCCGCAGGGTATGCGTACCTTTCTGGAAGGGTTCGCAGGCGACGCGACGCTGAAGATGCTCGAGGACGTCACGCAGTTCGATTTCTATGACAACCCCGAGGACGTAACCCGCGCCGCCGATACCGTTGCCGCGCATTTCGCAGCCGGTTGCGCACAGGGCGACTAAGCCGAATAGAGCCCATCGCGGCGCCCAAGCGCGGCGCGATGGCCTTACCCCGAGGACTTTGTAGGAGATGAGCATGAAACTCTTGCCGATTTTGGCCGCCGCAACCACCGTCGCAGCTTTGCCGTCCTTTGCGGATGATACCGCCCGGATCAATGCTGCGATCACCAGCATCGCAGCGGGTGCGGACCGTCATGACTGGGATCGCGTGCGGGGTGCATTCGCAGATGAGGTCACGCTGGATTACACCAGTCTGTGGGGTGGAGAACCAGCCACCGAAGCGGCGGACGACGTGATCGCGCAATGGTCCGGCTTCCTTCCGGGGTTCGAGGTGACGCATCACATGGTCACTAACGAAACGATCACTTCGATTGACGGCGATCGCGCCACCGCACAAGCGGATTTCACCGCGACGCACAGGATTGGGCAGGATTTCTGGGTTCTTGGTGGGCGGTACGACTATAGATTGATCCGCGATGCCGAGGGCTGGAAGGTCTCAGGTCTGACAATGACGGCCTTATGGGAAACCGGTTCCCGTGATCTGGTTGCCGTGGCCGCCCAGCGGGCAGGGAGCGGGAACTGATCAACGGCCCCGCAATGCAAAAGGCCGGGCAATGGTCCCCTTGATCAATGTCCCAAGCCCCAAAGACGGAGAAGAATGAAGTGATTTCGATATCCGAACGCAACAAAGCCACCGTGCGCGCCTTTTTCACGGCATTGGAAGCCGAGGATGCGGCAGCTGTTGCTGCCCTGTTCGCCGCAGGGGGCGTGCACATCAACCCTTATCATTGCGGGGTTTTCCCAACCGGCGCCGAAGGTCGCGACGCGATTGAGGCCTATTGGGCACCGACCTTTCCGAACTTTGATGGTATGACCTTCCTGATCCACGAGCTCTGCGCGATGGAGGGCGGGCAGGGGGTGTTCGCTCGCTACACAGGCCGGATCAAGCTGAGGGATGGTGCGGGCTGGTACAACAACGACTACTACTCGACCTTTGCGTTCAACGAATCCGGTGAGATCACGGAATACGTCGAAATCTTCAATCCGGTTGTTGCCGCACGCGGCTTTGGTCTGATGGGCCAGTTGATCGCGCAGGGCTGATCGTTTTTCGTCTCGGGTTCCCGGCTATTCCTTGCCGCGCCGCGTTTTGCCTGTTGATGAAGGTCGAAAAGCGTTGGCGCCACCGCGCAATTGGCAATCGACCGGCGACGGGTTGCAACCCGCTGTCCGTTCCCTACGGATATGCTACACCCTAGCGCACTCGAATCAAATGCCTTTGGACAGACGCGAGCAGCCGGGAAGGGCCTGTTGCACCGCCCCGGCTGAAAACGGAGCTGACGCTGTGAAAGACACCACACAAAAAGCAGCGCGTTTAAGCGTGGCGCCTATGATGGACTGGACCGATCGGCACTGCCGCTATGTGCACAGGCTGCTGAGTGGGCAGGTGTTGCTCTATACCGAAATGGTAACGGCTCCGGCGTTGGTGCGCGGTGGGGCGATGCATCTGTTGGACTACAGCCCGCAAGAGCACCCGGTCGCGCTGCAGCTTGGCGGCTCTGATCCGGAAGAACTGGCGCAGGCGGCGCGGTTCGGGGCGGATGCGGGGTACGACGAGATCAACCTGAACTGCGGCTGCCCCTCGGACCGTGTGCAATCCGGCACGTTCGGGGCGGTGTTGATGAAAGACCCGGGGCGGGTGGCGGAATGTGTTTCCGCAATGCGCGAAGCGGTGGACGTTGAGGTCACCGTGAAATGTCGCATCGGCGTGGATGAACAGGACCCCGAAGAGGTGCTGCCCGCGTTTCTGGAACAGATCCGGGCTGCGGGGTGCCAACGGGTGACGATCCACGCGCGCAAGGCCTGGCTGCAAGGGCTCAGCCCGAAAGAGAACCGGGATATTCCGCCGCTGGATTATGACCTAGTGCACCGGATGAAGGCGGCATTTCCCGATCTGCACACCTCGATCAACGGCGGTATTGCCTCGCTGGATGAGGCGCGCACGCATCTTGAGGCCGGGCTGGACGGCGTCATGATCGGGCGCGCGGCCTATCACCAGCCAACAGATATTCTGGCCACCGCTGACCCGGTTATTTTTGGAACCGGGCAGGCGACCGACCCGATTGAAGTTGTTCAAAAAATGGTGCCCTATGTCGAACGTCACCTTGCCGAAGGGGGACGCTTGCACCAGATCACCCGTCATATGTTGGGCCTATTTGCCGGGCGTCCCGGCGCGCGGGCGTGGCGGCGGGCCTTGTCCGAAGGTGCGGTACACGAAGGCGCAGGCCCCGAGGTGATGCTGCAGGCGCTGGAGCGCGTAGCGCCTCTCGCCGAGGCTTGAACGAACGAAGATCGGTAAGGGGGAACAATGCCCGAGACGATGTTGCTGGCCCAGATGCTGGGCCTTTTGCTTGTGATCGGGGCGCTGGCCGGTGTGCTGGCCGGATTGCTGGGCGTGGGCGGTGGTATCGTGCTGGTGCCCGCGTTTTTCTATGCGTTCCAGACGCTTGGCTATGGTGGCCCGCAGTTGATGCAGCTGTGTCTGGCGACCTCTCTGGCGACGATCATCGTGACTTCGATCAGATCCGTGCTGGCGCATAACAAGAAGGGCGCAGTGGATTGGGATATCCTGCGCGGCTGGGGGCCGGGGATTGCGTTGGGGGCAATTGTCGGAGTGCTGGTCGCCTCGGCGCTGCGGACCGAGGCATTGCAGGCGCTGTTCGGCCTACTGGGAATGGTCATCGGCGTCTATCTTGGGCTGGGTAAATCCGAATGGCGGCTGGGCGATGCCATGCCCAAGGGTATCCGCCGCGCGGTGCTGTCGCCCTCGGTGGGCTTTCTGTCGGTGCTGATGGGGATCGGAGGCGGCAGTTTCGGGGTGCCGCTGATGAGCCTGTTCAACACGCCCATTCACCGCGCCGTTGCCACCGCAGCCGGGTTCGGCGTGATCATCGCGGTGCCTTCGGTCTTGGGCTTTCTGTTTCTGGATATCGCACCGGAACACCGCCCGCCGCTGACCATCGGGGCGGTCAATCTGGTGGCCTTCGCAATTGTCGTCGCCATGACGATGATCACCGCGCCCTGGGGGGTAAAGCTGGCCCATGCCATGGACCCCAAGCCGCTCAAGCGCGTCTTTGCGGTGTTCCTGACGCTGGTCGCCCTGAACATGCTGCGCAAGGCGCTGGGACTATGAGCGATTTTCACGATAAGGGCTGGATAAGGTTTCCCTATGATCCGGTGCTGGCCGGTTGGGTGAGGCACGCTGTACCCGCGGCACGGGCGTCGATCACCGACCCGGCCCACGCCGAATGGCTGGATTGCGAAGGCACGTGGTTCATAGGTGTCGACGCCTTGGACAACGACCCGCAAGGCCGGGTCGGACAGTCAGGCGCGCTGTCCGGGCAGGCCATGGACTTTATCACCCGGCAGTACGGAAAGCTGCCGCTGCACAAGGGGCAGGTCTCGGTCATCTACCCCGGCTATCCGCGTCCACGGCGGGGCGAAGGCGACAGTGCCGCGCGATATCGTCTGAAACGTGACGCCGCACATGTGGATGGGTTGCGGCCGATAGGGCCGGATCGACGGCGGCGTGTGGATGAGCCTCATGCCTGGATACTGGGCATCCCCCTGACCGAGGCCAGCGCGGATGCTGCGCCAATGGTGTTATGGGAGGGCAGCCACAAGATTCTGCGCGCCGCGTTCGAACACGCACTGGGCGGGCATCCCCGCGACGCCCTGCATCAGGTGGACATAACGGATATCTATCAGGCCGCCCGTCGTGAGGTATTTGAAACCTGCCCGCGCCTGGAACTGCCTGCCAAACCGGGCGAGGCCTATCTGTTGCACCGTCACTGCCTGCACGGCGTCGCCCCGTGGGGCGAGGGGGCCTCGACCGGGCCGGATGGACGTATGATTGCCTATTTCCGCCCCGAATGCGCCGGGGGAGTAGCCGAATGGATCGAAACCGCCTAACGTCCTGCCATTGTTAAGGTTTGGAGGTTTTACCCGATGATTACGGTCCACAGGAATTCTCACGGCGCGCTGCTCGAAGTTGAGCTGTCCGGTGAGGTGACCAGCAGCGATTACAGCGACACGCTGGTCCCCGCGATTGAGGCTGCACTGGCCGAACATGACACGGTGCGCCTGCTTGCGGTCGTTCAGCCAGAGTTCAAAGGCTACGATCTTGGCGCGGCCTGGGCGGACACCAAGCTGGGCCTCAGCCATTGGCGCGGGTTCGACCGGATTGCCGTGGCGGCGGATCAGGGCTGGGTGCAGACCGGTATCCGCCTGGCCTCTCCGATCCTGCCATGCCCGGTGCAGGTTTTCGAACTGTCCGAACTGGAGGCCGCGCGCCGTTGGATGCGTGAATCTCTGGGCGCCATCCATGTGATCGATCTGGGTGGCCCCTGTGTTCAGGTCAGCCTGCTGGGCAAGCTGGACCCCGAAGAATATGCGCGGGCCGAGGTGGAGCTGGACAACCTGCTGGTGGGCAAAAGCGGGTTTCGGTTGTTGGTTGATCTGCGCGAATTTGATGGCTGGCAGGGGCTTACGGCGCTGGCGTCGCATTTCCAACTGGTGCGCAAACATGTCGGGCTGCTGAACCGTGCGGCCATCGTGGGGGACAAAACCTGGCAGCACATCGCGCAGAAAGCGGCCAGCCATATTCTGGGAACCCGCACTCAGTTCTTTCCCTCGGAAGAGATCGAAAACGCCAAATCCTGGCTGGCCGCCGGGTAGGGCGTTAATGGGCGGCTTAAGCTGACGTCAGGGTAGGCCGGGTTATTCTTGATTGATCGATCAAGAAAAGGTTAAGAAGGGCGTGTTCTTCCGCTGTACCACTTCGGAGGAACGCAAATTCTGAAGCGCGCCGCTGTGGACTGCCACTCACTCACCGCACGTGTTCGAACTTGACCCCCTCGAAGTTCACACCAGCCTGCAGCGGCGCAGGTTCAGTCCAAATTGGTTTTCGGGAAATGGGTTACGTGTTGTTCGTCCGCGCGGAACGACCACCGCGGCGCTTGGCCAGACGGGGTTTGCGCGAGGGCAGATCGTCCATGATTTCTGTACGCTCGGTGCTGTCCATTTTGGACCAGCGCGAAATCTCGTCGATTGTGCGAAAACAGCCGGTGCAGATCCGCTCGGTCGGATGCACGACACAGATCTGGACGCACGGGCTTTCGACCTCGTTCCTTTTCCAAACCATGTTTGTCATCGGCCCACTCCGTCCGTTACAGAAAGCGCAGCCTGTCCAGCGCTCCTTGTAGAATATAGCCTGCGGCGACGTGATCGATAACCTCTCCGCGACGTTTTCGTGTCGTATCCGCCTCTAAAAGCGCCTTTTCGGCCGCAACGGTGCTGAGTCGTTCGTCCCAAAAGCCGATCGAAACCTCGGTCAGGCGGGACAGGTTGCGGGCAAAGGCGCGGGTCGATTGGCAGCGGGGGCCTTCGGTTCCGTCCATGTTTTTCGGGAGGCCGAGGATGACGCCGCCGATCTCGCGGTCGGCGATGATTTCAAGCAGGCGGGCGGAATCCAGCGTGAATTTCTTGCGCCGTACGGTTTCCAGAGGGCTGGCCACGCCGCGCATCCGGTCCGAGACCGCCACGCCAATGGTTTTTTCCCCCAGATCCAGCCCCATCAGTGCGGTCATCGGCGGCAGCGCGGTTGCGAAATCCTCGAACGCGTCGTGGATCATTGTGCGATCCCGGCCTGCATTGCGGCAGCGTCGATCAGTTCAATAGCCTCGGCGTTACCTGCAAAGACTTCCATCGCCTCGTTTTTTATATCGATGGCGCGTTGACCCTCGCCCAAAACGCCAAGGGCTGCGATCAGGCGGGCCCATTCCTCGGGCGAGCCACCTTCGCTGGCAAGGCGTTCAGACAGTTGGTCGACCATGCCCCTGATCATCTCTTGCCGCTCTTCCGGAGTCAGCGCGGCGGCGGCATCGACGTCATCCTGACTGGGTCCGGTGGCAGCGGGGGCGGGGATGTCCGGCGCGTTAAAAACGCCCGCGCGGAAGGCCAGCTCGTCCAGTTGCGCGCGGATGGCACCCGCCCACGGCGCACCGGCCGGGGCATCGCGCAGGGCATCGACCCAGATTCGGTATCCAACGTCGGGGCGTCCAATCTGAACCATCATCTGCCCCAGGTAATACTGCGCCGGGCCATGGCGCGGGTCACGCTGAAGCGCCTGCTTCAAGGCCTCTTCTGCCTCGGGTGAGACATAGCCGCCTGCGGACAGGATCATCATCTCGGCCAGATGAGAATAGGCATCGGCAGGGGCCGCATCGCCTGACAGTTCTATGACGCGCTGCTGCGCTGTGTAGGCGGCCTTGAAATTGCCCGCGTTTGCCTCGTGCTGCGCCAGCAGGATGTGGCCTTGCAGGTCGTCCGGGCGTGCTGCAACAGTATCGCGCAACTGTGCCAAAAGATTGGCGTAACTCTCATCCAATTGCGGTGCCTCGGCGGGCTGTGCCGCAGCTTCGGCTTCGGCCTGGCTGGGGCGCTCGGCACGCAGGGCTTCGGCCTGTTCCTTGCGCAGCGACAGGGGTTGATCCGGAAGCCCGGCGGCCCCCATCTGACGGTACAATTGAGCCCCGCCGCCAACCACGATTGCAGCGATCACGACAAAGGCGGCAATAGTGGCCCACATCGGCGCCCCGGCCTGTTTGGTCCCGGCCTGCATCTGCGCGTCGGCGGCCAGAATGCGACGTGAGATCTCTGTGCGGACCCGCTCAGCGTCGGCCTCGCCGATCACACCGCGCGCCAGATCCTTGTCGACGCCGGCCAACTGCTCGCGATAGACGCGCAGGTCATAGGCTGCGGCAGGCTCGCGCGTTTTGCGACCACGCAACAGCGAAAGGCCCAGGATCAGCGCCGTCAGCAGCGCGGTTAGGATTGTGACGACCAGGAACGACATGGTATCTCCGATATGGCTGCCCTGACTTAGACCTCTCGGCAGGGCGAAAAAAGGGGCAAATGGCCGCGCGAGGACGTCTTGTCGCAATAATCGGGCGGATGTCGCAATAGTTCTATATTGTGGCGTTGCGTGGCAGGGCTAAACTGTCCGCACGCGGCATACCTGCGCCAATCACCGAACCGGATGGATTCGCTCATGAAACACTACTCAGCCTTTGCTGTGGCGCGGGAGGCCCTGCGCTATCACACCGGGTGGGAGCGCGCGTGGCGCTCGCCCGAACCCAAGAAACGCTATGACGTCATCATCATTGGCGCTGGCGGACATGGTCTGGCGACCGCCTATTACCTTGGCAAGAACTACGGCATCCAAAACGTCGCTGTCATCGAAAAAGGCTGGCTGGGCGGCGGTAACACCGGTCGGAACACGACCATCATCCGGTCGAACTACCTGCAGGACCCGTCGGCGGCACTGTACGAAAAAGCACGCAGCCTTTATGAGGATCTGAGCCAGGACCTGAACTACAACATCATGTTCAGCCCGCGTGGTGTGATCATGCTGGCGCAGACTCAGCACGAAATCCGCGGCTATCAGCGCACGGCTCACGCCAACGCTTTGCAGGGCGTGAAAACCGAGTGGATCGGCCCTGAGCGCGTAAAACAGCTGGTGCCGATCATCAATCTGGATGGCCCGCGCTATCCGGTTCTGGGCGGTCTCTGGCAGGAACGCGGTGGCACCGCCCGCCACGACGCCGTGGCCTGGGGCTATGCGCGTGCATGTTCGGCCATGGGGATGGACATCATCCAGCAGTGCGAAGTCAAAGGCATCCGGTCGGAAAACGGTCGCGTCGTCGGCGTCGACACGACCAAGGGCGCCATCGATTGTGATAAGCTGGGCATCGTCGTCGCAGGCCATTCCGGTCAACTGGCCGAGATGGCGGGTTTCCGTCTGCCGCTTGAGGCCGTGGCCCTGCAGGCGCTGGTTTCCGAGCCGATCAAACCCTGCATGGACGTGGTTGTCATGGCCAACACCGTGCACGGTTACATGTCTCAGTCCGACAAGGGCGAGATGGTGATCGGCGGTGGTACGGACGCCTACAATAACTTCACCCAGCGCGGCTCGTTCCATCATATCGAGGAAACGGTGCGTGCTCTGGTCGAGACTTTCCCGATGATCTCGCGCCTGAAGATGCTGCGCCAGTGGGGCGGTATCGTGGACATGACCGGCGACCGCTCGCCCATCCTGTCGACGACGCCCCTGGGCAACTGCTTCATCAACTGCGGATGGGGCACCGGTGGCTTCAAGGCGATCCCGGGGTCCGGCTGGGGCATGGCACAGCTGATGGCCACCGGCCATTCACCGCTGACCGAGGCCTTCACGATGGACCGGTTCAAACAGGGCCGCTTCATTGACGAAAGCGTTGCCGCCGGGGTGGCGCACTGAGGGCTCTGCCCGAAGTCGCCCGCTAACAGAATTCTGGTCGGCCACCGCGCCGACCGACCGCCAAAAAGGATGACCATATGCTGATCCTGAATTGCCCCTATTGTGGCGTCGACGCCGAAGAAACCGAACTGGCCGCGGGTGGCGAGGCGCATCTGAAGCGTTTCGGCCCAGGCTCGTCGGATGACGATTTCCACGACTATCTGTTCATGCGTGAAAACCCCAAAGGTGTTCACTTTGAACGCTGGCGCCATGTGAATGGCTGCGGCAAGTGGTTCCACGCCGCCCGCTGCACGAACACGCTGGAAGTGTTCGGCACGTACTCGGCCCAGACCACCGAGCCACCGCAAGAGATCAAGGACGCCATCACCGCCAAACGTCCGGGATGGACATGGAGAGAGTTCTCCTGATGCTTCATCTTTTCAAAAATACTCCCGCCGGAGGCTCTGATGCCTCCACCTGCGAAAGGTCCGCAAAATGAGCACCCGTCTCGCAAAACAGGGCCGGCTGATTAACCGGTCGAAACAGGTCACCTTTACCTTCAACGGCACCTCGATGCAGGGGTACGAGGGCGACACGCTTGCCTCGGCCCTGTTGGCCAACGATCAGATGATGGTGGGCCGGTCGTTCAAGTATCACCGTCCGCGCGGCGTTGTCGCCAGCGGCGCCGAAGAGCCGAACGCTCTGGTCGGTCTGGGGCAGGGCAACCGGTTCGAGCCGAACCAGCGCACCACCACGACCGAGCTGTTCAACGGCCTGACCGCGATCTCGCAGAACCACTGGCCGAACCTCGAGTTCGATATCGGCGCCGTGAACACCGCCTTTGCGCGCTTCTTGCCCGCTGGTTTCTATTACAAGACGTTCATCCATCCGAAACCGTTCTGGAAACACGTCTACGAGCCGTTCATCCGTCAGTCCGCCGGTCTGGGCAAAGCGCCCGACAAGGACAGCCGCGACGCGGACACCTATGAACACTTCTATGCCTTCACCGATGTGCTGGTTATCGGCGGCGGTGTTGCTGGCCTGCAGGCCGCGAAAGTTGCGGCGCAATCCGGTGCCAAGGTCATGCTGATCGAGCAGACCGCGCATTGGGGCGGCCGCGCTCCGGTTGATGGCGGAACCGTTGATGGCGAGCCTGTGGATAAGTTCGTGGAACAATTGGTTTCCGAACTCGAAACAATGGACAATGTCACCCTGCGCAACCGCTGCATGGGGGCAGGCGTTTATGACCACGGTTATGTGCTGGGGTATGAGCGTCTGACCGACCACACTCCGGGCGTGCAAGGACCACGTCACCGCCTGTGGCGCATCCGCGCGAAACAGGTCGTGACCGCAACCGGTGCAATCGAACGTCCGCTGTCTTTCGCAGGCAACGATGTGCCCGGCGTGATGCTGGCCGCAGCCATGCGCGATTACGTGGTGAACTGGGGCGTGACCCCGGGTGAGCGCGTGATCGTCGCCACCAACAACGACGACGCCTACCGCACCGCGATCACGCTGAAACAGGCTGGCGTGGACGTTCTGCGTATCGTTGACGCACGGGCCGCGGCTGGCCCTCTGGCCGAAGAGGCACGTCAGCTTGGCATTCAGGTCGATCCGGGCAAAGCGATCGCCAAGGTCAAGGGCGGCAAGCGCGTCAAGAAGGTCGCGTTGTGTAACCAGGAAGGCATCGGTGGCGCTCGCGAAGAAGTTGAATGCGATGCGGTTGCCATGTCGGGCGGCTGGTCTCCGGTCGTTCACATGTGGTCGCATTGCGGCGGCAAGCTGATCTGGGATGAGGCGAACGCCCATTTCCGTCCCGATCCCGAACGTCCGCCGCTGGGCGCGAATGGCGAAGGCTTTGTGGTTGCCGCCGGGTCCGCCAACGGTCCGCTGGCGCTGGGTGATGTGCTGGCCGACGCGCAGACCGCAGGTCAAGCCGCGGCTGCCGGCGCGGGTTTCAAACCCAAGACCGCTGAGGCTCCTAAAGGGGAAACCACCGCCGAGGCGGCGATGGAGCCGGTCTGGCTGATGCCCTCGAATGCCGAGATCAGCCTGCGCATGAAGTCCTGGCTGGACTTCCAGAACGACGTTAAAGTTTCCGACGTCCAACTGGCTGCGCGTGAGGGCTATGAAAGCGTCGAGCACACCAAGCGTTACACCACGCTGGGTATGGCGACCGATCAGGGTAAGTTGAGCAACATCAACGGCCTGGCGATCCTTGCTGATGCGTTGGATGCGGAAATCCCCAAGGTGGGCACCACCACCTTCCGTCCGCCCTATACGCCCATCTCGCTGGCGTCGATCGGTGGCGAAGCGCGCGGTGAGGTGTTCCAGCCGATCCGTCAGACCCCGATGCACAACTGGCACGACAAGAACGGCGCCGATTGGGAGCCGGTCGGCCACTGGCGCCGGACCTATGCCTATGTCCGTCCCGGTGAATCCGTGCATGACGCCGTGAACCGCGAGGTGAAGAACACCCGCGAAAACCTCGGCCTGCTGGATGCTTCGACACTTGGTAAGCTGATCGTCAAAGGCCCGGATGCCGGCAAGTTCCTGGACATGCTGTATACCAACATGATGTCCACGCTGAAGGTCGGCAAGTGCCGCTATGGCCTGATGTGCTCGGAAAACGGCTTCCTGATCGACGACGGCGTGGTCGCCCGGATCGACGAGGACACCTGGCTGTGCCACACAACCACCGGCGGAGCCGAGCGTATCCACGCCCATATGGAAGAATGGCTGCAGACCGAGTGGTGGGACTGGAAAGTCTATGTCGCGAACGTCACCGAGCAATACGCTCAGGTCGCTGTGGTCGGCCCCAACGCCCGTAAGGTGCTGGAGAAGCTGAACGCGCAAGCGGGCGGCGGCATGGATCTGTCGAAAGAGGCGCTGCCCTTCATGGAATGGCGCGATGGCAAGATCGGTGAGTTCGATGCACGCGCCTATCGCATCTCGTTCTCGGGCGAGCTGTCCTATGAGATCGCGGTTCCCGCATCGCAGGGTCAGGCGTTCTGGGACGCGCTGATTGCGGCAGGGCAGGAATTTGGTGTCATGCCGTACGGCACCGAATGTCTGCACATCTTGCGGGCCGAAAAGGGCTTTATCATGATCGGGGACGAGACCGATGGCACCGTGATCCCGCAGGATCTGGGGCTGCACTGGGCGCTGTCGAAAAAGAAAGAGGACTACCTCGGCAAACGCGCCCACACGCGCACCCATATGGCCGATCCAGAACGCTGGAAACTGGTGGGTCTCGAGACTGTGGATGGTTCCGTCATTCCCGACGGCGCTTACGCGGTGGGCGAGGGCGTCAACGCCAACGGTCAGCGCAACATGATCGGGCGGGTGACCTCGACCTACTATTCGGCCAATCTGGACAAAGGCATCGCCATGGGTCTGATCAAGCACGGTCCCGACCGCATGGGCGAGATCGTCGAGTTCCCGGGCACCGACGGTAAAATCTTCAAAGCCAAGATCGTGGACCCGATCTTCTTCGACAAAGACGGGGAGAAGCAGAATGTCTGAACCCATCAGCGCACTGAACCACGCCAGCTATGAAGGCATCGCCAAGGTCGAGGAATGCGGCCTGCAGGGTATGATCACCCTGCGCGGCGACCTGTCCGACAAGGTGCTGGCCAAGGCCGTCAAGGACGCAACCGGGCAGAAAGTGCCAGGTCAGCGCGAAGCGCTGGTCAACGGTGATACCGGCGTCTGCTGGATGTCCACCGATGAGCTTCTGGTGCTTGTTCCGTACGCCGAGGTCGAGGCTAAGCTGGCCGCGATGACCAACGCGCTCAGCGGCACACACGCGCTTGCCGTCAATGTTTCGGACGCGCGGGCCGTGTTCCGCATCTCGGGCGCAAGCGCGCGTGAGGTGATGGGCAAGGTGTCGCCTGTCGATCTGTCGACCGAGGCGTTCCAACCCGGCCAAATCCGCCGCTCACGTCTGGCGCAGGTAGCGGGCGCGTTCTGGATGGACGATGCCGAAACCTTCCGCGTGGTCTGTTTCCGCTCGGCTGCGGACTACGCGTTCAAACTGCTGACGGTTGCGGCGCAGCCGGGCAGCGAGGTTGGCGTTTACTAACCTGATGACCTTTCTGGACGAACAGGCCGCCCGTATGAACGGGTGGCCTTTTTTTCTCTGCGTGTGTTGCCGAAGCCTCAGTGGTTTCAATCTCGTGAACATGTTGACGTTACGTCAATGTTGAGGGGGATATTACCGTTGGAATAGATGCAAATTGAAACTAAATTCGCGTCAAACGGGTGTGGCAATTTAAGTTTGCATAAGCAACTTCCAAGCCTGTCGAGATTAAGAAATACCAAGCTACTGATGAGAAAAATAAAGACTTTGGCGGTTTGCCTTGCCGCCCTTTCTATCGCGCCCCAAGCTGCAATTTCCGAGGTCTATGAAGAAAGCTTCGAGTGTGTTTTCAGTAGGGGGGTGGCCAACCGCCCGTCGCCTTCGCGGATACTTTTTTCAGTCGACGAATATGGCCGGTCGGCCCTCCTGCACGAGGTTGAGATACCTGGCGTTGACACTGTGAAAGGCTCTGGTTGGATCAGCCGAGACAGTATTCGACGCTTGTCGATCAATTGGGTCGGTCAAGCTTACAGATATTCCGAAACCGGTCGCAGTACCGCGAAAAGAGAGTCGCGGGGGTTTGTGACTGACTTGCGACAAACTGAATTCTCGCTGTTCCTGGATCGAAGAACCATGAGGGCTATTGCCCGGGCTACGACAAGGGGCGGTGATAAATCTTGGCATAGCAGTGCCAACGGGTCGTGCAGTGAAACTACTGCGCCAAAAACTAACTAATCCGGAGTACTGGAATATGAAACTAACAATCCTCGCGCTGGCTTTGGCTGTTGCGGCTGGAAACGCTCAGGCTGAAGTCAAAAACTATGACTGCCAACTTCACAGCATGGAAGACCAGGGTTGGATTCCTCCCAGAGTTCTACTGAGTGTTGATGCCGATGCCAAACGGGCTCGTGCTTATGATGGGGCGATCCGGTCTGCGAACGAACTGGCAAAAATTGATGAAGAAACACCCGCCGATGCAAAACTCAAGCTAACGCGAAAGGGCGAGTATCGCATGTCATGGCGTGTGACGTTGTCATCCAACAGCAAGCGCCAGTACCGCGTGTCTTACACGGCGACCGTTGATCCCAAAACAAACTTCTTCAAGATGACCGCGAGTTTTGCGCAGGCCAATCTTTCGAACCGTCCCAGCGGCACTGGTTCGTGTAAACCGGTGTCTTCGCCCAACCTATTTTGAGGCAACGACTGACTGAATGGCCATTTTGGCCATTCAGTCAGTCAGCAAAAAGGTCTGGAATCCCGACAGCGCGGCGTTTCTGGAGAGATTCTTGAGCCCTTCACTGGTTCCGTCACTGCCCTGGCAGGACCCATAAAAGGACAAAAGATCTGCAATTCCGGACATGCAATCCTCGCGTCGGCTGGCATCGAGAAGAGGCGCGTGTGTGGATAAATAGAGCGCGGGACGGTGTTTCTTCAGAAACGGGATGAGAGTGGGCAGAACGGCGTATTCCGCCCCCTCAATATCCATCTTGACCAGCGATACGCCAGACAGATCATTCGCGGCCTCGAACTGATCCCATGCAACTGTCAAGGCATCGGATCCATGCGCGCCGTCATGAAGCAGGGAACTGGTGGAATCGCCCGGTTCTCCGCGGACCGAGGCCATGCGGGCCACGCCGAATTGATCCGACAACGCCACGCCAAAGGCCGAGACGTTGTGGATGTCGTTCAGGTCCAGATTCCACGCCAGATGCCGGAACGCGGTCGGGTCGGGTTCGAAACACCAGACATGGCGGGCCTTGCGGGCACCATACAGAACCGTGGGGCCGATCCAGGCGCCGATGTCCAGATAATCGCTGTTCGGTGACAGATATTTGTCGAGTACCGCGAAGGTCTCGGGTTCCCAGGCACCGGCAGAGGCCTTGCGCCAGAATTTCGAATGATAGGGGTCCAGCCGAAATGGCTCTCCGTTGAGGTTGCCCGCATAGTATCCGCGGGCGCGGTAGAACATCTTGCGCGCCTGTGTCAGCATCGCGGGCCTCCGGGTTTTGTCATCTCTGCCCTTGACCTGCGGCGCTTGCCAAAGCATGTAACCTTTGGAAACCGCAACATTCATTTTCAACAGGGGGCCGAGATGGCTTTTGAACTTCCTGATCTTCCTTATGCACATGACGCGCTGGCAGCCAAGGGTATGTCCGCGGAAACGCTGGAATATCACCACGACCTGCACCACAAGGCCTATGTCGACAACGGCAACAAGCTGATCGCCGGCACCGAGTGGGACGGCAAGTCTCTGGAAGAGATCATCGTTGGCACCTATGACGCAAATGCCGTCGCGCAGAACGGCATCTTCAACAACATCAGCCAGCTGTGGAACCACAACCAGTTCTGGGAAATGATGGGCCCCGGCGGCAACGCCATGCCCGGTGAGCTGGAGAAGGCTCTGACCGAAAGCTTCGGCTCGGTTGACGAGTTCAAGTCGCAGTTCAGCGCCGCCGGTGCTGGCCAGTTCGGCTCGGGCTGGGCGTGGCTGGTCAAGAACGCGGACGGCTCGCTGGCCGTGACCAAAACCGAAAACGGCGTGAACCCGCTGTGCTTCAACCAAACCGCTCTGCTGGGCTGTGACGTGTGGGAGCACTCGTACTACATCGATTTCCGCAACAAGCGCCCGGCGTACCTGTCGAACTTCCTCGACAATCTGGTGAACTGGGAAAACGTTGCATCGCGGATGTAATCAATGACCCGATGAGGGGTCATCTAGGGCCTGCTGGCGGTGACGCTGGCAGGCCTTTTTGCTGCCGGACGCACGTGCATTTGATCGCAATTCGAAATCTCTGAGCAGGTGCTGGCATGACAGGAGAAAACCCGCCGATGAAGAAAGTTTCATCCTGAGACGGGATTGCACCCAGCCCCGCAGTGCTTACCTTAAGTGAGGCGGAGGGAGAGACCGCCAATCAACTGAAACACAATCAGGCAACGCACCGGATCGCTCTGGTCGCGTCACGGTAAACCTTTGCCTGATGGATGAGGATGGCCGTAACAGCCATTACAAGGAGAGCACGATGGTCGCACTTGAGCAGGGAACCTGGGTTGTCATTGCAGATGGGGAAAAGGCGTTGTTTGTCGAAAACATCACCGATGCCGAAGACCCCAATCTGGTTGTTGTCTCGGTTGAAGAGCAGGACGCTTTCACTGGCCCGACCGATCGGGCAGGGCGGCGGTTCGATGGTGGGCCAAACCAGAAATCGGCGGTTGAAGAGCCGAACTGGAAAACCCATGCGAAATCTCTGTTTGTTCAGGATGTTGCCAATCTACTGAACCGCAAGGGGCTGAAGGGCGCGTTCAACCGTCTGGTTCTGGTCGCCAGCCCGCATGTTCTGGGCCTTCTGCGCCGCCGTCTACACAGCGAGGTGCTGGCCAAGGTTGTGGCCGAGGTCGACAAGACCCTGACCAACCACCCCATTCACAAGGTTGAAAAGCTGTTGACCAGCCGCCTGAGCCCGGCCACTTAAGCGATTTCACCAAAACGGGCGGTCAAGAACCGCCCGTTCCGCCATCAGGTCAGGACACTGCGCAGGGTGGACATTGCGTCTGCCGGGCTGTCGACCCAGGTGATGAAATCCGCCAGCGATCCGTCGGCGAACCCCTGACCGATGACCTGCTGCAACAGATCGTGCAGCGTATCCCAGTAGCCGTCCACATTCATCACCAGAATGGGCTTTTCATGCAGGCCCAGTTGGCGCCATGTCAGGGCTTCGAACAGCTCGTCCAGCGATCCCGGACCGCCGGGCAGGACCACCACCGCATCCGCATTCATGATCATCACCTTTTTCCGTTCGTGCATCGTCTCGGTGATCACAAACCGGGTCAGGTCGGTTTTGCCGACCTCACGTTGCAGCAGGTGAACCGGGATCACGCCGAACGTATCGCCTCCGGCGGATTGGGCGGCGCGCGCGACCTCACCCATCAGGCCAACATCCCCGGCGCCGTAGACCAGACGCCAGCCTTCCTGCGCCAGCAGGGTGCCAAAGGTTTTCGCGGCGTCCGAATAGGCGGAATTGGTGCCGTTGCGTGACCCGCAATACACACAAACAGATTTCTGAGTCATCGTGAACGCTCTCCGGGGTTGTGCCTGAGGTTTTGACCCCTGATAGCGGGATTGATAGATTGGCTCAACCGTCAGGCAGAATGTGTTATTGTCAAAGCACTTGCGCTGCGGAGTGAAAGGAAAAACATGAAGGCCGAGTCGGGAGAGACAAGCTCTGGCAATGTCGTCTGGGGGGTGATCGCCGGTATCGTGGTTGCGGTCGGAGCGGGCGGGTTGCTGCTGTCCGGTATGCGCGGTGACGCGCCCGAAGAACCCGCGCCGCAGGTCGAGGTTGCGGTTCAAAGCACCGAGGACAGCACTCCCGATGAACCAGTCGAACAAGCGCCCGAGGCCGACGCGCCCAGCGGCGAAGAAGACAGTACGGCAGAGGTCGCACCCTCGCTGGATCAGATATATGTCGCGCCGGACGGCAATGCGGTCCTGTCGGGTTCGGCCGCGCCGGGCGCCGAGATAAACGTGCTGCTGGACGGAGAGTCGGTGCACAGTTTCACGGTCGATCCCAGTGGTCAGTTTGCGGAATTCGTGTCGATCCCGTTTTCCGACACCGCGCGTGGCCTGACGCTGGAAACGCAGGGCGATCTGCCGGTGCGTTCGGATGACTATGTTATCGCGGCCCTGCCAGAGCCGGAACCGGTGGACGAACCTGCAGCGCCTGCCGAACCGACTGAAACCGCAAATGCTGAGCCGGAGAGTGCGGAAATCGAAGAGGCTGCGGCAACCGAAACAGCAGTCGCGCCCGCGCCGGAACCAGCAACCGAAACAGCCGCCGCGTCCGCGCCAGATGCTGAGCCCGAACAGACGGCGCAAGCCGACGGTGAAGATGCGCAGCCCCAGGGGGTTGCCGTCCTGCGGTCCGGTGAGGATGGCGTCGAACTGGTGCAGGCGCCCACAGCGCAACCGCAGGCGCCGGATCAGGTTGCTCTGGACACGATCGGCTATTCCAATACCGGCGATGTCGAACTGACGGGCCGGGTGCCGGACGGATCGGTTGTACGCCTTTATCTGGACAACCGGCTGGTGGATGATCTGACCCCCGCCGAAGACGGAAAATGGCGCAGTGAGTTGGATGGGGTCGAACCCGGCGTCTATACCCTGCGCGTGGATGAGGTCGGCGCGGATGGCACGGTGGTCAGCCGCCTGGAAACCCCGTTCAAGCGCGAACCGCAAGAGGTTCTGCGCGCGGCCGAGGCGACCGACGAACCGGAACTTGATTCCGACACGCCTGCGATCCGGTCCGTGACCGTGCAGAAAGGCGACACGCTCTGGGCCATTTCGCGCGAACGGTTCGGCGACGGTGTTCTGTATGTCAGGCTGTTCGAAGCCAACCGGGATGCGATCCGTGACCCTGACCTGATTTATCCCGGTCAGATATTCACGATCCCTGAATAAACCTTTTGCCTCTGGCCCTTTTCGGGGCAGGGGCTATCTCTGACCGCAGATCAGGTACGTGATGAGACGAACAGCCCCGATGCATTCCGATGACATGCCCAAAACAGACGAGCGCCGTTCCGGCTGGCGCACGATCCGCAAGGTTGCGCCGTATCTCTGGCCCGAGGATGAGCCCTGGGTCAAACGCCGGGTGGTTCTGGCGCTTGGGATGTTGGTGCTGGCCAAGTTGATCGCGGTCTACACGCCGATCCTGTACAAGGGCGCGGTTGACGCTTTGGCCGGAGAGGGCGTACCGCCGCTGGCCTTGGGGGCCGTAGGGCTGACCGTGGCCTACGGCGTGGCGCGGATGATGACCGTTGGTTTTCAACAGCTGCGCGATGCGGCCTTTGCACCGGTGGGGCAGCGCGCCTTGCGGGCCTTGGCGCTTGAGACCTTTCAGCACATCCACCAGCTTTCGATGCGCTATCATGTGACGCGCCGCACCGGGGGGCTTAGCCGGATCATCGAGCGCGGCGTGAAAGGCGTGGAATTCCTGCTGCGATTCCTGCTGTTCTCGATCGGGCCGCTGATCCTGGAACTGCTGCTGGTGGCGATCATCCTGATGTGGCTGTTCGATGTCTGGTATCTGGTCGTTGTGGCGGTGACCATCGGCTTCTATATCTGGTTCACTTTCGCCGTCACTGAATGGCGCGTGAAGCTGCGGCGTGAGATGAACGATCAGGATACCGAGGCCAACCAACGGGCCATCGACAGCTTGCTGAACTTTGAAACCGTCAAATATTTCAACGCCGAACAACGCGAAGCTGCACGCTATGACGTTTCGATGAAGGCCTATGCTGGGGCGGCGCTGAAAACGGCATACTCGCTGGCCTTTCTGAATTTCGGCCAGTCTTTCCTGATCACCTGCGGGCTGATCGGAGTGATGGTTCTGGCTGCTATCGGGGTGCAGAATGGTTCGCTGACCGTGGGTGATTTCGTCATGGTCAACGCCTACATGATCCAGATCACCGTGCCGCTGAACTTTCTGGGCACGGTGTACCGGGAAATCCGCCAGTCGCTGGTGGATATGGGGCAGATGTTCGACCTGCTGGAACAACCCGCCGAGGTCACTGATAAACCCGACGCGCCGGACCTTGTGGTCAATGGCGGAGAGGTCACGCTGGAGAAAGTCCATTTCGGCTATGACTTGGACCGGGAAATCCTCAAGGGCGTGTCGCTGACGGTGCCGGCAGGGCAGACCGTGGCCATCGTTGGGGCAACGGGTTCGGGCAAGTCCACCATCGGGCGGCTGCTGTTCCGGTTCTATGACGTGACCGGCGGCGCGTTGAAGATCGACGGGCAGGACGTGCGCGACGTGACGCAGAACAGCCTGCATTCCGCGATTGGCGTGGTGCCTCAGGACACGGTGCTGTTCAACGACACCATCCGCTATAACATCGCCTATGGCCGTGATGGCGCCAGCCAGGAAGAGGTCGAAGCCGCTGCGAAAGCCGCCCAGATTCACGACTTCATCGTCACGCTGCCCGAAGGGTATGACACCAAGGTTGGCGAGCGGGGACTGAAGCTGTCGGGTGGCGAAAAACAGCGGGTCGGCATCGCCCGAACGCTGCTCAAGAACCCGCCGATCCTGTTGCTGGACGAGGCGACCTCGGCGCTGGATACCGATACCGAACAGGACATCAAGGACGCGCTGGCGCGGGCCGGGGAAGGGCGCACCGTACTGACCATCGCGCACCGGCTCAGCACCATCGCTGAGGCTGACCGCATCGTCGTGCTGGAACAGGGAGAAATCCTTGAGCAGGGCACCCATGATGAACTGCTGCAACGCGAAGGCCGCTATGCGCAGTTGTGGAGCCGCCAGCAATCGGATGCACAGGCCGCCTGACATACGCTGCGCGGGGATGTGCTATGATAGCCGGGTATAGGAGGAGGTGGTGTGATGCGAAAACTCGTTCGACTTGCAGCTATTGCAGCCGCGCTCGCCCTGTTGGCGCCAGCCCTTGCGGCGGCCGATCCCATCGTGGGCGTCTGGAAAACCGAACCGGACCGGAAAAAGCTGATTTCTCATATCAAGATTTCGGCCTGCGGAGACAAGTTTTGCGGCCAGATTCAGTCGGCCTATGACACGTCCGGCAAAGAGGTGCAGACCCCGAATATCGGCAAGAAACTGTTCTGGGATGTGGCTGCCGAAGGAGGCGGTAAATACGGCGGAGGGGATTTCTGGATTCCCATGGTCAATGTGGACGTCGTGCCGCAGATGACGCTGGACGGGGATACCCTGCGCGTACGCGGTTGTGATCACGCGATTTGTGGGCACCAGACCTGGACCCGTTTGTCCAAGTGACTGACCACGCAAATTGAAAAAAGGCGAGCTTTCCGGCTCGCCTTTTTCCTATTCCGCAGCTTTCAGCGGTGATGTGGGCCGGGGACCCGGGTCTTGTCCGGGGTCTTTGTCTTGGTCCGCCGGGGGGGTCTCGTCGTCCCAGACAACCTCGGTTGCCTGCGCCTGACGGGCGGCCTTGCCGATGGCCATATCCTGCGCAATTTGGCTGGACCGTCCTCTTGTTGCGCGAGCCAGAACTCTGCCCAGCCATACCAGATAGGTTGTCACCCACACCCGCAGCGCCAGCAGCGAAGGCGTAACGATCAGCGTCAGGACCGTGGCGATGCCCAAGCCAAACACCACTGCCGTGGCCAGCTGTTTCCACCACAGCGCCGTCGGGCTGTTGATCGAATAGCCGCCATTGATGAAGTCCAGCGACAGGCCGAACATCATCGGCGTCAGACCGGCCATCGTGGTCAGGGTGGTCAGCAGAACCGGACGGATACGCGCCTCGGCGGTGCGGACGATCGCCTCGATCCGGGGCATGTAGCGGCTGTATTCCTGATAGGTGTCGATCAGAACGATGTTGTTGTTCACCACGATCCCCGCCAGCGCCACGATGCCTGTGCCGGTCATGATGATCGAGAACGGCTGTTGCATGACGATCATCCCGATCAGAACCCCAGTGGTCGACAGCACAACCGCCAGCAGCACCAGCACCGAGTTATACAGCGAGTTGAACTGCGCCAGCAGGATCACGAACATCAGACCCAGTGCGCCCAGGAAGGCGCTTTGCAGGAAGGCTCCGGATTCCTCCTGATCCTCCTGGTCGCCGGTCCATTCCCAGCTGACGGTGTTGTTGAAGGGATTGGTTTCAAGCCACTTGGTCAGAAGAGCGATACGTTCGTTCGGGTTAATTGGCCAGAAATTCGAAGAAGTGGCTTTCTCCTGCAATTCCTGAATGTCGGCAGCACCGGTGAGCTGCATGACCTCAAAGATCTTTCCGTTTTTGTCGGAAATCGTTGGTAGTGTAGAGGAATTGCCTTCCTCTACTGCTCGAACAATGGCCAGCCGCTTTTCCTTAAATTCTGTGTCTATGCTCTCATCTCTATGATCAGCACTTATATGCACGACGTCGATCAACCCCGGTTCGACATCCGCCTTCACGTCGTAGTACCGCTGCTGGTCGATCCGGTTGATCTCGGCCAGTTTGGCCACCGGCTGGCGGGTGACGAAGTTGGACAGCGGCACCAGCCCGTCGGGCGTGCGTACCTTAAGCGAGTCGAGTGTCGACAGAACCCGGTCGTCTTCGGGCAGGCGGACGCGAATCTCAACCTCTTCATCGGTGCTGTCGGGGCGCATTTCACCCAGCAGGATGCCGCGCGTGACCAGTTGCACCATCGCGCCGACAGTGGCGACGTCGGCGCCGAACCGGCCAGCCTTGGCCACGTCCACGTCGATCTGCCAGTCGATGCCGGGCAGGGGCATGGTGTCTTCGACCTTGATCAGGCCGGGCGTTTCGTCGAACACGGCGCGCGCCGATTGGGCGGCTTCGGTCAGGTCTTCCCACCCGTCGCCCTTGATGCGCAGATGCACGGGCTTGGCCCCGGCCGGACCCTGTTCCAGCGGCAGGATTTCCACGATGAAGCCGGGCAGCTTGGCGAGTTCCGCGTTCAACTCGTCCAGAACGAAATCACCATCGTATTCCGGGGCGATGGTTTCGCGGTCGAACAGCCCGAACAGGGCGGGTTCGGTCTGCTTGGGTCGGTCTTCCCATGGAGTGATTTCGAACTGCACACGGCCCACGGTATCGGCAGGCGCCTGCGCGCCACCGTTGTTCTGGTTCAGACCTCCTTCGCCAGCAAAGGCGAACACGTTGGTCACGGCCGGGTGTGCGCTGATCACCTCTTCGGCGGCCAGCACCATCGCGTCTTTTTCGTGCAGCGACAGGTTGCCCCGCGCACGGACATAGGCAGTGGCCTGTTCCGGTTCGGTTTCGACGAAGAACTCGACACCACGGTTGTTGTTCATGAAATAGGTCATCACCCCCATGACACCGAGGGCGACGACAGCAATGGAAACCACCGGCATGATCGGGTTGCCGACGAGGAATTTGACCACGTAACCGAACGGGGTATGCTCACGCGCGGTGTGGACTCGTTCTTCGTGGTGGCGCTCGATCTTGGCGGCGCTCAGGGTCACGGAACCGGCAAAGCCGCCTGCGATGAACAACAGCGCACCCGACACCACGCCCCCGGGCAACAGGTAGTCCGGGTTCAGCATCTGCATTGCGCCAAGGAAGATCATATACAGCGACGGCGGCACCAGCACGGCCCGCACCCACCACGGAGCGACACCGCGCAGCCAGTTTGAGGTGTGATCGAAAGTCCGGCTGAGGCGGCCCGAGACACCACCCACGACGGGTAGGTAGATCAGCGCGACGATCAGCGACGAGGACAGCACGAAAATCAGTGTGATCGGCAGCATCTTCATGAACTCGCCCGGAACACCCGGCCAGAACAGCATCGGCAGGAAGGCGCACAACGTTGTCGCGGTGGACGATACGATGGGCCAGAACATCCGCTGTGCCGCCTCGACATAGGCGTGCATCGGGCCGATGCCTTCCTTGATGCGTTTGTCGGCGTATTCCACCACCACGATGGCCCCATCGACCAGCATCCCCACGGCCAGGATCAACCCGAACATCACCATGTTCGAGATGCTGACGCCCATGATGGCCAAAAACGCAAAGCTCAGCAGGAACGAGGTCGGGATGGCAAAGCCCACCAGCAGCGCGGCGCGGGTGCCCAGCGAGGCCAGAACCACGATCATCACCAGCGCGATGGCGGTCAGGACCGAGCCCTCAAGCTGGCGCACCATCGAGTCGACGATGCGGCTCTGGTCATTCGAGGTTCCGACATCGACGGCGGCACGCAGCTCGGCGGGCCATTTTTCCTGCGCAACGGCAAGAGTTTCTTTCACCTGCGCCACGGTGTCGATCAGGTTGAAGCCCTTGCGTTTGACCACCTGCAACGCCACGGTGGATTCGCCGTCGAACCGGGCGGTGCCTTCGCGGTCTTCAAAAGTATAGTTGATCTGCGCCAGCTCACCCATGGTCACGACACGGTCGCCATTGACCTTGACGGGCAGGCTGTAGACATCCTCAGCGGTTTTGAACGACGACGGGATCTTGACCGAGAATGTGCCTTGCGCGGTGTCGACCTCACCTGCGGCGATCAGCTGGTTGTTGTTTTGTACGACGCTGATCAACTCATCCGCCGATACGTCGTAGGCCTCAAGCCGCAGCGGGTCGATGATGACTTCAAGCAGTTCGTCGCGATTGCCCGCTATCCCGGCCTCAAGCACCGAATCCAGCGCTTCCAGATCGTCCTGCAGGTCTTTGGCAATGCGCGCCATCGTGCGTTCGGGCACAGCACCGGTCAGGTTGACGATGACGATGGGGAATTCGGAGAAATTGATTTCGAACAACGAATACTGCTCGGCTCCGTCCGGGAAATCGGCCTGAGCGCTGTTCATCGCATCACGCACATCCGCCATGATCGCGGTCTTGTCCCAGCCGAAATCGAATTCGAGCGCGATACCTGCGTATCCCTCGGCGGCAGTGGCGGTCATCTCTTTCAGACCGTCCAGATCCGCCAGCTCGGTTTCCATCGGCTTGATCAGCAGGTTTTCCGAATCCTCGGCAGAGATGCCAGGAAACTGGACCGAGACGAACAGGGCCGGGATTTCGATATCCGGCTCGCCTTCCTTGGGCAGGCTGACATAGGCAAACCCGCCGACAATCAGCGAGATCGCGATGAAGGCCAGAACCATGCGGGCCCTGTCGGCGGCCCATCCTACCAATCCGGTCATTGTTCAGCTTCCCGATAGGTGGGCTTGACCGTGACGCCCTGTGTCACAAATTCCTGCCCCACAACGATGACATCCGCGGTTTCCGGTAGCCCGTCGACCCAGACGCCCTCGGCCGTGTCGCGCAGCAAACGGATCGGCATGAAGCCGACCAAATTCTCGGCGCCTACGGTGCGGACGCCAACCTGACCTTCGTTATTCAGTGTCAGGGCAGACTGTGGCAGCAGATGCGCCTTGGCTCCTTCGGCCGAAATGCGGATATCGGCGGTCTGACCATCGCGGATAGTCAGGTTCGGATTCGGGACGGTGATCTCAACCTCGAAGGTACGGGTCGTTTCATCGGCAGACCGGCTCAGGAATGTGACACGGCCTGCGACCTGAAGACCGGTCACCAGCCGCGCCGACGCTTCCGAGCCGACAAGGATTTTGTTCACATCGACCTCGGGCACGAAACCGACCAGCTTGATCGGGTCCAGCTGAATGACGGTGGCACACAGTGAGCCGGGTTGCATCAGGCTGCCCAATTCGGCGGTGTCGCTTTCCAGCAGCCCTTTGAACGGGGCTTCGATGGTCTGACGGTCGATCTCGCGCTGGGCGGCCTTGACTTCGGCGATGGCGGCTTCGATGCCTGCACGGGTGGCTTCCAGACCGGCCTCGGCGGTTTTCACACCGGCCTCGGCCGAGCGCATTGCGGCCTCGCTGGAAATCCGGCGGGTTTCCGATCCGAATCCGGTTTCCGAAAGTTTCTGCGCGGCCGTCAGGTTGATCTGCGCCTCGGCGACCAGCGCGTGCGCTTCTTCCAGACGGGCCTCGGCCTCGGGGATGCGGCTTTCGGCCTCAAGCCGGGCGGCTTCGGCCTCGGCCAGACTGGCGGGGCGGGTGCCGGGGTCCAGCTCGCACAACAGGTCACCTGCCTCGACAAAGGTGCCCTTGCGCTTGGGTTCCGAAATCACGGTCGAGGTCGTTTCGGCCAGAACTTCGACCTGACGGTTGGCCTTGGTCTGCCCGCGCACCAGCACGGCACTGTCGATTTCCCGAGCGGCGGACCGCAGAACAACAACGCCAATGGCGTTCTGGCCTGACGTTACGTCGCCTGCGGATTCCGTGCTGGATGCCGCATCGGCCTCAGAGTCGCCACGACCGGCAAAAGCAAACAGCGCGTCCCGTTCGAAAACCAGAAAGAACAGTGCTGCAATCACCAAAATCGCATTCACGAATGAAATCAAACGCATACAGAGACTCTCCCAGAATTCGCCGCCGATTGTCCTTCGACGTGTATGCCTGAAAATGGAGTCAGGCACGTATCATTTCTACACTAAACTGAATAGTTCGGTTCACTTTTTTGCGCAAGGGTGGCGCGTTGCGGTGAAAATGCGCGAATTCCGGCCCTTGGCTTGGCAAAGGCGCCGGGGTATGACATGGCGCCATACGAACAGGTTACAGCCCAGGGAGCAGGGATGAGCGACACCGACAGTTTTATTGATGAGGTGACCGAAGAGGTCCGCCGCGACCGCCTGTTCCTGCTGCTGCGCCGCTGGGGCTGGATTGGCGTTCTGGCCGTCATCCTGATCGTGGGCGGTGCCGCCTTCAACGAGATCCGCAAGGCCCGGACCACAGGCGCCGCAGAAAAGCTGGGGGATCAGATTCTGAGCGCGCTGACGCAGAATGACTCGGCCGAACGTGCCGCCAGCCTGGCCAGCATCGACGCGGCCACGCCCGGTGGTGATGCGGTTTTGAACCTGCTGCTGTCGTCTTCGCAGATTGAGACCGGATCGCGCGAAGACGCTGTGAACAGCCTGAACGCCGTTGCTGTTCAGGGTGATCTGCCCGAGATTTACCGCGCCATTGCCGCCTTCAAGGCGCTGCTGCTGCAAAGCGACACTCTGCCGGTTGCTGACCGCCGCCAGCAGTTCGAAGCCCTTGCAGCACCGGGTGCCCCTTTGCGGTTGCTGGCCGAGGAACAGCTGGCTCTGATCGACATTTCCGAGGGCAACACCGATGCGGCGATTGAACGGCTGCAGGCGATGCGTCAGGACGCAGAGGTCGGCGTTGACCTTCAGCAGCGTGCTGCACAATTGATTGTCGCGCTTGGCGGCGAACCAGAACCGTTGGTCGCCCAGCAGGGCTGATCCGGCGGCGAAAAATATGACAGGCGAGTTCGGAGTACTATGGTGACAAGTCTTTTCTCCCGCGTTGGATTGACGGTTGCGGCGCTATCGCTGACGGTGCTTGCTGCCTGTGAGGAACAAGAACTCATCCTGCCTGGCGAGCGCGAAGATATCCGCCCGGCCTCGGATACCGAAAAGGTCGAAACCCGCGGCGCGAAGCCGATCAGCCTGCCGGCGCAAAAGGCGAATGCCAACTGGTCGCAAAGCGCCGGAACGCCGACCTACCGCACCACCAATGCTGCCCTGCGCGCCACGCCTCAGCGCATCTGGTCGACCTCGATCGGTGACGGGGATTCGCGCAAGCTGCGCATCACTGCCGAACCGGTCGTTGCTGGCGGCCTGATCTATACGCTGGATTCCCGCGCGACCGTTTCTGCGGTGACCCCGCAGGGGCAGGTGGCGTGGAACACGAACCTGATCCCCGCAACTGACGGGGATTCGGATGCGACGGGTGGCGGGCTGGCCTATGCCAATGGCGTGCTCTACGTGTCATCCGGGTTTGGGCGGCTGACGGCGCTGGATGCGAAATCCGGCGCGATCAAATGGCAGAAGCGCCTGAACGCCACCGGCAGCGGTGCGCCTCTGGTCAATGACGGCCTGCTGTATCTGGTTGCGGGTGACGAAACCGGATGGGCGGTGAATACCAAGGATGGTCGCATCGCGTGGCAGGTTCAGGGTACGCCGAGCGTCGGCAACGTGCTTGGCGCTCCGGCTCCGGTCATAGCGTCCGAGTTTGCCGTGTTTGCTTTTGGCTCGGGTGACGTGGCCGCAACGTTCCGCAAGGGCGGCATCCGGCGTTGGAATGCCTCGGTCGCGGGTGGGCGCCGGGGGCGTGCCGCAGCGCAGATCGTCGACGTGACTGGCGGACCCATGGTCGCTGGCGACAAGATCTATATCGGCAACCACTCGGGCCGGACCGTGGCATTTGACACGAATTCGGGCGAGCGGGTCTGGACTGCGGACGAAGGCGCGGTTGACACGGTTTGGCCAGCCGGCAACAGCCTGTTCCTGATCAGCGACCGCAGCCAGTTGGTCCGGCTGAATATCGCGGACGGCTCGATCGTCTGGGCGCAAGACCTGCCGGGTTTCGTGAAGGACAAACCGAAACGCCGTGGCCCGATCGTTGCACATTATGGTCCGATCATGGCGGGCGGTCGCATCGTGGTCGCTTCGAATGACGGTTATCTGCGGTTCTTCAATCCGGTGGACGGGACGTTGGTCAACAGGGTCGAAGTCCCCGGCGGCGCCACTACGGCCCCCGTTGTGGCGGGGCAAACGCTGTATGTCGTGTCGACCAAAGGTGATCTACACGCTTTCCGTTGACGACAAGATGCGTTAAAGGGCGCGTCTGAGTCTTGAAAGTTGAGTATCATGTCGCTGACCCTCGCCATCGTGGGGCGCCCGAATGTGGGCAAATCCACCCTGTTCAACCGCCTTGTGGGCAAACGTCTGGCTCTGGTCGACGACCAGCCCGGCGTGACGCGTGACCTGCGCGAGGGCGAAGGGCGTCTGGGCGATCTGCGTTTTACCGTGATCGATACGGCGGGTCTTGAGGACGCAACCGATGACAGCCTGCAGGGCCGGATGCGCCGCCTGACCGAGCGTGCAGTAGACATGGCCGATGTCTGCCTGTTCATGATTGACGCGCGGGTGGGCCTGACCCCGACCGACGAGATGTTCGCCGAGATTCTGCGGAAACGCTCGAAACACGTGATTTTGGCAGCCAACAAAGCCGAGGGCAGCGCGGCGGATGCGGGTGTGCTTGAGGCCTATAACCTGGGCCTTGGTGAGCCGGTTCGCTTGTCGGGCGAGCATGGCGAGGGGATGACCGACCTCTATGCGCAGCTGATGCCTCTGGCTGATGCAGCAGCCGAAAAAGCCGAGGACAACGCCCCGGAAACCGATATCGAACTGGATGAGGATGGTGAGGGCGAAACGCCTTTGATCACCGCAGCCAAGCCGTTGCAGGTGGCGGTCGTTGGGCGCCCGAATGCAGGAAAGTCCACTCTGATCAACAAGATCATCGGTGAAGATCGTCTGCTGACCGGCCCCGAGGCCGGAATTACCCGCGATGCCATCAGCCTGCGGATCGACTGGGCGGATCCGGATGGCGAAAGCACCCCGATGCGGATTTTCGACACGGCGGGGATGCGCAAGAAGGCCAAGGTGCAAGAGAAGCTGGAAAAGCTCTCGGTCTCTGACGGTCTGCGTGCAGTGAAATTCGCCGAGGTTGTAGTGGTTCTGCTGGACGCCGCCATTCCGTTCGAACAGCAGGACCTGCGCATTGCCGATCTGGCGGAACGCGAAGGCCGCGCCGTGGTTGTCGCCGTGAACAAATGGGACATCGAAGAAGACAAGCAGGAAAAGCTGCGCGATCTGAAAGAGTCCTTTGAACGTCTGCTGCCACAACTGCGTGGCGCACCTCTGATCACTGTGTCGGCCAAGACCGGCCGTGGGCTGGAACGCCTGCGCGCCGCAATCCTGCGCGCCCATGACGTCTGGAACCGTCGCGTCCCCACCGCGGCGCTGAACCGCTGGCTGACCGCGATGCTGGAACAGCACCCGCCGCCAGCCCCGCAAGGCCGCCGGATCAAGCTGCGCTATATGACCCAGGCCAAGACCCGCCCCCCCGGGTTCGTGGTCATGTGCTCGTATCCCGACAAGATGCCGGACAGCTATACGCGCTATCTGGTCAACGGCCTGCGCGAGGATTTCGACATGCCGGGTACCCCGATCCGCCTGACGTTGCGCGGGCAGGGCGACAAGAACCCCTACAAGGGGCGGCGCAAGAAAAACGCGGGCGCTCTGGCCAAGCATCTCAAAGGTCGCGCGTAACTGCGCCAATTTTCAGCATTTTTGGCTGAGGGGCGTGACAGCCCGCCTGCCGCAGGCTAACATTCGCCTGCGCGCATGTGTTTCTGTGCGCGCTGCTTGAATAACAGAAAGATGCAAATAGTTTCGTTGTGATATTAACTTGGCCACTCGTGGGGACAGGCTGAATGAATTTGCGGGAATATACACGACAATATGCAGTGCAGGACAATCGGCTGGCCGCGCTGAGCTATTTTGGAACATTCGCGGTTTATTTCACGTCGCTGGCACTGGCCATCATGTATGTCGACCGTTGGTACATCATGATCCCCGCCGGGATCGTCTTCGCCTTTTCCGCCGTGCGGCTTTATGTGTTGCAGCATGATTGCGGCCACCATTCCCTGTTTGAAACGCGTGAACAGAATGAATGGGCCGGACATGGGCTTTCGCCTTTCACCTTTGCTCCGTTCGAGGTGATGAAGCAGAACCACAACCTGCACCACGCGGGCATCGGCAATCTGGAGCACCGGGAAACCGGTGAGATCCACACCATGACCCTGCGCGAATGGAATGCGGCGGACTGGAAAACCCGCATGTTCTATCGGCTTTACCGCAACCCGTTCGTCCTGGTCCCGGTTGGTGCGCTGTTCACCTATTTCATCCGCTATCGCTGGCCCAAGAACACAGTGCGGTTCGGGATCACGGGCGTGGTGCTGCACAACCTGTCCATCGTGGTGTTTCTGGGCCTGCTTTATTTGATTGCGGGCACGACGGGCATTCTGGTCTGGCTGGTGTTTTCGCTGTTGGGCGGAATGCTGGGTGTGTTCCTTGTCTACCTGCAGCACAATTTCGAGGACACCTATTGGGACCGCCGCCCGGACCTGGACCCGCAACTGGCGGCGCTGCAGGGATCGTCCGCGTTGGATTTCGGCTGGTGGTTCGACAATGCGGTCGCGTGCATTACCTTGCACGACATCCATCACTTCAACGCGCGCATTCCGTCTTACCGGTTGCGGGCGTGTCACTATAACCTGCCGCCCGAATACACGCCGCGCCGGATCAAATTCCCCGAAGCGGTGGCGGCGCTGAACCTCAAACTCTGGGACGAGGACGCCAAGCGCCTCGTGCCATTTCCGAAAAAGGACACGACCGGTACGCTGGCACACAGCAGTTGACACCTTGAGACGGCTTTGACCGTCCATCGGCCTGCTGTTGTGTATAGGTAGCGTGCATATGGTTGTGCACAGGCAGAAAGAAAGGATTCGTAATGACCGCAGTGACCGACGTTAAGGGTGTAGGTGAGGCGCTGGGACAAGCGCTGGTCGCCAAGGGCTTCAAAACCGCCGAAGCCATCGCAAAAGCAAAGCCCGAAGATCTGGTCAAAGTGTCCGGAATTGGTGCTGCCCGTGCGCCGGTGCTGATCGCCGCAGCGAAACAGGCCATTGCGGCCAAGCCGGCTGTGAAACCTACGACCAGAAAGCCCGCTGCTGCCAGAACCTCAACACGAAGTGCCACGGCCCGCAAACCTGCCGCGCGCAGACCCGCAGCCCGCAAAACGGTCGCCGCCGCAGCAGCCGAAAAGCGCGCCGAGGAAGCCGCGCGCAAGGCGGCCGAGGAAAAAGCCGCAGCCGAGGCCGCCGAAGCAAAAGCCCGCAAGAAGGCCAAAGCAAAGGCCAAGGCCGAAAAGGCCGCCAAAAAGCTGCAAGAAATGGAAGCCGTGTTCTCGAAGGCCAAGGACAAGGTGAAGGCTAAGTCGAAAAAGGGCAAAAAGTCCAAGAAGGACGGCAAGAAAAAAGATCAGAAGAAAAAAGACGGCAAAAAGAAAGACAAGAGCAAAAGCAAAGACAAGAAGAAGGATAAGAAAAAGGCGAAGAAGTAAGCCCTCTCCGCCTTTTGGATTGTCGAACCGGTGCCGTTTGTGGCGCCGGTTTTTTAGGCCAGCGTGCCGTCCAGTTGCAGTGTCAGCTTGCCGCCCAGATAGGGGGCGAGAACCTCGGGCAGGGTGACGGTGCCGTCGGCGTTCTGGCCGTTTTCCAGCACAGCAATCAGGCAGCGCCCCACCGCCAGGCCCGAACCGTTCAGCGTGTGAACATATTCCGGTTTGCCACCGCCTTCGGGACGGAAGCGCGCGTTCATGCGGCGGGCCTGAAAGTCTCCGCAGGTCGAGACCGAGCTGATCTCACGGTACGTATCCTGACCGGGCAGCCATGCCTCGATGTCAAAGGTCCTGCGCGCGCCAAAGCCCATGTCGCCAGTGCACAGGATCACGGTGCGATAGGGGATGCCCAGCTTTTCCAGAATACCCTCGGCACAGCGGAGCATGCGCTTTTGTTCGTCGTCGGACTTGTCCGGATGCGTGACCGAGACCATCTCGACTTTCTCGAACTGGTGCTGGCGCAGCATCCCGCGGGTGTCCTTGCCCGCGCTGCCAGCCTCGGACCGGAAGCAAAGCGAATGCGCGGTGTAGCGGCGGGGCAAGTAGCTTTCCTCGATCATCGTGTCGTTGACGATATTGGTCAGCGAAACCTCAGAGGTCGGGATCAGCCACCAGCCCTCGCGGGTCTGATAGCTGTCTTCGCCGAATTTCGGCAGCTGGCCGGTGCCCTGCATCATCTCGGACAGAACCAGAACCGGGCCGTTCACCTCGGTCAGTTCATTCTCGTTGATATGTGTGTCCAGCATGAACTGCGCCAGCGCGCGGTGGATGCGTGCGACACCACCGGACAGCAGCACAAAACGCGAGCCGGAGAGTTTGGCGGCGGTTTCAAAATCCATACCGTTCTGAACGGCTTCGATCTCGAAATGCTCTTTGGGTGCGAAATCCAGTTCGCGCGGCGTGCCCCAGCGGTTGATCTCGACATTGTCGTTCTCATCTGCGCCTGCGGGGACATCCTCGGCGGGCAGGTTGGCGATGCGGATCAACTGGTCGATCAGCAGGGCGTCCAGATCCTTGGCTTCGGTCTGCATGCGCGAAACCTCGGCCTTTTTCTCGGCGACCAGTGCGCGCAGGCGTTCGAACTCGGCCTCATCGCCGCGCCCTTTGGCAGCGCCGACCTCTTTGCTGGCCTTGTTCTGTTCGGCCTGCGCGGTTTCTGCGGCCAGAATCTTGGCGCGGCGGCTTTCGTCCAGCCTCAGCAAATCTGACGACACCGGCGCGTCCCCACGGCGCGCAAGAGCGGCGTCGAAGGCGGCTGGGTTTTCGCGAATGGCGCGGATGTCGTGCATGGTTCAGATCCTTAAATGCGTGAATCACTGAAACCGCTTATGCACCATCTGAAAGGCAGGGTGTAGCACCGGTTACGACTTATCCGCGCCCTCGTGCGATTCATGCGCCAGGTGGCCATCCCATTCCTCTGCCGGGATTTTCGGCTCGGGCGGATCGGCCATGTAAGAGGGTGTCATGATCTGCACATTGTTCTCATTGAACACGGCCACGATGTTGCGATGCAGGTCCGAGCGGATTTTCGGGATGCTGCTACCGCGCGTGGTATAGCCGTTGATCTGATAGTTGATCGCGTAATCCGCCAGAGCGGTCCACAAAATAAAGGGTTCCGGCTTGGCCTTGATCCCCTTGGTCCGATGGGCGGCCTCGATCAGCATCGCTTCGACCTTTTCGGGCGGTTCTTCATACCCAATGCCGACGGTGGTGTGCAGCAGCAGACCGCTGCCGTCGGTTTTCTTCGAGAAATTCACCACGTCCGAATTCATCAACTGTGCGTTCGGGATCGAGATCAACTCGTTCTTGATCGACTTCAGATGTGTCTCCATCAACTTGATCTGCACCACGTCGCCAACGTGATCCCCGATCTGGATACGGTCCCCGATCGAGGTCGAGCGGCGGTAAATCACGAACAGCCCCGCCAGCATGTTCGACACGACCGAGTTCGCACCCAGCGACAGCATCGCACCCACCAGAATGGTCAGCCCCTGAAACGCGGCCGAATCCGACCCCGGAATGTAAGGCACCGCAAAGACCAGCGCGATCATGATGACGACGACGCGGGCGATATTGAAGGTGGGGTTGATCCAGTGTTTTTCAAAATCACCAAGATCGAACGAGCCCGCCTCGACCGCGTCAAAGAACACCCGCATCCCCTTGATGATATACAACGTCACCCAGGTGATCAGCGCCAGCATGATCAAGTTGGGGATATAGCTGATGATCCCCTTGAAAATCAGCAGGACCGGTTCAGTCAGGTAGGTCAGAAGCAGCTGCGCGAAATAGCGGGTTTCGGCAAAGGCCAGCAGGACGAAGGACAGGTAGTAGTAGAAGCCCAGAAAGAAGATTACCAGCAGGATGAAATTCAGGCCGTACCGGACCAGTGCGGCAATCGCCTCGGCCTGAACGCTTTTGGCTGTGGCGGTTTCCACGTCCTTGAGGTGGCGTTTGACGAATTTCAGCGTGCGCCGCCTGATCCGGCGGTGCAGCCACAGGATCGCCACGATGAACACGACAAATCCAACCGTCCAGGCCGCAGCTTCGATGGCACCGGACACGCGCGCCTGTTCGGTTCGGTTGGCGCGGTAGGCAATGATGGCCTCTTTGATGGCGTCGCCGTGCAGGAAGGTGAGAACGTCCAGCTCCATCTGGTCCAGTTCGGCGTCGGCCACTGTGACGATCGAAATGATGCTGCCGTCGGCCCGGATACGCGTTCCCAGATCGGTTTCTTCAAAGGTGATTTCGACGTCCGGAGACTCGGATGCTTCGGCAACCTCGATGATGCTGTTTTGCACGCGCTCCGCCCGCTCCGAGGCCGGAAGGGCGCTGGAGCCGCGCAAAAAGAACAGTGTGTCGCCATCGACGATAACTGGGGCCTTGAAAACCTCGGTGTCGCTTATCTCGGGGTCTGGTGGTTCAGCCGGTGCGTCCTGTGCCGCGATGGGTGTGGACAAAAGGACGATGACAACAGTCGCAAGCAACAGATGCAGCAACAACTGGAAGGGTTTGAAGTTTCTTGTCATTCGGCCTCCTTACCCTTGACTATATCCATGTCGACCGGCGTTCCTAGGACATATCTGCAACGCTTGGGAACATCCTTTGCACCGGCTGTGCCGAACCGAAACATTCCGGTGCCGCCTTTGCTTGCAAACGGCGGGTTCAAGGCATAGGTTCTCGCCAAATTTGCGGAGCCCTTCCGCATCTCCAAACCAAAAGGAATATCCCATGGAAGGTGGCGCAATCGCCCAGTTTCTCCCGCTGATCCTGATCTTTGCGATCATGTATTTCCTGCTGATCCGTCCGCAGCAGAAGAAGATGAAGGAACATCAGGCCATGGTCGAGGCCGTGCGCCGGGGCGATCAGGTGGTCACCCAGGGTGGTCTGATCGGCAAGGTGTCGAAGGTCAAGGAAGGCGAGAACGAGATCGAAGTCGAGCTGGCCGAGAACGTCAAGGTTCGCGTGGTCAAGTCGACCATCGCTCAGGTTCTGAACAAGACCGAACCGGCGAAGTAATTTCGCGCGACAATCCCTTGAAAAGGCAGGGTAATGCTGCAAATTGATACCTGGAAGCGGGTTCTGATCTGGCTGGTTTGCGTGACCGGTCTGCTGATGGCCCTGCCGAATGCGTTCTACACGCGCGTCGAGCAATCCAACGATGCCAAGGCCGCGATCGAGCTTGGCATCGACACCCCCGAAATGCAGGCGCAAGCGGCGCAGTGGCCGAACTGGCTGCCGTCGTCGCTGGTCAATCTTGGCCTCGACCTGCGCGGCGGGGCGCATCTGCTGGCCGAAGTGAAGGTCGAAGATGTCTACGAATCCCGGATGGAGGCGATGTGGCCGGAAATCCGCGACGCCCTGCGGGATGAGCGCGCAACGGTGGGCACGATCCGAAAACAGGAATCGGCCCCGGATGAGATTCGCGTTCGCATCAGCCAGCCCGAGGGCATGCCCCGCGCGTTGGAAGTCGTGCGTGGTCTGGCCCGTCAGGTACAGACGCTGACCGGCGTTGGTGCTACCGATATCGAAGCCCGTGCCGAGGGTGACACCATCGTCGTGCAACTGTCAGAGGCTGAGAAGCTGGCCTCGGACGACCGCACCGTACGTCAGGCGCTGGAAATCATCCGTCGCCGGATTGACGAGGTCGGTACCCGCGAGCCCACAATTCAGCGTCAGGGCGCGGATCGTATTCTGATTCAGGTGCCGGGCATCGGCAGCGCCGGTGAGCTGAAGGATATAATCGGCACCACCGCGCAGCTGACTTTCAACCCGGTTGTGGGGCGCGGCACCGATCCGGATGCCGTTCCGGGCATCGGGCAAGAAGTGGTTCCATCGATTGACGAAAGTGGCGTGTACTACATCATCGAATCCGCACCGGTCGTAACTGGTGAGGAACTGGTGGATGCGCAGCCTTCCTTCGACCAAAACGGCCGCCCGGCGGTCAGCTTCCGGTTCAACACGTCCGGCGCACGTAAGTTTGGCGACTACACCCGCGACAACATCGGTGCACCCTTCGCCATCGTGCTGGATGACGAGGTGATCTCGGCCCCGGTGATCCAAAGCCACATCCCGGGTGGGTCAGGCATCATCACCGGCAACTTCACTGTCGAGGAAAGCACCAATCTGGCCGTGTTGCTGCGCGCCGGTGCGCTGCCTGCCGGGTTGGAGTTCCTGGAAGAACGCACCATCGGCCCCGAGTTGGGGCAGGACAGTATCGACGCGGGTAAAACCGCGACCATCGTGGCCTTTGTTGCGGTGCTCAGCTTCATGGCGCTCAGCTATGGTCTGTTCGGCGTGTTTGCCAATATCGCGCTGATCATCAACGTGGGGCTGATCTTTGGCCTGCTGTCGCTGATCGGGGCCACGCTGACCCTGCCGGGTATTGCAGGCATCGTTCTGACGGTGGGTATGGCGGTGGACGCCAACGTGCTGATCTTTGAACGTATCCGCGAGGAACTGAAATCCGCCAGAGGCCCGGCGCGTGCGATCGAGCTGGGTTATGAAAAGGCGCTGTCGGCCATTGTCGACGCCAACGTGACCACCTTCATCACCGCCGTTATCCTGTTTGCCATGGGCAGCGGACCGGTGCGCGGTTTCGCGATTACGCTGGGTCTGGGTATTCTGACCTCGGCCTTCACTGCGATCTTCGTCACGCGCCTGTTTGTCGTGATGTGGTTCGAACGCCGCCGTCCGAAAACGATCGAGGTTTGACATGAGACTGAAACTCGTACCCCAGAACACCTCGTTCGATTTCTTCAGCCGCTGGAAGGTTTGGCTGGGCATCTCGGCCCTGATGATGGTTGTGGCGTTTACGTCCTTCATGCTGCAGGGGCTGAACTTTGGCATCGACTTCCGCGGCGGGACCACGATCCGGACCCAATCCACGCAAGAGATCGACATCGGCGCCTATCGTGACGCCATCGCGCCGTTGGAACTGGGTGATGTGACGATCACCGAGATTTTCGACCCGACCTTCGGCGCGGACGAAAATGTCGCCATGATCCGCATTCAGGCGCAGGCTGATGCCGAGGCGGTCTCGGCCGCCACGGTCAGCGCGGTAGAAGAGGCGCTAAAGGTTGCCGCGCCGGATATCGAATTTGTCTCGGTCGAATCCGTCGGCCCCAAAGTGTCGGGCGAGTTGATCCAGACCGCCGTGATTGCGGTGATGCTCGCCATCGGGGCGGTGCTGGTCTACATCTGGCTGCGCTTCGAATGGCAGTTTGCGCTGGGGGCCGTCGCTGCTTTGGTGCATGACGTGATCCTGACCATCGGCATCTTCTCAGAGCTGCAAATCCGGTTCGATCTGGCCATCATCGCGGCGCTTCTGACCATCGTGGGTTATTCGCTGAACGATACCGTGGTCGTGTTCGACCGGGTGCGCGAGAACCTGCGAAAGTACAAGAAGAAGGACCTGAAAGAGGTTCTGAACATCTCGATCAACGAAACGCTCAGCCGGACGGTGATGACCTCGGTTACCACGCTGTTGGCGCTGATCTCGCTTTACGTGCTGGGCGGCGACGTGATCCGCGGCTTTGTCTTCGCGATGATCTGGGGTGTGATCGTTGGGACCTATTCGTCGGTCTTCGTGGCCTCGACCATCCTGCTGTGGCTGGGGGTCAAGCGCGACTGGTCCAAACCGTCGAATACGGCGGGCAATCAGTTTGCCAACATCGACGCCTGAGATATTCGGCCAGTCCCCAACGGGGCTGGCCGTTATCGTTTTTGCGGCCTTTCTTGGCGGCATTGTGCGCGGGTTTTCCGGGTTCGGAACTGCGCTGATCTTTCTTCCCATTGCTACGCCGTTCCTTGGCCCGTTCGGAGCCCTGATCGGCCTGACCATCATGGATATATTCGGGCCGCTGCCGAACCTGCGCCGGGCCTGGCGTGTCGTGGACCGGGGTGATCTGGTGCGACTGGCGGCCGGATGCGCGCTGTTGTTGCCGGTGGGGTTGTGGGTGCTGACGCGGGTTGAACCCGAAGTGTTCCGCTATGCGGTCAGCTTTCTGGCGCTCTTCATGCTGGCCGTGTTGATTCTCGGGCTGCGGTATCACGGGCGGGTAGGTCGCGCGATGGTCACTGGCATCGGTGGCGCTGCCGGGTTTCTGGGCGGCGTGGCGGGCTTGCCCGGTCCGGCGGTGATCCTTTTCTACATGTCGCGGCCCTTACCGGTTGAGGTGATCCGCGCGACGATCCTGCTGTTCCTGTTCGTGTTCGATTTCCTCATCCTTGGGTACCTGACCGGCATGGGACGGGTCACGTGGCCCGCTGTGGCCTTGGGGCTGATGCTGTCGGTGCCGAACCTTCTGGGCAATTGGCTGGGAGGCTGGCTGTTTCGACCCGAATACGAACGGCTTTACCGCGCCGCTGCCTATTTGGCGATTGCGGTTGCGGCCTTGTCGGGCCTGCCGCTTTGGGGCTAGAAGGTGCCCATGCGCCTGAATGAGATATCCTATAACAACGCAGTTCCGATCGATGGCTACGGCCCCGGCTTCTTTCGCATTGGCGGGCAGGTCTACAATGGGGCTGTTTTGACAGGTCCCGCCGGAACCTCGGACTGGGGCGGATACACCGACGATGCGCCGCTGTTGGCGTTGTCCGAGGCGGTGGACGTTCTGTTCATCGGCACCGGAGAGGCGCTGACGCATATCCCATCCGAGCTGCGTACGGCGCTTGAGGATGCGGGAGTTGGGGTGGAGATCATGAACTCCCCTGCGGCGTGCCGCACTTACAATGTGCTGTTGTCCGAAGGCCGCCGTGTTGCGCTGGCGCTATTGCCGGTCTGACCCAGTCGCAGAGCCTGCGGCAAATCTTGCCTTTTGCCTCTGTCAGCAATCGGATAAGCGGAACCCATGACACTGACTGTGACCGATCTGGCCATCGCCCGTGGCGGCGTTCCCGTCCTAGAAGGGCTGAGCTTTGCGCTGCCACCCGGCAAGGCGCTGATCCTGCGCGGGCCGAACGGCATCGGCAAGACGACGCTGCTACGCACGCTGGCGGGGTTACAGCCGCCGCTGACCGGACAGATTGAAGGGGCCGAGGATCAGATCGCCTATGCCTCGCATTCCGATGGGCTGAAGCCGACGTTGACCGTCGTGGAAAACCTGACTTTCTGGGCCTCGGTCTTTGGCACGAATGGTATCCAGTCCGCGCTGGACGCCTTTGCGCTGAACGAGCTGTCGGACCGTCATGCAGGCAACCTGTCGGCAGGGCAGAAACGGCGGCTGGGTCTGGCGCGGATGCTGGTGACCGGGCGGCCGATCTGGATGCTGGACGAACCCACCGTATCGCTGGACCGTAATGCAGTGCAGATGTTCGCCGACGCTGTGCGTGCGCATCTAGGGCAGGGCGGGTCTGCGCTTATCGCCACCCATATCGACCTCGGCCTGGATGGCGAGGTTCTGGATGTCGGCCCCAATAAGGCAAAACCCAAACCCATCGACGATTTCGACGGAGGCTTCCTGTGATCGCTCTTTTGCTGCGTGACCTGAAACTGGCCCTCCGCGCGGGCGGGGGCTTTGGCCTTGGTCTGGCATTCTTTCTGATCGTGACCGTTCTGGTGCCGTTTTCGGTGGGGCCGCAATCTTCGCTGTTGTCCACTATCGCGCCAGGCATCCTGTGGCTGGGCGCGCTGCTGGCCTGCCTGTTGTCGCTGGACCGCCTGCTGGCGCTGGATTGGGAAGACGGCTCGCTGGACCTGCTGGCCACTGCGCCGCTGCCGCTTGAGTCAGTGGTTTCGATCAAGGCGCTGGCTCATTGGCTGACCACCGGTCTGCCGCTGGTGCTGGCCGCGCCGTTTCTGGGCGTGCTGCTGAACCTGCCGGTGCCGGGGTTCTTCTGGCTGGTGATTTCCCTGCTGATCGGCACCCCGGCGATGAGTGTCATCGGCACCTTTGGCGCAGCCCTGACGGTGGGTCTGAAACGCGGCGGGCTGCTGTTGTCGCTGCTGGTCCTGCCGCTTTACGTGCCGACGCTGATCTTTGGGGCAGAAGTCGCGCGCCGTGGCGCCACGGGGATGGAGACACAGACGCCCCTGCTGATGCTGGCGGGGATCACGGCGGCCACGATTGCCCTGCTGCCCTTTGCCAGCGCAGCTGTTCTGCGCATCAACCTTCGGTGACGCGTTCAAACTTTGACCAATGTCAATTGAGAACGCACCCGACTCGGACTAGATAAGGCCCATGTCTATCGCAGCCAAAGCCAACGCCCTCTGGGAATACGCCAACCCACGCAAGTTCCTTGCCACCAGCGAACGGGTGATGCCGTTTTTCTGGGTGACCTCGCTTGCGTGTATCGTTGTCGGACTGGTCTGGGGGTTCTTCTTCACGCCGGACGATTACAAGCAGGGTTCGACCGTCAAGATCATCTATCTGCATGTGCCAGCGGCGCTGATGGCGATCAATTGCTGGCTGATGATGCTGGCGACCTCGCTGGTCTGGCTTGTACGGCGGCACCATGTCAGCGCGCTGGCTGCCCGTGCTGCGGCACCCATTGGCATCGTCATGACGCTGATCGCCTTGGCGACCGGGGCGATCTGGGGGCAGCCGATGTGGGGCACTTGGTGGGCCTGGGATCCGCGCCTGACCTCGTTCCTGATCCTGTTTTTGTTCTACCTGGGCTACGTCGCCCTGTGGGAGGCAATCGAAGACCCCGATACGGCGGCTGATCTGACCTCGGTCCTGTGCCTTGTGGGCTCGGTCTTTGCGCTGCTCAGCCGCTATGCGGTGAACTTCTGGAACCAGGGCCTGCATCAGGGCGCATCGGTGATGCGTGCGGCGGCCGTAACCGGGGCGGATACCGAAGAGAAGGTCAGCAACATCTACTTCTATCCGCTGCTGCTGTGCATCATCGGGTTTGTGCTGCTGTTCATCGCGCTGGTTCTGTATCGCACCGGAACGGAAATCCGGGCGCGGCGGATCAAGGCGCTGCAGGCACGGGAAAGGGTAAACGGATGATCCCTGATCTTGGAAAATATGCCGATACGGTGCTGTGGTCCTATGCGGCCTCGATTGCGCTGCTGGTGGTGCTGGTCGTGTTCAGCATCGCGCGCGGGCGCAAGGTCCGGGCCGAGATGGAAAAGGTCGAACAAAGGATGACGCGCAATGGCTAAGATCTCGCCCCTGATGCTGGCGCCGCCGCTGATCTTTGGCGCGTTTGCCGTCGCGGCCTTGGTGCAGTTGAAGGATGGCTCGGACGACACGTTGCCGTCGGCCCGTCAGGGCCAGCCCGCACCGCCGGTCGTTCTGACCGAGTTTCCGGGCAAGACGATGTTCGACGATGCGACCCTGCGCGATGGCGAGGTCAAGCTGGTCAACTACTGGGCCAGTTGGTGTGCCCCCTGCCGCGCTGAACATCCGAATCTCGAGGCGCTGGCAGAGGAAGGCATCCCGGTCTACGGCATCAACTACAAGGATCCCTTGGGCAACGCCGAGACGTTCCTGACCGATCTGGGCGACCCGTACTCGGCCATCGGACGGGATGAACAGGGACGCATGGCGCTGGACTGGGGTCTGTATGGTGTGCCCGAAACCTATGTGATCGATGGTGAGGGCACGATCATCCTCCGGTTTGCCGGGCCGATCACCGAACGCGTGATCGAAAGCACCATCCGGCCTGCGCTGGAGAAAGCAGGCCAGTAGATTTAACCGTTGCCAAGCGGAGCGTGCCTGCGGCACGCGCTTGATTTCTGGTTGGCCCTAAGGATTGATATGAGCAGTTCAAAAGCCCCGGCACATTGGCCGGGGCTTTGTTGTTTTTAATCAGCTTTTGCCAGGTTCCGCAGCACGTATTGCAGCACGCCGCCATTTTCGATGTACTCGATTTCGGGCGCGGTATCGATGCGACACTTGAGGAGGATGGTTCTCTCGGCGCCGTCGGCATAGGTGATGGTGCAGGGCACCTCTTGCAGCGGCTCAACCGAGTCCAGCCCGTGGATCGAGACGGTCTCATCGCCGTTCAACCCCAGCGTCTTGCGGTTGTCGTTGCCGGTGAATTCGAACGGGATGACGCCCATACCAACAAGGTTCGAGCGGTGGATGCGCTCAAAGCTTTCGGCGATCACCGCTTTGACGCCCAGTAGCGCGGTGCCCTTGGCCGCCCAGTCGCGGGATGATCCCGCGCCATATTGCTCACCCCCGAACACCACCAGCGGCGTGCCCTGCGCCTGATAGGCCATCGACGCGTCATAGATCGAGGTCTGCTGGCCGTCCGGCCCCTTGGTATAGCCCCCCTCGACGCCGTCCAGCATCTCGTTCTTGATGCGGATATTGGCGAAGGTGCCGCGCATCATGACCTCGTGGTTGCCCCGGCGCGAGCCATACGAGTTGAACTCACGCGGTTGCACCTGCCGGTCGGTCAGATACTTGCCCGCAGGTGTGGTCGTCGCAAAGGACCCAGCGGGCGAGATGTGGTCGGTGGTGACCATATCACCCAGAATGGCCAGAACCTTGGCGCCTTCGATATTCGAGATCGTGCCCGGCTGCGGCCCCATGCCCTGAAAATAGGGCGGGTTCTGGATATAGGTCGAGTTCGGGGGCCAGTCATAGGTCTCGGCGTCGGTGGTCTCAACCGCTTGCCATTTCTCGTCGCCTTTGAAGACATCGGCATATTTCGACTGGAAGGCGTCGCGGGTAACGGTTTGTTGCACCAGATCGGCGATTTCGCTTTGGGTCGGCCAGATATCCTTCATGAAGACGTCGTTGCCGTCCTTGTCCTGCCCGATCGGTTCCGAGGTCAGGTCGATATCCATGGTGCCCGCCAGCGCGTAGACGACCACCAGCGGCGGTGAAGCCAAATAGTTGGCGCGCACGTCGGGCGAAATCCGCCCCTCGAAGTTGCGGTTGCCGGAAAGAACCGAGGTGGCGACCAGATCGCCCTCGGCAATGGCTTCGCTGATCTCTTTCTGAAGCGGGCCCGAGTTGCCGATGCAGGTGGTGCAGCCATAACCCACAAGGTTGAACCCGATGGCGTCCAGATGCTGTTGCAGACCGGCGGCCTCAAGGTATTCCGACACGACCTGCGAACCGGGCGCCAGCGAGGTTTTAACCCAGGGCTGGCGGTTCAGGCCCAGCTCATGCGCCTTTTTCGCCACCAGACCGGCACCGATCATCACGTAAGGATTCGACGTATTGGTGCAGGAGGTGATCGAGGCGATCACGACCTTGCCCGACTCCATCGCGTAGTTTTCGCCTTTGACCAAGACCTCCTTGCCCATCGGGCGCTTGAACGTCTTCTCCATCTCGTTCAGGAAAGCCGCCTTGGCATCGGTCAGCGCCACATAATCCTGCGGGCGTTTCGGGCCCGAGATCGCCGGAACGATGGTGCCCATGTCCAGCGTCAGTGTGTCGGTGTAGATTGGGGCGTAATTCTCGTCGCGCCAGAAACCGTTCTCTTTGGCATAGGCTTCGACCAGCGCCAGACGGTCCTCGTCGCGTCCGGTATTGCGCATATACCGCAGGGTCTCGCTGTCGATGGGGAAGAAGCCACAGGTCGCGCCGTATTCCGGCGCCATGTTGGCGATGGTCGCGCGGTCGGCCAGCGGCAGGCGGTCCAGACCTTCGCCGTAGAATTCGACAAACTTGCCGACCACGCCCTTTTCGCGCAGCATCTCGACAACTTTCAGCACAAGGTCCGTGCCGGTGGTGCCTTCGACCATCGCACCCGTCAGTTCAAAGCCGACAACTTCGGGTATCAGCATCGAGATCGGCTGACCCAGCATCGCGGCCTCGGCCTCAATCCCGCCGACGCCCCATCCCAGAACGGCCATGCCGTTGACCATGGTGGTGTGGCTGTCGGTGCCGACCAGCGTGTCGGGATAAGCGACCTCTTCACCGCTTTGGTCGGTGTCAGTCCAGACGGTTTGGGCCAAGTATTCCAGGTTCACCTGATGACAGATACCGGTGCCGGGGGGCACAACGCGGAAGTTGTTGAAGGCCGACTGACCCCATTTCAGGAACTGATAGCGTTCCATGTTGCGTTCATACTCGCGGTCCACATTTATCTGGAACGCGCGCGGGTTGCCGAATTCGTCGATCATGACCGAGTGGTCGATGACCAGATCCACCGGGTTCAGCGGGTTGATCTTTTGCGCGTCGCCACCCAGCCCCCTGATCCCGTCCCGCATTGCGGCCAGATCGACCACGGCGGGCACGCCGGTAAAGTCCTGCATCAGTACGCGGGCAGGACGATAGGCAATCTCACGCGGGTTCTTGCCGCCATTGGCCCCCCATTCACCAAAGGCCCTGATGTCATCGACCGAGACGGAAAAGCCGTCATCCTCGAACCGCAGCATGTTTTCCAACACCACTTTCAACGCGGCAGGGAGTTTCGAAAAATCGCCCAGACCGGCCTCTTGCGCGGCGGGAATCGAATAATAGGAAATGGATTTGCCATTCACGTTCAGGCTGCGGCGTGTCTTGGCGGTATCCTGTCCGACTTTAATGGGCATGTGTTGGCTCCCTCTCAAATGACTTGGGTAACGGGGTTTGCTAACAGCAATCTTTATCACGTTTCGTCAGGGTTCAAGGACCAAGACGCGCAAAGACGGTCTGGTTCTGCCTCTTCCAACATCCTTGGGTGTAGGGTGGTTTCAAGAAACCTTGATTGGAGGGTGAGGTCCAAAGGGTTTAAACCATTCAGGTATCTTATCGGTCACAGACAGAAAAGTTATCAGCCCGAGGTCACACATGCTCAGATCCGCCGTCATTGCCACTGCGCTTTCTCTCGCTCTTGCCGCGCCGGCAGCGGCTGAAAACGATCCCGTCGTGGTTGAGCTGTTTACGTCGCAGGGCTGTTCGTCCTGTCCGCCGGCTGATCGGCTGATGCATGATCTGGCCAAACGCGATGATGTGATCGGCCTGGCCCTGCATGTGGATTATTGGGATTACATCGGATGGGAAGACGAATACGCCAATCCGGACCATACCCAACGGCAGCGCGCCTATGCACGTCAGGGCGGGCGATCAATGATCTACACGCCACAGATGGTGGTTAACGGTCAGCAGGACGTGGTCGGCGCGCAATCGCGCGAATTGGAGCGCCTGATCAACGCGCATCTGACGGCCGCGCCCGAGGCCGAAGTTGCGGCAACCCGGTCGGGCAATGAGGTAACCGTCGAAGTCACCCCGGTCGAGTTGCCCGAAGGTCAGGCCTATGACGTGCGGGTGGTGCAGTATTCACCGATGCGCCACGCCTCGATCCGGCGGGGAGAGTTGGCCGGGCACGAGTTGGATTACGCGAATGTCGTGGACTCGTGGCAGGTGGCAGGGCAGTGGGATGGGGGCGCGCCGCAACGGTTTTCCGCCATGCTGACCTCAGACCTGCCAGCGGTTGTTCTGGTGCAGAGGGTCGGGCACGGCCCGATCGTTGCCGCCGCCAGAGTCAGGTGATCAGGGCATGTCCTCGGGCTGCACACCCAGCCCGTTCCAGGCCTTCCAGCGCCGGTGAATCCAGAACCACTGGCCCATATGCTGCCGGACCACGGCCTCGAGATCATCATTGGTGAACTGGGTCATGGTCTTGGGATCGGTATGCGGAACCGGATCGTGCAGCACGATCTCAAAATCAATGCCGTTTGGCTGGCGGATGGCGTAGCAGGGGATCAACTCGGCCTTGTATTTCATTGCCAGTTCGGCGTTCAGAACTGACGTGACCGCCGGTTTGCCGAAGAAAGTCAGCTCTTCCCCGCCATGGGCGTGAAGGTCCGAGACGATAGCGATGATGCCGCCCTTCTTGAGCGAGCGCACCATTTCAACCATGCCACGGCGCCCCTGTTCGAACATGGGTGCACCGGTTTTGTAAAACGCTTCCACGTATGCGTCGTTGAAATACGGGTTTGCCATGCGGCGATACAGGCAGCCGATTGGCTGTCCACTGCGGGCCTGAAGGGCAATCCGCGCGGCCAGGTAATGGCCGAAATGCGCCGTGATCATCATCACCGGGCGCCCTTCGGCCACGGCTGTGTCAAAGGCGGCAATGCCGGGGCCGGAAATCTTGGCCGTGCTTTGACGTTTGGTGAACCCTTCGGGCGAGAAATGCTCCATGATCGCGCGGCCCGCGTTGTCGGGGACGGCCCGACAGATGCGCTTCACCTCGGCATCCGGCAGATCAGGGCAGGTCAGTTTCAGGTTCCGGCGCACCCGCTCGGTAAACCCAACCAGAGGGGCAAGACCCCGCACGATGGCCCCCATCGTTGCAATGCGCCGCTCATACGGCAGCAGTCGCATCGCGCTGATCACACCTTTCATCAACAGACCGGTGACATAGTATTTTCTAAGCGCCCCGCGGCTTAGTTCCGACTTTTCGACGGGCATAATCTGGTCTCACCGGCTGTTGCGATTTGCCGGCCAGACATACAAGGCACATTCCCCGACCACAAGCGTTCCAGCGGATTGGGCCAAGCGCCTAGTCTTCATTTTCTTCTTCAATCAGCATTATCGTCCCTTCATCCACAAGGGCGCGGATGGCGCCCACGATCTGTGTCATCGCCTCTTCGGCGTCGGATTGTTTGACCTTGCCGCGTTCCGACATCTCTTCGCGCAGGTTGTCTGCCATCCGCGTTGACATATTTGACAACATGAATTCGGCCGCAGTTTTGTCGTCATCCGCCACGGCACCCGCCAGTGCTGTGACCAGATCGGCCTGGTCCACACCGCGCAGAATCGCAGGCACGTCGCGGGGCAAAATTCGGGCCGGGATATGCGCAAAGGTAAAGATCGAGCGGCGCACGACGCTGGCGAAATCCGAATCCTCTTCGTCCAGCGCGGTCAGCAGCCCGTCGCGGGTGGATGCTGCCGATTGGTTCAGGATTGCGCCAACCCGCGCCCCGGGACCATCGGCAAAAGCCTGAGACGGGCGCTGATCCAATTGCGCCGCCAGCGACCAGCCGATCCGCTCAACCGCTTCGGGGGTGACATTTGCGGTCTTGGAAATCGCATAGGTGATCCGCCGCGCAATAGGGCCGGGCAGGTGACCCAGTAACTGCGCAGCCTTCGCGGTCTCTAACTTGGACAGCATCACGGCGGCAATCTCGGTGCTTTCCGCCTGAGCCATCGCAGCGAGATCCTCGGTGGGAATTTCGCGCAGGCGCTGCCACGGATCACCGATCTGGCGCACTCCGGCCACCTTGCGCAGTCGCGCCGCCGTGGCCGAACCGATCTTGCCATCCACCGCATCCAGTGCCCCCGCCAGACCATGCGGGAAGGACAGGCCGACGCCGTCCAGAGCCTCGGCAAATTCCTGCGCCACTGCATCCAGCGTGATGCGGTCGACAAGACCCATCTGACCCAACTGATGAGTCAGCTTTTCCTGCAAATCATCGGGAAGCTCTTCCAGCGGGATATCGGCGCCTTCGTTTAGCAAAAGCCGGACGACAATGGCGGCCTTCTGCCGGTTGCTGAGGGCGCGGGGAACGACGCGGGGCGCGTCGTCCTTCTGATCGGCCACCGGAGCCGCGCCCGGTGCCACCTGTACCAAACTGTTCGTGTCCTGCATCTGCCTGCGGTGCCAAAGTTCTGTTCCACAGGCAGAGTACGGAGAGTCGGGTAAAGAAAGACTGAAGCTCAGTAGTTAAAGGTCAGCCCGGTGCGGATCGCTTCGCGCAGGGACGCCTCGGCCCAGGTGCCTTCACCGCCACGTGCCTTGATCTCGCGCCATTGCTCGATCGCCAGATCGGTTTTCCCTTCGGTCACGAAACCCTGACCCATATAGCTGCGGGCAAGGATGTTGTCGGGATTGGCCTCGATGGCGTTGGTGTAGAAGAGGTTCGCCAGTTCAAGCTCGCCCAGCTTGCGGTAGGTAAAGCCCCAATAGGTGAGCACGCGATCATCGTCCTGATCCATTATGCGCAGAATATCCTGCGCGTTTTCGAATTGGCCGTCATAAGCCAGCTCGCGCACGGCGTCGTACAGCTCATCTTGTGTAAAGTTGGTCTTGTTCGGTTTGACACAGCGCCCCGCATCTTTGTCATAGACACGGCCGAACAGGCATTTCCTTGTCGTGTTGGTGGGCTTCGGTGGGGTGGTGGCACCGCCACCGCCGGCCGCATATAGGGCCGGTGCGAAGGCAAAGGCCTGAAGGGCAATAGCTGAAACTAATACGAGGCGCATTTTCCTACTCCGTTCTCTGGGCTGCTCTGATCAAGCATAGCGTGATCTGATAAAAAGCTAACAATCGGCTGCTCGCTTTTATTCACAGGTAGGAAAGAAGTTTTTCAACTATTGGCGCTTTTCGCGCAGGTTTGGCTTTCAGAGTCCCAATATGTACCCGGTGCGCAGGACTGGGTTTGTTTGGAGTGCCCGCTGCAGGCCACAGCCACGGATGCGGAACACGCAAGGGCCAATGCGCAGAGAAGAGTGCGGATCATGCTGTTTCTCCTGTTCGGAAATACCCGCCCACCATAGCCGATTTTGCCCGTTTTGGCAAAAGAACAGGGCCCGGATCGCGTTGCGCAACCCGGGCCCTTTTGAACCGTTTGATCGGTCTGGATTTATTCGCCAAAGACGCGGGCGAAGATCGTGTCGACATGCTTGGTGTGATAGCCGAGGTCGAATTTTTCCTCGATCTCTTCGGGGCTCAGCGCGGCGGTGACGTCGGCATCTGCCAGCAGTTCCTCTTTGAAATCGGTGCGGTGTTCCCAAACCTTCAGCGCGTTGCGCTGAACCATGGCATAGGCATCTTCGCGGCTGACACCGGCTTGGGTCAGCGCCAGCAGAACACGCTGGCTCATCACCAGACCGGGGAACTTGTTCATGTTCTCGAGCATATTCTCGGGGAAGATCAGCATCTTGTCGATCACGCCGGTCAGCCGGGCCAGTGCGAAATCCAAGGTGATCGTGGCGTCCGGGCCGATCATGCGTTCGACCGAGGAGTGCGAAATATCACGCTCGTGCCACAGCGCCACGTTTTCCATCGCCGGGATCACCGCTGCGCGCACCATGCGCGCCAGACCGGTCAGGTTCTCGGTCAGCACCGGGTTTTTCTTGTGCGGCATGGCCGAGGAGCCTTTTTGACCCATCGAGAAGAACTCCGCCCCTTCCAGCACCTCGGTCCGCTGCATGTGGCGGATTTCGATGGCGACGTTTTCGATACTGCTGGCGATGACGCCCAGCGTGGCAAAGAACGCGGCGTGGCGGTCGCGGGGGATGACCTGCGTGCTGATCGGCTCGGGCACCAGACCCAGCTTGTCGCAGACGTGTTCTTCGACCGCCGGATCGATATTGGCGAAGGTACCGACCGCGCCGCTGATCGCGCCGGTGGCGATCTCGGCACGGGCATCGCGCATACGGGACAGGTTGCGGTCCATCTCGGCGTAGAAGCGGGCAAAGGTCAGGCCCATGGTGGTTGGCTCGGCGTGGATGCCGTGGCTGCGGCCGATGCGGACGGTGTTCTTGTGTTCAATCGCGCGGCGCTTGAGGGCAGCCAGCAGACCTTCGAGATCGGCGATCAGCAGGTCGGCGGCACGGGTGAGCTGCACGTTGAAACAGGTGTCCAGCACGTCCGAGCTGGTCATGCCCTGATGGACGAAACGCGCTTCTTCGCTGCCGACATGTTCGGCCAGGTGGGTCAGGAAGGCGATGACGTCGTGTTTGGTGACGGCCTCGATCTCATCAATACGCGCCACGTCGAATTCCACGTCCTTGGCTTTCCATACCGCCTCGGCATTTTCGCGCGGGATCACGCCCAGATCGGCCATGGCGTCGCAGGCATGGGCCTCGATCTCATACCAGATGCGGAACTTGGACTCGGGTGACCAGATGGCGACCATGTCGGGGCGGGAATAACGTGGGATCATTGGCAGCTGCACCTTATCGTGATTTGGCAGGAGGCGATGCCGCGGGGTTTAAACCCGAGCCGCCAAAGGAACAAGATGCGAGTGTGCAGATGAGACGGTTTGCCCTGATTTTAACCCTCTGACCCCATGTTTTGGCCGCCAAAGAGGTCCGCTATCTGACCGGAGATGTGATTCAGGTGCTTTGATCGGATCAGCGGGGCAAGAACATCCGCATATTTCCCGGGACACCGTGGGTTTCCCAACGTTTTTGAGAGGCTGGACAAATCCCGCCCGTAGCGGGCAATCTGAGGCCACAGAAATCATCAGGTTATTGAGATATGCGTATTTTATCTGGTTCGACCCTGGCTGCCTGCGCCGCGCTGTGGCTTGGGGCGGTGGCTCCGGCTTCGGCGGACACTCCGGTTACCTATACCGATGCGGGACGCGCGCTGTTCAGCTTTGCCGTACCCGACTTCTGGGCTGTGCGCACTGGCGGCCCGCGTGAGATTGAGGACACCGAATTGGGCGATCCACGTGCTGTTGCGCGCGTCATGGGGCTTCGGCCCGTGACCGATGACAATGTCTGGATGGGGTTTGTCTCTCCGGCGGGGGTCGCCTCGATCGAGGGCGGTCTGCGGTATTTGGAGGATATCGACAAGTTTCTGGCCAAGGACCCGACGGTGACCAGCACCTCCGACACCCGGATCGGCGGGTTGCCGGCGCGTGTGATCCGGGGCACCGGAACCCGCGACGGGAGTGGTATCAACTTCACCGCCACCGTGATCGACCTGCCAAGAGACCGCGTGGCCGTGATTGTCGCGATCCTGCGCGACGGTGCTGATCCGGCCTATGTCGACGTTCTGAACGACGTTTTCGCGTCGTTCCGGGCCCTGCAGTAAGGAGAGGCGCCGATGACCACCAAATCGATCAAACGTCTGTTTCTTGCGTTGGGCCTTGGGGCTGCGAGTTTTTCCCTGTCGGCCTGTGATGGTGTCACGGTCGGGGTCGGGTATGGCTATGACCCGTTTTATGACTCGATGCTGTGGAACGACTATTACCACGATGTCGATGTGGATATTGATGTCGATAGACCGGTGCGGCCGAACCCGCCGAACGGAAGGCCTCCGGTACGACCGACACCGCCGATCGCCAAACCTCCGGCGCGGCCAAGCCCGCCTGTGGCGCGTCCGCCCGTGGCCAGACCGCCGATTCACCGCCCTGCCGGGCGCCCGCGCCGATAGCGTGTCGGGGTCAGGCCAGCAATTCCGTCGTGATCTGGGCTGACCCTTCCAGCGTTCTGTGAACGGGGCATTTGTCGGCGATTTCCAACAGCCGGGCGCGCTGTTCCGGATCCAGCGGGCCTTCCAGACGGATCTTGCGGCGGAACTGGTCGATTTTGCCGTCGCTGGCCAACCCGGCATCCTGCCCGTGCACCTTGTTGTGGCAGACATCGACGGTGATGCCGGTCAACGGCCACCGTTTGCGCCGCGCATACATGCGGATCGTCATCGACGTACACGCCCCCAGACCCGAGGAAACGAACCCGTAAGGCGACATGCCTCTGTCGGTGCCACCATACGAGGCAGGCTCATCCGCCACCGTGTGATGCCGGGGACCGGACTGGATGTCCTGCAGGAACCCCGAGGGATCAACCTCGGTCACGCGCACCACGCCCTCGGGTGCGCCGGGGGGGGGTGCGGGCGGGCTAAGAGGGATATAGCGCGTCACCCATGCCGCAATCACGTCGGCAGCGTATTCCGCGTCCGAGGCGCGGGTGATCAGGTGATCGGCGTCGTCCAGCGTGACAAAGCTTTTTGGGTGTTTGGCGGCCAGAAAAATGGTGCTGGCATTGTCGATGCTGACGGTTTCATCACGCGGCGCGTGCAGGATCAGCAGGGCCGCTTTCAGATCGGCAATCGCCGGGGTCAGTGCGGATTCCGAGATGTCATCGACAAAGGCCTTTCCAATACGGAAGGGACGGCCCCCCAGCATCACCTCGGCCGATCCGTCCTGATCGATCTGGGGCAGGGCGCCCTCGAAATGGTGTGCGACATGACCGGGGTCGGCGGGTGCGCCCAATGTGACCACCGCCTTGACGCTGGGAATACCGGCCCGGGCGCGCAGAACAGCTGCACCCCCAAGCGAGTGACCGATCAGCAGGGCCGGGGCCATATTTCGCCCGGCCAGATAATGAGCAGCGGCGATCAGGTCCTCGACATTCGAGGTAAAGGTGGTGTTGGCGAACTCTCCGCCCGAATGGCCCAGCCCGGTGAAATCAAAGCGTAAGACGGCGATGCCCATCGCAGCCAGACGGGCGGCGATCCGGCGGGCGGCGGGGATGTCCTTGGAGCAGGTAAAACAATGCGCAAACAATGCGGTCGCCAGCACTGGCCCATCCGGCAGATCCAGGCGTGCAGCCAACTGGTTGCCGTCGTGACCGGCAAAAGTAATGCGTTCGGTGGGCATGGCTATTCCTTACGTGTCGGGATGGGGCCAATAGTGTGTGCTTCGGGCTGGTGCCTCAACCCCATTGTAAGACGCGTCACGGGAAGGTGAGGAAAGTGAGCGCTTTGGGGTCAGGCAGGCGGATTTTCAGATGTTCAATTTTTGTGATGAAATAAATGATAAATATTCGTTTTATTAATTTAAAGGAAACCCCCATCTTGCAGTTATCACACAGAGCAAGCCAAGGAGGCTCACATGTCTTTCACCGCATCCGCCCCGCGCGGCGTTGTTTTCCGCCCCGATCTTCTGATCGTTATCGCCCTGACCGGAGTTTTGGGCTTCACGCTGGGTCAGACCTGGCCGACGGCATCGGCCACACCTGAAATCACCATCCCGTCCGAGGACTGGCACGGCAACGTTCGGCGCTCTGCCTGGCCTGATTGAGGCCTTAAATCTGGCCCATCAACTGCGGATCAAACGGATAGGTTGTCAGGTTCTCATACCCGTTCTCGGTGATCAGAACCTGATCTTCGAGCTTGATCGAGAAGTCGCCGCCAACCTCACCGACGGCGGCTTCGACACACAGGACCATGCCGGGTTCGAGCGGATAGTCGTAAGCGCCCGCCACCGCCTTGTCCGGATAGGCGACCAATGGCCATTCATCACACAGGCCGACGCCATGCATCAGGCAGCCGTATTTCTGCGCCTGGAACTTGTCGTCCAGCTTGTGTGTATTGGCGGTCAGTTCGGGGATCATCACGCCGGGCTTCAGCATCTGCATATTGGTCATGATGTGCTCATGTGCGTGCTGCATGGCATAGACCATGTCAGGGCGGGGTTTCTCATCCCCGATCCACCATGTGCGCGAGATGTCGATGCAGATGCCATAGGACCCAATCAGGTCGGTGTCGAAGGCGATGATCTCATTCTTTTGGGTGATCCGAGGCCCGCATTCCTGAAACCACGGATTGGTGCGCTGCCCCGACGCCAGCAGACGGGTTTCGATCCATTCACCCCCACGCCGGATATTTTCGGCGTGCAGAACGGCCCAGATATCATCCTCGGATGTCTTGCCGTCGCCCACATTGGCGCGGGCGAATTTTTCCATCTCGGCCACGGCGGTTTCGCAGGCGTGGCTGGCGCAGCGCATGGCTAGAATCTCATCCGGCCCCTTGATGGCGCGGGTCTTTTCAGTGACCTCTTCGCCTTCCATGATCTCGAACCCCTGCGCCTCTAGCGCGCGCAGACCGTGCAGCATGATCTTGTCGACAGCCAGACGTTTGTTGCCGCCGCCGTGTTCGTCGATCAGCAACCGCACCTCGTTCGAGAACACATCGGCGGCCACATCCACCTTGTCGCCGCGGTCGAAATAGAACAGATCCGCGCCCGAGCGCTGTTCACGCACCAACGGGTTGAATTTCGACAGGAAGGGCGAGTTCTTGTAATCCCAGATAACCATGTACCCGTCTGCGCACAGCAACACCGCACGGAACGGATTATGGGTGTTCCACAGCTGCATGTTGGTGCTGTCGGTGGCGTAACGGATGTTGAGAGGATCAAACATCAGCAGCCCGCCATACCCCCGTTCAACGATTGCCTTAGTCAGGCGTTTCCACCGGAATTCCCGCATGCGCGCCAGATCGGGCAGGGCAAGGCCGGCCGCTTCCCATTCCGCAAAGGCCAGCTGCGTTGGGCCGATCTCGATCCGGTCAAGATCGTTTGGGGTGCCATCGCCCAGTGTTGCGCCCTTGCTTGGGTCGATCTTGCGGCTGTCGCGATAGTGCTGGTTCATGGTGGGTCTCCCTGCCTGCCTTTAGCGTGACGACTCATTTTCCAGGCGTCTTGAAAGTTTGCGACGGCGCACCCGTCGCTTTTGGGCCGACAAACCGGCGAACTGGTGATAGGTCGATGTCATGGCAATCCTTCAGACCTCAATCCCTTATGATCCGCTGACCCCGCGCCCTTTGCCGGGAATCCAACCGGCAAGCATGGATGACTGGCTGCATTGCGATGATGCGTTTTCTGGGCAGATGCAGCGGCGCGAGGTGCTATTGCGGGAACGGCGCTCGGACGTTCTGGCGCTGGATTCCGCGGCTGAACCTGCGGCGCAAGAGCTTTTGGAACTGGTCCTGCATCAGGTCTATCCGGGTTGCACCGATCAGGCTACCCGCCCGGACGGGCAGGTTGTTGAAATCGACCGCACACGCCCTTTGGACACGTTGTGCCATCTGGTGCAGGAGGATTTCTGCATTCTGCAAAAGCACGGGGATCAACACGTCCTTACCGGCGCCATTCTGTGTTTTCCCGCCAGTTGGTGCCTGTCGGAAAAGTTCATGCGGCCGCTGATCGACATCCACATCCCGGTGTCCGGTTATGACGCCAATATCGCCCGCCGGGTGCAACGCCTGTTCGACGGGATACGGCCGGGGCGGCCGCTTTGGCGGTTCAATGCGTTATGGTATGAGGACGCCGAACTGCACCAGCCCCGCAGCGCCAATGACCGGCGCGAGGTTCGCGACCCGGGGGCCGCGCGGTTCCTGCGCAGCGAACGCCAGACCCTGTTGCGCCTGCCGGAAACGCGGGCGGTGGTCTTTTCGATCCATACCTATGTGCTTGAGGCGCAGCGCCTGCACAAAATGGAAAACCCCGCCTGACGGCGGGGCCTCCTAGGAGGGTATTGAAGTTTAGTGCTACATGCCCAACGCGTTAGCGACACCGGCGAAAGCTCCGCTTGTGCTGAGAGCAGAGATTGCGACGGTGTAGGCAAGAACCTGAGTGTTAAGGCGAAAATCTTCGCCCCTGATCAGGTTCACGGCGGCCACAGAGACCGCGATGGGTACTGACACGCTGGCCACGGCGCCGGTCAATCCCCAACTGGTCAGTCGCAGGATATCACTGGGCTTGTCGTGGTCGAGGGGGCGCGTGTCTTCGTCCCTATCAGTAGGCTGCTCGTTGGTTTCTGTCCGAAAAGCGATGCTGAGCAATTGCTCGTCAGACAACTGGATCGGCCGGGCTGCTTGTGTCAGCGCCTTTTTTTGTGGCTCGCCCAGGTTTTCTTCGTCAGGAATGTTCAGCCCCGCGAACGGGCCTGTCACTGCCTCGAAAATCTGTTTTCTGTTTCGTGGTTTTGAGGGCGTCAAAGTGTCGAACGCGCTCATGAACTGTTCAACGGTCAGGATCGTATTGGGCGACAGCCACTCGACACGCTGCGTCGCGCAGATATCGACCATACGGTACAGAATGACCACCAGCATGAGCTCAGAGATTTCGCTGTCATCCAACAACGGAGAAACCGGCGAAAGCGTGATTGTCAGCCGGTTCTTCGGCAGAGTTACAACCGGTCTGCTAGCTGTCTTCAGCCCTGCAGCACGGTCAAGACGTCCGAACCGATCCTCTGCGCCAACCACCTGAGTGTCCAGAGTCAGGCGAACCAGATACTGGCTGGATACGATGCTGGCCTCGGTCTCGCTCAGCATGTTTTTGCGTTCGACCAGGTGACCATAGTCCCCCAAGGTCGTTGCAACGATGGCGCTGAAACGCTCAATCGCGCCCTCGGTTTCCCCGTTGAACTGAAGACCGCCGTGATAGCTGTGCTTCGAAGTCACCACGCATTCCTTTGTCGTATCCTGTCCTGAGAAACAGGTTAACAACGGATATGGGGCAGATTTTGGCGAAAATGGAAAAAAATGAAAAATCAGCAGGATTGATTACTCATTGGAAACCTAGGCATTTTAAGGGCCATTTAACGTCTGTGGCAATAATGTGGCCGGATTGCGGTGGATTGGCGCGGAAAACTGGCGCGTATCAGCCGTCGATTCGGGCCGCCATGATCGCGATGGATTGCTGATAGACCGAGGCCGCGTTCCATTGCTGGATCACCGTGTAATTGGGTTGCCCCGGTTGATAGCCGCGCCCCGGTTGCCACCCTTTCTGACGTAGAAAATTCGCGGTTGAGGCCAGTGCGTCAGTGATATTGTAGAAATCCACTTGGCCGTCGCCGGTGGCATCGACCCCATAGACCAGCGCATTGCCGGGCAGGAATTGAGTGTGCCCCAATTCGCCATGCTTTGCCCCTTTGGTGGCGGTCGTAATACTGCCTTGATCGACCAGTTTTAGCGCCCCTATGGCATGGGGTATAAAGAACTCGGATCGGCGACAATCATAGGCCAGTGTCGTGATTGCGGAAACAACCTGGCTATCGCCCATAAAGTTGCCAAACCCGGTTTCCATCCCGTGGATTGCGATCAGCACGCCGCTGGGGACGCCGTATTGCCGTTCCAGGGCGGCGTAGAATTCTGGATTGCGCGCCTTGCGCTTGCGCCCTTGAGCCACGATCGTATCGGCGCCGCGGACCCGCATGAATTTGTCCAGCGAGTATTTAAAGCTCTTCTGATTGCGATCTGCGGCAATGGTGCGCGTGGCGTATTGAGTTTGCGCCAAAGCTTGCAGCCCCTTCTTTTTTACGCCGGCGCGCTTGGCCTTTTTCGCGAAATCCTGTTTCCAGGTCTCGAAACCGCTGCTTGTATTGCCGCAGGGGGCAGCAGTTGCGAGCGTTGGCAGTGTGAGGGCGAAAATCAAAGCAAATCGTAACATCAGTAAAATCCGGTCAAATAAAGGCTGATAGCAAGGGTAAGCTGCAATTCCTGATCCTCAAAGGAGTTAATAAAGATCCAGTTCGCCGGTGTCTTTCAGAGTTTCAAACCACTCTTCGGGCGTTTTGTCGATTTTGGCGTGTTTGACCATCATCGCGTTCATATTCGGAAGGTTCGATGAGTCCGGCCATTTTTCGGGCTGCCACAGGTTCGATCGGATGACGCATTTGGGGCAATGGGCAAACACTGTCTCGACATGGATCAGCAGGGCCAGCTTGGGCGCATGGTCGGCCACCGCCATTCTTTTCAGCAGTTCGGGATCGGCGCAGATCCGGGCGGTGCCGCGAATGCGCAGCGTTTCCATCTTGCCGGGGACAAAGAAGATCAGGCTGACGCGGGGGTCCAGCAAAACGTTGTGAAACGTATCCACACGCTTGTTGCCTGGTCGGTCAGGGATCGCCATCAGCGTATCCGAGATCACCTGAACGAAACCGGCCGGGTCTCCGCGTGGTGAGATATCCAGATGCCCGTCCGGATTGGCCGAAGCGATCAGGCAGAACGGCGAGGCTGCGATAAAGTCCCGGCACATCTGATCCAGCGCGGATATTTCCTTGGCAATGATCTGGGGCAAGGGCGCGCCGATTACGCGCTCCAGTTCTTCGGGCGTCGTGACAAAGTCCGAGAATTGCGAGAAGGGATCGTCAGTTGGCATTGCATCTCTCCTGACCGGGATGGCCCCGAGTGTGAAAGATCGTGCCAAACGAAACAAGGGCGCCCGATTGGACGCCCTTGCAGATGTAAACCCAAAACCGGATCAGCAGCTGTAGTACATGCCGTATTCAACCGGGTGCGGGGTGTGCTCGTAGGTTTCGACCTCTTCCATCTTCAGTGCGATGTAGCCGTCGATCTGGTCTTTAGTGAACACGTCGCCCTGCAGCAGGAAGTCGTGATCGGATGCCAGAGCTTCCAGAGCCTCGCGCAGGCTGCCGCAGACGGTCGGGATGTCGGCCAGTTCTTCGGCAGGCAGATCGTACAGGTTCTTGTCCATGGCTTCGCCCGGATCGATCTTGTTCTTGATGCCGTCCAGGCCGGCCATCAGCAGCGCGGCAAACGCCAGATAGGGGTTTGCGGCCGGATCGGGGAAGCGGGCCTCGACGCGCTTGGCTTTCGGGCTTTCGGTCCACGGAATACGGACACAACCCGAACGGTTACGGGCCGAATAGGCGCGCAGAACAGGTGCTTCGAAGCCAGGGATCAGACGCTTGTAGCTGTTGGTCGCCGGGTTGGTGAAGGCATTCAGCGTTTTGGCGTGCTTCAGGATGCCGCCGATGAAGTACAGCGCTTCATCCGACAGATCGGCGTACTTGTCGCCGGCGAACAGCGGCTTGCCGTCTTTCCAGATCGACATGTTCACATGCATGCCGGTGCCGTTGTCACCTGCGATGGGCTTCGGCATGAAAGTTGCCGATTTGCCATAGGCATGCGCGACGTTGTGGATGATGTACTTGTACTTCTGCAGCTCATCAGCCTGTTTGGTCAGGCTGTCGAAGATCAGACCCAGCTCGTGCTGACACGAAGCAACCTCGTGGTGGTGCTTGTCGACCTTCATGCCCAGACGCTTCATGGTCGACAGCATTTCCGAACGCAGGTCTTGCGCTTCGTCGATCGGGTTGACCGGGAAGTAACCGCCTTTGACGCCCGGACGGTGGCCCATGTTGCCCATCTCGTACTCGGTGTCGGTGTTCCACGATGCGTCGGTTGCATCAACTTCGTAGGATACCTTGTTGATACTGTTCGAGAAACGGACGTCGTCGAACAGGAAGAACTCAGCTTCGGGGCCCATGTAGGCAACGTCGCCGATACCCGATGCTTTCAGGTATGCTTCGGCTTTCTGGGCGGTGCCGCGCGGATCACGCTCATAGGCTTCGCCGGTGTCGGGCTCGACCACCGAGCAGTGCACGCAGATGGTTTTTTCCGCGTAGAACGGATCGACATAGGCGCTGTCGGTGTCGACCATCAACTTCATGTCGGATGCTTCGATCGACTTCCAGCCCGCGATGGACGAACCGTCGAACATGAAGCCTTCTTCCAGGAAATCCTCGTCAACCTGATCAGCCATCAGTGTGACGTGCTGGAGCTTGCCGCGCGGGTCGGTGAAACGAACATCGACGTATTCGGCGCCTTCGTCCTTGATCAGCTGAAGAACTGCGTCCTTGCTCATATTCTCTATTCCTCTACTTGGAGTGTTCGATTACAGCGCTTCCGAGCCGGTTTCACCGGTCCGAATGCGAATGGCTTGCTCGATGGGCGAGACAAAAATCTTGCCGTCGCCAATCTTGTCGGTCTTGGCGGCCGATACGATGGCCTCGATGGCGGCATCGACCTGATCGTCGTCCAGCACGACCTCGACCTTCACCTTGGGCAGAAAGTCGACGACATATTCTGCACCGCGATACAGTTCGGTGTGGCCTTTCTGACGGCCAAAACCCTTGACCTCGATCACGCTGAGACCCTGGACACCCACGTCCTGCAGCGCCTCTTTCACTTCGTCCAGTTTGAACGGCTTGATGATCGCTTCGATCTTCTTCATCCCGGGCTCCCTATAACACTTGTCAGAAAGGCACTGATCACGTCTAAGATCGGTCGGCAATCTGATTGCGAAAATGGCGGCATGTGTGTGCCGAGAAAAAAGGCGGCAGGTGAAATTTTGATCGACTTGCACAAAAAGTAATCAGAATTGAATCGCCGAGGGATTTGAGATGACGGAATTGCTGACAGCAGCGCAAATGCGGGCCATCGAACAGGCCGCGATTGAGTCCGGTGAGGTGACTGGGCTGGAGCTGATGGAGCGGGCCGGGCGCGGCGTTGTCGAGGCGATATTTGAAGAGTGGCCGGATCTGGCAAAATCGCCTGGCCGGGCTGTGGTCCTGTGCGGGCCAGGGAACAATGGGGGCGATGGTTTTGTTGTTGCTCGACTGCTCAAAAGTCGGGGTTGGGAGGTTGAGGTCTTTCTATTCGGAGACCCAATGAAACTGCCTCCGGACGCGCGTAAGAATTATGGGCGGTGGAGTACGCTCGGACCGACCAAAAAATTGACCGCCGAAGCTGTGGGGCAGGGCGACCGTCCAGACGTTCTGGTTGACGCAATGTTTGGCACAGGTCTGTCCCGCGCCATCCCACTGGATTTGGCAAAAGCCTACCATTCGGTCGAGGCGCGCGAAGTGGGCGAAAGGCATCCGTGGCTTGTTCCATTTCACCGTGTCGCAGTTGATTGCCCATCCGGGTTCGACACAGACAGCGGCAAAATTCTCCTCCCAGAGATGCCGGAAAACGCGGGCGACGAAGAAAAGGACTTGGAGGCCAAATGGAACTGGTGGGAAACGGACGCGTCAAAAAGGCTGTTTCAAACCGATCTCACGGTTGTCTTTCACAGAAAGAAAATTGGTCACTCTCTGTCTGATAGCAGCAGGTCGGTTCGCGTCGTTGATATCGGGCTGGGGACCGAGGACAGACATCCCGGCCACCTCAAGTCCCCAAGGCCAAAAGACCGCGTCATAGGTTTGGAGTTTGATCGACCAAAAGGGCGGCACGGACGCATTTGGCCCTGGTACGATCTCGACAAGAAATCGGTATTGAGGCCACATAAGTACTCTTGCGGCCACGCGTTGATCCTCTCAGGTGGCGCGGGCAAAACCGGCGCTGCGCGGCTGGCGGCGCGGGGGGCTTTGCGCATTGGGGCGGGGTTGGTGACCTTGGGGGTGCCTCCGGCGGCTCAGATGGAGGCCGCGGCACAGGTCACTGCCATCATGTTGCAGCGGGTTGAAGGCACGGATGGTCTGACCGATGTGCTGGAGGATGAGCGGCTGAATGCTCTGTGCCTTGGCCCCGGATTGGGTCTTGAACGCGCACGGGAATTGGTGCCGGTTGCTCTGAGTGCTAAGCGCGCGACGGTTCTGGATGCCGATGCGTTGACGGCGTTTGCGGATGATCCGGCAGATCTGTTCTCTCGACTCCACGAAAACTGTGTGCTGACGCCGCATGGAGGAGAGTTCTCGCGGCTATTCCCGGATATTGCCGAGAAGCTGGCGGCAACACCTACCGCAGGCCCGGCCTATTCCAAAGTGGATGCAACGCGCGAGGCCGCCGAGCGGGCAGGCTGTTTGATCCTATTCAAGGGGCCGGATACAGTAATCGCAGCCCCGGATGGGAGGTGTTCCATCAATGCGGCCTTTTACGAGCGCGCGGCTCCGTGGTTGGCGACCGCAGGCTCGGGCGATGTTCTGGCCGGGTTCATCACCGGACTGCTGGCCCGAGGGTTCAGCCCGATGCAGGCGGCGGAAACGGCGGCGTGGCTGCACGTGGAGTGCGCGCGCACGTTTGGCCCGGGGCTTATCGCTGAAGACTTGCCCGAGCAGCTGCCCAAAGTTTTCAAACAACTTGATATATGATTTTGCAGGCGGTTTTTAGCCGATCCATCAGGCCTTCGGCGGCATTTGGCCGACCGGTCTGCTGTGGTGTCAAAGCGAGTGTTTGCCAGACGCGCAGCCGGGCGTCAGAATTCCTTTGGAGCGGGCCTCCATCTGCCGTCTTTATGCAGATAAAATGTTGATTGTAATGGGAATTAATTCTGGCTTTCGTGCTCTTAGTGGCAAGCATGCAATACTTTGAAAGTATTGGGGGCAGCTACTGGAGCATCGGCGCCATGCGCGCGATTGATGAACATCGAAAGCCGGAAATTTCAAGGTGAATGAAATGACGCAGAAACTAAAACTGTCCTCAATGGCTGCTGTGCTGGCGGCGACAACGGCAATTCCTGCCGCAGCCGATTTGAAATACGAAAACAACAGTGGCGGTTATGTAGAGCTATACGGTCAGTTCGACCCGGTGATCGTATCCGTCGATGATGGTGAGGAAACCGAGACTCGTTTGCTGGACAATGATCTGTCCAACAGCCGCGTTGGTCTGCGCCTGATGCAGCCCTACGGCAGCAACGAGTTCATGTTCCGGTTTGAATCCGGGCTGGGCCTGCCAAGCACGGGAACGGCCAACCAGGACGGGACAAATACCAATGGCTGGACGCGCAGCGATATCCGCCACGTCGATTTCTCGTTGAAAGGTGGCTACGGTAAATTCTCGGCCGGTCAGGGCAGCATGGCCTCGGATGGGGCTGCCGAAACCGATCTGTCCTATGTCGGAACGGCGTTGTATTCATTCACCAACGACGAAAACGGCGCCTTCTTCTATCGCGGAACTGACGGTGTCCTGAGCGATATCACCGTGGGCGATTCCTCCAGCAACTTTGATGGCGCACGTCGCGGGCGCATCCGCTATGACACTCCGGATTTCAACGGGTTCTCGGCCGCGATTGCCTATGGTCAGAACATCCTGTCCAGCAGCGATGACGACGACTATTACGATATCGCGTTTTCCTACGGCAACACCTTCGCCAACGGCGTCGAGTTCGCTGCGAGCGTGGCCTATGCGGTGCGTGATTTCGACGACAGCTCGGGTGAGCGGAAAGACACGATCGGGTCCGCTTCGGTTTTGTTGCCCAGCGGCTTCAGCTTTACGGCCGCCTTGGGCACGCGGGACGACACGGCGACCGGGGCCAGCGATCCGGATTATTGGTACACCAAGCTGGCCTATGAAGGGGACTGGGTGTCGTGGGGCAAAACCGGCGTCGGTATCGATTACTTTGACGGCTCGGATTTCGAAAACGAGGGATCCAGCACCAAGTCCTGGGGTATTGCAGTCGTTCAGCGGATCGACAGCATCAATACCGATGCCTACCTGAAATACCGCAACCACGATTTCGACGACACCGTCGATTTCGACAAAAACGAAGCGTGGGTTCTGGGCGCGCTCTGGAAGTTCTGATCCAGGTGGTCTGAGGGACAGGCGCTCCGGTTCGTTCCGGGGCGCTTTTTTGTTCAAATCGGCGGCAAAACAAGACCGATCCGGGCTTTGCCCCTTGCACGCGGGCGGCTGGGCAAATAGAAGGCGTCAAATTTGCCCGGCGCGCCGTTTTGCGCGCCCCGAATCCTATGGGGACTACCATAATGCAGGTTACCGAGACGCTGAACGAAGGTCTGAAACGCGGCTACAACATCGTCGTGTCCGCGGCTGAGCTGGACGACAAGGTGAACGAAAAACTGGTCGAAGCGCAGCCTGAGATTGAGATGAAGGGCTTCCGCAAAGGCAAGGTGCCGATGGCGCTGCTGAAAAAGCAGTTTGGCCAGCGCCTGCTGGGCGAAGCGATGCAGGAAAGCATCGACGGCGCCATGAACCAGCACTTCGAAGACAGCGGTGACCGTCCTGCGCTGCAGCCGCAGGTGAAGATGACCAACGAAGACTGGAAAGAGGGCGACGATGTCCACGTCGAGATGTCCTATGAGGCGCTGCCTGCAATCCCGGAAGTTGACCTGAAATCGGTCGAGCTGGAAAAGCTGGTTGTCAAAGCAGACGACGCGGCTGTCGAAGAAGCGCTGAACAACCTGGCCGAAACCGCTCAGGACTTCAAAGCGCGCCGCAAAGGTTCCAAAGCCAAGGATGGCGATCAGGTCGTGATCGACTTCGTCGGTAAAGTGGACGGCGAAGAGTTCGAAGGCGGTTCCGCCGAAGACTACCCGCTGGTTCTGGGCTCGAACAGCTTCATCCCCGGCTTTGAAGAGCAGCTGGTCGGCGTGAAGGCCGAGGAAGAAAAAGACGTCAACGTCAAGTTCCCCGAAGAATACGGTGCCGAGCATCTGGCGGGTAAAGACGCTGTCTTCACCTGCACCGTGAAAGAGGTGAAAGAGCCCGTCGCCGCCGAGATCAACGACGAACTGGCTACCAAGTTCGGTGCCGAAGACTTGGCCGCGCTGAAAGGTCAGATCGCCGAGCGTCTGGAAGCCGAATATGCCGGCGCGTCGCGCGCGGTGATGAAGCGCGCGCTGCTGGACATTCTGGACGAGAAAGTCTCGTTCGACCTGCCGCCGTCGCTGGTTGAAGCCGAGGCCAAGCAGATCGCTCACCAGCTGTGGCACGAGGAAAACCCGGAAGTCGAAGGTCACGACCACGGTGAGATCGAGCCCACCGACGAGCACAACAAGCTGGCCGAGCGCCGCGTGCGTCTGGGCCTGCTGCTGGCCGAGCTGGGCCAGAAGGCCGAGGTTGAGGTCACCGATGCCGAGATGACCCAGGCGATCATGAACCAGGCGCGTCAGTACCCGGGTCAAGAGCGCCAGTTCTTCGAGTTCGTGCAGCAGAACGCTCAGATGCAGCAGCAACTGCGCGCGCCGATCTTCGAAGACAAGGTCATCGACTACATCGTCGAGCTGGCTCAGGTTGCCGACAAAGAAGTCAGCAAAGACGACCTGCAAAAAGCCGTTGAGGCACTGGAAGAGGAGTAATCCTCTTCCGCCCATCAACAACATGGGCATAAAAAAAGCGGAGCCGCCTGTAAATCAGACGGCTCCGGTGGGTGGCTTTTGTACTATGAGGTGAGGGGGTCAGGCCTCATGAGCAAAAGCACGGGGGGTACTTAACAGAGCGGTCTTCTGCTCTGGTGTGAAACGGTCCGAAAGCGCTTCGATCAGTTTCAGGATATCGTTGACTTCGTCTTGCGTTGTTGCCGAATGCATTTGTTCGACAAAGTACTTTTCAAGCTCAGTCAGCGGTTGGTGGTCGCGGTTCGCAACGCTCGGGTCGGCCGGTTTCTTGCTGTTGAACAGAGCCAGAGCCTGATCTTCTGTTAGAAACACGCTCTCTTGGATGTCGGCAAATTCCCGGAGGCTGGCGATGCGCTCATCGGTGCAGTCCACCAGCGCCGCGAGGGCCGAAACCTTGCCCATCGGCACGGTTTTACCGACATAGTCGTAAGGCGCACAGGCCGAGCGTTTGAGGACCCGATCCATCACCGGATCAATGACTGTGACAATGTCCTGGACGCCTGCAGCTTTGGCATATTCCAGCGAACCAATCATCAGTTCACAAGTGGCGTAGGACAACGAGTTCTGGCCTTTGCCGCGGGTCAAACGTTGGGTGTCGACGCAGAAGCGGGTGGATTCCCACAGCGTCGCACTTCGAATTGGTGGTTCTCCGTCCAGAATGGCCGAGAAAACATCGGCCAGCATATGAGGGCCGGTGGTCTGAAGGGCACGCACGGCTGCGACGACATTCCCCTCGTCGTCGAACCCGATTACGTATGTCGGATCGAGGTGATCAAATTCGTCGATCTCTTTGCCATCTTCAATTTTGACATCCCATCCGAGACGGTCGCCAAATACGCGCGCTCTCAACTCGAACATTTCGTCAAGAACTTCGCCGAACAGATGTCTGTTCAGCCCATCTACTACGATGATCATTTCTTCCCCCTTCGAGTGGTTGTTCGGTAAACCAAACGTTACAGTTTCGAGGGGGAATATCTATTGGGGGTTTCCCGTATTTTGTTCAGATTGTGGGATTGTTGTGTTCAACCCGTGCCGATAAGCCCGACTGCGATGGCACGCCCCACGGCCTGAGGTGTGGTCAGCGCGCACAGCTTTTCCCGGCTTGAACGCAGATGGACCTCGACCGTACGGTGAGAGATAGAGAGGATGTCGCCTATGTCCTGCTGCGATTTCCCTGCTGCAACCCATTGCAGAATCTCTGCTTCACGGGTGGACAGGTTGGGGTGGTACAGCGCACCGGTGAACGCGTCCGAGGTCATCACATTGTCATGAATGTGTACTGCCATGGCCTGAAGGTCACTGATGGTGTGGGCAGAGAGTTTGCGCCATTCTTCCTGGGGGCAATTACGCGTCACACTTAGAAACCCTACATCGCCGTATGGTCCGCGGACGGGAATGGTAACCCCTTGACTGGACAAGCCAAAATCATGCGCATCCCGGAAAACGCGTTGGAAGTTGGGGCTGCGTTCCAAGCGACTCCAATCAACCGGAGCAATACTGCGCTTGGCCATATGCAGGGTCGGGTCAATCATTACCAGGTCGTGTTTCTGGTAATGTTCCTTCCAATCGTCATTATAGGTAACGTGGCCCGCAACTTTCCCCTCTGACGGGTTCATTCCGGCATAGGCTGCATGGTCCATTTCAAACTTTTCGCACACCTGTTGCAGAAACTCGGTAAACCGAGATTCTGAACCTGACAGTGTACTCAGATCGATTATTTCCATTTTGCGCCTGCGAACCACAACTAGATTTGAGACCCGATGGTGTCTTCGGACCAGAACCTTACCCAGGGTGTAACTGTCTTACCTTGAGTAAATTAGGACAGCACATTTTCCGGAATATGACAAGACAAGGGGAAACTGTCCGATCATTTCGGATAGGTATTGTTGGGAAATAAGCATTTTGGACACTATTTCATCGGTTGTACGCAAAATATCCTATGCGAAAGGATTCAAAATCCTACGGTGAAGGTTGAAGCCCGGTTTCGACCAGCATACCCCGCGCCTTGGCTTCGGGATAATACCCTTTGGCATACAGAAAAATCGCCCGTTGCTGGTCACCGTCCGAAAGCAGCCACGCACCGCGCAAGTACTTGCCCGCAAATTCCAGGTTGGTATCCGCGTCCAGCAGACCCTGAGCATTTCCGGAATAACCCATCGATCGCGCCGTGGCCGGCAGGATCTGCAGCAGGCCGTAATAGGGGCGGTTCACCGCCCAGGGGCGATGCGTGCTTTCGCGGATTGCCAGCTTGTGCACCAGTTCGCGCGGGACCTCGTAGTGGTCCGCCCAATGGTTGATCGATGCGCGCAGCTCGGGCGTCTCGTTGGGGTACAGCGGTGGATCGAATGCATCCTGTGTCGGCGTGTCTGGCCCGCCACAGGCGGCAAAGGGGGCTGTCAGCAGGATGGCGAGGACGCTGCGGCGCAAGAAAGATGTCATCTGAGTACTCCGAAATTCAGCCGCGATGATAGGAAACACGAAGCCGCGTGCAAGCATAGGTCTTAATTCTGGCTGAATTTTGCCCGTTTGGCTTGTGCAAGAAAAAAGGCCGCACAAATTGTGCGGCCTTTTCAAATCTCACCTCAGCCGGATCAGGCTTTGGCTTCGTCTTCTTCAGCCGGAGCTTCTTCGGCAACCAGCTCTTCGTCGTCGGAAGCGGCGGAACCGATATCGTCGAACAGTTCGGCGATCTCGAATTCAGCAGCGGCTTCTTCTTCCGCGGCCAGTTCCTGGATCGATTTGCCCGATGCCTGCAGTTCGGCTTCTTCTTCCGAACGGGCAACGTTCATCTTGATCTCAACTTCGACCTCGGGGTGCAGTTTGACTGCCAGCGAGTGCAGACCCAGTTCCTTGATCGGCGCGATCAGGGCAATCTGTTTCTTGTCGACGGTGAAACCAGCCTCGGTCGCGGCGTCTGCGGCGTCACGCGGGGTGACCGAGCCGTACAGAGCGCCGGCATCCGATGCCGAGCGAATCACGATGAACTGCTGACCGTCCAGCTTTTCAGCCAGTGCTTCAGCTTCTTTCTTGGTTTCCAGGTTGCGTGCCTCAAGCTGTGCTTTCTGGGCTTCGAACGACGCGATGTTGGCGTCCGATGCGCTCAGGGCTTTGCCTTGGGGCAGCAGGAAGTTGCGGGCGTAGCCGGGCTTGACGTCAACGACGTCGCCCATCTGACCCAGTTTCGCAACGCGTTCCAGCAGGATAACTTGCATGTCAGTCTCTCCTTACTTCACGGCGTAGGGCAGCAGGGCGAGGAAGCGGGCACGCTTGATAGCACGGGCCAGTTCACGCTGCTTTTTCGCCGAAACGGCGGTGATGCGCGAAGGTACGATCTTGCCGCGCTCAGAGATGTAGCGCTGCAGCAGACGGGTGTCTTTGTAGTCGATTTTCGGCGCGTTCTCACCCGAGAACGGGCAGACCTTGCGGCGGCGGAAAAATGGTTTTGCGGCCATGGTTTATGTCCTTTCGTCAGGCTTAGATCAGCGGCGCTCGCGGCGGCCTTCGCGCTCATCGCGCTTCTGCATCTGGACCGAGGGGCCCTCGGCATGCTCGTCGACCTTGATGGTCAGAACGCGCATGACATCTTCATGCAGGCGCATCAGGCGTTCCATTTCCTGAACCGCGCCAGCAGGCGAGTCGGTCTTCAGGAAGGCATAGTGGCCTTTGCGGTTCTTGTTGATCTTGTAGGCCATCGTCTTGACACCCCAGTACTCGCTTTCGACGACGTTGCCGCCGTTGTCAGCCAGAACGGTGCCGAAATGTTCGACGAGGCTTTCTGCCTGCGCGTTGGACAGGTCCTGACGCGCGATCATTACATGCTCATACAGTGGCATGTGCACTCCTGTTTCTATCAAGGCGCATTTCATAGGCGGGGCCGTTTGGTCCTTCGCGACCCTGCCACGAGAGGCTGCGCGATTCATGTGATTTGCGAAGGATGGCCCCATATACACGTTTCAGCCCGGGGGGCAAGCCCTGCCACAGGTGCCTTGGTGAAGTCGCGCTAATTCCACCGCACTGCCCAATTCCTGACGTTTTTCGGCTCAAAGTTGTTTTCATACCGGGGAACTTCCGGAGAAACCGGACCCAGGACGGCAACCTGAAAACAGGGTGAGAGATATGACCGCGATGAATACGAATACATTCGAAGAGTCCGCAAAATCCGCGAGCTATGAGAAATCCGTACCAGTGCTGATCGGGTTCGAGCCGAACTGGAAGGTCCGAATGGTATTGGCCCGCATTGCGGGGGCGTTTCTGATCGTGATGGCGTTTTCCATGTGGCTGATGGACGGTTCCGCCATGGGAACCGAGGTCTGGCCGATCAAACTGGCCGCGTCGCTGATGTTCCTGCTGGTCGGGGTCAGCCTGCTGACGATCCAGATCCTCGATGCCCGTCCTGATGCTTATTTCGACCCGATCCGCCGCGAGGTACGGGTATTGCAGAAGAACGAAAACGGACGGCCGCAAACCGTTCTGCGCCGCAGCTATGACACACTGGGTGGCGCGCGCTTTGACGACGAACAGGTCGAGCTGTTCGATGTCGATGGCAGCCTGCTGATGAAGCTGCCGCTGCAGTCGGCGGATGTCGGCCGGGCGCTGAAAGGGCAACTGAGCGGAAGTGTAACAATCTTCGCCTAAGTTTTATTCTGTTCACGAAAGAACAGAAACTGTGAGAGAATAATACTTGTGTGCTGCCTTTAGGCAGCACATTTTTGTTATTGAGCAACCCAACAGGTTTGCATTCACAAAATTGCGGAGATTGTCATGAAATCCACCCTTCTTGCTGCTGCACTGGCCGTTTCGGCGACCTCGGCGTTTGCAAGCGCCGAGAAATACACTCTGGACCCCAGCCACAGCCAGGTGGTCTTCACTTACAACCACCTTGGTTTCTCGACCACTACCGGCATGTTCTCGGGCTTTGAAGGCGAGATCATGTTCGATCAGGAAGACCCCGCCGCATCCAGCGTTTCCGTGTCGATGCCTGTGGTCGAGATGTTCACCGGCTGGAAACCGCGCGAAGATCACTTCATGACCGAGGATTTCTTCGGCGTGGCCGAAGGCGACATGATCACTTTTACCTCGACCGGTATTGAGGTCACTGGTGAAGGCACCGCCAACATTACTGGTGATCTGACCATGAACGGCGTGACCAAGTCGGTCGTTCTGGACGCCAAGCTCAACCAAGTTGCTGATCACCCGATGGCGAACAAGCCGTGGGCGGGTTTCGACGCGACCACCACGTTGGTGCGCAGCGATTTCGAATTGGGTCAGTTTGCACCCTTCGTCAGTGACGAAGTCGAAGTTCGGATTTCGATCGAGGCACAGAAGGCTGAATAAGCCGGTTTCGATCCTCTGAAATGAAACCGCCGGGGTGTTGCCCGGCGGTTTTTTTAGCTCTGCCGCTCGGCAGTCAGGTTGACTGAGACCACGACCCCAAAGCCCAGAGACTCTTCGGTCGGCTGAGAGGTGCCAACGTCGAAATCCAGACGGTTGAGCTCCAGTTCTCCGGCCATCGCGGCGATGTTCTCCTGCAGGTCCAGAGTGAACGGCAGCACGACATCCACCGATTTGTCTCGGATGGTCAGGGGGCCACGCGCCTCATATCCGGTGTCTGTCTTGTAAATGTCGGCTTTGAATTGCGCGGTCGGGAACTGGGCGCTGTTAAAGAAATCTGCGGCCATGGCCTGATCCGTCACCGTTCCCAATGTCAGGGACGTGATGGAGATTGTGACGTCCACGGTTCCGGCCAGCCCCGGTTCGGCTGGTTCTTCAAAGGCGATTGCGGCGGTCCAGTCGGCGAAACGGCCGGTCACCGGGCTGCCCAGCTGGGCGATGGTGATGGACAGGTCGCCGTCCTGCACTTGCCAGTCCGACTGTACCTCGGTCAGTTCGGCGGTGTCGGTCGCTGCGGCGGAGTGGTCCGAGAAGATGCCGATGGACCAACCACCGATCAGGACTGCCACCCAGACCGCCAGCGCCGCGACTGCCGGCATCATTGAATGGTGCTGCGCAGGGGGCTGGGGCGCGTCCGATTGGCCGGGCAACATGCGGCGCAGGGTGCTGTCCTTGTCGACCACATGATGCTTGAGGGCCCCGGCGATGTGCAGGACCAGAGACCCGGCCAGAACCCAGATGAACAGCCAGTGCAGGCCGGACGTGACCTCGGAGACAAAGGGCGACTTGGGTACGAAGGGCAGGTTTTGCCCGAAGGGCCACAGGATCGGCGCGAACCCTTCGGATGCGGCATGATGCAACCAGCCGGTCAGCGGCACCAGAACCAGCGAGGCATAGAGCATCCAATGAACGGTCTCGGCGGCGAAGGCTTCGGGTTTGTTCTCGGCGTTCAACAACCCCGGCTTGGTTTGCGTCACCGCCCACAGGATGCGGGCAAGGGCGACAAAGAAAACAGTGACCCCCACGGTCTTGTGCAGCGAGAACAGGCGGGTCGCCCGGGCGATATCGTCCTCGGTGGTCGGAATCGAGGGGTCATAGATCGCATGGGCCAGATCATTGGCGATCCATCCCAGCGGCAGCGCCGTGAATATCAGCAGGGCGGTCAGCCAGTGGAACGTCTTGGTCACGCTGCCATAATTGGAAAAGGTGTTGGTCGAGGACATCTGTTGCTCCGGGGCTGGGGTGGCTGACGTCAACCTAAAGCCATGGGATCAGGACTCAATAGCGTGATGCGCACATCAAAAGTGCCACAGTGCAGAGGTCAGGCAATGCTTGTGCCGCGTCCACACTCGGTTTACACCCCCCGGCAACCTAACGTCATCCAAGAGGTCGCAATGACACGCGCATTCGTTTTTCCGGGGCAGGGCGCCCAAACCATCGGGATGGGCAAGGCTCTGGCCGAGGCATACCCGGCAGCTCAGGCAGTGTTCGACGAGGTCGACGAAGCCCTGGGTGAAAAGCTGAGCAGCCTGATCTGGGAAGGTGATATTGCGGACCTGACGCTGACGCAGAATGCGCAACCGGCGCTGATGGCAACCTCGATCGCCGCGATGCGCGCGCTGGAGGCCGAGGGCGTTTCAGTGACAGACGCCTCTTTTGTGGCCGGCCACTCATTGGGTGAGTATTCCGCACTGGCCGCTGCCGGAGCGCTGTCGGTTGCCGATACCGCCCGTCTGCTGCGCACCCGTGGCCAGGCGATGCAGAGCGCCGTGCCGGTGGGCGAGGGCGCAATGGCCGCCATTCTTGGGCTGGATCTGGACGCGGTCCGCGCCGTTGCCGAAGCGGCCGCGCAGGGTGAGGTCTGTCAGGCCGCGAATGACAACGACCCGACGCAGGTTGTGGTTTCGGGCGCCAAGGCTGCCGTGGAACGCGCGGCAGAGATCGCCAAGGAAAAAGGCGCCAAACGGGCGGTAATGTTGCCTGTAAGTGCTCCATTTCACTGTGCGCTGATGCAACCTGCTGCAGATGTAATGGCAGAGGCTCTGGCTGCTGTTGAAATCAAGGCTCCTGCTGTGCCCCTGGTTGCGAATGTACGCGCCGAAGCGGTTGCCGACCCGGACCTGATCCGCCAGTTGCTGGTCGAACAGGTCACCGGTTCGGTCCGTTGGCGCGAAAGTGTGCAGTACATGGCCGCGCAGGGTGTGACCGAGACATGGGAGATCGGCGCAGGCAAGGCTCTGTCGGGCATGATCCGCAAGATCAATCGCGACATTGCGGGCAAGGCCGTCGGCACGCCGGAAGACGTGCAAAAGGTCACCCAGGCCGAATCGTAAGTTGAAAACGTCCCGTTGGGACGCACGAAAAGGGAAACCGAATGTTTGATTTGACAGGTAAGAACGCGCTGATCACAGGCGCTTCGGGTGGTATCGGGGGCGATATCGCGCGCGCGCTGCACGGCGCTGGCGCCACTGTCGGGCTGTCTGGTACACGGGTCGAGCCGCTGCAGGCACTGGCGGATGAGCTGGGCGAGCGTGTCCACGTGCTGCCCTGCAACCTGAGTGATCCCGAAGCCGTCGCGGCGCTGCCGAAGCAGGCGGCGGATGCAATGGGGTCGGTCGATATTCTGGTTAACAACGCGGGTATCACGCGGGACAACCTGTTCATGCGCATGTCGGACGAGGAATGGCAGAGCGTGATCGACGTGAACCTGACCGCCACCGCCAAGCTGTGCAAGGGCGTTCTGCGCGGCATGATGAAGGCGCGCTGGGGTCGGATCATCAATATCTCGTCCATTGTAGGTGCAACCGGAAACCCGGGTCAGGTCAACTATTCCGCGTCCAAGGCGGGCATGGTCGGCATGACCAAGTCTCTGGCCTGCGAGGTCGCAAGCCGCGGAATCACGGCCAACGCGGTGGCGCCAGGCTTCATCACGACGGCGATGACCGACAAGCTGACCGACGATCAGAAATCCGCCCTCCTGACACAGGTTCCGGCCGGTCGTATGGGTGAGCCATCGGAAATTGCTGCGGCAGTTCTGTACCTTGCCAGCCCTGAGGCGGGTTATGTTACAGGAGCGACCTTGCATGTGAATGGCGGCATGGCCATGTTGTGATCGCACGCCGAGGCAGGCGCGAAAGCGTTTGCCTCGGGCGTTGTCTGTGCTATAGGCGGCACATGTATGCAGGGGTCGGCCAAACGGTCGGCCTTCTACTTTCCCGGTAATTCGGGGACCCAACCGCCCGGACCGGGCAAAATCAAAGCCAGCCTGAGCGGGCAAGGGCTGAACCGGGCATTACGCCCTGAAAATGGAATGAGGAATAGACATGAGCGACGTCGCAGATCGCGTTAAAAAGATCGTTGTTGAGCACCTGGGTGTTGAAGAGGACAAAGTAGCCGAGAACGCTTCGTTCATCGACGATTTGGGTGCCGACAGCCTGGACACCGTTGAGCTGGTCATGGCCTTCGAAGAAGAGTTCGGCATCGAGATCCCGGATGACGCAGCTGAAACCATCCAGACCTTTGGCGACGCCGTCAAATTCATCTCCGAAGCGTCCTGATCGCTTCGAAATCTTATAAAAACGGCGCTTCCGGGCAACGGAGGCGCCGTTTTTTTATGCCTGTCCGGATTTCAGGCTTGTCAGAGTAAGGCTACGTTCGCAACGATCCCCCTGAGGCACAAAATATTTTATGCGGGCAGGGCATGATACGATCCACCCCGACGATAAACACATCGCGCCTGATGCTTTGCGGCATGAGGCCCGAGGATTTCAACCGGTTCGCCGAGATTTGGCGCAACCCATGTATCGTGCGCCATATTGGCGGCAAGCCGCGTTCGCGTGGTGAGGCATGGGATTCGTTTCTGCGCAATGCCGGGCATTGGCAGATGGCCGGGTTCGGGCAATGGGCCGTGTTGCAGCAATCGAATCGGCTGATGATCGGGCAGGCCGGTTTTTTCTATGGTAACCGGTCTTTGGGCGATGATTTCGACAGTTTTCCCGAAGCCGGATGGATTCTGGTGCCCGAGGCACAGGGTCAGGGGTTGGGGTTCGAGGCCGCCCAGGCCGCGCATGACTGGTTTGACCGCATCATGCCCGGACCATTGGTGGCAATGGTGAACTCAGCGAACCACGCCTCGCACAAGCTGGCAGAAAAGCTTGGCTACACGGTGATGCGTGAATGCAAATACAACGACACTCCGGTTGTGTTGCTGCGCCGGAACGGACCGCCCGCGCGCCTTTAGTCTCAACTTGGTTGTGATGCCGCAAAATGTCTCCAGTTTGCCGAAACTGGTAGCATTCGCGATTCTGCGGACGTGTATGGTACAGTGAATTGCAAAGCGATTGAGCGGAGGAGCGTGCTCATGAGGATTTACCCCACAATGGAACTGCAGAACGGCCGGTGTGTGACGCTGGAAAAGGGCCGTCTGGACGAAGCCATGATCTGGCACGTGGACCCTGTTGAAACAGCGCGTGGTTGGTCAGCCGCAGGTGCGGAATGGATGCAACTGACGGATTTCGACGCGATCGAAGGGCGGGACACCAACGCCGAGCTGGTCGAAGAGATCATTCGCTCGTCTGAAATGCCGGTGCAACTGGCTGGTGGTATGCGCACCCGCGAGCAGGTCGAGTATTGGATCGACAAGGGAGCTGGACGTATTGTCCTTGGTACGTTGGCCGCCTGGGATCCGATCCTGGTCAAGGAACTTGCCAAGCTTTATCCGGATCAGATCGTTCTGGCCGTGGATGTCTGGCAAGGTCAGGTGATGACCGAGGGCTGGCGCAGCCAGAGTGCTTTCACCCCGGAAGCCTATATCGAGGCGTTCGCCGATACCCCGTTTGCCGCCATTCTGGTAACGGATATCGACAGCGACATGGAGGACGTCGAGGCGCAACTGGGCCTGATCTCCGGTCTTGCTGAAAAATCCCGAACGCCGATCATCGCCAGCGGTGTGGTGCGCACGGCGGACGATATCTCGCGCTTGGCTTACATCTCGAATATCTCGGGCGCGATTGTTGGGCGGGCGCTGTTCCGCAAGTCGCTTGATCTGGCGGAGGCGCTGGAAGTGGCCAAAACCGCACATGAACCGGTTGCACAGTTCCAGTAACTGACGGACCATTCGGAAACCGCCTGTTGCCGATCGAGGCAGCGGGCGGTTTTTTCAATTCTGAGCCGTTCTTGTGGTGACAAGCTGAATTTCTTTCGATTTTGGCAGGATACCGCCGGAAGGGAATATGCCGTTGCTCTTGCCCCCGGCCCCCGGGCCGGGGTATGAGCGGTTCTCAAACAGGAAGCAGGCAAGAGGCATTTCATGCGCAGAGTCGTTGTAACCGGTCTGGGATTGGTCACTCCGTTGGCCAGCGGGGTCGAGGAAACCTGGTCGCGGCTGCTGGACGGAGAATCCGGTGCGGGCCCGATCACTCAGTTCGACGCCGAGGCAAGCGGGGTCACCACGACCTATGCCTGCGAAGTGCCGCGAGGAGACGGCACCAACGGGACCTTCAACCCCGACGATTGGATGCCGCCGAAAGAGCAGCGCAAGATCGAAGACTTTATCCTGTATTCCATCGCAGCGGCCGACATGGCCTGTGCGGATGCGGGCTGGACGCCCGAGGACGAAGAGGCGCGCCTGCGCACCGGCGTTCTGATCGGTTCCGGTATTGGTGGCCTCGGGTCGATTGCAGATACGGCCAACCTGATCCGCGACAAAGGTCCGCGCCGTGTGTCTCCCTTCTTTATTCCCGGCGCCCTGATCAACCTGGCTTCGGGGCAGGTCTCGATCCGTCACGGGTTCAAAGGTCCAAACCACTCGGTTGTAACGGCTTGTTCGACTGGTGCGCACGCAATTGGCGATGCCAGCCGAATTATTCGTGCTGGTGACGCTGACGTCATGGTTGCGGGTGGCGGTGAAGGCTGCATCTGCGAGATCGGCATTGCTGGCTTTAACGCCTGCAAGGCGCTATCGACCAAATACGCCGATGACCCCAAAAAGGCGAGCCGCCCCTATGACGTCGACCGTGACGGGTTCGTCATGGGCGAAGGCGCGGGCATTGTTGTTCTGGAAGAATACGAACACGCCAAGGCGCGCGGCGCGAAGATTTACGCCGAGGTTCTGGGCTATGGCATGTCCGGTGACGCCTATCACATCACCGCGCCGTCCGAGGATGGCGACGGGGCCGAGCGTTCGATGAAAGCCGCGTTGCGCAGCGCCGGGCTGGAGCCGAAGGATCTGGACTATATCAATGCCCACGGCACTTCGACCATGGCGGACACGATTGAGCTAGGCGCCGTAGAGCGTCTGCTGGGCGACCACGCCAGCAACGCGACCATGACCTCGACCAAATCGGCCACAGGTCACCTGCTGGGCGCAGCCGGCGCGATTGAGGCGATCTTCTCGATCCTCGCGATCCGCGATCAGGTTGCGCCGCCGACGATCAACCTGGACAACCCGGCGGTTGAAACCCCGATCGATCTGGCCCCGAATGCAAAACGTGAGCGAGAGATCAACGTGGCCCTGTCGAATTCGTTCGGCTTTGGCGGCACCAACGCGAGCGTGATCTTCGGAAAGGCCAGCTAAATGTGGCGGGCTTTGGCATCGAACGCGCTGACCATCCTGGTGGTCAGCCTGTTTCTGATCGGCGGTCTGATCCTGTGGGGGCAGTCGCAATACAAGGCCGAGGGCCCGCTGCAAACCGCCATGTGCCTGCAGGTCAAAAGCGGATCGAACATGACCCGCGTAAGCCAGCAGCTTGAAGATGATGGCGCGATCAGCAATGCCATGATCTTCCGGATGGGGGCGGATTACACCGACAAGGCCCAGCAATTGAAAGCCGGCAGCTTTCTGGTCCGCGAAGGCGCGTCGATGGAGCAGATCATCGATGAGATCACCAGCAGTGGCGCCAGCACTTGTGGGTCCGAGATTGAGTATCGCATTGGTGTGACACGGGTTCAGACCCGCGTGCGTGAGCTGAACCCGGCCACGCTGGACTTTGTCGAGATCGCCAGCTTTGAGGCCGGTGAAGAGGAAGCCCCTGCCGAGTATGCAGAGAAGCGTCAGGATTCCGACACTCGCTATCGTGTTTCGGTCGCCGAAGGTGTGACCTCGTGGCAAGTGGTTGAGGCGCTGAAGGGTATCGACGCGCTGACCGGTGAGGTGTCCGAGATCCCGGCCGAGGGGATGCTGGCCCCCGACAGCTATGAACTGGCCCCGGGCGATGACCGCGCTGCTGTGTTGCAGGATATGCAGGACAAGCAACAGTTGCGGATCAACGCGGTCTGGGAAAGTCGGCAGGACGACTTGCCGATCAGCAGCCCCGAAGAGATGCTGATCCTTGCCTCGATCATCGAGAAAGAGACCGGTGTCCCGCATGAGCGCGGGCAAGTGGCCAGTGTTTTTGTGAACCGGCTTGAGAAAGGCATGAAACTGCAGACGGACCCGACCGTGATCTATGGTGTAACCAAGGGTCAAGGCGTTCTGGGTCGCGGTCTGCGCCGGAGCGAGCTTCGTCGGGCAACGCCTTGGAATACATATGTAATCGATGGTTTGCCGCCGACGCCGATTGCAAATCCGGGACTTGCAAGCCTTGAGGCCGCCGTGGCGCCGGAAGAAACTGATTACGTCTTCTTTGTAGCGGATGGCACAGGCGGGCACGCCTTTGCGGAAACTCTGGATGAGCACAACCGCAACGTCGCCAAGTGGCGAGAGATCGAAGCCGAGAGAAACAACTCGAGCAACTAAGAAAAGGGCCGCGTCGGAAAACGCGGCCCTTTCTGTATTACGCGGCGGGGCGTCGGCGTGGACGGCGACGTTTGGACGGCGCTGGTTTTGACGCCTCATTTGCCCCGTGCGGTCTGCGACCCCTAAACCCGCCACGCTTGCGCGGTTTCTTGGGCTCAGCGAATTCGGGCATGGTGCCGCTGGCGACCGGGATTTCGATCTTCATCAGCTTCTGAATCTGGCGCAGCTGGTCCAGTTCGTCCGGTGCGCAGAATGCGATGCCTTCCCCCTCGCGTCCGGCGCGCGCGGTGCGGCCAATGCGGTGGACATAGTTGTCGGGCACTTCGGGCAGGTCATAGTTGATCACGTAGGCAACGCCCGGAATATCAATCCCACGCGCGGCGACATCCGTGGCGACCAGAACGTTGATTTCACCGGCGCGGAACGCCTTGATCGCGCGGTCGCGCTGACCCTGGCTTTTGTTCCCGTGGATCGAGGCGGCGTTGAAACCGTCCGCCACCAGACCTTTCATAAGTTTCTCTGCCCCGTGCTTGGTGCGGGCAAAGACCAGCGTCAAGGCGTCCATATCCGCTGAAAGAACCTCGCGCAGCTTCCGCGGTTTTTCAGCCCGATCTAGGAAATGGACAGACTGCGTGATCTTGTCCGCGGCCTTGCCCGGAGGTGACACCTGCACCCGCTGGGGGTTGGTCAGATAGGACTGGCTGAGTTCCTCCATCAGTTTCGGCATCGTCGCCGAAAACAGCATGGTCTGACGCGGCGTGCCCAAAGCGGGCTCGATTTTGCGCAAGGCGTGGATGAAACCCATGTCCAACATCTGGTCGGCCTCATCCAGCACCAGATGACGGACTGTGCTGAGGTCAACGGCGCCACGTTCCATCAGGTCGATCAGGCGGCCCGGGGTGGCGACCAGAATGTCGGTGCCGCGCGACAGGAACGAGATCTGCTTGCCGATGGATTGCCCGCCGACGACGGTGGCTACGCGCAGTTTCGTTTTTTGGGTCAGGTTGCGCAGGCTCTCGGCGATCTGGTTCACCAATTCGCGGGTCGGCGCCAGGATCAGGGCTTTGACCGTTTTGGGGGCCGGTTTGCTGGGTTGCGCCAGCAGGTGATCAATCAGCGGCAGGCCGAAGGCCAGCGTCTTGCCGGTGCCGGTCTGGGCCAGCCCGAGGATGTCGTGGCCCTGCAGGGCCAGCGGGATCGCCTGGTTCTGGATCGGCGTGGGTTGGGTAAAGTTGGCGCGTTGCAGCGCGTCATTCAGGGCTGGGGCAAGGCCCAGCATGTCGAAATCGAACAAGTATCATTCCTTTTTGATCCGGGACGGCTTTCCGCACCGGACACAAGCGTAAGGCCACGCAAGCAGCGCGACCGGCAGGGTTTATGCGAAGCCTCGGGACATACGGGCGAGTCCCATACGTCCGGCCGTCGCATCAAGAACCCTGCGTGAAGGGGAACTGAGAGATGTGTAGTGCGCTGTGGGGCCGTGTCGGCCAGATGCTCACGCGTCAGCGCTTGGTCTGCGGCACATGCGACTTATGTGCGGGTTTGTCAAGCTTTGATATGGGTCACTGATGGGGCGGGGGCAGGATAAGACCGCATCCCCGTCATTACCTGACCCCAGCGAGAACCGACCTCCGTGGTTTTGTTCCGACTGCAGAAAGCTCGTCTTTCGCCCGGTGTTTAAACTAGACTGAAGAGACACCGGCATCCTCATCCGCGTGAAGGTTTCATCGTCTCATTGGCGACCCGTTCCATCACATCAAAGGAATGCGTTGTGTAGGGAATGTCCTTCTGTCATCGCACCAGAGTAGCGGCCGGAAAGGCTGGCAATCCAACCGTAATGCGCGTGGTCTTTCAGGTATTCTTAACTCGGAGCGTACTCTGGGTGTTGCGCGCCTGTTGCGCAAATCATTGACTTTGCGTGCTTATTCTCGTATAAGTTGTGTCATGCTAGAAGAAGTGGGCAACGGCCCCGGGGGACACCCGGCGGCCGTTTTTCGTTTCTCTCGTGCGGAAAAACTCACGCATGAGGTCACAGGCAAACATGACTTTGATTACCCCGGAAGAGCGGATGTCCCAGACGGCGGAACTTTTGCAGTCGCTTGAGACGTCCATTCGCGGTTTGCGCCAAGCAGCGGAAGAACTGCACAGGCAAATCGGAACCGGGGAGGATGCAGACCTGGCTGGTACAGCCAAACAACTCGGGCAGTTAGAGGGGCTGATCCGAAGTTGTCAGAAAGTGGAGACAAGCTTTGTCGAACAACATCACAGACAAGCCGGAATTGCCCAAGGGGGGTATGCGCTCGACCTTGAGCGCGCTCGATTCGAAATCGGGTGCAGGTTGGCTCGCCTCCGCCGATGCTGCGGTTCGGGACCGATTTCTGAGTGAGATCGGGGAGGGGGGGCTATGTGCCCTCCCTTTCCTGTTCGAGTTCTGGGCGATGCCGCATCAATTGCCGCCCGAGGGTGACTGGCGGTCTTGGGTGATCATGGGTGGGCGCGGCGCAGGCAAGACACGCGCCGGGTCCGAATGGGTGCGATCGATGGTCGAGGGGTCCAAGCCGTTGGATAGGGGAGAGGCCAGCAGGGTGGCTTTGGTCGGTGAGACCTTCGATCAGGTGCGCGATGTGATGATCTTTGGCGACAGCGGGATTTTGCACTGTTCGCCCCCGGACCGGCGGCCGCAGTGGAAGGCATCGGAACGCAAGCTGATCTGGCCTAACGGGGCCGAGGCGCAGGCGTTCTCGGCGCATGACCCCGAGGGGTTGCGGGGGCCGCAATTCGATGCGGCATGGGTGGACGAACTGGCAAAGTGGAAAAAGGCTGAAGAGACCTGGGATATGCTGCAGTTTGCGTTGCGCCTGGGTGAAAGGCCTCGGGTCTGTGTGACGACCACGCCGCGCAATGTGAAGGTTTTGAAAGCGCTGCTGGCGTCTCCGTCCACCGTACAGACCCATGCGCCGACCGAGGCGAACCGGGCCAATCTGGCAGAGTCGTTTCTAAATGAGGTGCGCGCGCGCTATGCGGGCACGCGGCTGGGGCGGCAGGAATTGGACGGGGTGTTGCTGTCGGATGCTGAAGGCGCGTTGTGGACAGGCTCGATGCTGGACGCGGCGCGGGTCGAGGTTGTGCCGGAACTGGACCGTATCGTGGTGGCTTTGGACCCGGCGGTGACGGCTGGGTCCAGTGCGGATGCTTGCGGGATCGTGGTTGTCGGCGCGCAGCTACAGGGGCGGCCCGAGGACTGGCGCGCCTATGTGCTGGCCGACCGGACGGTGCAGGGCGCGGGTCCTGCGGGTTGGGCGCAGGCGGCGATTGACGCGATGGAGGAATTCGGAGCCGAGCGGCTGGTGGCCGAGGTCAATCAGGGCGGGCAACTGGTGGAAGAGGTCGTGCGGCAGGTGGACCCTCTGGTCCCGTTTCGCGCGGTGCGGGCGTCGCGCGGGAAGGTGGCGCGGGCCGAGCCTGTGGCGGCGTTGTACGAACAGGGGCGGGTGTCTCATACGGTCGGTCTGGACGCGCTTGAGGAGCAGATGTGCCAGATGACCGCGCGCGGGTTCGAGGGGCAGGGCTCACCCGACCGGGTCGATGCGCTGGTCTGGGCGCTGCATGAGTTGGTTGTTGGGCCTGCTGGGGCGTATCGGTGGCCTAGGGTGCGGAGTTTGTGAGTTTTGGGCATCCGGTAACAGCGCAAGCACCGTAGATGACTTGAGAGAATTATCATGTTGAAACAACGCCATACCTATGCAAATCACAATGCATGGAAAACAAAAGTTATCTTCGAGCTCAAAGAGGAAAGCCAAATAAGCGTCAGCGATGGAAAGCGGGCGCAATAGTCGAGATTCCTTTGGGAAACGAATGCTGGGCCTATGGACAATTGGGCGAAGAGTACTTTGTCGCCGTATTCGAAGGGTGCTTTTCTGCGCGGCCTTCAGTCGAAAAACTGATTCAATTACCAATCCTGTTCAAGAGCTTTATCTACCGGGATGTTGTCAGTCGCGGCTATTGGCCCAAAGTTGGCCAGGCCGAGCCTCGCAAGGACGTCCTGCAAGAAGACTACCGTTTCAAGCAAGACATGATAACTGGCGCGTTATCCCTTTATCATTCGGACTTTTCGCTGCATGGGTACGAAAAGCCAGCACTTCTCAGTGAGTGCTGCGGATTGGAACGTGTGGCGGTGTGGGAAGCAAGCCATGTTGAAGATAGGATCATTGCGACTCGTGATGGAAAGTTGTGCAAATGGGTAGAGAGCCTCGCAATTGACGTTTCAAAAGTTCCATCGTTTCAGAATGATCTCCACTGATTTTCAAGACAATACGTTCCCAACGGGCCATCATCATGATCTCAGATTTGCGAAAACTACAAAAAGCAGTCTGCGACGAATTTGATGTTGAACCCTGCGAGGTATTCCCCGGTGACAAAGTCGGAATATCACAATCAGCACTGGGTGGAGTGCTACCTCTCAATGGACTTAGACATCCATATACCTCCGGTACAACTGGTTGGTATCTGTGGGGAGGAAAAGAGCTTTCTGACGCAAAGGACTTTTTCGAACCAATTCATGTGGGTCACCTACAAGAGGTTTGTAAACTGAGCCTGAAGTATCTTCTTTTGCCTGCTGGATGGCGATTTTTGATCGATGGCTCGTATGAAGACATGTGGTTTGATGCGAGCCTGCTCAATGTGGACAGAGACTAGTTCAGAATACACCTAAACCCGTTGCCTACAGCATGGACTGGTCCGAACCTCAGGGAGAGGAACGCATGTGGGCCGCCGCCCGCCGGCATCTGATCGAAAAGAGATCCAACGATGTGGCTTCTGGCGATGTGCTGTTGTTCCGGATGCGCGATGGGAGTGTCGCCAAACATGTCGGCATCGTCAGCGCAACAGGGGCCGTACCGCGGTTCATTCACGCCTACTCTGGGCATGGCGTTGTCGAAAACACGCTGAGCGACCCCTGGCGCCGCCGGGTGGTCGCCTGTTTTGAATTCCCGCTGGAGGTTAAGTGAATGGCTACAATAGTTCTGTCTGCAGCAGGGGCCGCGATCGGCGGCGCGATTGGCGGTACTGTTGCGGGGCTGTCAACGGCTGTTATCGGCCGCGCAGTGGGCGCAACGCTGGGCCGGGTCATCGACCAAAGGCTGATGAGCCAATCGGTCATGGGGGGTGGCAGCGAAATTGTCGAAACCGGACGTCTGGACCGGTTTCGTTTGACGGAAACCGGAGAAGGTGCCCCCGTCGCCATGATTTTCGGGCGTATGCGGGTGGGCGGTCAGGTCATCTGGGCGTCGGATTTTCTGGAAACCAGAAGCACAAGCACAACCTCGCAATCCGGAGGCGGTGGCGGCAAAGGTTCCCCCAAAACGCCCGAGGTCACAACGACCACGCACAGCTACAGCTATTCGATTTCTTTGGCCATTGCGGTTGGCGCCGGCTGGATTTCGGATGTCGCGCGCATTTGGGCGGACGGTGAAGAACTGGAACGTGCAGGTCTAAACATGCGCATCTATCACGGGGGCAATCACCAATTGCCGGACCCTCTGATCGAGGCCATTGAGGGCGCGGGCAACGTTCCGGCCTATCGCGGCACGGCTTATGTGGTGATTGAGGACCTGCAACTGGCGTCCTTCGGCAACCGGGTGCCGCAATTTTCGTTCGAGGTTGTGCGGCAGGAACAACCGGGTTTGCCCGATACTCCGGACGCGCTGTCCAGAACGATCCGGGGCGTTGCGCTGATGCCGGGCACCGGCGAGTACGCTCTGGCCAGCGAACAGATCAACTATACTAAGGGCAGAGGACAGAGCTGGGCCGCGAATGTCAATTCTGCCTCGGGGGTGTCGGATCTGGTAACCGCCACCCGATCTCTGCAAACAGAGCTTGGGTCCTGCGACGCGGCCTCGTTGATCGTGTCCTGGTTCGGGGACGACCTGCGGTGCGGAACCTGTCAGTTGCAGCCGAAGGTTCTGCACAAGGACATCGAAGGTGAGAACATGCCCTGGCATGTGGCTGGTGTGTATCGCACCTCTGCCCAGCAGGTCCGGCACAAGGATGGTCTGCCGGTCTATGGCGCGACACCGGCCGATCAGTCGGTGGTCCAGGCGATCCGACACCTGAAGGCCTCGGGCAAACGCGTCATGTTCTATCCGTTCATTCTGATGGACCAGCTTGAGGGCAACGGTTTGCCCGACCCGTGGTCCGATGCCGGTGACCAGCCGCATCTGCCGTGGCGCGGCCGTATCACGTTGAGCGAGGCTCCAGGGCGTGCCGGGTCACCGGACCAGACAGCCGCCGCAGACGCGCAGGTCGCCGCGTTCTTCGGATCCGCGCAGGCCAGCGATTTTGCCGTCGGTGACGGAGTGGTTTCCTATACCGGCCCACAGGAATGGGGGCTGCGCCGGTTTATCCTGCACTATGCGGCCCTGTGCAAAGCCGCCGGAGGTGTGGCGTCCTTCTGTATCTCATCCGAGATGCGCGGCTCGACGCAAATCCGTGGCGCGTCCGGTTTTCCCGCTGTGGCGCATCTGCGGGCGCTTGCGGCAGAGGTGCGCGCGATTTTGGGGCCGGAAACCAAGATCGGCTATGCGGCGGATTGGAGCGAGTATTTTGGTTATCAGCCCGATGACGGATCGGGGGACCGCTATTTCCATCTCGATCCACTGTGGGCCGATGACAACATCGATTTTGTCGGTGTCGACAACTACATGCCGCTGTCCGACTGGCGAGACGGGGTGGAGCATCTGGATGCGCAGGCCGGGGCCGACGCGATCTATGACCTCGACTACCTGCGCGGCAACATCGAAGGCGGCGAGGGCTATGACTGGTACTACGCCTCACCGGAAGAGGCCGAAGCCCAGATCCGGGCTCCGATCACAGACGAGGATCACGATGAGCCGTGGGTCTGGCGATACAAGGACCTGCGCAACTGGTGGTCAAACCGGCACCACGAGCGCATCGGAGGTGTGCGGCAGACGAACCCGACGGATTGGGTGCCCGGGTCCAAGCCGATCTGGTTCACTGAGCTTGGCTGCGCCGCTATCGACAAAGGGTCCAATCAGCCGAACAAGTTTCTCGATCCCAAATCCTCGGAATCCAGCCTGCCGAAACACTCCAACGGTCTGCGTGACGATTTCATGCAGGTGCAGTATCTGAAGGCGATGTTGGGCTATTGGTCCGATCCGGCGATCAACCCGGTTTCGGATGAATATGGTGGGCCGATGGTAGACATGGCGAACGCTTATGTCTGGGCCTGGGACGCACGCCCCTTTCCCACCTTTCCCAACCTCCGCAGCCAGTGGAGCGATGGCGTCAAGTACCCGCGCGGTCATTGGCTGAACGGGCGATCGGGAACGCGTACTCTGGCCTCGGTTGTCATGGAAATCTGCCACGGAGCCGGGGTGATGCATATCGATGTATCGCGGCTGTATGGCGTGGTGCGGGGGTATGCGATTGAAGACGTATCCAGCGCGCGTGCGGCCTTGCAGCCGTTGATGTTGCGCTACGGCTTTGATGCGATTGAACGGGATGGCGTGTTGCTGTTTCGAATGCGCGATGGCCGCAGACCGGTTGAGCTGGACAGTGATTTGCTGGCCGACAGTGCGGACATTGAAGGACGTGTCGAATATCGCCGGGAGGCCGAGGCCGAATTGACGGGCCGCGTGCGGTTGCGGTTCGTGCAATCGGATGCCGACCATGACGTTGTGTCAGAAGAGGCTGTTCTGCCGGATACCCGCACGCATTCCGTGTCGGTGAACGAGATGCCTTTGTCGATGACACGCGCGGAAGGCCGCCAAACGGCCGAGCGCTGGCTGAGCGAAGCGCGGGTTTCGCGTGAAACGGCCCGGTTTGCGTTGCCGCCGTCGATGCTGCATCTGGGTGCGGGTGACGTCGTCACTCTGACCAAAGATGGGCAGGGTGCGCGGTATCGCATCGACCGTCTGGAACAGGCCGATCTGCAATTGGCTGACGCAGTGCGGATCGAGCCCGGCCTCTATGCGCCGTCCGATCTGCCCGATGACGAGGTGACCGCAAAGCCCTTTATCGCACCTGTTCCTGTCCTGCCCGTATTCATGGATTTGCCGCTGATTACCGGGTCAGAAGCACCGCACGCCCCGTATCTTGCCGCTTCGGCAAGCCCCTGGCCCGGTAGCGTTGCTGTCTACTCGGCGGCCAGCGACGAGGATTATTCGCTGCAAGAGCTCATCTCGGGGCAGGCGGTCATCGGGTACACCGAAACGCCGCTCAGGCAGGCGGGTGCGGGTATCTGGGACGAAGGTGCACCACTGCGGGTCAATCTGGTCGACGGGGTGCTGGAATCGCGCCCGCGTGAGGCTCTGTTAAACGGCGCCAATCTGGCAGCAATCGGCGATGGGACACCCGGCAACTGGGAGGTTTTCCAGTTCGCAAATGCCACTCTGCAGGAGGCTGGTACGTATACCTTGTCCGGGCGTTTGCGCGGCCAGTTGGGGACAGATGCGACGATGCCCGATATCTGGCCCGAAGGGTCGATGTTCGTTTTGCTGGATCAGCGGGTTTATCAGACAAGCCTACTGCGGTCCGAGCGGCGGGTGACCAAACACTATCGCATCGGCCCGGCGACGCGAGGATATGACGACCCGTCCTTCACTCACCTTGTCGAAACCTTTGATGGCAACGGATTGCGTCCCTATGCGCCGGTGCATCTCAGGGCGGTTTCCTCGGCCACAGGCGACCAGCTGTCCTGGATACGCCGCACTCGGTTGGATGGGGACGATTGGGCCGGTCTGGACGTGCCGTTGGCGGAAGAGAGCGAATCTTACCTTGTTCAAATTCGCGTCAACGGCGCGCCTGTACGCGAACAGGTCGTGAGCGCGCCGAACTGGTTCTATTCGGCCGCGGCACAAACGGCGGATGGGCTCAGCGGGGCCTATGAGGTTCGGGTGGCGCAGGTCTCGGCCAGCTACGGTCCGGGCCTGCCGACCAGCCTGGCAGTCGGGTAAACCGCGACATGCGCCCTGTTTTACACGGAGATGTCAGCGCTGCGGCGCGTGCCCTGCTGGCCGCGCCGCCGGTGGAGCGCAATCGCCTCTGCTCCCGCATGATCCACGAAGCGGAACTGGCCGACAAACATGTCGGCCAGACCGGGCGGATTCATCCAATGTTCGGAAATGGCTCGTTGATGGCAGCGGCGCGCAGCAGGCGGCTGGCGGATGAACCGGGTTTTGACGACCCGCAGTATTGTCAATGTTTTGAGACGGTTCTGCGCCATCTGGTCCGGTTTCAAATCAACCGGACGCACAGCTGACGCATTTGGTGGCGGCGAGGTCCAGGTTCAGTCGGCCTTTGGGGATCTCGTCGCCGCAATCCTCGCAATACCCGAATTCCCCTTCCTGAATGCGGGCCAGCGCGGCCTGCAAGCGTCGCGTCTCGATATCCCGATTGGCTTGCTGCGCTTTGGCCATGGCCTGATTCTGCAACGCGTCCATCCTGCTGAGACGGCCAACGGCCTGTTGGTCCAATTCGACAATGGCCTGCGCATCTTTTTCCGAGGCCGAATGATCCGCAATCTCGATCAATCGGGCCTGAATCCTTGCGGCAAAGCCTGCCAATTCGGTTTCATTCATTTTCGTTACCCTGCAAATCACGGGTTTGCGTTTGGTGTTTTTACAACTAAATGGCATTCTAGGCGCAGCAAAGGATCAAAAACCATGTTGGAAAAGCGCAGTCTCGTAAGACCGGTTGATCCGGTCTGGACCCGTATCACCACCGAAGCTCAGGCGGCCGTCGAGAGCGAGCCACTTATGGGTGGTCTGGTGCACGCCTGTATCCTGCACCACCGCAGCCTTGAACGGGCTTTGTCATACCGGGTGTCGGCCAAGCTGTGTTCGAACGAGATGTCGATGATGGTGCTGCGTGAAATCGTGGACGAGGCTTATGCGGATGACCCGTCGCTGATCGAGGCCGCGCGTGCGGACCTGATGGCCGTGTATGAACGCGACCCGGCGTGCCACCGCCTGTTGCAGCCGATCCTGTACTTCAAAGGCTATCAGGCGATGCAGGCCTATCGTGTGGCGCATTGGCTTTGGAACAAAGGCCGTCATGATCTGGCGTATTTCTTCCAGATGCGCTCGTCCGAGATTTTCGGGATCGACATTCATCCTGCCGCGAAGATCGGCAAGGGCATCATGATCGACCATGCCCATTCCATTGTGATCGGTGAAACGGCGGTTGTTGGCGACAATGTGTCGATGCTGCATTCTGTGACTCTAGGCGGAACCGGCAAGGAAGAGGAGCAGCGCCATCCCACGATCGGTGATGGCGTTCTGATCGGCGCCGGGGCCAAGGTTCTGGGTAATATCGAGGTGGGCCATTGCAGCCGCATCGCCGCAGGTTCAGTGGTGTTGCAAGAGGTTCCGGCCTGCACCACAGTCGCGGGCATCCCTGCCAAGATCGTGGGTGAAGCGGGCTGTGACCAACCTTCGGTTTCGATGGACCACATGCTGGGCAAGGACCAGTAAGAATCTAAAGCGTTTTGCGATTCAAATAAACGCAAAGCGATCTAGTTCGAGCGGTTGTTGCGCCGCTCCTGCCGCTCGCGCCTGCGTTCCTCGCGCCTTTGTTTCCGCAGTTCAATGCGCCGTTCGCGTTCGGCTTTCTGCTGCGCGATGACAGCGGGGTCGGTTGACTTGAATTTGGAATTTTCGCCGGGATAGCTGTTGGGTTTTGCGATGGCGGCGGCAGGTGCTGTGGTGGCCGTCAGCGCGACCAGAAGCAGGGTCTTGGTCAGATCAGAAAAGCACATGGTCCACCTTTAAGTTGCAAAGCCGTCTGCATCAAAGGTGGGGGACTGCGGTTGCTTGGGCAACCAGCCGGGCGATCACGCTTGCTCACATCGTGGCGGTGATCGTAAGAGCACCCGCCGAGGCCTGACCCCGGCGGATGATGTTTGATCAGGCCAGCATGACCATCGGGTTTTCCAGATTGTCGACGATGGCTTGCAGCAGCTCTGCGCCTAGCGCACCGTCAATCACCCGGTGATCGACCGACATTGTGACCGACATGACGGTAGCTACGGCAAGCTCGCCGTCAGCGCCGACAACCGGTTTCTTGACGCCGGAGCCCACAGCCAGAATACCGGCATGGGGCGGGTTCACGATGGCGTCGAAATTGTCGATGCCGAACATGCCGAGGTTCGAGATCGCAAATGTGCCGCCCTGATACTCATGCGGCGCCAGCTTGCGTTCACGGGCGCGACCGGCAAGGTCCTTCATCTCGGTCGACAGTGCGGACAGCGACTTGGTGTCGGCATCTTGAAGGACCGGCGTGAACAGGCCGCCTTCGATGGCGACGGCGACCGCCACATCCGAAGGTTTCAGTTGCAGAACGCGATCACCAGCCCAGACCGCATTGCAGGCGGGAACCTGCTGCAGCGCGTTGGCAACAGCCTTGATGATGAAATCATTAACGCTGAGCTTCACGCCACGGCCTTCCAACTGCTTGTTCAGTTGGCCGCGGAACTTCAGCAGAGCGTCCAGCTTGATATCGCGGCGCAGGTAGAAATGCGGGATGGTTTGCTTGGCTTCGGACAGGCGCGCGGCAATGGTTTTGCGCATCCCGTCGAGCTTGACTTCTTCGTAGTCGCGACCCTCGTACATTTTGGCCACGGCATCCGCCGACGGGCCTGCCGGTGCTGCGGCCGCCTGGGCGGCTGCGGCAGGTGCAGCGGCAGGGGCCGGAGCGGTTGCCGTGGCGCCTTCGACATCAGCCTTGACGATCCGGCCATGCGGGCCGGTGCCTGCGATCTGTGTCAGGTCCAGACCTTTTTGCGCAGCAATGCGTCGGGCCAGCGGGGAGGCGAAGATACGACCGCCATCGGCCTTGGCCGGTGCTGCCGGTGCAGGGGCGGGCGCCTCGGACGCCGCTGGCGCGGCAGCCTCGTTGCCCGCGGCGGCTGCGGGGGCAGCCGCGGGGGCAGCGGCAGGTGTGCTGCCAATGTCATCAGCGCTTTCGCCATCTTCCAGCAGGACCGCAATCGCGGTGTTGACCTTGACCCCTTCGGAGCCTTCGGGGATCAGAATCTTGCCGATGGTGCCTTCGTCGACGGCCTCGAACTCCATCGTCGCCTTGTCGGTTTCGATCTCGGCCAGCAGGTCGCCGGACGAGACAGTGTCGCCTTCTTTGACCAGCCATTTGGCAAGGGTGCCTTCCTCCATCGTAGGGGAAAGGGCGGGCATCAGAATTTCGGTGGGCATCTGTTTGTCGCTCCTTACCGGTAGGTCACTTGTTTGACGGCGGCGATCACCTCATCGGTGGTGATCAGGGCCAGCTTTTCGAGGTTCGCGGCGTAGGGCATCGGGACGTCCTTGCCGGTCAGCGTAATGACGGGTGCGTCGAGGTAATCGAACGCCTCCTGCATCACCACCGAGCTGATGTAGCTGCCGACCGAGCCTTGCGGCCAGCCCTCTTCGACGGTCACCAGACGGTTGGTCTTCATCACCGAGTTGATGATCGCGCCGGTGTCCATCGGACGGATGGTGCGCAGGTCGATGACCTCGGCGCTGATACCGTCTTCGGCCAGCTTGTCGGCGGCCTCCAGAGCGTATTGCATGCCGATGCCAAAGCTGACGATGGTCACGTCCGAGCCTTCGCGCCAGATGCGCGCCTTGCCCAGCGGGACGGTCAGGTCATCCACCTGCGGCACATCGAAGGAGCGACCGTAAAGGATTTCGTTCTCCAGGAACACGACCGGGTTGGGATCGCGGATTGCCGATTTCAGCAGGCCCTTGGCGTCGGCCGCCGAATAGGGCATCACAACCTTCAGGCCGGGAACCTGCATGTACCATGCGGCGTAGTCCTGAGAGTGCTGCGCAGCCACGCGGGCGGCGGCACCGTTGGGGCCACGGAACACGATCGGGCAGCCCATCTGGCCGCCGGACATATAGAGTGTCTTGGCAGCCGAGTTGATGATCTGGTCAATTGCCTGCATGGCGAAGTTGAAGGTCATGAACTCGACAATCGGTTTCAGACCGCCAAAGGCAGAACCAACCGCGATACCGGCGAAGCCGTGCTCGGTGATCGGGGTGTCGATCACACGTTTGGCACCGAATTCGTCGAGCAGACCTTGGGAAATTTTATACGCGCCCTGATATTCCGCGACTTCTTCGCCCATCAGGTAAACGTCTTCGTCGCCGCGCATTTCCTCGGCCATCGCATCGCGCAGGGCTTCGCGGACAGTCTGCTGCGCCATCTCGGCGTCGGCAGGCCAGTCGGGCGACAGGTCCACGACCGGAGCGGCAGGTGCGGCGGCAGGAGCGGGCGCCTCAACCGCCGCAGGGGCGGCTTCGGTCTCCGCTGCGGCAGCAGGTGCTGCCGCGGGCAGGGCCGAGGCGTCTTCGCCTTCTTCCACCAGAACGGCGATGGGGGTGTTGACCTTGACGCCTTCGGTGCCCTCGGCGATCAGGATCTTGCCGACGATGCCTTCGTCAACGGCTTCGAATTCCATCGTCGCCTTGTCGGTTTCGATCTCGGCCATGATATCGCCCGAGGATACGGTGTCGCCTTCCTTGACCAGCCATTTGGCCAGCGTGCCCTCTTCCATCGTGGGCGAAAGGGCGGGCATGAGAATTTCGGTTGCCATGTCTTAATCGTCCTCTCAGGCGTAGATATCTGTCCAGAGCTCGTCCAGCGACGGCTCGGGGCTTTCTTTCGAGAATTCGGCGGCCTGGTTCACGATCTCTTTGATCTCTTTGTCGATCGCCTTCAGGTCATCCTCGGATGCATGTTTGCCGGTCAGCAGCAGCTCGCGCACGTGTTCGATCGGGTCGCTTTGTTCGCGGACCTTCTGAACCTCTTCGCGGGTGCGGTACTTGGCCGGGTCCGACATCGAGTGGCCGCGATAGCGGTAGGTCTTGACCTCGAGGATGTAGGGACCCTTGCCTGCGCGGCAGTGTGCAACGGCTTTCTCACCAGCGGCTTTAACCGCCAGCACGTCCATGCCGTTGACGATCTCGCCGGGGATGCCGAACGCCTCACCACGGTGGTAGATATCCTTGGTCGAGGTCGAACGCGCCTGGGCCGTGCCCATGGCGTACTGGTTGTTCTCGATCACAAAGATCACCGGAAGGTCCCAGATCGCTGCCATGTTGAAGGTCTCGTAGACCTGGCCCTGGTTCGCTGCGCCATCACCGAAATAGGTGAAGGTCACGCCGCCGTTTTCCTTGTACTTGTCGGCAAAGGCCAGACCTGCACCCAGCGGGACCTGCGCGCCAACGATACCGTGCCCGCCGTAGAAATGCTTCTCTTTCGAGAACATGTGCATCGAGCCGCCCTTGCCCTTGGACAATCCGCCCTCGCGTCCGGTCAGCTCGGCCATCACGCCGCCCGGGTCCATGCCGCAGGCCAGCATGTGGCCGTGGTCGCGGTACGAGGTGATGCGCTTGTCGCCTTCCTTGGCTGCGGCCTCGAGGCCCACAACAACGGCTTCTTGCCCGATGTAAAGGTGGCAGAAGCCACCGATCAGACCCATGCCATAAAGTTGGCCCGCTTTTTCTTCGAATCGGCGGATCAAAAGCATTTCGCGGTAGTAGGTTTTGAGCTCTTCCGCAGAAACGTTTGGTTTCTTTGTGGTTTTTCGCGCAGCCATCGTGGCGATCTCCCCCTTTCGGACAGATAGTTTAGCGTTAAACTATCTCATAAAGCATTTCCTGCTTTCTGGCGAGGGGAAATGTGACGCAGCGTCCGTTCCTGCGGAAACAGGCCGTTTTTTGTTGAATAAGATACTGGCGTGCAGAGAGTTTTCGTTGAAAACTCTGGCCCGGATCAGCGGATGACGATCTCGTCCGAGCGGATCATGCCCAGAACCGAGCGTGCCTGCTGATCCAACAGGTCGAGGTCCAGATACGTATCCGACAAGCGGCGGGTCAGGTTTTCCATCTCGGTGATCTCAGCCTCGAGCTTGGCGAGGTCGCGTGACAGGGCGTCCCGTTCCGCCGCAATCTCGACCCGTCGGAACAGGCCGTAGTCGCCCTGCACGGCGGCAAAGGTGAAGTACACACCCAGCATAAACGCCACCATGAAGAAAACGACTGCGCCCAAACCGGGCCGATGAGAACGGGACACTCTGTTTACCGCCGTATGAATTGCCTCAATAACGTGCCCTTTGCGAGCATCTGTCCGCACTATGTCACAGGTGATTCGGGTTGTGAATCCCCTGATTCGCAATTTTCCAAATTTGTTGGCGGCGCATTGTCAGCGCCATGCGTTCAGCGCGTGATTGCGGATCAGGGTCTGCTCTTCCATACAGGCCCAGTAGAACATCGGCGCTGCACTGCCGTCGCTTTTCAGTTCAGGCTCACAGGTTGCGTCGCGGGTTTTCAGCCAGGCGCGCTGTTCGGTCAGCAGGGTTTGTCCATTTCCACGCGCATCCGCCAGAGGTTTGACCTCTTTCCAGATTCGGTTGAGCTCGCGGTCGGCGATTTCCCATTTTTCCTTGGCGCAGAAATTCGCATCCAGCTGAGTCTGACCACCGCAGGTGGATTGGGCAATAGCGGGCAGGGGAAACAGGGCAATGATCAGGCAGGCAAAAACTCTCATGGCAAAATCTCCACTGAATGTGAGGATTTTACCATGACTCTGAATACACGGCCAATTTGCGCGGTTCAGCCTTCCAGCGCGGCAACACCGGGCAGGGTTTTGCCTTCCATCCACTCCAGAAACGCGCCACCGGCGGTCGAGATATAGGAAAAGTCCTTTGCCGCCCCCGAGGCGTTCAACGCGGCGACCGTATCGCCGCCACCCGCGACCGACACCAACTTGCCCGAGCGGGTCAGCGCGGCGGCTTTCAATGCGGCGGCATTGGTGGCGGCGTCGAAGGGCTCGATCTCGAACGCGCCCAGCGGACCATTCCAAATCAGGGTCTGGCTTTTGGAGAATACTTCGGTGATGGCGGCAACGCTTTCGGGGCCGGCGTCCAGGATCATGCCGTCCTCGGTGCATTGGTCGGTGGGCAGTACCTGATGCGGGGCGCCCGCTTCGAACTTGTCCGCGACGACGATGTCGGTGGGCAGGACGATGGTGCAACCCGTGCTTTCCGCCTTGGCCAAAATTTCGGCCGCGGTGTCTTTCATCGCGGATTCGGCCAGCGATTTGCCGACGTTCAGGCCCTGAGCGACAAGGAACGTGTTCGCCATGCCGCCGCCGATCACCAGATAGTCCACCTTGGTGATCAGATTGCCCAGCAGCTCCAGCTTGGTCGAAACCTTCGCACCGCCGACCACGGCGGTCACCGGACGTTTGGGCGCACCCAGAGCGCCTTCCAGCGCCTCAAGCTCCGCCTGCATCAGGCGGCCAGCGCATGAGGGCAGCAGGCGGGCGATGGCTTCGGTCGAGCTGTGGGCGCGGTGGGCGGCCGAGAACGCATCGTTGCAATAGATCTCGCCCAGCTTGGCCATGCCTGCGGCCAGATCAGCATCGTTCTTGGTTTCAGCCGCGTGGAAGCGGGTGTTTTCCAGCAGCAGCACCTGGTCGGGTTGCAAGGCCTCGGCCGCCAGTTCGGCCTCGGTGCCGACGCAATCGGCGGCGAACAGAACCGTAGAGCCAAAAGCGTCTTCCAGCGTGGGGACGAGCTGCTTCAGCGACAGGTTTTCGCGCCGTTCACCACCCGGACGTCCAAAATGCGCCAGCAGGATGGGTTTGCCGTCGGCGGCCAGAATATCGCGAACCGTGGGCACGATGCGCTGAATGCGGGTGGCGTCGGTCACGACCCCGTCCACAACCGGCACGTTGATGTCGACGCGCACCAGCACGCGTTTGCCGTTCAGGTCCATGTCGTCGAGAGTTTTCCAGCCCATCGTGCAATCCTCGGAAATGTGAAACAGATTTAGGCGGTTCTTTTCCTGCATTTTGCCCTCAGGTCAATGCGTCACTTGGCATTCGCGCGCCCGCATCATAGGTATTTGCGCAAGTTAAACGACAGGAGGGCCTCATGGCCGAGATCAAGGATCCCGAAAACACCATCATCATCGAACTGAAGGGCGGCAATGTCGTCATCGAATTGCTGCCGGACGTGGCCCCTCTGCACTCGGCCCGGATGAAAGATCTGGCGCGCGGTGGTGAGTACGACAACGTGGCCTTCCATCGTGTGATCGACGGTTTCATGGCGCAGACCGGCGACGTGCAGCACGGCGATATGGAAGACGGGTTCAACCTGCGTATGGCGGGCACCGGCGGCTCGTCGCTGCCGAACGTTCCGGCCGAGTTTTCCAAGCTGCCGCATGACCGGGGTACGCTGGGCGCGGCACGCTCACAGAACCCGGATTCGGCCAACTCGCAGTTCTTCATCAATTTCAAGGACAACCACTTCCTGAACGGTCAGTACACCGTTTATGGCCGCGTTATTGACGGGATGGAGCATGTGGATGCCATCGTACGGGGTGAGCCGCCTGCGAACCCGGATCGTATGATCAGCGTCAAGGTGGCTGCCGATGTATAAGCTGGCCGCTGCCTTTGCCCTTCTGGCCAGCCCTGCGCTCGCCACCGGGCTTCAGATCGAGATCGAGGGCGAGGGCGCCAACGGCACTGTCACCGTCGACCTGTTCGAAGATATCGCCCCCAAACATGTTGAACAGATCAGTGCTCTGGCCGCTGAGGGCAAATATGATGGCGTGGTGTTTCACCGCGTGATCGACGGGTTCATGGCGCAGACCGGCGACGTTGAATTCGGTCGTATCGGCGGTGACATGCGCCGTGCCGGTACCGGTGGGTCTGATCGTCCTAACCTGCCTGCCGAGTTCTCGGATTACAATTATGACCGTGGTGTCGTGGGTATGGCGCGGGCACAGGATCCCGACAGCGCGAACTCGCAGTTCTTCATCATGTTCGAGCCGGGTCCGTTCCTGAACGGCCAGTACACGGTTGTTGGTCAAGTGACCGAGGGCATGGATGTGGTCGATGCGATCAAGCGCGGTGACGGCCCGAACGGCGCCGTCATCGGTCAGCCGGACGTGATGAAAAAAGTCACGGTCACCGAATAAAGTAGAAAGCCCCGACGCATTCCGCTTCGGGGCCTTTTTTGTATCAGTCGTCGCCCATCGCCTGCCAGATCAGCGCCCCGATGGCGGCACCGATCAGCGGCGCGACCCAGAACAGCCAAAGCTGACCAAGGGCCGGAGCATCCGCAAACAAGGCCACTCCGGTGGACCTCGCGGGGTTTACCGACGTGTTCGTCACCGGGATTGAGATCAGGTGGATCAGTGTCAGACACAGGCCAATGGCGATCGGGGCGAACCCGTCAGGCGCAAAGTTGGAAGTCGCGCCAAGAATGACGATGATGAAGAACGCGGTCATCACGATCTCGATTACCAGCGCGGACATCATCGAGTAGCCCTCGGGCGATGCCTCGCCATACCCGTTCGAGGCGAACCCGCCGACCCCCTCGAACCCCGGAGCACCGCTGACGATCAGATACAGGACAGCTGCGGCGGCAATTGCGCCGATGACCTGCGCGATCCAATAGGGGATCAGATCCTTGGCTGGAAACCGGCCGCCCATCATCAGGCCAAGGCTGACCGCCGGGTTGAAATGCCCACCCGAGATGTGACCGACCGCATAGGCCATGGTCAGAACCGTCAGGCCGAAGGCAAAGGAAACGCCCAGCCAGCCGATGCCGACATCTGCGACACCTGCCGCCAATACGGCGCTGCCGCAGCCGCCCAGAACCAGCCAGAACGTGCCGAAAAACTCGGCCATGAGTTTTGATGACATGAAAATCCCTCCTGAAAACACTGATTTAAGGTTAATTCAATAATCGCATTTTGTGAAATACCGAGAAACGGGGAAATTCCAGACAAGCCGTTCAGAAATGATCCGACGTGTTTGAATGGGCAGTTATGCCCAACTGACCGGGTCCAGACGGAACAGCTTCGACAGCTGTTCATATACCTCGGGCACGGAGGCTTTCAATTGTCGCGGCCGTTCGAAGAAAACCTCGACCGAGACGGCAAAGAACTCTTCGTGGCCAGTCGCGCCATAGGGATCGATGACAGTGTGTTGGCCGTGTTCCACCGCACGTACATGGGCGTCATAGGCGGTCAGAAAGACGCGTTCCCACTCGGCAAAGCTCTGCCCGTCATTCAGGATTGGAACGCCGTTGGTGCCGCCTGACAGGTCATCAATCTGATGCGCGAACTCGTGTAATACGACGTTTTGCCCGTCATGATCATTTGCCGCGCCTTTCTGGCTGTGTGACCATGAAAGGATCACCGGCCCGCGATCCCAGCTTTCGCCGGTACGCACGATTTCCTTTTCGCTGACCACATAGCCGTCCTGCCGACGCTGGCGCGATTTGAAAGCACTAGGGTAGATCAGGATCGTTGTCAGGTGGTCGTACCAGAGGTCGCTGTTCACCAGCAGCAGACTGGCTTGCGCGGCGATGGCCAGTTCCATCTCTTCGGTGACCTCCAGCCCGTCGCAGCCGTGGAACTGCACCTGATCCAGAAAAAGGTTCACCTTGCCATCCAGCTTGGCGCGCAGGTCAGGGGGCAGGCGGCGGATCAGCGGTACCTGCTGTTCGATCACGCGGCGTTGGTGGTCGGTCAGAGGGGTGGCCAGCAATTCTTGCCGCGCCTGTGACCTGGACCAGTGGCGATACAGGAAATAACCCGCGATCAGCAGCAGGAGTGAGAAAAAGATCAACATGTCAGAACCCTATACCGACCGGTCCCATCGGCAAGGTCAAAAGAAAAACGCCGCAGGGTGACCGGCGGCGTTTGATCATTCGGATATCGGGTCAGCGTTACTGCTTGACCTCGGCCGCCGGGTTGGCACCCGCCTTGGCGCTGCGGCCCGGGTTCAGCGGATCGTCCTGACGCTGCACCGAACCTTCGAAATGCGCGCCGCTTTCGATGGCGATGGTTTTGTGGATGATGTCGCCTTCGACACGTGCGGTCGAGGTCAGGCGGACTTTCAGACCACGCACACGGCCCACGATGCGGCCGTTGATCACGACGTCATCGGCGGTGACTTCACCCTTGATGGTGGCGGTTTCGCCGATGGTCAGCAGATGCGCGCGGATGTCGCCTTCGACGGTGCCTTCGACCTGAATGTCGCCGGTGGTCTTCAGGTTACCCGTGATGTGCAGGTCCGAGGACAGAACCGATGCCGGAGGCTTGGGCTTGGGCGCGGTGCTGGCCTTGGTTTCCGCCGGTGCAGGGGGCGCCGGTGTGGCCGGAGCGGCAGGTTTCGCCGCCTCGGGTGCATTGGATCCGGGCTCGTTGATTTTGCTCTTAGAAAACATTTCTCGCAGCCTTGATGTAAGTCATTGGGTTAACAGGTTTTCCGTTTACGCGCACCTCATAGTGCAGATGCGTGCCGGTAGACCGTCCGGTGCTACCCATATCAGCAATATGATCCCCGCGCGAGACCCTTTGACCAACCTTGACGCGGATCTTGGTGTTATGGGCGTAAAGTGTCTCAATTCCGAAGGCGTGGCGGATTTTGACCAGCCGCCCGAAACCGGATTGCCAGCCAGCATGTGTTACCACGCCGTCTGCGGTGGCGTAGATGTCCGTGCCCTGTGGGCCGGCAAAGTCGACGCCATTATGCATACGCCGTCCGCCGGTTTTCGGGTCGCGGCGGGTGCCGAAACCACTTGTAAACCGCACCACGGTCTTCACCGGATTGGCGAACGGCGCTTTCTCGGCGGCAAGGCGGTACAGGTTCAACTGATCCATCTGCTGCAGCAGAACATTTGCGCGAATCTCGTCGGGGGTCAGGTCCTCGCCGCGCGTGCTGAATGAGATGGGGGTCAGGGGTCCGCCCATACCGCTGTAACCGCGGCGGACCTCTTCGATAATACGGTCGGTGGGCATACCGGCCTGGCGGAACATCTTGTCCAGTGGCTCGACCGAGATCACCATCGCCTCTTCCAGCTGGCGGAAGATCTCGTCGCTGCGTTCCTGCATCAGCTGGATTTCCAGCTCAAGTTCGTCGCGCTGGTCCAGGGCATCCTTGGCATCGGCCGCGATCTGGTCGCGCTCTTGCGCGGTGCGGGCCAGTGCCTCGGTCATAAAGTTCATCTGTTCGGGGGTGGCCAGAGCGGTGACGTACATTTCGCCGTCATCGGCCTCGACCTGTACGCTGGCCAGTTCGGTGCGGGCCTCTTCGCGCTGTTTCATGGTCGCGCGCAGGGTGGTCTGGATGACCTCGATCCCGGTCTCAAGCTCGCGGCGGCGATTTTCCGAGGCCAGCAGTTCCGACTGCATCGCCGAAATCTGTTTCAGCGCAGCGTTGAACCGGTCTTGCGCGGCCAGTGCCTCTTGTGCGCGGGCGTCGCGTTCAGTGGACAGGATGTTCAGACGTTCCTGATAGGTCGCCTGATCCCGTTTGGCCTGTTCGCGGAAGTTGCCCGACCCGATGCTGTCCATCAGCAGGATCGCCGTGGCGACCGCTGTCCAGCCAACGATCACCGCAACACCGGCGACGGCAGCGACCTGCGTTTCCGAACTGAGCCGGATGAACCGCGTGTCGTTATCGGATTTCAGAAAGACCCGGCGTTCCGGGAAATACCGCTCGAACAGTGAGTGTAGTTTGATTGCCAGACGTGTTCGCACGCGTCTTCACCTCTCATCCCCAAGATCGGGACCGGTTGTGAGTGATGTCCGTCCCTTGGGCGAACTGCATAGAGGGCACTTGTGCCTTGGGCAAGTTTGTTAACCAGTTCACACAAGAAAGCCGGTATTTCCCGCCAATTCTCGGCGGGAAATTGCCGATAACGTCAAGTTGAGCGCGTTTATGGCGCGGTTCCGGGCGGTGGCAGGTCTTCGGTCAGCGGCCAGTAGAAGTCAGGCGGCAACCCGGCCTCGGCGCGTTTTTCTTCGTTGAACGGGGGTTTCAGCACCCCGTGGAAGTAGCGCCGTACCAATTGGTGAAACACGTCCTTGGGGTCGGCATTTTCGCGCCCGCACAGGAAATGGAACCATTTCGAGCCATAGGCCACATGGCCGACCTCTTCGGCATAGATGACCTCAAGCGCGGCGATGGCCCCGTCATCCTTGGCCTTGCGGAAGATGTCGATCATGCCGGGGGTGACGTCCAGCCCGCGTGCCTCAAGCACCATCGGAACCACGGCCAGCCGACCCATCAGGTCCTCGGCAGTGTCCTCGGCGGCGCGCCACATGCCGGCATGGGCGGGCAGGGCGCCATAGTGGCTGCCCATGCGTTCCAGACAATCGCAGACCATCTCGAAGTGGCGCGATTCCTCCTCGGCGCATTTGACCCAATCGTCATAGAAGCCGATGGGCATCGGTACGTGACCAAAGCGGGCGATGATGTCCCAATGCAGGTCCACCGCGTTCAGCTCGATATGAGCAACGGCGTGCAGCAGGGCGATGCGGCCGGCCTCGGTTCCGGGCTTGCGTTTCGGGACCTCGCGCGGAGACAGCAATTCGGGCCGGTCCGGTCGCGCCGGTTGCAGCGGAGGTGTCGCGGTGCCGATCTCAATCGCAGGGGCCTCGCCCTTGCGCGACGCGAACCACGCGGCGGCATGACTTTTGGACAGGGCGGTTTTTCCCCGCCCATCCGCCGTGGTCAGAACTTCGGTCGCCATCTGGGTCAGTGTTTTCGACACCGGGTTTCTCCGCTTGGTCAAGTGTGCGGGTCTTAGACCGGATGGCGACCGTGGTCGAGAGGGGTCACAGGGCGCGGACGGCCTCCAGCACCTCATCCACGTGACCGGGCACTTTGACCTTGCGCCAGACGCGGGCGATCTTGCCCTCGGCATCGATGACAAAGGTCGAACGCTCGATCCCCATCGACTTGCGCCCGTACATGTTCTTTTCGACCCATACGCCGTAATCCTCGCAGACCGAGGAGCCCTCATCCGACAATAGCGGCGTGGTCAGGCTGTGTTTGGCGACAAACTTGTCGTGCTTGGCAACACTATCGCGCGAGATGCCGAAAACTTGAGCGCCGGCATCGGCAAAGGCTTGAAGTTGTTCCGAGAAACCGATGGATTCCTTGGTGCAGCCCGGCGTATCATCACGGGGATAGAAGAACAGAACCACGGTGCCGCCGCGCAGGGCCGACAAGGTGACCTCGCCGCCTCCGTCGCGGGGCAAAGTGAAATCAGGGGCGATGTCTGAAACGTCGGGCATTGGAAACTCCGCTAAAGTTTTTTAAGGGCTGCCCGACATCATAGGGCGGCGCAAGCGGGTTGGAAGGCGTGGATAAAAAATTGGTGCAGCACGAAGACAAAAGTGCGACGCAGCCCGGGAAACCCCGGCGCCGCCGCTCGAAGCGTCGTATTGCTGCGCATTTTTCCATCTGGACGTGTCTGTCGATTGGCTTGCTGGTGTTTGCGGGCTGGTTCTTTCTGTTCGGCCAGAACCTGCACGCACCGGAATGGGTGCGCCACAAGGTCGAAAAACGGCTGGAGCAAAGCCTGGGTGGGCTGAAATTCAGCTTTGGCGACGCCAGTTTCATCGTCAACGAAGACTGGCGGCCGCGTCTGAAACTGACGGATGTAACGATCAGCGACGCCGCCGGGCAGCAGATCGCGCGGGTTTCGGACTTGCGCACTCGGCTGTCCATGCGTGGTTTGCTGCGGGGTCAGATTCGCCCGCGCCGCATCACTGTGCGGGGCGCGCAATTTGACCTGACCCGAGGTCTGGACGGGGCCCTGTCGCTGACCGTCGGGTCGGGCAGCGCCCCGGTACAGGAAGCCCCGGATCTAGCGCAACTGATCGAGCAGTCGGACGATGTGTTTCTGTCCCCGATCCTGTCAGGGCTGCGCTCGGTCGAACTTGAATCCCTGACGCTTGACTACAAGGACCTGCGATTGGGCCGCGCATGGGTGTTTGACGGCGGCCATATCACGGCCACCCGCAGCGGTGACGAAATGCATCTGGCCACCGGATTCTCGGTTCTGACTGGGCGCGACTATGCCAGTTCGATCGAGGCGAACTACACCAGTGTTCTGGGCACGCCCGAGGCACGGTTCGGCGTAGCGATAACCGATCTGCCCGCCGAAGACCTTGCCGGTCAGACCCTTGCACTGTCGTGGTTACAGGTCCTCAAGGCGCCGATCTCGGGCGCGCTGCGCGGCAGTGTTGACGGCAATGCCGCGTTGGGTCCGCTCTTTGCCACTCTGAACCTTGGCGCGGGCGCGGTACAGCCAACGCAAGAGACCCGCCCGATTCCGTTCGAGTCCGCCAGCACCTATTTCACCTACACCCCCCACCTTCAGGAGCTGGATTTCAACGAGGTGTCGGTGGTCTCGGCCTGGGGGGCATTTCAGGGCGAGGGCAAAGCCTTTCTGAACGGGATCGAAAATGGCGCGCTGGAAAGCCTGACCTCGCAGCTGAGCTTTAGCAGCATCAACATCAACCCGGCCAACCTCTTCCCAGAATCGCTGAAACTGGCGCGGGCGGAACTGGACATGCAGATGAAACTGGCCCCGTTCGAGCTGCACCTTGGTCAGATCATGGTTCAAGACGCCAACTACAGACTGCTGGGATCGGGCAAGCTGACGGGTGAACCAGAGGGCTGGGCGGTGCAGGTGGATGCGCATCTGGACCACATGAACGCGGATCAGCTGTTGAACTACTGGCCAGAGCGTCTGGCGCCAAAGCCACGGCTCTGGGTTGCGGACAACCTTTATGAGGGGCAGTTCTCGGACGTTGATTTTGCCTTGCGCCTGCGGCCCGAAAACAAGCCCGAGATCTATTTGGATTTCGGGTTCGATCAGGCAAAGATCAGATTTGCCAAGACCTTGCCGCCGCTTGTTGATGCGCAGGGGCAGGCCAGTCTGATCAACCGCCGGTTCACGGCTACGGCGGAATCCGGCGAGGTCATCGCCGATCAGGGCGGTGCGATTGATGCCACCGGCACGTCGTTCATCATCCCCGATACGGGCATCAAGGGGGTGTCTCCGTCGGTCACCCGGATCGCCGCCAAGGGCAGCGTTACGGCGGCAATGTCGCTGCTTGACCGGCCACCGCTTGAGTTGCTGACCAAGGCAAACCTGCCGGTTGATCTGGCAGACGGCGCAGTGAGCCTGACCGGAACGCTGTCTCTGCCGATGAAGAAGGGCCTGAAATTCGAAGAAACCGAATTCCACTTTGCGGGTCACGTTGATGATGTGCAAAGCGACAAGCTGGTCCCCGGCTTTTCTGTCAGTGCGGCGCGGCTGGAGTTGCAAGGCGACCAGACCGGGGTCGAGGTTTCGGGCAACGGGCTGTTTGGCGATGTTCCGCTTCGGGCCGCATGGCGCCAACCCATCGGCGGCACCGAACCGCAGCGCAGCGAGTTGACCGGGCAAATCGAACTGTCCCCCCGCCTGATGACCGAGTTGAAAGCCGGGTTGCCAAAGGGGATGCTGACCGGACAGGGTACAGCTGACATCACACTGGGTATCGGTGCGGGGACACCGCCGAAACTAACGGCGTCGTCCGATCTGGCGGGTATCGCACTGGCCATTCCGGAGCTGGGGTGGCGCAAGGGGGCAGGTACGACCGGCACGATGACCGTCGCGGCGACGCTGGGCAGCAACCTGCGGGTAGATGAGCTTAAGCTGGACGCCGCCGGGTTGCGCACCACAGCATCGATTTCGTTCCGCGACGGGGATTTCGACCGTGTGCAGTTCAGCTCGTTCGATCTGGGCAATTGGCTGGCGGTACCCGCCGAGCTGGTCAATAGCGGTGGTTCTGTGCCGGACATCCGTGTGCTGGGCGGCGTAATGAACCTTGGGCGCGCGAATTTCGGCAGTAGCGGCGGAGGCGGTGCGTCCGGCCCCGGACCCAGGCTGGATGTGGCGCTGGATCGTCTGCAAGTCACCGAGACCATAGCCCTGACCGGATTCAAGGGCACCTTTCAGACCACCGGGGGTGTCAACGGTGCCTTCACCGCCAATGTCAACGGCGGTGCTGCGGTGCGCGGACAGGTCTCGCCGCGCGCAGGGCGCAGTGCAGTGAAGCTGACCTCGGGCGATGCAGGGGCGGTTTTGCGATCGGCCGGTATGATCACGCAGGCGCGTGGTGGGGGAATGGATCTGCGATTGGAGCCGGTCGCGGGCCCCGGCAATTACGACGTGAACCTGAAAATCTCCAATACCCGCATCAAGGACGCCCCGGCGATGGCTGCGCTGCTGAATGCCATCAGCCTTGTGGGTCTGCTGGATGAAATGGCCGGGCAGGGCATCTTTTTCGCTACAATCGAAAGCCGGATGCGGATCACGCCAACGCAGGTCAAGGTTCTGAGCGGCAGTGCGGTCGGGCCATCGATGGGCCTGTCTTTTGACGGCACCATCGACACGGTTAACGGACTGCTGAACCTGCGCGGTGCGATCTCTCCGATCTATCTGGTCAATGCGATCGGCAGCGTCTTCACCAAGAAAGGTGAGGGCATCATTGGCTTTAACTACACCCTGACCGGGCCGTTGCGGCAGCCGAAGGTTTCGGTCAATCCGCTCTCGGGTCTGGCACCGCTGTTCCTGCGCAATTTGCTGAGGGCGCCTCCACCCAAGGTCACCGACGGACCAAACGCAGTGCCGGTCAAACCGGATAAGCCGAAACGAACTTTCGGGGCACCCGCATCAGACCGTTGAACTAGGATGGAGGGCGCTGTATGGCGCGGCCATGAAACTCAGCGATTTTGATTTCCACCTGCCCGAAGACCTGATTGCCACGCGGCCCGCCAACCCGCGGTCCTCGGCGCGTTTGCTGGTGGCCAACGGCGATGCGGTGACGGACGCGCATGTGTTCGATCTGCCCGATTGGCTGCAACCCGGCGATCGGCTGGTGCTGAACGACACCCGCGTGATCCCGGCGCGCCTGAACGGCCGCCGTCGCCGAAACAGCGCGCAGGGGCCGGTGTCTGCCGCGATTGAGGCCACCTTGCTGGACCCGCAGGCCGATGGCACATGGGCGGCGCTGATCAAACCGCTGAAAAAGGTAAAACTGGGCGAAGAGATACAGTTCTCTGATGACCTCAGTGCCACGCTGGACCGGGTTGAGGACGGGCAGGCATATCTGCGGTTCAACCTGACAGGTGACGATTTCGATACCGCGCTGGAACAGGCCGGCGCGATGCCGCTACCGCCCTATATCGCCGCCAAACGCCCGGCGGACGATCAGGACAAGACCGATTACCAGACGATCTGGGCGCGCAACTCGGGCGCGGTTGCGGCCCCCACGGCCTCGTTGCATTTCGATCAGGCGCTGATGCAGGCGCTTCAGGCGCGCGGCGTGACATTCAGCCATGTAACCCTGCATGTGGGCGCGGGCACCTTCCTGCCGGTCAAGGTCGAGGATGTGACCACGCACAAGATGCACGCCGAATGGGGCAGGGTCAGTGCCAGCGCGGTCGAGGAAATCCGCGCCACCAAAGCCGCTGGCGGGCGGGTCATCCCGGTCGGCACCACGGCGCTGCGGCTGATCGAAAGCGCGGCGCGCTCGGGTAAGATCGAACCGTGGGAGGGCGACACCGACATTTTCATCTATCCCGGCTTCCAGTTCCACGTCACCGACGCGCTGATGACCAATTTCCACCTGCCAAAATCTACATTGTTGATGTTGGTTTCGGCGCTGATGGGACAGGATCGGATGCGCGACGTCTATGTCCATGCGATTGAACGGAAATATCGGTTCTTCTCATATGGCGATGCGTCGCTTTTGATCCCGTAAAGGGCGCGATGTCGGGATCGCGTCCCCGCAATGTCGTAGACAAGCGGGTTCCAAGCCGTTTTTCATATCAAAACGAATCCTTAAGTCCGGTCGGCAAATAATACGGAGACCCCAATGCTTCAGGTCCTTTCCAGCGCGTGGGCGCTTCTTCTTGGTATGGGGCTTCTGATGGTCGGCAACGGCCTGCAGGGTACGATTCTGGGTGTCCGGGGCGAGATCGAGGGCTTTTCGACGCTTGAGATGTCCTTTGTGATGTCGGCCTATTTCATGGGCTTTCTGGGCGGATCGCGCCTTGCGCCCGAGATGATCCGGCGGGTCGGGCATGTGCGGGTGTTCGCGGCGCTGGCCTCGTTCATCTCGGCGGTCATGATCCTTTACCCGCTGATGACCAATCCGATTGTCTGGGTGCTGGGCCGTTTCGTCATCGGGTTCTGCTTTTCCGGCGTGTATGTCACCGCCGAAAGCTGGCTGAACAACGCCGCCAGCAACGAAAACCGCGGTCAGGCGCTGTCGCTGTATATGATCTTTCAGATGACCGGCATCATCAGCGCCCAAGGGTTGGTGGTGCTGGGCGACCCGGCCGGGTTTGACACCTTTGTAATCGCATCCATCCTGGTTTCGGTTTCTTTTGCCCCCATTCTCCTGTCGATTTCGCCCACACCGGCGTTTGACACAACCAAGCCGATGACCCTGCGCGAATTGTTCAATAGCTCTCCGCTGGGCTGTGTCGGCATGTTCCTTTTGGGCGGAGTGTTCTCGGCCCAGTTTGGCATGGCATCGGTTTATGGTGCCCGTGCGGGCCTGACGCTGGTGGAAATCTCAACCTTTGTCGCGGCGTTTTATATCGGTGCCCTGGTGCTGCAGTATCCGTTGGGCTGGATGTCGGATCGCATGGACCGCCGTTTCCTGATCATGCTGGTTGCGGGTGTAGGGGCGTGCGCTGCCGTGGTGGGCATGCTGTTCGGGTTGACCTTCCCGATCCTGCTGGGGGCGGCCTTTGTGATCGGTGGTATGTCGAACCCGCTATATTCGCTGCTGATCGCCCACGCGAACGACTTTCTCGACCACGAAGACATGGCTGCTGCGTCGGGCGGTCTGTTGTTCATCAACGGACTTGGCGCCATTGCCGGGCCGCTGATCACCGGTTGGCTTATGGGGGACGCTGTCTTTGGCCCTCCGGGCTTTTTCCTGTTCATCGCCGCGTTGCTGGCCACGATGGCGGCCTATGCGCTTTACCGCACGACGCAACGGGCTGCGATCCCAGTTGATGAGACCGGAACGATGTCGCCGTTCTACCCGACGGCCTCTCCGGTCGCGCTTGAGGTAGCCCAGGAAGTCGCTATTGAGGCCGCCGAAGCCGAGCAGGAAACGCAAGATATTGCCCATGACACAAGATTATGACGCAAGTGTTGCAATTTTTTACTGTTACAAATCTGTAAAACGTCATTAAATGACCTTACGTCCCTGGGGAGGGCAACACGACGGAGTTAGGGCAATGGTAGGGCCTGAAGACGTATTGAGTTTTTGGTTGGATGAGGTCGGTCCCGAGGGGTGGTATCTGCAAGACGACGCCTTGGATGCTAAAATTCGCGAACGGTTTTTGACCACCTGGGAAGCCGCGAATGAAGGCAAGTTTTCTCTTTGGCTGACCTATCCCAGCGGGGTACTGGCTTACATCATTCTGATGGATCAGTTCCCGCGAAACATGTTCCGCGGCAGCGCCAAGGCGTTCTCGTCAGATCGCGCGGCCCTGTCGGCCGCCAAATGCGCGGTGGACAAGGGGTGGGACCTCAAGATTGACGAACCGGCGCGGCAGTTCTTCTATCTGCCGATGATGCACTCGGAAAACCTGTGCGACCAGGAACGCTGTGTTCGCCTGATGTGCCAGAACATGACGGACAGCGATCCAAGCAATCTGTTGCACGCACGGGCGCATCGCGAGGTGATCCGCAAGTTCGGACGGTTCCCCTATCGCAACGAAGCTTTGGAACGCCCGATGACCGAGCACGAAGCGGCCTATGTCGACATGGGCGGATACGGTGCCACGGTGCGTGAACTGCAAGCTGGCGGCTAGGACGACGGCACACATCCCCGAATTGCGATAATTCGGTCGGCGACCACGTCGGCCGATTTTTCTATGGCGGTGCTGATCAGCGTGTCCGGGGACTCGGTGATTTCCTTGATGCGGGCTTGAGAATCCTGCATCCGCGCTTCGAGATTATCCAGCGTCACTAATGCGGTGGAAAGTCGTACTCTCTCGGCGATATCCGTCACGGCGCCGTCTGCCTGAAGTTCGGTAAGATCGCTGCGCAGGGCGGCAAGCTCGCCCCGAACACCGCGAATTTCATCCTTGAGGGGGGCAACAATCTCCAGTTTTTCCTCGAAAACCGTGGTAATGCCTTCCACGGTCGAGGCCAGTTTCCACCCCAAAAACAGGCAGAGCGCCACCAGAATAAGGGTGGCGTTGAGCAGAGCAATCAGCAGATCCTTTAGTGTTTTGGCCATGGTAAGCCTTTCGAATGACTTGTGTTAAGGAATGAACGGGCGGACCCGGCCCCTATGTTCTAGCCATTGAGACTTGTGCGGTATAGGCTGAAATCCGCAGAAACTGGTGTCGTTGACCTTGCGTCGCTTTTGTCGCGGGTAAGGCGTGTTGATGCGTTGTGAAAATTAGTTTAATGGTAAACTAAATTTCATTCGACCTGTGCCGAGAGGAAACCATGGCTGCACAATCTTTTGATCTGATCGTAATCGGCGCCGGTCCGGGCGGCTATGTGGCGGCTATCCGCGCGGCACAGCTGGGCCTGAAAACTGCCGTGGTTGAGCGTGAACATCTGGGCGGTATCTGTCTGAATTGGGGCTGTATCCCGACCAAGGCGCTGCTGCGGTCTTCGGAAGTGTTCCACCTGATGGAACGCGCCAAGGATTTCGGTCTGAAGGCGGACAAGATCGGCTATGATCTGGACGCTGTGGTCAAGCGCTCTCGTGGTGTGGCGGCGCAGCTTTCGGGCGGCATTGGCCACCTGCTGAAGAAAAACAAAGTGACCGTGGTGATGGGGGAGGCAACGATCCCCGCCAAGGGCAAGGTCTCGGTCAAGACCGACAAGGGAACCGAGGACCTGACTGCCAAGAACATCGTTCTGGCCACCGGCGCGCGGGCGCGCGAACTGCCGGGTCTCGAGGCGGACGGTGATCTGGTCTGGACTTACAAGCATGCGCTGCAGCCACCGCGGATGCCCAAGAAATTGCTGGTCATCGGCTCGGGCGCGATCGGCATCGAATTCGCCAGCTTCTACAACACGCTGGGCGCCGATACGACTGTTGTCGAGGTCATGGACCGCGTACTGCCGGTCGAAGACGCCGAAATCAGCGCCTTTGCCAAGAAAGCCTTTACCAAGCAGGGCATGACCATCATGGAAAAAGCGATGGTCAAGCAGCTGGACCGCGCCAAGGGCAAGGTCACCGCGCATATCGAGGTGAAAGGCAAGGTCGAGAAACACGACTTTGACACCGTCATCTCGGCCGTTGGCATCGTGGGCAATGTCGAGAACCTGGGGCTGGAAGCTCTGGGCGTGAAGATCGACCGCACCCATGTGGTGACCGACGAGTTCTGCCGGACCGGTGTCGAAGGTCTCTATGCGATCGGCGACATCGCGGGCGCGCCGTGGCTGGCGCACAAAGCAAGCCATGAAGGTGTCATGGTGGCCGAACTGATTGCAGGCAAACATGCGCATCCGGTGAAACCCGAAAGCATCGCGGGCTGCACCTATTGCCAGCCGCAGGTGGCCTCGGTCGGGTATTCCGAGGCGAAAGCCAAAGAGCTGGGGTATGACATCAAAGTGGGTCGCTTCCCCTTCATCGGCAACGGCAAGGCCATTGCTTTGGGCGAGCCTGAAGGCCTGATCAAGACGGTTTTCGATGCCAAAACGGGTGAATTGCTGGGCGCACATATGATCGGCGCCGAGGTGACCGAAATGATTCAGGGTTATGTGGTTGGCCGTCAGTTGGAGACCACGGAAGAAGACCTGATGAACACGGTCTTCCCGCACCCGACACTGTCGGAAATGATGCACGAAAGCGTTCTGGACGCTTACGGCAAGGTCATTCACATGTGATCAGCGCGGTTAGGGGGCTCTGCCCCCGCCGCCCTTTGGGCGACTCCCCCGGGATATTTATAGACAGATGAAGCAGGGGATCCGCACTTCATCTGTCCGAAAATATCCCGGAGCGCGAGGCAGAGCCTCGCTAAATGCTTACTTATTCGTCAGCGCATCGAGAATGCGGGCCCAGGACCGGATGCCTTTGTGAAAGCTTTTCACGTCGTATTTTTCGTTCGGTGAGTGGATAGCGTCGTCGTCATTGGCAAAGCCGACCAGCATCGAATCCAACCCGAGCTCGGTGTTGAAGTAACCCACAACCGGGATCGATCCGCCCATACCGGTGAATACGGCCTCGCGCCCCCATTCGTCGGACAACGCGCCGCGGGCGGCTTCGAATTCGGGGCGCTCGAGGTTCATGACCGAGGCGGGTGACCCTTCCAGGTCATTGTCCCATTCGACTGTGGCATCAGTCGACAGGCGCTCTTCCACGTGTTTGCGGACCTTGTTGCGTAGGGCGTCTGGGTCCATGTCGCCGACGAGGCGGCAGGTGATCTTGCAATGCGCCTGCGACGGGATCACTGTTTTTGAGCCTGCACCGTTGTAGCCGCCCCACAGGCCGTTGACCTCGAGCGTTGGGCGGGCCCATTGCTGTTCCAGCGTTGAATATCCCTTTTCGCCGTGTGGCTGCGAGTAACCAACGGAACTTAGGTATTCGGCCTCGTCGAAACCGCAGCCTTCCCATTGGCGCAGCTGGTCGTCCGGCACTTCGTGGACACCTTCATAGAAGCCTTCGACGGCCACACGCCCGGTTTCGTCATCATAGAACGAGGCGACGATTTTCGAAAGTTCCCGCAGCGGGTTCAGGCCGGGGCCGCCGTAATGTCCCGAGTGCAGGTCGATGCGGGGACCGGTGATGGTGAATTCATCCTTGAGCATACCGCGTAGCTGCGAGGCAATCGACGGCACGCCCCGCGACACCATCGAGGTATCGCAAACCAGTGCCAGGTCAGCTTTCAACTCGGCGGCGTTTTCGCGCAGGAACGGCACCAGGGAAGGAGAGCCGGACTCCTCTTCGCCCTCGAAGAAAAAGGTGATGCGGCAGGGCAGGGTGCCGTGCACTGCTTTCCATGCTCGGCAGGCCTCTACAAATGTCATCAACTGGCCTTTGTCATCCGAAGAACCGCGACCGCGAATGACCGGGCCGTTGTCGGTGTCTTCGATGGTCGGGTCGAAGGGGTCGCGGTTCCACAGCTCAAGCGGGTCGACCGGCTGCACGTCATAGTGCCCGTAGAACAGGACATGCGGCGCGTTCCTGTCTTCTCCGACATGGCCAACGACCATCGGGTGGCCGGATGTCTCGCGCTTTTCGGCGGTGATGCCGATGCTTTGCAGGTCGGTCACCAGCCAGTCGGCGGCCTGATCCACCTGCGCATTATAGGCCGGGTCAGTGGAAATCGACGGAATGCGAAGCAGTTCCATCAGGCGGTCGATCGAGGTTTGCAGATCAGCGTCGATGCGGTTCAGAACAGCGTCCAGCGACATGGGGGTCTCCTGCTTTTTGAGATTTGGCGGAACCCTATCAGCGCCACCGGCGCCGTCCAGTGCGCTTTGGCGGGAATATGATATAATATCGGAAACGCTGGCACAGGCCTGCGTCGTTTCCTCGCGTCCGATAGCCGTAACTTTACTTGTCGGAGCAAGTACGACGGGATATTTGATGCAAATCAAATATGTGATCCCAATGTTGTTTATACGTGATGGGCACAGGGGAACGCGTCGGCGCTCACTCGGATTCGTCCGACGCAGGCGTCAGAACAGGATGTCCGGCCGGTGGCGGCATTGGTCGGGCAGGTAAGGAGAAACCGGTGGACTATACTGCTCAGCTCGATACAGCGATTGCCAGGCTGCATGATGAAGGACGTTACAGGACTTTCATCGATATCGAACGCCGGAACGGCCATTTCCCGCATGCGGTGCGGACGCGTCCGGACGGATCGCAGCAGAACATCACTGTGTGGTGCGGCAATGATTATCTGGGCATGGGTCAAAACCCGGTTGTTCTGAACGCGATGCACGAAGCTGTTGAGGCAGCCGGAGCGGGATCGGGTGGCACGCGCAACATCTCGGGCACCACGGTCTACCACAAACAACTTGAGGCTGAACTGGCGGACCTGCATGGCAAAGAGGCCGCGCTGCTGTTCACCAGCGCCTATATCGCCAATGACGCGACGCTGAGCACGCTGCCGAAACTGTTCCCCGGTCTTATCATCTATTCCGACGCGCTGAATCACGCTTCGATGATCGAAGGCGTGCGTCGCAACGGTGGCGCCAAGCGTATCTTCCGTCACAATGATGTCGCGCATCTGCGGGAACTGCTGGAAGCGGACGATCCCAAAGCGCCCAAGCTGATTGCGTTCGAGTCGGTGTACTCAATGGACGGCGATTTCGGCCCGATCGAGGCGATTTGCGATCTGGCCGACGAATTCGGCGCCCTGACCTATATCGACGAAGTTCACGCGGTTGGCATGTACGGCCCGCGCGGCGGCGGTGTGACCGAGCGTGATAATCTGGCGCATCGCATCGACATCATCAACGGCACGCTTGCCAAGGCCTATGGGGTGATGGGCGGCTATATTGCGGCCAGTGAGAAAATGTGTGATGCGGTACGCTCTTATGCGCCGGGGTTCATCTTTACCACCTCGTTGCCGCCGGCGATCGCGGCGGGGGCAGCGGCGTCTGTCGCGCATCTCAAGACCGCGCCTGAATTGCGTGAGCAACACCAGACCCAGGCCAAAATCCTCAAGCTGCGGCTCAAGGGGCTGGGCCTGCCGCTGATCGACCACGGCAGCCATATCGTGCCGGTGATCGTGGGGAACCCGGTGCACACGAAAATCCTCAGCGACCGGCTGCTGGATGACTTTGGCATTTACGTGCAGCCGATCAATTTCCCGACCGTGCCCCGCGGGACCGAGCGCCTGCGCTTTACCCCGTCGCCTGTGCACGGGCCGGACGAAATGAACCGTCTGGTGGTGGCTATGGACGAACTTTGGTCACATTGTGCGCTAAATCGCGCCGAACTTGCGGGTTAATCTCACGCTAAAGTGTGCATCGTGTTTGCCGCGTGTTAAGCTTAGGCTAACAAAATTAACGGACGAATCGTTAGTGGAATGATTCGCCGTTGGCGCGAAACACGCGCAGGCAGAATGGGGCAGCAGGGATGATTGGGCGCAGATCTCAGCGCGATTCCGAAGATGATACCGACGTCAGGCCGAAGGGCTATGACGATTATGAGGTACGGCTTGGCGACAGGATGCGCGGTGAACGCGCCACCATGGGCAAGTCTCTTCTGGATGTGCAGCGGGAATTGCGGATCAAGGCCAACTATATCGCCGCCATCGAAGACGCCGATCCCGAGGCATTCGACACACCCGGCTTCATCGCCGGGTATGTGCGTTCTTATGCCCGTTACCTGGGGATGAACCCGGATGAAACTTTTGCCGCCTTTTGCAAGGAAAGCGGGTTCGAGGTCGCGCATGGCATGTCGGCAGAGGCGTCGGTTGTCCGTAAACCTGCGGGCGGTCTGCCCGCGCGGGGGCCGATGGGCCGCGATCCCTTCATTTCGCCCAACACGCCCTTTGTTCCGGGCAAGGAATCCCTTGTCAGTCAGATTGAGCCGCGGGCGATTGGCTCGTCGCTTGTGCTGATTGCCGTCATCTGTGGCATTGGCTATGGCGGTTGGTCGGTGTTGAACAAGATCCAGCAAGTGCAGGTCAGCCCGGTTGAACAAGCCCCGGTGGTTCTGTCCGACCTTGATCCGCTGGACACCGCTGGCACTGCCACGACCGAGGTTGCCGTCGCCGAAACCCCTAGCGCCGAGGCTCTGGACCGTCTGTATCGCCCGCAAGCTCTGGACGTTCCGGTACTGGTTGCCCGTGACGCGCCGATTTCCACGCTTGATCCGCGCACCGTCGGTACATTCCAGCCGCAGGAATTGCCCAAGGTCGAAGTGGCCGAGATTCACACCGTTGAACGCCCGGCGCTGCCGCAGGTGGTCGAGCAGATCGATACAACGCTCAAGATCGTTGCGGTCAACCCAGCCTGGATGCGGGTCACCGCTGCTGATGGCAGCGTGATTTTCGAAGGTACTCTGGGCACGGTCGAACAGGGCAGTGTGTTCGAAGTGCCCCTGACCGAAGAACCGCCTCTGCTGCGCGCGGGCGCGTCGGGGTCTGTGTTCTTCACGATGAACGGCGAACACTACGGGCCTGCTGGTGCACCGGGGACTGTCGCCAAAGGCGTGGTTCTGTCCAAGGATTCGGTTGCCGAGACCTATGCCGTGGCAGATCTTCCGGCCGAGCAGAACAGCACCATCACGCAGTTGGTCGCCGAGTTTCAGGCGCAGGACACCGAAGACACCGCCGAGTGATCTAGCCATTGCGATGCCCCTTTAGGCGGACTATTTAAAGACCCAACTCAGGCTGTCTTGGACCCGTCCTCATGTCGCTCAATCACGTTCGTCCGTGGCGCAATATCTATCGCCGCAAATCCCGTCAGGTCATGGTTGGTGACGTTGCCATTGGTGGCGATGCCCCTATCGCGGTCCAGACGATGACCAATACGCTGACGACCGATGTGGCGGCGACGATCGCGCAGGTGCAGGCGGCGGCCGAAGCGGGCGCGGATATCGTGCGCATTTCTGTCCCGGATGAGGCGTCGTCGAAGGCCCTGAAAGAGATCGTCCGCGAAAGCCCCGTGCCGATCGTGGCCGACATCCATTTCCACTACAAACGCGGGATTGAGGCCGCCGAGGCCGGTGCCGCCTGCCTGCGGATCAACCCCGGCAATATCGGCGACGAAAAGCGTGTCAAAGAGGTGATCAAAGCCGCGCGCGACCACAATTGCTCGATCCGGATCGGGGTGAATGCGGGCTCTTTGGAAAAGCACTTGCTTGAGAAATACGGCGAGCCGTGCCCCGAGGCGATGGTCGAAAGCGGTCTGGAGCATATCCGCATTCTGGAAGACAACGACTTTCACGACTTCAAGATCAGCGTCAAGGCCAGCGACGTTTTCCTGTCGGCGGCCGCCTATCAGGGCATTGCCGAGGCCACTGACGCGCCCATCCATCTGGGTATCACCGAAGCGGGGGGGCTGGTCAGCGGCACCATCAAGTCCGCGATTGGTCTGGGCAACCTTCTGTGGATGGGGATCGGCGACACGATCCGGGTCAGCCTGTCCGCCGATCCGGTCGAAGAGGTCAAGGTCGGCTATGAGATCCTGAAATCTCTGGGCCTACGCCATCGCGGCGTGAACATCATCTCGTGCCCCTCCTGCGCGCGGCAGGGGTTCGACGTGATCAAGACGGTCGAAGCGCTGGAACAGCGGCTGGAACACATCAAAACTCCGATGAGCCTGTCGATCATCGGTTGTGTTGTGAACGGCCCGGGTGAGGCCCTGATGACCGATGTCGGCTTTACCGGCGGTGGGGCCGGGTCGGGTATGGTCTACCTGGCGGGCAAAGCCAGCCACAAGATGTCCAACGACCAGATGATCGATCACATCGTCGAAGAGGTCGAGAGAAAAGCGGCAGAACTGGACGCGGCACAGGAAGCGGCCGAATAGGCATCTGGCATGCCCACCGTTCCGGGTATTGCGAACACGGCACGGCAGAATTTCCAGCACCCGCCCAAAAGGGCGGGGCTGACAGTGTTACTTGGCAGAAGAATGCTTGGCGTGCAGATCAAACCAGCCGATGACAACCGCAAACAGGTTGTTCGGCGCGTTCTGCGCAGCGAGGTTCAGACCTTTCTGAACCTTCATTGCGTCCTCATAAGACAGCCATTCGCCTTCTAGGTCCTCTCCGAACAGGCCGGACGCCCCGTCAGGGAACTGATAGTCAAAGACCTTGCCGTGCGGTGAGTGACGCGGAATAGTCTGGTAATGCGTGTACTTCTGGTTGGAGAACTTGAACTTGTCGTACCCGTTCTCATACAGAGTCTGCAGCATGTCCGAACTGCCATTCTCGACCGAAATATATGGGGGACGATCAGGCAATGACATGATTTGTGCCAGGGCAACGCTGTCCAGCCCTTCGATGTCGATCTTGGCATAGCGGATTTGTTTCGAAACATCCTTAAGCAGCTTCGAGACGTCAATCGCCGGTACGACGATCTTTTCCGCACCTTCCGCCCGGCTTCCGATCTCTTCGTCGACCGAACTCCACTCGGTGTCAAACTTGTTCACATAAAATGTGACTTCTTCCGCATCCGAGTCGGTGATCGCGAAATTTTTGATGTCGATACCATCGATACCCAACTCGTCAAACTTCTTGGACACCTCTGCACAAAGGTCGGGAATGGCCTCAACAGAAATGACCTGGAAACCCCTTTTGCGATAGTAATACGAGTCTGTACCGTCATTCATGCCGATATCGACGATGATGCCCTGATCCGCGGGCGGAAACGCCGGTTCAGCGGCCGTTTTGACTTCGGGTATGTTGCTCAGGGGTGCGGTTTTTTGAGCGTTGTTTTTTCCGCGAAGAACACGGCCAGCCTGGCGCACCTTGGCGGCTGCACGGGACAAACCAGATTTTGTGTTATTGCTCATTTGTGCCTCTGGCTTTGGATCAATTACTTTGGTGCGTTCAATGCCCGAGACCAAAGTAGCGTTCAACACAAAAATTGTGAACTTGAAACTTAGTTGGCGGGCCGTTCAGAAAATGCGCTGATTACTGCTGATTACCGGGCGTTCGGTCATCCTGACTTGGGTGCCGAATTTGCAAAACACCGTTTGTCAGGGCATTGACCCCATGTCTGTCAAACTCGCGCCTCAATTGCGGATCAAGAACACGCTATAGTTGATTGGAGTGTTCTATGATTTCATTGAGACGCCGCCTATTCCGGGAAAGACGCAGGCTGGTCGCTATTGCATTGATGATGTTCGTCGCGGGGCTTGTCGCCGGTATCAACCAAGACCGTGTTGTGTTTGGAATACCCTTTCAGTTGGCTTGCGCAGTAGCATTCCTATTGCTCTTGACGCCTGTGCTGATGGCCATCGCGCTGTTGTTCCCGAAAGTTCGTACGGCAACGGAGTCCGTGGCATTTTCGTTGCCGGTAATTTGCATATTCCTGGTTATCGAGAAATCGGACAGCAGCTTCACCGAATTCTTTTTTTTGGTCGTCGCCATTATGATCTGTCAGTTGACGTTTGCTGTTTACGGTGGCGGTTGGGTGGATCGGTTCTTTCCGGCTCGCAGCAGGACATTTTACAGCAAAGTCAGAACTCGCCTCGCACCCGAAGAGCTTTGGCCATTCCTTGTCGTGACACCTGATACAGTGGACACCTACGGAGATGAGAACACGGTGTCGATCGAATGGGTGGAGCCGGGCGCGAGTTTTCTGGAAGTCTCGCAGGTCGACGACCTGAGCCGCGTTGAAGAGTTGCAAACCATAGAACAGTTTGAACTTGGAGTGAAATTAGGAGTGCGCTTTAAGGCAATGAGCTCCAAAGAGGGCACGAACGGCTCAAGCGGAAGAATGACGCGGACGTTCGAAGAAACATCTACCGGCACCGACATGCAGACCACGCGCAGTTTTGACCGCATGTCGCCTATGGCCAGTTTTCGGTTTTGGTTGGATGATGGGTTTGCTCGGTTTGACGACAAGTACGTCGCCCGAGCCGAACAATTGTCTGGACTGTAGAAAGGCAAGGGGCGGTCAAACCGCCCCAATCCATCAGCTCTGATCTGCGCGCACACCGTCGGCGATCTGCTGCATCTGTGCGGCGGGAAGGAAACCGCGTAGCATTTCGGTACCCAGCACAAAGGACGGCGTGCCAGAGATTTTCATCCGTTGCGCCAGCGCGCGGGTCTGGGCGATTTCCTCAGTGACCTGATCGCTATCCATCGCCGCGATGATTGAGTCACTGTCCAGCCCAAGCCCGTCCGAGATGCGGCGCAGGGTGACCTCGGTCGGTTCTCCGCTGAATTCCAGCAGCGCGTCGTGGACCTGTTTATAGGCATCGTCACCGGCGACGTGTTTCGTGGCAACGGCAAAGCGCGCGGACATGACCGAAGCGTCGCCCAGAATCGGCAGTTCTTTGATCACAAGACGGATATTGCCGTCTTCGGCCAGCAGGCTGGCCACTTCGGGCACGGCCCGGCGGCAGTAGCCGCAGCGATAGTCCATGAACTCGACCAGGGTGATGTCCCCGTCGGGATTGCCGCCGACCCAGCTGTAGCCGTCATTGAACAGCTCATCGGCGTTGGTCTGAACCAGTTCCTTGTCGGCGGCCGCTTCGGCAACGGCATTGCGCTGTTCCAGGACGTCGATCGCCTCGATGATCACCTCGGGGTTTTCCAGCAGGTATTCGCGCACCTGTTTGCCGAACTCGGCCTTTTCGGCCTCGCTGAGGGCATTCAGGTCCAGTGCCTGTGCCGGGCCGGTGATCAGGGAAAGCCCCAGAAGGGCGGGTGCTGCAAGTCTGAGGATCATTTCCGTTTCCTTTTTGATTTCGTAGCGCGTTCCGAGGCAATCAGCACATCCTGTGCCCGTTGCCAACCCGGTGACCCTTCGGGCAATTGCCTGACGGCGCGTTTTGCGTGGATGCCTGCATCGGCCAATCGGCCCTGCAAGGCATATCGTTCTGCGGTCACGGCCGAGGCCATACCGTTGTTGCCGACCTTCGCGTAAGCGACCCCGAGGTCTTGCATCAGGCGGGCGTTTCGGTAGTCTCTCTGCCTTGCTTTTTCAAGCACTTGCAGGGCGTTCTTCGTCTGGCCTTGCGCCAACATGGCCCGTCCGTAACCGGCAAGGACCAAGGCGTTGTTCGGGGCCATGTCGACGGCCTGGCTATAGGCTGCAATCGCCTCTTGCACCTGCCGGTTTTCCAACAGGATCTGGCCTTTGAGCTCGTAATAATACGGATCGTCCGGACGTAGGGCCAATGCCGCGTCGATTGCCGCGCGGGCCCGCGCCAGATCGCGGTTTTGGTGATGGGCTGCGGCCTCGCGCATCAGGCGGATATCCTGCGCGCTTTCTTCCTTTGCGCGGCGCAGGGTCCAGCCCGGCGACCGCAGGAACGCCGACAATTTGCCTTTGACGCGGGCGAACCAGTAATCGGCATTCGGGTTCGGCTGCGCATTGTCCCCGAATTGTTCCATAAACGTCTCGGCAGCGCGCAGGCGTTCCCGGCTGGTGGGGTGCGAGCGCATATAAGGGTCCTGGTTGACCGTGCTAAGCAATTCCTGACCCGCGAATTTGCGATGCAGCGCCACCATGCCGCTGGGTGAGATACCGGCCCATCTGAGATAGCTGGCGGCGCTTTGATCGGCCGAGGATTCTTCGGCCCGCGTATGCCCCAGAAAGCCGCGCAGCGCGGCGCTTTGGGTGCCCGCAGCAATGCCCGCGGCGGCCTCACCGCCGCCCGCTGCGGCTGCGATCAGGGCAAGGGCGGTGCCCAAGCCCGCATTTCGATTTGCGGCGCGCAGGTTTTCCACCCGCCGCGCCAGATGGCCATTGGCGATATGGGCGGCCTCGTGGGCGATGACGGCCTGCAGCATCTCGGGGCTCTCAACCGTCAGAATCAGCCCGTAATTCACGTAGATCGCGCCATAGTCGATCACGAAGGCGTTGAACGTGCTGTCGTTGACCACCAGTATCCGAACCCGGTTGGTGTTCAGCCCGGCTGCGCGCAGGACGGGAAAGGCCAGCTCACGCAGTCCGTATTCGATATCGGGGTCCCGGATCAGGCTTTGCGCGGTTGACGGCACAGCACTTGCCATCCATGTCGCTGCAACCAGCAACAGGGCCGGGATTGACGGCACCCTGGATAAGCGTTCAAAAGCCATGGCTGCAACATGGGAGATGGGCATGAGAAACTCAACCCGATCCGGGGTCGATCCCTTCATCGTGATGGACGTGATGGAGGCTGCGCGCAAGGCTGAAGAGGCCGGGCGCCACATCATCCATATGGAGGTCGGCCAGCCCGGAACCGGTGCGCCCAAAGGGGCAACCGCTGCATTGGCCAGGGCGATGGAGCAAGCCCCGCTGGGCTATACGGTCGCGTTGGGCCTGCCTGCGCTGCGGCAACGGATCGCACGGCTGTATGGTGAATGGTACAATGTCGATCTGAACCCCGACCGCGTGGTGATCACGCCGGGTTCGTCAGGCGGGTTTCTGCTGACTTTCACGGCGTTGTTCGACAGTGGGGATCGCGTTGGCATCGGCGCGCCGGGCTATCCGTCTTACCGGCAGATACTCAAGGCGCTGGGTCTGGTGCCGGTCGACCTGCCCACCGCGCCGGAAAACCGCCTGCAGCCGGTGCCGGGGGATTTTGCTGGGCTGAACCTGCAGGGGCTGATGGTGGCCTCGCCCGCCAACCCCACCGGCACCATGCTGAATCACGCCGCGATGGGTTCGCTGATCGAGGCCGCGCATGGGCAGGGCGCCTCGTTCATCAGCGATGAGATTTATCACGGTCTGGAATATGAGGCCAAAGCCGTCACCGCGCTGGAACTGACGGATGAGTGCTATGTGATCAACTCGTTCTCCAAGTATTTTTCAATGACCGGTTGGCGCGTGGGGTGGATGGTCGTGCCCGAGGATCAGGTGCGGGTGGTCGAGCGGATTGCCCAGAACATGTTCATCTGCGCGCCCCACGCCAGTCAGGTGGCCGCGCTGGCGGCGATGGATTGCGAAGAGGAATTGCAGGGGAACCTGGACGTCTACCGCCGCAACCGCACGCTGATGCTGGACGGGCTTCCCAAGGCCGGGTTCACCAATATCGCACCGCCTGACGGGGCCTTTTACGTCTATGCGGATGTCTCGGACCTGACCGATGACAGCCGCGCCTTTGCAGCCGAAATTCTGGACAAGGCCGGAGTTGCCGTCACGCCGGGGCTGGATTTTGACCCGGCACGTGGGCATCACACGTTGCGGTTTTCCTATGCGCGATCTTCGGCAGATATCGAAGAAGGCCTACTACGGCTGCGTCGCTTCATGGCCGAACGCGGTGCGATCACCGAACAGGCCTAAGGCGTTCACAAAATCGCTCGGGTCGGGTAGGCTGGCGGTCAAACGATCTCGGGAAAACTTGAGGCCATGAGCAGGATTTTCTACGCTATAGCGCTGATCTGGGCGCTGACCGGTGCTGCGTACGCGCATGATTTCAGTGCGCTTGCCCGCATCGTACCGGACCAAAGCCGCATCACCGATGACGGGCGTGCCGGTGTTCGGGTTGACCTTGGTCTCAGCCAAGGGGTGCCGTACCGGGTATTCACTCTGCGCGATCCCTACCGCATGGTGCTGGATTTTCAGGAAGTTGACTGGACCGGGCTGGATGCCGATACCTTCTTGCAAACCGACCGGATCAGCGGCGTGCAATTTGGAGCCTATGTTCCGGGCTGGTCGCGCATGGTGCTGGAACTTGGCGCGCCGCTGGCCGTCGATACGTCGGAGCTGAGGGTGGATGAAGTCACGGGGACGGCGCATTTGTCATTGAACCTGCGCGGCACCGATTTCGACAGTTTCACCGCCGGTGCCGGTGCGCCGCGCCAGCCAGGCTGGGACTTGCCGGAACCCGCCGTGACACCGGCCAAGCCGGGCCGTGATGGTACGCGTCCCTTGCTGGTTATGCTGGACCCCGGCCATGGCGGGATCGACCCCGGGGCCGAGGCCGGGGGCACGGATGAGAAAACCCTGATGCTCACCTTCGCGCGCGAGTTGCGGGAAACGCTTTTGCGGGCAGGGGGGTATCAGGTGGTGTTGACGCGCGTGGATGACCATTTCGTCAGTCTGGAACGCCGCATTGCGTTGGCGCATCGGGCCGGGGCGGATGTGTTCATCTCGCTGCACGCGGACATCCTGTCGGAAGGGCGGGCGCACGGGGCTGCGGTTTACACGCTGTCCGACGATGCCTCGGACGTGGCCAGCCATAAACTGGCCGAACGGCACGATAGGGGCGACCTGATCTCGGGCGTGGACCTCAGCGGTGCGGACGATCAGGTGGCCGACGTCCTGCTGGACATCGCCCGCCAGGAAACCCGGCCGCGCACCGATGCGCTGGCGCGGGCTCTGGCCGACGGAATGACCCAGCAGGGCGGGCCGATGAACCGCCGACCAAACCGCACCGCGTCGTTTTCTGTGCTCAAGGCCGCGGACATTCCCTCGGTCCTGGTCGAGCTTGGATTTCTGTCCAGCCCCAGAGACCTGAAAAACATCCAGAATCCCGAATGGCGCAAGGGCATGGCGCTTGGCATTCTGAACGGGTTGGAGCAATGGCGTCAGGACGATCTGGTCAAACGGTCCCTGATTGGCCAGTGACCCTGCGGCACAAACCGGCTAATATTGGCCATCGTGTTTTGACCCGGCGCCGGCGCATCCCTATATAGGCGGCAGCGCGAGTAAAAGGCAGCAACGTGATCCGTTTCATTCTTTCCGTTTTCGGGGCGATCTTCAGCCTCGTCACCTTGGGTATTTTCATGGCCGCGCTGGTGATTGGCGCGGTGTTCTGGATGTATGGCCGCGACCTGCCCAGCCATGAATCGCTGGCGCAGTACAAACCGCCGACGATCAGCCGGATTTACTCGGGCGAAGGCCAACTGATCGACGAATTCGCGCAAGAACGCCGCCTGTTCACCCCGTCCGAGGAAATCCCCGATCTGGTGAAACAGGCGTTTATCTCGGCCGAGGACAAGAATTTCTATAGCCATCAGGGCTATGACCCGCGCGGGATCATTGCCGCCGGGGTTGAGGCGGTGAAGTCCAAGGGTGAAAACGTCCGTGGTGCGTCCACGATCACCCAGCAGGTGATGAAGAACTTCCTGCTGTCTGGTGACCGCCGTGCCGAGCGTAAGATCAAAGAGATCATCCTCGCCACTCGGCTTGAGGATACGCTGGACAAGGAACAGATTCTCGAGCTCTACATGAACGAGATATTTCTGGGTCAGAACTCTTATGGCGTGACGGCTGCTGCCCAGACCTATTTCAACAAGACGCTGCAGGAACTGGCTCCGCATGAGGCCGCAACCCTGGCGGCGATGCCTAAGGCACCGTCCGACTATCACCCGGTTCGCCAAAAGGAACGCCTGCTGGCGCGCCGGGACTATGTGCTGCGCGAGATGCGCCAGAACGGTTATATCGATCAGGCGACCTATGACGCCGAGGTCGAGATGCCGCTGCGCTCGGTCCAGAACGGCGACTTTGAGAGCTTCCGCACCGCACTGCCGCCGCGTGACTATTTCACCGATGAAATCCGCCGCCAGCTGAGCGAGGATTTCGGTGAGGGTGAGTTCTTTACCGGCGGCTTCACCGTCCGCGCCTCGGTTGATGAGGAAATGCAGGTCGAGGCCGCCAAGGCGCTGCGTACGGCCTTGCAGAAATACGACCGGTCGCGCGGTAAATGGCGCGGCACGGGCGAGGTGATGCCCGAGGAAAAACTGGCCGACGAATCTCAGTGGCGCGACGCACTGGCGGTCATGGAGATTCCGCGCGACGTGGTGCTGCCGACGCAGTGGTATCCGGCCGTTGTGATGAACGTAGGTGAACAGCAATTGACCGTCGGCATCGAGAATGGTCCGGCGGATGGTGCCATCCCGCGCTCGGATATCAAATGGATGCAGGGCGATTTCGCGGCCAATTTCAAACGTGGCGACGTCATTCTGGTGATGGCCGGGGAAGAGGGCCAATGGTCCGCCCGTCAGGTGCCCGAAGTGCAGGGCGGCTTTGTCGCGATGGACGTGAACTCGGGCCGTGTCCTGGCGATGCAGGGCGGGTTCTCGTATCAGGACTCGGTGTTCAACCGCGCCACGCAGGCGCAGCGCCAGCCGGGGTCGAGCTTTAAGCCCTTCGTTTATGCCGCCGCGCTGGACAGTGGCTATAGCCCGGCCACCATCGTTGTGGACGCGCCGATCGAGGTGAACACGCCACAAGGCCTCTGGCGGCCCAAGAACTCGTCCAACAAATTCTACGGCCCGACGCCCTTGCGTACCGGGATCGAGCAATCCCGGAACCTGATGACCATCCGTCTGGCGCAAGAGGTCACGATGCCGGTTGTGGCGGGCTACGCCGAACGTTTCGGAGTTTATGACCGGATGGGCGCATTCCTTGCGAACTCGCTGGGGTCCGAAGAAACCACGCTGTACAAAATGGTTGCCGCCTACGCGATGTTCGCCAATGGCGGGGAACGGGTCGAACCCACTCTGGTTGACCGTATTCAGGACCGGTTCGGCAAGACGATCTATCGCCACGATGACCGCCAGTGTCTGGATTGTAACTCGGCCTGGTTGGAGCCGGATGAGGCGCCAACCATCGAGACCAACCGCAGCCAGGTCATGGATGCGATTACGGCTTATCAGCTGACCTCGATGATGAAGGGCGTAGTCGACCGTGGTACCGCGTCGTCCGTTGTAAACCTGCCGGTGCCGACTGCGGGCAAGACCGGTACGACCAACGAATCCAAGGACGCGTGGTTCATCGGCTTCACCTCGAACATCGTGGCGGGCTGCTATATCGGCTATGACCGTCCGCGCCCGATGGGGCGGGGGGCCTATGGCGGCACAATGTGCGGTCCGGTATTCCAGAGCTTTATGGAAACTGCTGTCGAGAAATATGGTGGCGGTCCGTTTGAAGTGCCCGAGGGTGGCCATTTCATCAAGATCGACCGCTTCAGCGGTGCGCGCCTGCCTGCGGATGCAACCGGTGACTACGTCGTGGCCGAGTATTTCCGCGATGGCGTCGATGGCTTTATCGACCGCGTCTATGACGGTGGCTTTGCCATGGGATCGGACCTGCCGCTGTTCGAGGAAGCCAGTTCGGGCCGTCAGGTCACCACATCGACGGGCAACACCGTCACGGTTGGGCCCAATGCAAGCCAGGGCGATCTGTCAACCGGCGGCCTCTACTGACAACAGAAACGTTTCGGGTCACCGCTGTCTTGTGGTGACCTGAACCTCTTGCTATCACGCACACCTGATTGAGAAAGTTGGGACAAGACCATGCGCGCCGAAACCCAGAACACCGTGGCGGAAATCGAAAAGTCGCTGGAGCTGCTGGCGCAGCGTATGGACTATGAAACCGCGCCTCATCGCCTTGAGGAATTCAACGCCCGCGTCGAGGATCCCAACCTGTGGGACAACCCTGAGAACGCGCAGAAACTGATGCGAGAGCGTCAGATGTTGGTCGATGCTATCGAGACCTATGAGTCCATCAAGACCGATCTGAACGACAATATCGAGCTGATCGAACTGGGTGAGATGGAAGAGGACGAAGAGGTCGTCACCGACGCAGAAGACGCCATCAAAAAGCTGAAAGCTAAAGCCGCAAAGAAAGAGCTTGAGGCGCTGCTGGATGGCGAGGCGGACGGTAATGACACTTTCCTCGAGATCAACTCGGGCGCCGGTGGGACGGAAAGCTGTGACTGGGCTTCGATGCTGGCGCGTATGTATGTTCGTTGGGCTGAGAAAAAGGGCTATACGGTCGAGCTGCAGTCTGAGACCGCAGGGGAAGAGGCGGGGATCAAATCGGCCGCCTACAAGATTTCTGGTCATAACGCCTATGGCTGGCTGAAATCCGAAAGCGGCGTGCACCGGCTGGTGCGAATCTCGCCCTATGACTCGGCGGCCAAGCGGCATACCTCATTCAGCTCGGTCTGGGTCTATCCGGTCGTCGACGACAATATCGAGATCGAGGTGAACCCCTCGGAAATCCGCATTGATACCTACCGGTCTTCGGGTGCAGGTGGTCAGCACGTGAACACCACAGACTCGGCGGTGCGGATCACGCATATCCCGACCGGGATCGTGGTGACCTCGTCCGAGAAGTCGCAGCACCAGAACCGCGACATTGCGATGAAAGCCCTGAAGTCCCGTCTGTACCAGCAGGAGCTGGACCGCCGGAACGCGGATATCAACGCGGCGCATGAAGCCAAGGGCGATGCGGGCTGGGGCAACCAGATCCGGTCTTACGTGTTGCAGCCCTATCAGATGGTCAAGGACCTGCGGACGAACTTTGAAACCTCGGACACCAAAGGGGTGCTGGACGGTGACCTGGACGGGTTCATGGCGGCAACGCTGGCGTTGAACGTGGCGGGCAAAAGCCGGTCCGAGGCGCAGGGCGAAGGTTAACCGCAAACCTACGGGAAACTCGTGATGAACATGATCAAAGGCCATTGGCAACTGATCGTGATTGTCACGCTGGTGTTTGCGCTCTGGCATACTCCGGTCGTGCTTCCGCTGAAGATCCTTGTCGTTTTCCTGCACGAGCTTTCACACGCGATCGTGGTTGTTGTAACCGGCGGATCGGTGGAAAGCTTCAGCATCTCTCCGCGACAGGGCGGGCTTGTGACCGCCCGAGGAGGCAATCGCTTTCTAAGCCTGTCGGCGGGCTACCTCGGATCATTGGCGCTTGGCATGGGGCTCTTGTTCATTGCCCTGCGCACGCATTGGGATCGGGCCGTGCTGGGCGGCTTTGGCGCGGTCATGCTGTTGGTGACCTTGCTTTACGTCCGCGAGCCATTTGCGATGCTGTTCTGCTGTATTGTCGGTGCCGGGATGCTCGCCATGGCGTGGTATCTAAGTCGACCGCTATGCGATCTGTTTCTGCGGATCATTGGGCTGACCAGCATGATCTATGTTCCCTATGATATTTTCGACGACACGATCCGCCGCGCTGGCATACGTTCGGATGCGTATATGTTGGCCGAGGAATTCGGCGGCACCACCATGCTGTGGGGCGGTGTTTGGCTTATCCTCAGCTTCTTGTCGATCTTTCTGTGCCTGAAGTATTTTCTTGGGCACGACAGCAACCTGAGATTTGGTCAATCATCCAGTTGATCGCCAGTGAACATTGTCAAAAGATGTATTCAAACTGTGGGTTTAAATGGAGAAGTGCCCCGGCTAGGCTGACCCCCAAGGAGGGACGAGCCAGGGATGGATTTGAGCCAGACAACTGCAATCGATCTATTGAACGCGATCGCTGCGGGGCGGTTGTCGGCGGTTGAGGTGATGCAAGCGACATTGGACCGGATTGCCACTGTCAACGGGTCGGCAAATGCCATCGTTGCCTTGCGTGACCCGGATGATTTGCTGGCCGAGGCACGGGCATTGGATGCCGGGTCGAGCCGGGGGCCGCTGCACGGGTTGCCGATTGCGGTCAAGGATCTGGTCAATGTTGCCGGGATCGTGTCCTCTCAGGGCTCGCCGATTTTCAAGGATCATGTACCGCAGAAGGATGATCTGATTGCCGCGCGGATGCGGGCGGCGGGGGCGGTTCTGATCGGCAAGACCAATGTGCCGGAGTTCGGGTTGGGTTCTCATACCTTCAACCCGGTCTATGGTGCGACACGTAACCCCTACGACGCGACGCGGACCTGCGGCGGGTCGTCGGGCGGCGCGGCCGTGGCGCTGGCGACCGGTATGGTGGCGCTGGCGGATGGGTCCGACATGATGGGCAGCCTGCGCAACCCGGCCGCTTGGAACAATGTCTACGGGTTCCGGCCCAGTTGGGGTCGGGTGCCGTCCGAGCCTGCAGGCGACGGGTATCTGCATCAGCTCTCGACGCTTGGCCCGATGGCGCGCACCCCCGAGGATCTGGGGCTGTTGCTGGATGTGATCTCGGGACCGGATCCGCGGCAGCCTTATGGGGGTGCCAGCCCGTCAGCGTCGCCGGTTCAGGCCTGCGATATGCGGGGCCTGCGGATTGGTTGGCTGGATGACTGGGGCAGGGTCTATCCGTTTCAGCACGGAATTCGCGAATTATGTCGCAGCGCGCTGGACGTGTTTTCGCAACTTGGGGCCAAGGTCGACCCCGTTGCCCCCCCCTTTGCAGCTGAGCGGATTTGGGACAGTTGGGCCACGCTGCGCGCGTGGGGCGTGGCCGCCAGTCTTGCGCCGTTGGCCGAACAGCGGGCGGCGTTGAAGGATACCGCACAGTGGGAATTGGATCGGGGACAGGCCCTGACTGCGATGCAGGTGCATGAGGCCAGCGTAACGCGATCAGAATGGTTCCGGTGCGCGGCTGAACTGTTTCAGGACTATGACGCACTGATATTGCCCTCGGCACAGGTTTGGCCGTTCCAGATTGAAACGCCGTACCCGACGGATATCGCCGGTACTGAGATGGATACCTATCACCGATGGATGGAGGTCATGGTGCCGGTCAGCCTGATCGGCCTGCCATGCCTGTCAGTGCCTGTCGGGTTCGGGACCGAGGGGCTGCCGATGGGGATGCAGGTCTTTGGCCCGCGGGGATCGGACGCCCGTATCTTGTCAATCGGTGCGGCCTATCACGCCGCTACCAGATGGCCACAAAAACGACCGGCCTGATTTCAGGGCCGGCAAGGGAGGAGAGACATAATGGACAAACCTTTCGGCGTTCCCGACATGGGGCCGGTGAACACAGAGATGCTGCGCGAAGCGCTGCGCAGGGCCTGGGTCGATTTCCGGCGTGCGCCGGTCTTTGGTTTGATGTTCGCCGCTTTCTATGTGCTGGCCGGATGGGCGATCGCCTGGGTAACGGTGCGCACCGGAACCTCGTATTGGCTGGTGCTGGCGGCAATCGGGTTCCCCCTGCTGGGGCCGTTCGCTGCGGTCGGGATGTATGAGGTGTCACACCGATTGGAGCAGGGCGAGCCTCTGGATTTCAGCGCGATCTTTGGCGTTGTCATACAGCAGGGTCGGCGTCAGTTGCCCTCGATCTGCGCGATCATTGTGGTGATGTTCCTGTTCTGGTTCTTTCTGGGGCACATGATCTTTGCGCTGTTCATGGGGCTGTCGACGATGACCAATGTTTCGACGTCGCTGGAAGTGTATTTCACGGCAAACGGGCTGACGATGCTGGCCGTGGGAACTGCCGTGGGTGCGGCGTTTGCGACAATCCTGTATATGATCACCGTGCTTTCAATCCCGATGTTGCTGGACCGCGAGCTGGATTTCGTGACCGCCATGATCGCCAGCTTCAGCTATGTGCGGGATCATTTGGGCGTGATGCTGGTCTGGGGCGCGTGCATTGCTGCCCTGACCTTTGTGGCGATGATCCCGTGGTTTCTGGGCTTGCTGATCGTGTTGCCTCTGTTGGGGCACGCAAGCTGGCATCTCTATCGGTTGATCACGCAGGCTTCGGCACAAGGGGCGGGGTAGCTCAGCCGACAGCCTGCCGTGCCGGTTGCTCCGAGCGGCGCGCGGTGCGCGCCGCCGCCAGTATCGCCGAGGGGTTTTCGCCGAGATGGCGCAGCAGGATCCGACGCATAGTTGTTGCGCTGGCATTGGTTTTTGACAGGCAGATTGCAACCCCGCGCCAGCGGTCCGCGTTTTCGTCCGATCCGCGCGTTACCAGATAAATCCGGCTGTTCTGCGATTCCCGGCTGGACATCAGAATATAGATCTGACGGCCAGCGCAGGCCGCGATCCCCTGAACCTCGCGGTCGTTCGGGGCAGCTTCCGGCATTCCGGGGCGGGGCTCATACCCGCGCACCAGCGTGCATTGCGGAAGGCGGCGCGCGTGAAACAACCTGTGCCGCGAAGGCTGCGTTTCATCCAGCTCGGTTTCGGTGGCATAGTAAAATCCGGCCGGAAACAGGTTCTCGGTCAACGTTGCCGGGCCCGAGCCCAGAAAATCGGTCAGGGCTGAGGCCGCAGGATGCGATGGTGCGCGGTCGATCTCATCCAGGGGTCGCAGCAGAATACGGGCGTCGACTTCGAAAAAACGGCAGATACGATCCAACACATCCGGGCGGGGAAAGCTTTCGCCGCCGAGGTAACGGTTGAATTGCGTGCGGTTGATGCCCAGTTGCCGGCACAGTTCGGATACTGACGTGTATTGCCGCGCAAGAAGCCTGAGATTGGCACCGAACATTCGGCGCAGTTCGTCCGGGTTACGGATGTAATCGGTCATAGGCGTCTTCGGTTCCCGCGACTTGTTTCGATATACGCAACATGATCGACCAAGAGGTCGACTCAACGTAGAAATCGTACAGATGACACGAACGGGCGCATCCCAACACCGCGTCTTAATCCGAGGCTAACGTTCAATGCCACAAACGCAATAGGCTTTATCCCATTTTGCGTGATCTTTTTGGGCTGTATTGCACTGGGGACGGTGAAGGCAGCCAAATTCGGCGGACAAACCGGGGTTTCCCCACCCGCGCCGGACACGCCGACGGGGTGGGGGCCGTACTTACTCGCCGCGCAGCAGGGCCGCGACGCCGGTGCGGGCCACTTCGACCAGGCCCAGCGGGCGCATCAGATCGGCAAAAGCGTCGATCTTGTCCGGTGCGCCGGTGATTTCAAAGATGAAAGAGTTCAGCGTGCTGTCGACCACATTGGCGCGGAAGATATCGGCCAGGCGCAGCGCCTCGACCCGTTTATCGCCCGCGCCGACAACCTTGATGATGGCCAGTTCGCGTTCAACGGCGGGGCCTTCGACGGTCAGGTCGTGGACCTCGTGCACCGGGACAATTCGGCCCAGCTGAGCCTTGATCTGTTCGATCACCTGCGGGGTGCCGGTGGTGACGATGGTGATGCGGCTGAGGTGGCCAGTATGGTCCACCTCGGCCACGGTCAGGCTTTCGATGTTATAGCCACGGCCCGAGAACAACCCGATCACACGGGCCAGTACACCGGGTTCGTTTTCGACCAGAACCGCGATTGTGTGACGTTCCTGTACGTCCGAAAAGGTGGGCCGTAGGTTATAGGCCGAATGGCGGCTGGCGCCTTTTTTGATATGTAGGGCAGACATTTACGTCCCTTTCATCATCCTCGTGGTGTCGGGCGCGTGGGGCGCCCAACGGTATTTCGTCAAACCAGAACCGACCCTTTGGAATCGATTACGCCTTGCGTTTCGGCCTCGCCCAGCAGCATCTCGTTATGTGCCTTGCCCGATGGGATCATGGGGAAGCAGTTTTCATGCTTTTCAACCAGGCAGTCAAAGATCACCGGACCGTCATAGTTGATCATCTCCATGATCGCGTCATCCAGATCGGCAGGGTCCGAGCACAGGATACCCTTGGCGCCAAACGCCTCGGCGAGTTTGACGAAATCGGGCAGGGCCTCGGACCAGGAATGCGAGTAGCGCTCGCCATGCAGCAATTCCTGCCACTGGCGCACCATGCCCAGACGTTCGTTGTTCAGGATGAACTGCTTCACCGGCAGGCGGTACTGAACCGCGGTGCCCATTTCCTGCATGTTCATCAGCCACGAGGCCTCACCGGCCACGTTGATTACCAGTGCATCGGGATGGGCCATCTGCACGCCAACAGAGGCCGGGAAACCATAGCCCATCGTGCCCAGACCGCCCGAGGTCATCCAGCGGTTGGGGTCTTCGAACCCGAGGTATTGTGCCGCCCACATCTGGTGCTGGCCAACCTCGGTGGTGATGTAGCGATCATGCTTTTTCGTCAGCTCTTCAAGACGTTGCAGCGCGTATTGCGGTTTGATCGTCTTCTCACTGTTGGTGTAGGCCAGACAGTTGACCTTGCGCCAGTCGCTGATCTGCGCCTGCCACTTGGCGACCGCCGCCGCGTCGGTCTTGCGACCGCGCGCCTTCCAGACCTTGAGGATATCCTCAAGCACATGACCCACGTCGCCGACAATCGGAATGTCAACACGGATCACCTTGTTGATCGATGAGGGATCGATGTCGATATGCGCCTTTTTCGAATTCGGCGAGAATGCATCGATCCGCCCGGTGATCCGGTCGTCGAACCGTGCGCCGACATTGATCATCAGGTCGCAGTCATGCATCGCCAGATTGGCTTCGTAGAGCCCGTGCATCCCCAACATACCCAGCCAGTTTTCACCGGATGCCGGGTAGGCACCCAAGCCCATCAGGGTCGAGGTGATCGGGAAACCGGTCGCATCCACCAGCTCGCGCAGCAGCTGGCTGGCCGCCGGGCCCGAGTTGATGACGCCGCCACCGGTGTAGAACACGGGCTTTTTCGCCGTCTCCATCGCGGCGACCAGTTCGGTGATCTCTTCCAGATCGCCTTTCAGAACAGGCTGATAATGCGAGGTCGAGGGTTTGGGCGGCGAGTATTCGCCCGAGGCAAACTGAACGTCCTTCGGGACGTCGACCAGCACCGGACCGGGGCGGCCCGAGGTGGCGACGTGGAACGCTTCGTGCATCGTCTCGGCCAGCGAGTCCGTGTCTTTCACCAGCCAGTTATGCTTGGTGCAGGGGCGGGTGATACCAACGGTGTCGGCCTCTTGGAACGCGTCCGAGCCGATCATGAAGGTCGGAACCTGACCCGTCAGAACAACGATCGGGATCGAGTCCAGCAACGCATCGGTCAGGCCAGTCACCGCATTGGTGGCACCGGGGCCAGAGGTCACCAGCGCAACGCCGGGTTTGCCGGTCGACCGGGCATAGCCTTCGGCGGCGTGGATCGCGCCCTGTTCATGCCGCACCAGAATGTGACGGATGTCATTTTGCAGAAAAATCTCATCATAGATTGGTAGCACGGCGCCACCGGGGTATCCGAATACCGTGTCCACGCCCTGATCCTTGAGGGCCTGAACCACCATCTTTGCGCCGGTCATCTCACGTGTCATCTGCTTTGCTCCGTTCGCGACATGTGTCTTGCGTATTGCCAAAAAAAAGCCCCCGAGATTTTCGGAGGCGCATGGGTTCGATTATGGTTTACCGTTACCGGCCCATGCGCGTGGTTCCTACGATTACGACTAGCGTTTTCATCGCCAGAGGCTCCTCTTTTTGCGTGGAGGGACATTATGAGCGGTGCGACGGGGCGTCAACAGGCAATCGTACCAATTTTGTAACCCGCTGGGCGGTTTTTGCGACATTTTATTGCGCAGATTGCCGCAGGTGGGGAATTTCCGCCAATTGTCTCCCGCTGAAGGGGGGAGAATCTGAATTTGAACTGGTCAGTTTGCGTCAAGGCAATGTCTTAAACTGACATGAGGGCCTCTGGCGGCTGCGGCACGCTGATTTTAACGATCATAGTTAGGGAGGCGGTTCATGTTGGCAGATTTGGTTGATCTTGGTCGGTACCCTATCGATCGTCCGGGCTCACGCGCATATGACCAGATGATTACCGACTTGCGGCGGGAACTGGATGAGGATGGGTGCGCAGTTCTACCGGGATTTGTCCATGAGGCGGGGCTTGAGGTGCTGGTCAAGGAGGCTGACGCGGTCGCGCCGCAAGCACACCGGTCTTTCAATCGCACAAACGCCTATTTTACCAAGGATGATCCGAGCTTTGGGATCGGCCACCCGATCCGCCGCTTTTACGACCGCTCGAACGCGTTTGTTCCGGCAGACAACTTTCCGCGAACCGGCCCGCTGCGTCGCATCTACGAGTTCGAGGGCTTCATGCCGTTCATCCGCGACGCTCTGGACGAAAGTGAAGACCGGTTCTTTCGCTATGACGACCCGCTGGCCGATGTGATCATCAATGTAGTGGAAGAGGGGCAGGGGTTCCCCTGGCATTTCGACACCAACAACTACACCGTCACCTTGGCCATTCAGAACGGTGAGACCGGGGGCACCTTTGAATATGTCCCGAACCTGAGAACCTCCGAGGACGAGAACTTCAGGGAAGTGGCATCCATTCTGGACGGGGACATGTCGCGGGTGCGTGAACTGGAGTTGCAACCGGGCGACCTGCAGATTTTCAAAGGGAGATATGCGTTGCACAGAGTGGCCCCGGTCGAGGGCGCGCGCAGCCGCTATGTCGGGATTTTTTCGTTTGTCGAGGCTGAAGGGATGTGCGGCAGTGTTGAACGCACGCAGCAACTTTATGGGCGGGTGTTGCCGCGGCATCATGAACGGGAAGGGTTGAGAAAGGATCAGTTGCTGGACTGAGATGTGTTAGGCTGTGGCCATGTTTTTCAGCGGCCGGAGGAACTGGTGCCTCAGATTTTGCAGCTTACGCCATTTGTTTTGTGTTCTTCTCTGCAGAAGCAGATTGATTTCTATTGTGACCGGTTGGGGTTTTCCTGCGGGTTCCGGCAGGACAATTATGCTTTTCTGTCTTTGGGCTCCGTGGCCATCCGGTTATTGGAATGCCACCCCGCAAGGACGGTTCGCCGCTGGGGGATGATCAGTCGTTTTACATCGATGTGGACGGGATCGACGAGTTGTTTGAGAGCCTGCATCCGGGTTTGGCGAACCTGCCCGAGGGGCGTGTACGTCCGCCCTTCGACCAGCCCTACCAGCAGCGCGAGTTTCACGTCATCGATGAGGACGGCACGTTGGTGTTTTTCGGTCAGGACATCCGTCCGAGAGGGTAGGCCCTCCCGCCCGTTGTCGATGCGCCTGCGGCGCATCTCCGCCGGTTGGGCCGGGCAGCGCGTGCCGCGCTGCGGGTGCGCTTAGAAACCGGGGCTGGTGCCTTGCAGCACCCCATGTTCCAGCGCATAGCGCGTGAGGCCGGCGGTGGATGATATCCCCAGCTTGCGTTTGATGTTCTTGCGGTGGGTTTCCACCGTGCGCACCGAGATTTCCAGCGCCAGCGCGACCTCTTTGTTCGATTTGCCCTGTGCCAGTTCCAGCAGGATGGTTTGTTCGCGGCCCGTCAAAGCTTCGCGTGCGCTGTCCTTTTTGGGCTCCAACGATCCGCTCGCCCCGGTGCACAGGTATTGCTCGCCACGCATCACCGCGTCTATCGCCTGTTTGATCTCATCCGTCGGGACATCTTTCAGCACGTATCCCTTGGCGCCGTGGCTGAGCGCGGTCGAGATGTATTCCGGGCTGTCATGCATCGACAGGATCAGAATACGGGTGTCGGGCAGGCGCTCAAGGATCATCTCGGTTGCGCTGAGGCCACCCAGACCGGGCATGTTCAGATCCATCAGGATGACATCGGGGCACAGATCGGCGACCCGATCTACAGCCTCCTGACCGGTGCCGAGCGTGCCGACCACAGCGATTTCGGGATAGCTTTCCAGGATCGATTGAATCCCTTCGGCCACCATCGGGTGATCGTCTACAATGAGAACTCGGACTGTCATGTACCGGCCTTTCGGTTCGGAGATGAATCTTCCCGCGGCGGGAGCAGGTGGCTGAGCGGCAGGCTGGCCTCGATTACGGTGCCGCCACGCGGGCCGCGTGATGACAGAATGCGCAGGGTTCCATCAAGCTGTTCGATGCGTTCCTGCATGTTGCGCAGGCCGATCCCGGCGCTGGTCTGGTCCTGTCCGCTGGGCAGACCCCGACCGTTGTCGGTGATGCGCATCGTCGCGCCCTTTTTGTGACCGCGCAGGTCGATGTTAACACGGGTAGCGCCGGAGTGGCGTTCGATATTCGTCAGGGCCTCTTGCGCAATGCGATAGAGGGCGATCTTGCTGTCCTGATCCAGCCGGTTTCGGAACACCACCGTTGTGAACTCGGTCTCGATCCCGGTGCGTTCGCGGAAATCGTCGGTCAGCGTTTTCAGGGCAGGGCCGAGGCCCAGATCGTCCAAGACGCCGGGGCGCAGGTCGCGGCTGATGCGGCGGACCTCGGTGATGGCGGTGCCGAGATGGTCGATGCCTTTATCCAAGGGAGCACGGGCACCATCGTCATCGCCGCGATCCAGCCGTCGTCGTGTATTGTCCAACGCGTAGCGCACACCGACGAGGATCTGGCTGATCCCGTCATGCAGCTCGCGCGCCACGCGGCCACGCTCTTCTTCCTGCGCGTCGAATACGCGCTGGGTCAGTTCCTTGAGCTTGGCATCCGCCAGCCGCCGTTCGCGGACATTCAGCAGCATGCCCGAGGCAAAAACGATCAGCACCGCGGCCAGAACGATGCCGCCGATATACATGAAGGTGCGCTGCACGCGGGCTTCGACCTCGGCGCGGGCGTTGGCGACAGTGGCGACGATATCGTCGATGAACACGCCGGTGCCAACGGCCCATCGCCAGTCCTGCAAACCAACGACATAGGCGATCATCTGCGCCTCTTCCCCGGTCGAGGGTTTCTGCCACATGAAACTGTGCCATCCGGCGCCTTGCCGGGCCAGGCTGATGAATTCGTCCACAATCGGGGTGCCGTCGCTGTCCGTCAGGCCTTCCCAGTTGCGATTGATGAATTCGGTCTGGCGGGGGCTGACCAGATTGGTGCCGTCATAGTCATAGACGAAAAAGAACCCGTCTTTTCCGTAGATCATCGCCGACAGGATTTGCGTCACGAGGTTTTTTGCAATCGCGTCATCCGGGGAAGCGCGCCCGTAGATATAGGCAAACCCGTTTCGGGCCTGCGTGACATAGTTCTTCAGCTCTTCTTTCTTGGCCTCGATCAGGCGACGTTCCAGCGCCTGTATCTCGCGCTCAGCCGTGGCGCGGGATTCATGGGTCACCAGCACCGCGATTGCTGCCACCGCCACAACAAGCGGAATGGCAGCAACCAACGACAGTTTCTGGCCGTAGGTCAGCGAAATCAGGTTCCGGTATCCCCTCATGGTCGAATCGATACGCAAGACTGCGGAAAATTGCAAAATCTTTGGACAATCAGATGCAGATGCAGCCTGAGAGATAGAGGGCCAAAGGGATTTTCCACGGAATTGACCTGTCTCGCTTTCAAAAACCCAACCCTCTACGTAGTTGTTGGTATTCACATTCAATATCCGCTGTTTAAGCTGACGCACACTGATAACGACTGCACCCGGACTCTGTCCGGGTTTTGAATATGTAGGGGAGGAACACTCATATGGATCGTCGTTCATTTCTAAAAACATCTGCTCTGGGCGGCTCGGCAGCTGCGGCCACCACGCTGGCAGCTCCGGCTTATGCGCAGGGCAATCGCACCCTGACCATGGTGACGTCATGGGGTCGTGGCGCGGCAGGTGTGTTTGACAGCGCGCAGCGGTGTGCCGACAGCATCAACGCCATGTCGGATGGCAGCCTGACGGTTGACATCAAGGCAGCGGGCGAACTGGTCGGCGCATTTGAGGTGTTCGATGCTGTATCGTCGGGTCAGGCCGACATGTACCACGCGGCAGACTATTATTTCGTGGGCCAGCACCCGGGTTACGCGTTCTTCACGGCTGTTCCGTTTGGCATGACCGCGCAAGAGCAGGTGAACTGGTACTATCATGATGGCGGCATGGAGCTGCATGACGAACTGGGCGAGATCTTTGGCCTCAAGTCGTTCCTGGCCGGTAACACTGGTGCGCAGGCGGGTGGCTGGTTCTCGAAAGAGATCAACAGCCCCGACGATTTCAATGGCCTGAAGTTCCGGATGCCGGGTCTGGGCGGTAAGGCTCTGGGCAAACTGGGTGCATCGGTTCAGAACATTCCGGGTTCGGAAGTGTATCAGGCGCTGTCCTCGGGTGCGATTGACGGCACTGAGTGGATCGGGCCATGGGCTGACGAAAAGATGGGTTTCCAAGAGATCACCAAGACGTTCTACACCGCCGGATTCCATGAACCCGCAGCGGGTCTTTCGCTGGCGACAAACCGCGATGTATTCGATGAACTGACACCCGCCCAGCAGAAGATCATCGAGATCGCCGCCGCCGAAGCGCACCAGTGGAATCTGGCGCAATTCCTGGCAAATAACGGTGCGGCCCTGCAGCGTCTCAGCTCTGGCGGCGTGAAGGTTCTGGAATTCCCTGACAGTGTCTGGGATGCCTTTGGTCAGGCCAGCCAGGAAGTGCTGGACGAGAACATGAGCGATGACCTGTTCAAAAAGATTCACGACAGTGCGATGGCTTCGATGGCAGCCTCTTCGGCATGGCTGAACCTGTCTTCGGGCGCTTACACCACGCAGCGTGACCGCGTGCGCGGCTAATCGCAGAATCTATGCTAGACTGGTTTCCCCGCAATAGCGGGGAAACCTTTCCCGTTGCACATGCGCGGTTCGGACAAATCCGCGATAAACAGCAGTGCAACCGATACGACCTGGGGACAACATGCAGGACGAAAACGGTATCTCGTTCTTCGGCGCCCTGTGGAACGGACTGGTGTGGTTCGTTCAGAACATTGCCGAAGCCTTCTATAATTTCGGATACGCCATCACGCATCCGCAACTCTGGCTGAACTGGTCGGACAAAGAAGCCATCATGCGCTTTGTCTATTACGGCGGATCGGTCGAGTTCTTCTTTGTGGTATTCACCCTGTTTTTGGTGCTGACGGCCATCGGGCTGTATTACCGGAGCTTCATGTGGGGGATGGTGCGTGTCCTTGAAGGGTTCGCCAACACGACCGGGCGCTTCTTTGCCTGGGCGGGACTGCTGATGGTGATCCAACAGATCGTTATCGTGTTCATGCAACGGGTTTTTGCACGGCCGGATATGTCCTTTGGTCTGGGTATCCCGTTCAGTCAGGACATCAGCTGGTATGCGGAAGAGCTGAAGCTTTATAACGCCATGGTCGTTTGCCTGTGCTGTACCTACACTTTCGTTCAGGGCGGCCATGTGCGGGTTGATCTGGTCTATGCCGGGATCAGCCACCGGGCCAAGCGTGTTGTCGACATGCTGGGGTCGTTGTTGTTCATGATGCCCATCGCCGTGCTGACATGGATGTATGGCTGGTACTTCATGTGGCGGCACCTGATCGTGCCGAAACCCTCGGCCAGTGACGCGCTGGATCGATTGATCGCGAAGTCCCGTGCGCTGCGTTGGAACGTGGAAACCATCGGGTTCAGTCCGAACGGGTTCAACGCCTATTTCCTGTTCAAAATCCTGCTGGTCGGCTTTGCAGCCATGGTGTTCCTGCACGCGATTGCCTTCTTCTACCGGTCGTATCTGGAATACGTGGAAGGCCCCGACAGCGTTGGAAAATACCTCGACAAGGACACCCTTGGCGAGGGTGAAGAAGCCTACGAAGGCGCACATTAAGGACGGAGACCAAGACAATGCTATTCGGGCTTGATGGCGTCGAGATAGGCCTCATTATCGTATTTCTATGCCTTTTCGGGGGCATCCTTTCCGGTTTCCCGGTGGCGTTTGCCATTGGCGGCGCGGGTATCATTTCCTTCGGGATCATCGCGGCGCTGGACAGTGCCGGTCTGCTGATCCATCAGGCGATTGATACCGGATCTCAAGCCTATCGGGATCTGGTCAATTCCGGGGTCAAACCCGATACCGTGTCCACGTTCCGATACCCGGACTTACCCAGGATCGCCGAACCGGTCTTTGTGCAGGGCTGGGAAACCGCGCTGGACCGCAATGTTTCGTTCATCGTGAACCGTATCAACGAGCGTGTTCTGGCCGGTCAATCCATCGAGACCCTGCTGGCCGTTCTGATGTTCGTCCTGATGGGCATCACGCTGGAACGCTCGAAGATCGCAAACGATCTGCTGACCACGATGGCGCGTGTCTTTGGCCCGCTGCCGGGCGGTCTGGCCGTTTCGATCGTGGTTGTGGGGGCGTTTCTGGCGGCCTCGACCGGGATCGTCGGCGCGACCGTGGTGACCATGGGCTTGCTGGCGCTGCCAACCATGCTGCGAAACAACTATTCGCCGGAGCTGGCGACCGGTGTAATCGCGGCCTCGGGTACGCTGGGGCAGATCATTCCGCCCTCGATCGTGATCGTTCTGCTGGGTACGCTGGCCGGAGACCTCTATTCCACCGCGCAGGAAACCCGTGCGGTTGATGCCGGATGTACCGATGCGCTGACCTATTTGGGTGAGCCTGCTGTGGTCTCGGTGGGTACGCTGTTTCAGGCGGCGCTGCTGCCGGGGATCATGCTGGCCTTGCTCTATGCGCTCTATGCGTTTGGTTATGCGTTGCTGAACCCCGAAAAGGCCCCGGCGGTCGAGATTTCGGGCGGCAGTGGTGAGCCGATCACCCGCGCCGAAGGCCTGACTTGGCTGTTGGGTGCGCCGGTCGCGCTGATCGTCGGCGTGGTCATGCTGGGCAGTGCGGGTGTGATTGGCAGCCAGAACATCAACGTGTCCGCCTTTTCGGATATCGGTGAGGGAGCATCGCTTCGGACCAACGTGTCCGCAGAGTGTCAGGCATCGATGATCGAACTGCATGGTCAGTCCGCCTGGGATCAGGCCGTGGCCGAGCAAGAAGCCATTGACGCCGCTGGTGGAGCGGCAGCATCCACCCGCCTGAACGAGGAAGAACTGGCCGCAGCGAAGGAAGCCAAGATTGCGGCGGCTGCTCCGATTGGCAATGGCGTCGCCGTGGTTGTGGTGCTGCTGGGTCTGACCTTGCTGATGGGGCGCGGTATCGCACCGTCGAAATCGCCGCAGCCGCTGATCCTCGGGACCATTGGTCTGTTGCTGATGCTGCTGGTGGATTTGGTGCTGATCGCGCCGACAACCTCATCCGGTGCCACGTTCCTGTTGCTGGCGCTGCCGTTTGCACTGGCGATCTATGGGGCCAAGGAGGCCGCGATCCGATGTTCAACCAATGACCTGATCCGGGTGGTCTTTCCGCCGCTGGTTCTGATCATCGCGGTGCTCGGCTCGATCCTCGGAGGCGTCACCAACCCGACACCGGCGGCTGCGCTGGGGGCGGGCGGAGCGATCATGCTGGCGGCCTATCGCAAGCTGCAGGATCAGGAACGTTCGGGCAAGGTGATCATCTGGTCGACCTTTGCCGTCATCATCTGCCTGGTTCTGGGCGTGAACTTCGATCTGCGCGTCAATCAGGGTAGCGTCACGGTCGAGACCTGGATTGCGTTTGTTCTGGCTTATGCGGCGTATCTGTATGCGCTGTTCGGCCTGATCTACGCCTGCTGGGTCCTGTTCTCCAGCGGGGTTCTGACCCCTGTGGTGCGCGAGACGGCCAAGGTGACCTCGATGGTCTTTACCATCCTGATCGGGTCGCAGCTGTTGAACCTTGTGGTGATCTCGTTCGGCGGTGAGCACTATATCCAGCAATTCCTCAAGAGTTTTGACAACGAGTTCACGGTCTTCCTGATCGTGATGCTGGTGCTGTTCTTCCTGGGCTTCGTGCTGGATTTCCTTGAGATCATCTACATCGTGATCCCCATCGTGGGCCCGGTGATCTATGGCGGGTCGTTTGATCCGAAATGGGTGACGATCATGGTGGCGGTGAACCTGCAGACCTCGTTCCTGACGCCACCGTTCGGCTTTGCGCTGTTCTACTTGCGGGGCGTTGCGCCGAAAGAGGTGACGACGGGGCATATTTACCGCGGCATCGTGCCCTTTGTGATCATTCAGGTGGTGGGGATTGCGATCCTGTGGTTCTTCCCGTCGATTGTGACCATTGTGCCGGATCTGATCCCGAAATGATCTGTTGCATGACCAAATGGAAAAGGGGGCCGTATGGCCCCCTTTGCTTTGGTGCCTTGGGGAAGGGGCCAGCCCCTTCTTGGCCTGCGGCCAATTCAACCCCGAGATATTTTTGGCCAGATGAAAAGCGGATCAGGTGAACTGGATCAGGTCCCAGCGATTTCCGAACGGGTCGCGCCACACGGCGACTTTGCCATAGGGTTCGTGTCTTGGGTCTTCTTCGAAATGGACCCCTCTGGCGTGCATTTCGCGGTGGTCGCGGTCGAAGTCATCGGTTTGCAGAAAGAAGCCGACGCGGCCTCCGGTCTGGTTACCGACGGCGGCGATCTGGTTCGGGCCGTCAGCCCGGGCCAGCAACAGTGAGGCACCGGCTGAGCCCGGAGGCGTCACCAGCACCCAGCGCTTACCATCGCCCAGATCAATGTCCTGTGCCAGGCTGAAGCTCAGTGTCCCGGTGTAGAACGCGATGGCGGCATCGTAATCCGGCACCACAAGGGTGACGGCAAAAAGGCTCTGGCGCATGGGGGTCAGCCCTTGGTCGGGTGGCGGTCGGGCAGTTGGATGCCCGCGACCTGTTCGGCGATCGGGGCCGTGGACAAGGGGTGATGGCTGGCGTCCGCCAGTGCAGCCGGATTGTCGACGCGGTTCCAGTTGCCCTGCATGTAGGCCTCGAGGCCGGAAAAGCGCGCCTTGTATCCCATCTTGGGGCTGCCGGGCACCCAATAGCCGAGATAGACGTAAGGCAGTCCGGCCTCGCGCGCGATATCGATGTGGTCGAGGATCATGTAGGTACCCAGAGAGTTTTGCGGCTGTTCCGGGTCATAGAAGGAGTAGACCATGCTCAGCCCGTCATCCAAAACGTCGGTCAGGCTGACGGCGATCAGGTTTCCGGTTTCGGGGTCGGCGTATTCCACCACGCGGCTGCGGATCGGGGTTTCCTCGATCATTGCAGCGAACTCGAACACGTCCATGTCAGCCATGCCGCCATCGGCGTGGCGGGTATCCAGATAGCGGCGGAACAATTCGTATTGTTCATCCGTTGCCCAAGGCGAATTTGCCCGGCGGCGCAGGTAGGCGTTGCGCTTGGCGGCGCGTTTCTGGCTTTTGCTCGGGCGAAAGGCCGAAACGTCGATCCGGGCGGACAGGCAGGCGGAGCAATCGGTGCAGGAGGGACGGTAGAGTACGTTCTGCGACCGGCGAAACCCTTGTTGCGACAGGGAATTGTTCAGCTGATCGGCGCCTTCGCCCTGTAGGGCGGTGAACAGCTTACGCTCCATCCTGCCCTCAAGGTAGGGGCAGGGCTGGGGGGCCGTCACATAGAATTGCGGCGCGATTGGCAGCGTGTGTCGCATGAAGGTTCCGTGTTTCCTGAGATAGGATGATAACAACGGTTCCCTGAGCCGCCAAGTGATTCAATTGGCTGATCATTATGCCCGTTGGTTGATCATGACGGTGCCCAGGAACGCATCGGTCAGGCCCTGACAACGCGCGCTGGTCAGCATCATGATGACCGAGATGATCTGGACCACAAAGAACGCCATGCTGACAAAATACCCTGCGGTATGGGCCACGGCCTTGCCCGTATCCATCCGGGCGCCAAAGGCGTCGCGCAATTCGATACCCATGAAACGCATCCCCAGCGTTGCCGATCCGTTGGCAATTGTGACGACGCGGTAAACGAAACTGATGACGCCGTAGATCAGCGGCAGAAAGAACAGCCCCGCGCCGAGTGTCAGGAAAACCGGCACGATGCACAGAAGCGAGATTAAGGCGATGTCAAAGAGCCATGCGACAAAGCGTTTGGTTGCCACCGACTGATAGAATTCGGGTTGGCTGTCTGGATCGGGCAGGTGGGTCATTCAATGTAATCCGCGTCGTTGATGGGGGGACCCTGTCCCGAAATGCAGGACAGGGCAAGGTTGGATCAGGCGCGCTCGCCGTTTTCGGCCTCATCGCGGTTTTCGCGGGCACGTTCGTCCATGAACTGGTCGAACTCGGCCTTGTCCTTGGCTTCGCGCAGGCGACGCAGGAAGGCCTCGAAATCTTGCTGCTCGCGCTCCAGCCGCGCCAGGGTGTCAGCCTTGTAGGCATCAAACGCGCTGTTGCCCGAGGGTTTCATGGCGCTCATGTGGCTGTGCCAGGATTTGCGGCGGCTGCAGGATTTGCTGAACATGCGTTTGCTCCAGATCATGTAGGCCAAAAGGGCGAGGCCAACGGGCCAGAAGAAGATGAACCCAAGGACCATGGCGGCGATCCAGGCCCCTTTGCCCTTGTCATCCATCCAGGCTTCGGCTCGGGAAAGCCATCCCGGGTTTTCAGGGACGGCGTGGTCGGAAAGTGCAGTCATTTGTGGTCTCCGGGGTTGATGTAAATTGTTTTCACATTGTTAAGATGGGGAGCGTGCGGCCTGTTGCAAGGGACCGATGTGAAAAAGATTTACATTGGGTGTGCCGACGCGTTCTTCGGTTGACCTCACCCCGGATCAGGCGCAGGTTTCGCAGATGCAAAATACTGACGACACGACCCCTCCGGCGCTGGACGAAATTCTCACTTTGGAAAAGCAGGTCTGGGCTGCATTGGTTGATGGCAATGCCTCGGCCGACCGGGCGCTGCTGAGCGCGGATTTCCTGGGGGTGTACCCCACCGGTTTTGCCAATCGGGATGATCATGTCGGGCAATTTGCCGATGCGCCGACCATGGCCCGGTATGAGCTGAGCGAGACGAAATTGCGGATTCTGACCCCGGACATCGTGTTACTGACCTATCGCGCGGATTATCAGCGCCCCGGATCAGAGGGATGGGAGGCAATGCTGATCTCCTCTCTGTGGGAGCGCCGCCTGGACGTCTGGGTCAACAGTTTCAGCCAGGATACCCCGTTGGAGGCGCAATGACCGGCCCGCTGACCATCCACCGTGTCCCGCGTGCCTTTGATGCCGCGTTGGGTGATGAGGCGCTGAATGCAGTTTCCGGCCTCACGCCCGAACAGGGGGAACTGATCGCCGGGGCGGCCGGATCCAGCCCCTATCTGAAAGGTCTGATCGAGCGCGAACGTGAGTGGTTGCCGCAGGCCTTGCAGCAACCGGATCAGGCGCTGGCTGATGTCATGGCTGCGGCAAAAGCTCTGCCGCCGGATCAATTGAAACCGGGCCTGCGGCAGGCGAAACGGCAAATGGCGCTGCTGACCGCGCTGGCCGATCTGGCTGGGGCGTGGCCGTTGGAGAAGGTCACGGCGGCGCTGACGGATTTTGGGGCGCTGGCGGCGGATGTGGCCGCCAAGGCCGAGATCGCGGCACTGATCCGGCGTGGGAAGCTGCCCGGCATGGGACCGGATGACGTCGAGACCGCCGCCGGGATGATCATTCTGGCGATGGGTAAGATGGGTGCGCATGAGCTGAACTACAGCTCGGATATCGACCTGATCGTGCTGTTCGATGAAACCCGCTTTGACCCGGATGATTTCTACGACGCACGGCAAGGCATGGTGCGGGCGACGCGCAACTTCTGCGCCACGCTCAGCGACAAGACCGCTGATGGCTATGTCTTCCGCACCGACCTGCGCCTGCGCCCCGATCCTGCCGTGACTCCGGTCTGCATGGCGGCTGAGGCGGCCGAGCGGTATTATGAAAGCCTTGGCCGCACCTGGGAACGCGCCGCTTATATCAAGGCACGCCCTTGCGCGGGCGATCTGGCGGCGGGCCAACGCTTTCTGGATACGCTGCGCCCCTTCGTGTGGCGTCGGCATCTGGATTTTGCCGCCATCCAGGACGCTCACGACATGCGCCTGCGCATTCGCGAGAACAAGGGCACTGGGGGGGCGCTGACCGTTCCGGGCCATGACATGAAGCTGGGGCAGGGTGGCATCCGTGAGATCGAGTTCTTCACCCAGACCCGTCAACTGATCGCAGGGGGGCGCGACCCCGATCTGCGGGTGCGCGGCACGGTGCCCGGATTAGCTGCGCTGGCCGGGAAAGGCTGGGTCCCGCACGAGGTCGCCAACAAGCTGACCGACCATTACCGCGCCCATCGCGAGGTCGAGCATCGCATTCAGATGGTCCACGACTCGCAGACCCATAAGGTGCCTCAATCGCAGGACGGGATCGACCGCGTCGCTTGTCTGATGGGCATCGACAGCACCGCGCTGACCGCCGAGTTGACCCACCGCCTGACCGAGGTACATGAGTTGACCGAAGGGTTCTTCGCGCCCGGCTCCTCGACCCCGACTCCGGCCAAAGAGGCTGAATTCGACCAAAGCGTTCTGGCGCGATGGCCCACCTATCCGGCGCTGCGCTCGCAGCGGGGCGCGCGGATTTTCGAGCGGCTCAAGCCCGAACTGCTGTCGCGCCTGTCGAAAACAGCAAAACCGGATGAGGCACTGCTGGCGCTGGACGGGTTCCTGTCAGGTCTGCCCGCCGGGGTGCAGCTGTTTTCCCTGTTCGACGCCAACCCGCACCTGATCGACCTGTTGGTGGACATCGTGGGGACGTCGCACGCGCTGGCCGGGCATCTGTCACGCAATGCCGCCGTGTTTGACGCCGTGATTGGCGGCAGTTTCTTCAATGACTGGCCGGGGCAGGCAATCTTGCAGGCCGAACTGTCACAGGCGTTACAGCAGGAGGCGGACTATGAAACGCAGCTGGATTACGCCCGCCGCTGGTGCAAGGAATGGCATTTTCGCATCGGGGTTCACCACCTGCGCGGGTTGATCGACGGATCGCAGGCCGGGCAGCAATATGCCGAACTGGCCAGCGCAGTGATCGCCGCGATCCTGCCCTGTGTCGTCGAACAATTCGCCAAGAAACACGGCCCCGCGCCAGGACGTGGCGCAGCGGTGTTGGGTATGGGCTCGATCGGGGCAGGGCGGATCAACTCGCAGTCCGATCTCGACATGATCGTGATCTACGACCCGCAAGATCAGGACATGTCCGACGGTCCGCGCCCTCTGGCCACGCGCACCTATTACGCCCGGTTCACGCAGGCGCTGATCACGGCGCTGTCGGCGCCGATGTCGCAAGGGCGGCTTTATGAGGTCGACATGCGCCTGCGCCCCTCGGGCAATCAGGGGCCGGTGGCGACCAGTTGGGCCAGCTTCACCAACTATCAGCAGAACGAAGCCTGGGTGTGGGAGCATCTGGCCCTGACCCGCGCCCGCGTGGTGGCCGGAGACGCAGGGCTGGCACAGGATATCGAGACCTTCCGCGCTGATTTTCTGAAACAGCCCGAAGACCGTGAAAAAGTCCTGGGCCAGGTGGCCGAGATGCGCGTCCGTCTGGCGGCGGCCAAAACTCCGGCCGGGATATGGGATGCCAAGAACGGTCCGGGCCGGATGATGGATATCGAACTGGTGGCCGAAACCGGGGCGTTGCTGTCGGGCGTTGCGCAGCGCGACGTGCAGTCCGGGCTGCAGGGGGCTGTCGCTGTCGGTTTGCTGGACGTCGCTCAGGCACAGACGCTCAGGGACTGCTACGATCTATGCTGGTCGGTGCAATGCGCGGCCCGGCTGCTGTCGGGCAAGGTGATCGAGGCCGACAAGATCGGCGAGGGCGGCGCGGCCTTCCTGTGCCGCGCTACCGGGTTCGAACAGGTCGAACAGCTTCAGGCCGCCTTGCAGGACGGGTATACCACCGCCGCCGAGATCATCGGCAGCGTGATAGAGGAGGGGAAAGATGCCGCGCAGTGACGATCCGAATGATCACAAGGGCCTGATCCGAGAGGCTTATCGCATCGACGGCATCACGCTGCCCGAATGCCGCAGCATCTTTCTGGACTGGGCGCTGAGCCTGCCGGCCGAGCGCGACCAAAAGCAGGCCCTGACCGAGCTGCACGCGGTCTACGCCGCGCAAGAGGCTGATCACCCGATGACTCAGGTGCTGGCCGAAGGGCTGCAATCGGCGCAGGCACCAAAACGGCGTGGTGGCTGGCGATCCCGGCCTCGCTAGGGCTTTCCCCCCGACGTGTTCACCACTATGAGGGCGTCATGACCCAAGCCACTGACCGCCCCCGTATCCGACTGAAACCCAAAGCCAACGCGCGCGGTCTGCGCCATGGCTTCCCGTGGGTCTATGCCAATGACATCGTCACCGACCGCCGCACGCGCAAAATCCCGGCTGGTGCGTTGGCCGTGCTCGAGGATGAAAAGCGCGCGCCTATTGCTTTGGTCGCAGTGAACCCCGAGTCCAAGATCATGTGCCGTGTTCTGGATCGCGATCTGGATGCCGAGCTGAACGCAGAATGGTTCGAAACCCGCCTGCGCCGCGCGTTGGACATGCGCGAGCGCCTATTCGACGCGCCGTACTACCGCCTGATCCACGCCGAAGCGGACGGTTTCCCCGGCGTGATTATCGACCGGTTCGGAGACGCTTGCGTCATCCAGCCCAACGCCGCCTGGGCCGAGGCGCATCTGGACACGTTGACTGATGCTCTGGTCCGCGTCGCCGGGGTTACGACCGTGCTGAAAAACGCCTCGGGCCGCACGCGGGGCTTGGAAGGGCTGGATGACGAAAATCAAACCCTGCGCGGTACCGCGCCCGATGCGCCCCTGCCGGTTCCGATGAACGGGGCCACCTATATGGCCGACCTGACCGGCGGACAGAAAACCGGCCTGTTCTACGACCAGCGCCCCAACCATGCATTCGCCGCGCGGCTGGCACAGCCGGGCGCAAAAGTGCTGGACGTATTCAGCCACGTGGGAGGGTTCGGATTGGCGATGCTGGCCGGAGGGGCGGGGCAGGCCCTGTCCGTCGACGGATCCGCCGCCGCCCTCGATCTGGCCGCGCAGGGTGCGCAGGCCTCGGGTTGCGCTGATCGCTTCGCAATCCGACAGGGCGATGCGTTCGACGTGCTCACCCAACTGGGCGAAGAGAGTGCGCAATTCGACGTCGTCATCTGCGACCCACCCGCCTTTGCGCCCTCGAAACAGGCGCTGGACGCTGGGCTTCGCGCCTATGAACGTATCGCACGTTTGGCGGCGCCGCTGGTGAAACCCGGCGGCTATCTCGGCCTGTGCTCCTGTTCCCATGCGGCAGATCTGGGCCGGTTCCGTGATGCGTCTTCGCGGGGCATTGGCCGGGCAGGGCGACAGGCGCAGTTGATCCATACCGGCTTTGCTGGATCCGACCATCCGCAACTGCCGCAACTTGCCGAAAGCGGCTATCTCAAAGCCGTGTTCTATCGGCTGTGAAAGCCGTTCTGGATACCTGCGTCATTTACCCCACAGTGATGCGAGAGATGCTGCTGGGTGCGGCCAAGCGCGGCCATTTCCAGCCCATTTGGTCCGCCCGAATCCTCGAAGAATGGGCCCGCGCCGCCCGCAAACTTGGCCCGGATGGTGAGGCGCAGGCCCGTGCCGAAATCGCCCTGACGCAAGCACATTGGCCAGACGCAGAGCGCGCGGCCCAACCGGGCGTCGAACAGCGTCTCTGGCTGCCCGACAGCGCCGACATTCATGTTCTCGCAACGGCCCTTACGGCCTCGGCGGATGTCATCGTCACCGTGAACGCCAAGGATTTCCCCCGCAACATCCTGTCGGAAGAGGGCCTGACCCGCCAAGACCCCGACGCGCTGCTGCACGGTTTCTGGCAAACCGATCCCAAAGGGCTGTCGGACGCCGCCCAACGTGTCCTGGCCGAGGCCAACCGCCTTTCGGGCGATCAATGGACCCTGCGCGCCCTGATGAAAAAAGCCCGCCTGCCAAGGCTCGGCAAAGCCCTCACAACCTGAACCGGATCCGCTCTTCATCTGTCTAAAAATATCCCGGGGTGTGTGAGGGGCTGGCCCCTCGCATCCAAACCTATCCGCCCGCGCCCCAACGCCGCTCAAGCGCTTCCAGCGCGGCGATCCGCTCATCGGTATTCGGATGGCTCATCAACCAAGCCGGAACCACACCGGCGCGTTGCTGGGTCAGGCCTTCCAGCTTGTGAAACAGGGATTTTTGCGGCCCGATCCCGATGCCAGCCTTGGTCAACAAAGCGGCGGCGTATTCATCGGCCTCATACTCATCCCCACGTGACAGGCGTGAGGCGAGAAGATGCGTCAGCATGTTGGCAATCCACGCGCCGATAAAGGGAATGAACCGGGCAAACAGCATCATCAACGCCGCCCGCAACGCGTTTTGGCCGGAAAAATCAATCATCCGCCGCCGCGCGTGCCCCAAGGCCACATGCCCCAATTCATGTGCGATCACGCTGGCCATTTCGTCGGCCGAGACTTCTCCGTTACGGAACTTGCGATAAAACCCGCGGGTGATGAATATCCGCCCGTCCGGGGCTGCCAACCCGTTTACCGGATCAATCTCATAGATATAGACGGGCACCCGGTCGATCTCCAACGCGGCCGCCAGCCGATCGGTCATGCGTTTCAGCGCCGGATCGGCCAGTTCAGTCGATTTCGCATCCAGTTCCCGATGGGTGCGCCAGACGGAAATCCGATACATCACGACGGCATAGGCGATGGCCAGCAGGATTGGGGTCAGGCGAAGCATGGGTTAGATATGGGTTGGCCAGCACGACAGAGCAACACAAATCTGCGTATTCAGTCCGGCACGCTCGGGTTTCGCCGCCACACAGGGCGCGGCAGGTGAGCATTTCCCCAATGTGAGGTATGATAGGGACATTTAATCAGGAGCCGTCCTTTGTCCGATCCTTATTCCGATCTCGCCGCGCAACAGAAACACATGCAGGAACGCATCGCCGACGCGATGGAGGCACGCTGTCTTGAACCGGCGCAAAAGGCGATCAGGCGGGCCTATCTTGCCGATATCAACCTTTCGGCAGAGGCAAAGGCGCTTGAGATGGGGTCGGGGACCGGGCATGTGACCGAGGACCTGTTGCATCTGGCTGGGGCGACCTCAGCCATTGGGATCGAGCCGTCTCCGGTCATGGTCGCCCGCGCAACGGAACAGTTTTCTGACAATCCGCAGCTCAGCTTCGAAATTGGCGATGCCAAGAACACCGGTTTCCTTGACGAGTCGTTCGACATGATCCTGATGCATACCTTGCTGTGCCATGTGCCCCAGCCGCGGGAGGTTCTGGCCGAGGCCCACCGGTTGCTGAAACCGGGTGGTGTGTTGGCGATTTGCGACGGGGATTACGATACCGCAACAGCCCAGATTGCCGACTATGACCCGCTGGATCAGCTTGTCCGCTTTATGATCAACCAGAACGTCACCAATCTGTGGATCATGCGTCAGATCTCGGGGTTGCTGGACGAATTTGGATTCCGGCTAGGGGCGCGGCAGGGGCACAGTTACGTGGCTGAGGGCGATGCGGCCTATTTTCTGACGGTCATCGACCGGGGCGCCGACCGGATGTTCGAAGAGGGGATGTTGGGGTCTGAGACCGCAGCCGCGCTGAAGAAGGAGGCGCGGGACCGGGTGGACAAAAACACCTTCTTCGGATTCATGTCCTATGTCAGTCAGATCGCATACAAGCCCTAACCCCCGGCGCGGGTCGCGTTACCGGGTCAGGTCCCGCATCCCCTGTTCCAGCCCGGCCAGTGTCATCGGCACCATGCGGTTTTCGAAAACCTCCTGAATCATGCCGATGGAATGGGTGTAACCCCAGTATTTCTCGGGCACCGGGTTGATCCACAGGTTCGATGGCCATTGTTCGCGCGCACGTTGCAGCCAGACCTGTCCGGCCTCTTTGTTCCAGTGCTCGTTGGCACCGCCGGGATAGGCGATCTCATACGGGCTCATCGAGGCGTCGCCGACGAAGATGCACTTGTAATCCGAGCCATAGGTCCGCAGCACCTCATGCGTCGGGGTCTGCTGATCCCAGCGGCGGCGGTTGTCGCGCCAGACGCCTTCATAGAGGCAATTGTGGAAATAGTAATATTCCAGATGCTTGAACTCGGTCCGCGCGGCCGAGAACAGCTCTTCTACCACCTTGATATGCGGGTCCATTGATCCACCCACGTCGAGGAACAGCAGCACCTTGACCGCGTTGTGACGCTCGGGGCGGGTTTTGACATCCAGATAGCCGTGCTCGGCGGTGGCGCGGATGGTGCCGTCCAGATCCAGCTCCTCGGCTGCACCCTCACGCGCCCAGCGGCGCAGGCGTTTCAGGGCGACCTTGATGTTGCGGGTGCCCAGTTCAACCGTGTCGTCCAGGTTCTTGAATTCGCGCTTGTCCCAGACCTTGACCGCGCGCTGATGGCGGCTTTCCTTCTGGCCGATACGCACGCCTTCGGGGTTATAGCCATAGGCCCCGAAGGGCGAGGTCCCGGCGGTGCCGATCCACTTGTTGCCGCCCTGATGGCGACCCTGCTGATCTTTCAGACGCTCGCGCAGCGTCTCCATAAGCTTGTCGAATCCGCCAAGCGCCTCGATCTCGGCCTTTTCTTCGGCGCTGAGGTGCTTTTCGGCCATCTTCTCAAGCCATTCGGCGGGAATATCCACCGCTTCAAGCACCTGATCAAAGCTGATCTCGTTCAGGCCCTCGAAACTGGCGGCAAAGGCGCGGTCGAACTTGTCGATGTTGCGCTCGTCCTTCACCATCGAGACGCGGGCGAGGTAGTAGAACGCCTCGACATCATAGGTGGCCAGACCCTTTTTCATGCCCTCCAGAAAGGTCAGGTATTCGCGCAAGGATACGGGAATGCCAGCTTTGCGGAGGTTTTCGAAAAAGGGCAGGAACATCGCTTACCCTACAAACCTGACAAGGATCAGCGACAACACCAGCCCGACCAGCGCAAAGGCGATGCCATAGCCGGCAGCGTATTGGGCCATGTCGGCGCCGTTACCGTTGCGTTTGCGTGCCGTCAGCGCCCCAAGGATTGCCCCCAGTACCGCCATTCCCAAAACCACGACCATGCGTTATCCGCCCCTGTTGTTGGGGGGCCCTTCCGCAACGTCCTGCATCAGCGACCGGGCCACCGTCTCCGAGCCGAACCCGTAGCGCGCCCACCCAAGACTGTCCAGCCTGACGGAACGTGCCTGAGCGGTCCGGCCCGCCTGGTTGAGCGCCTCGGATTTCAACAGCAGCAGCGTCGCCAGTTGCGAGGCATTTTCGGCGCGCGTCATCACATCGATGGCCTTGTTCAGCTCGGGCAGAACCTCGGGTCCTTTGCCTTGCGCCAGCGCATAGGCGGCGGTCTGGGTGGTGATATAGGCCTGATGCACCTCGGTGCCGGGGGTGGTGCGCAGGAACTGAAGGGCCGTCTGGTAGTTGCGCAATGCCTCTTGCGGGTTGTCGAACTGCTCCATGCGGCCCATCACGTAGTACGGATAGGCGCGGCGGTGGTCCGTCCATCCCTGTTCCTGCCCGATCCGGGCGGCCTTTTGGGCGTCTTTCAGACGTCTCTGTGCCCCGCGTGTCGGCCGCAGAGATTTCTGAATCGCATTGATCCATTCGCGCGGTGTATCGGAAACCGGTTGCGTGGGCAGGGCGTCTCCGCGCGGGTTCAGGCGGCTGAGAATGCCGGGCAGGGCGGCTTCGACCTGTTCGCGGGTCATGCCGCTGCGCAATTCGGGCGCATAGGCCGTGCGCAGGATCAGCATGTCGAACCCGGTCAGAACGGTGTGAATGTTGTCGTCGTTGAACACTGAATCCGGCAGGTGATAGAGGTCGTTCAACGGCCCCAGCGCCTGCGCGATCTCTTCATGCAGGCAGTCGCGCTTTTCCTGCGGACTGACGTCGTAGGGGATGAACACCCCCAGACGTTCACGGCTGCGCAGGCGGGACCAGCTGCTTTTCTGTTTCCGCCGGTCGCGGCGGTATTCCTCGAAGCTTGAGGAATTCGGCACCACGAAACAGGCCGCCTGCGGCAGGATGGCATGGATCTGTTCCTGGCTGACGGCCTCGACGGTGATGTTGGCTGCACCGCTTGAGACCTGGCTGATGTTGATCCCGGCCTCATTGCGCAGGCGGTTCAGCAAGCGGGTCAGGTCGCGCTGCATCGACGGGGTAGGGGCGCCGGTCAGACGCACGGTGATCGGGGCTTCAAACCGGGTGAACACCGGCAGTTGCGCGCCGCCCTCCAGCGCGAAATGCAACGAGACGAAATCGGCCGCGATATTGGCGTTCGAGCGGCCAGGGGGCGTCGGGGCTGAACGGGTGAAAGACTTGGCCGGCGGCAGTTTTTCTTCAATCGCCTGAACGCGGGTCGGAACCTCAATCGGCTCTACCGCCGCGCAGCCCGCCAGCGCCAGGGCGGCAAGGATCGCGGCCCATCGCGTCATGGGCGCTGATACCGGATGAACGGGGTCTGCTTGCCGATGCGGTCATACAGCTTGCGGGCCGTGTGGTTGAAATCCTGCGTCAGCCAATAGACCGAGGGGGCGCCTTGCCGGTCGGCCTCGTCATACACCGCCTGGATCAGGGCCCGCCCGATGCCGGTGCCGCGTGCCTCGGGTCGGGCAAACAGGTCCTGCAGATAGCAGACGGATTCGACTTTCCATGCGTGGCGGTGAAACAGGTAGTGGGTCAGGCCCAGCAGTTGCCCGTTGGCCTCGGCAACAAAGCACGAGAAATCATGCGGATCGTCGCCCAGCAGGCGGGTAAAGGTGGTGTCATAGACCTCATCCGGCACCGATGTTTCATAAAATGCCAGATAGTCCCGCCACATGTCGGACCATTCAGCGCGGTCTTCGGACCGCAACGCGCGGATGGTCACAGTGTCAGCCAATCAGATTGCCCCGTTTTGTCCGGTCTTACATAGCCCGAATGCACCGGGCCGCCACCTGCAATGCTGACAGGCTGATCTGCCCAAGGCAAGCGGCGATCACCGAAGGTTCAATAGCCTCAACGTTTGGCGCGCGCCATAAAGGCCAAACGTTCGAACAGATGCACGTCCTGTTCGTTCTTAAGCAGCGCCCCGTGCAGCTTGGGCAGGGCATTGGCACCGTCGCGTTTGAGGTCCTCGGAGGTCAGGTCCTCGGCCAGCAGCAGCTTCAGCCAGTCCAAAACCTCGGATGTCGAAGGCTTCTTCTTCAGCCCCTGTGTCTCGCGGATTTCATAGAACTGGGTCAGCGCGGTGGTCAGAAGCGCATCCTTGATGCCGGGGTGATGCACCTCGACGATCCGGCGCATGGTCGCCTCATCCGGGAAGCGGATATAGTGGAAGAAGCAGCGGCGCAGGAACGCATCGGGCAACTCCTTTTCGTTGTTCGAGGTGATGATCACGATGGGACGGTGCCTGGCGCGGATCGTCTCGCCGGTCTCGTAGACGTGGAACTCCATTTTATCGAGCTCCTGCAGCAGGTCGTTGGGAAACTCGATATCGGCCTTGTCGATCTCATCGATCAGCAGAACGACCTTTTCGTCGGCATCGAACGCCTGCCACAGCTTGCCCTTGCGGATATAATTCGACACATCATGCACGCGCTCATCGCCCAACTGACTGTCGCGCAACCGGCTGACGGCATCATATTCATACAGACCCTGTTGCGCGCGTGTGGTTGATTTCACATTCCACTCGATCATCTTCAGACCCAGCGCACCGGCCACCTGTTTGGCCAGTTCGGTCTTGCCGGTTCCGGGCTCACCCTTGACCAGCAGGGGGCGTTCCAGCGTCACGGCAGCGTTTACCGCAATGGTCAGGTCATCGGTGGCAACATATTCTGCGGTGCCTTGGAAACGTGCGGTCATGGGCCCCTCGTGTGGTTTCGCGCGATCTGTGCCGTTGGGGTTACAGAGAGGCGATGATTTTGACAAGCGGGCCGCGGCGTCCCGAACCGCGAACTTCGCCGCGACTCCGGTCCCTTTTGCTTGATTCGGCGGCTATCGGATGTCCCGCTGGTTGTGGTTTGCCACAGAAATGCCCAACGAATTCCGCAGAAAAACAAGGTTTTGTTGTTACATGTCTCATATTTAGACAAGGCCAGAGGCGTGACGAATCAACACGGCGTTTGTGTAGTGACATTCCCATGCGCGTCAGATAAACGCTCCGCAGAAGGGAGAGCCAAATGTCAGGTGAAACAACCGCTACCGACGTTTCTGGCCATACCGAGGGAGCAAAGATGAAGCAGGAAGTTTTTCTGTCGGAGGACTACCGTCCGGCTGAAGATGAGCCTTTCATGAATGACCGTCAGCTTGAGTATTTCCGTCGCAAGCTGCTGGATTGGAAGAACGAACTATTGGCGGGCAGCCGCGACACGATCGAAGGGCTGCAGGACAACACCCGTAACATTCCGGACGTTGCTGACCGCGCGAGCGAGGAAACCGACCGCGCGCTTGAGCTGCGCACCCGTGACCGTCAGCGCAAGCTGGTGGCCAAGATCGACTCGGCCCTGCGCCGCATCGACGAAGGTGAGTACGGCTATTGCGAGATGACGGGCGATCCGATCTCGCTGAAACGTCTGGATGCGCGTCCGATCGCAACCATGACGCTGGAGGCACAAGAGCGCCACGAGCGCCGCGAGAAGGTCCACCGCGACGATTGATCGCTGGGAAATTCGGGAAAACTCGAACGCCGGGGCCTGTGGCTTCGGCGTTTTTGCGTTAAGGCGGTGCCATGAATATCGACGGTCTGAAATTCAGTGTCATCGGTGGCGGCATCGGCGGCCTGGCGGCCGCTCTGGCGCTGCGGCAGCGCGGGGCGCGAGTTACGGTTCTGGAACAGGCTCCGGCCCTGACCGAGGTTGGTGCTGGGTTGCAGATCAGCGCCAACGGTATAGCGGTTCTGCGGGCCCTGGGTGTGGTTGGGAAGGTGCCCGAGGACGGGCAGGTCTCTCACGGAACGATACTGCGCGATTACCGTAAGGGTCGTGTGATCAGCCGGGTTCCCGCACCCGCCGTCGGTCCGACCTATTACTATCACCGTGCCGATCTTCTGGACCTGTTGCACCGGGCGGCGCGGGATGCAGGTGTCGATATCCGGCTGGGCGCGCGGGTGACGCAGGTTGTCAAATACCCAAGCGAGGCTGACGTCGTGCTGGACAGCGGCGAGCGGCTGCGGTCGGAATGCGTCATTGCCGCAGACGGAGGGCGCAGCACAATCCGCCCGATCCTGAACGGCACCGAGACGCCTCAGTTCACCCATCAGGTCGCCTGGCGCGCAACGATCCCCTGGTCGCAGCATAATGAGATGCCGCGCGCGTCGCTGACCATGGGGCCGGGGCGCCATGTGGTCACCTATCCGTTGCGCGACCAACGTCTGATGAATGTGGTGGCGATCGAGGAGCGCTCGGACTGGCAGGATGAAGGTTGGCGTCTGCAAGGCGATCCGAAGGATTTGCGCGCTCGTTTCGCTGATTTTGGCGGCCCGGTGCGCGACATTCTGGCCGAGGTGACCGAGACCCATCTCTGGGCCCTGTTCCTGCGCCCCGTTGCGCAAAGCTGGCAAAACGGGCGTCTCGCCTTGCTGGGGGATGCCGCGCATCCGACGCTGCCCTTCATGGCGCAGGGCGCATGTCTGGCGCTGGAGGATGCGTGGATTCTGGCCCGCGCGTTCAAAGACCAATCGGGGGTTAAACAAGCCCTTGCCGCCTATGAAACCCAACGCCGCCCAAGGGCAAGGCAAGTGGTCGCCGCCGCCGGAGCAAATGCGCGTAACTTTCACCTGCGTGGCCCCATGCGACTGGCGGCGCAGATGGCGCTGATGGCCGTTGGAGCGCAACTGGCAAAGAAATACGAGTGGATCTACAGCTACGACGCCACCGCGTGATCGGTTAAAGGTCGAGGTCAACCCATACCGGCACGTGGTCTGAGGGCTTTTCGTGCCCGCGCACCGCTGAGTCAATCTGGCAGTCACGCATCCGATCAGCAGCCTGCGGCGTCAGTAGAAAATGGTCGATGCGGATGCCGTCATTCTTGTTCCACGCCCCGGCCTGATAGTCCCAAAAGGAATAATGACCGGGTCCCTGAGTGCGCGCGCGGAAGGCTTCGGTGAACCCGAGGTTCAGAATCTTGCGAAACGCGGCGCGGCTTTCGGGGCGGAACAGGGCGTCTTCGCGCCAAACACCCGGGCGGGCCGCGTCTTCGGCTTGCGGAATAATATTGTAGTCACCTGCCATCAATGCCGGTTCTTCGCTGGCCATCAAGTCGCGCGCGCGATGATACAGCCGCTCCATCCACGCCAGTTTGTAGTCGTATTTCGGACCGGGGGCCGGGTTGCCGTTGGGCAGGTACAGGCCACAGATACGCAGCGCCTGGTTGCCAATCACCGTGGCCTCGATCCAGCGCGCCTGTTCGTCCTCGTCATCGCCGGGCAAGCCTCGGGAGACGTCTTCCAGCGGCAGCTTGGACAAAATCGCCACGCCGTTGAAGCTTTTCTGCCCATGCGTTTCGACGTTATAGCCTCGCTCTTCGAAGACCTCGCGGGGGAAGTTCTCGTCGACCGACTTGATCTCTTGCAGCAGAACAACGTCCGGCTGCGCGTCGTCAAGCCACCGGGGCAGAGCCTCGGCCCGCGCTTTGATGCCGTTGATATTGAACGTGGCGATTTTCATGCGCGATCCTCCGGTGGCTTATGGCAACCTATCGCCCAGAACCAATCCAACGGCAAGGCGGTTGGCTTGGTTGCGAGGCTCTGCCTCGCGCTCCGGGATATTTTTGGACAGATGAAGAAACGGATTCTTAACCATTTTGAGTGAAGAAGATCGGGCGGTACAGGCGGGGACGCCGATGACCGCGACAGGTGAAGCTCTCCGGCGGAAGGTCGGAGAGCGGATCCCTGCTTCATCTGTCTAAAAATATCCTGGGGGTGTGGGGGCAAAGCCCCCGCCGGCGCTTACATCGAAAAAGACGTGCCGCAGCCGCAAGAGGACGTGGCGTTTGGGTTTTCGATCACAAAGCGCGCACCGATCAGTTCCTGCGTGAAATCGATTACCGCGTTTTCCAGAAACGGCAGGGAAATTGAATCCACGATGACTTTCTGGCCTTTGCCTTCCAGTACAAGGTCGTCCTCTTTCGGCTCGTCCAGCGCGATTTCGTATTGAAAACCGGAACATCCGCCGCCTTCCACCGCAACGCGCAGGGCTTGCCCCTGATCGGCCGCGCCGATCTCGGCCAGGCGGTCAAAGGCGCGTTCTGTGACTGTTGGGGGCAGATTCATGCCGGACTCCAAAGGTTTATTTCCTTACCGCAGTACAATATATGAAACCTAAGGACAGGCGACAAGGACAAGACCTTTGGACAGAGCGGGTTTTGCCTCGGACCCAGGCCGCGCAAGAGGGCGGCTTGTGCCAGAGGAGGAGAGCAGTTTTCGGTCATGCTTTCAGCGTGATCGCGACCGTATCATTCATGCTAGCGCGTTTCGGCGGCTCAAACACAAGACGCAGGTGTTTGTTGAGCATGAGGGTGACAGCTATCGCACCCGTTTGACTCATTCGATCGAAGTCGCGCAAGTGGCGCGCACGATTGCCGGGGCGTTGGGCCTGAACCCGGAGCTGACCGAAGCGGTGGCGCTGGCGCATGACCTGGGGCACACACCATTTGGACATACGGGTGAGGACGCTCTGCATGCGTTGATGGAGCCCTATGGCGGATTCGACCACAACGCTCAGGCCATTCGGATCGTGACCAAGCTGGAACGGCATTATGCCGAGTTTGACGGATGTAACCTGACTTGGGAGTGTCTTGAGGGCATTGCCAAGCATAACGGGCCGGTCGTCGGTGAATTGCCCTGGGCTCTGGACGAGTGCAATGAGTGCTTCGATCTGGAACTGCACACCCATGCCAGTGCCGAAGCGCAGGTGGCCGCGCTATCGGACGACATCGCCTACAACAATCATGATCTGCTGGATGGTCTGCGCGCCAACCTTTTTACAGACGATGAAATCCTGCAATTACCAGTTGTGGGCGACTGCTATGCAGAAGTGGATCGCAAATACCCCGGTCTCGACTCCTATCGCCGCCGACATGAGGCGCTGCGGCGGGTGTTTGGGGTCATGGTGTCCGATGTGATCGACACTTCGCGCGGGTTGATCGCCGCGTCAGGGGCGCAGACGGTCGAAGATATCCGGCACCTTGGCTATCCGGTTGTTCAGTTCTCGAACGACCTGTGGGCGCAACTCAGGGAAATTCGCTCTTTCCTGTTCACCCGGATGTATCGGGCCCCCAGCGTAATGGAAGTGCGCGCCGAAGTCAGCGCAGTCGTGCAGGAGTTGTTTCCGATATACCTCAATGATCCCAAGCAGATGCCTGCGCGCTGGCACCACGATATCGAGGCCGCAAAGGACGAAACGGCACTGGCCCGGATTGTGTCGGATTATATCGCCGGCATGACGGACCGCTTCGCCTTACAGGATCACAAACGGCTGACGGGCAAATAGTTACTCGACCCCGATATAGGCCAGCGCCCAAACCTGTTGGCCAGATTGTTCTTGCGCCAGTTCCGCATCGTCGGTCGGAGGGAAGACGATCATGGTGGGGCCATATCCGCCAATCCCCATTGGGCTGCCATCCGCGTGGGTCGCGACAATCGGCTGATGCGCCGTGATGCTCTGCCACGGAATTTCTGACTGATAGCCGTCCAGCGCCATCGGCTTTGCGGTTTTGCCCGCAGCGCCTGCCATCGTCATCACGTCAGACAGCAGCGGGCCTGAAAAGGCGATGTCACGCTGGTTGCCTTCGGGGCCGTAGGTGACGGTGATCTCGACCTGGTCCAGACCATCCAGCATGGCGGCGTCGAACCCCGCGGCCCCGTCGTGCTGGACTTCGAGATAGCCCAGAAGGCCGCCGTCATTCTCGCCCCGGGCTGGCAGGTTGGCTTCGGTAACCGCGCCGCCCAGCGTCAACAGAACGTGACCTTGCGGCGCAGGCATTTCGGCCCAGGCCGGCAACAAAATGGTCAGGGCGATGGCAAGGGGCAGGGCTAGGCGCATGAAACGGTCTCCGGGTTGGCATTTCCTGAGACCTTAGCCCCGTTTACGGTTAATCCAAGCGGAAACTGATCGCTTGCATTGACCTTGCCGCTTTGCGTGGTAAACCGCCGAGCAAGCAAAAGGACATCCGAAATGAACCTGTTTTCCGAGATACGCGGCCTTGTACTGGACGCGCTGGCACAGATGCAGTCCGAAGGCGCGCTGCCCGAGGGGCTGAGCTTTGACAACGTGGCGGTCGAACCGCCGCGCGACGCCGCGCACGGCGATATGGCGACAAATGCTGCAATGGTGCTGGCAAAACCGGCCAAGATGAAGCCGCGCGACATTGCCGATGTGCTGGCCGGGAAACTGGCCGCCGATGACCGGATCACCAGTGCCGAGGTGGCCGGACCGGGGTTTCTGAACCTGCGTCTTGCGCCCTCTGTTTGGCAAGGTGTTCTGGCGGCGGTGCTGCAGCAGGGCACGGACTATGGCCGCTCGACCATGGGGCATGGGCAGAAGGTGAACGTGGAATACGTCTCGGCCAACCCGACCGGCCCGTTGCATGTCGGCCATACGCGGGGCGCTGTGTTCGGCGATGCGCTGGCCAGCCTGCTGGCCTATTCCGGCCATGACGTGACGCGTGAGTATTACATCAACGACGGCGGTGCGCAGGTGGATGTGCTGGCGCGCTCGGCCTATGAACGCTATCGCGAGGCCAACGGGCTGAGCCCCGAGATCGCCGAAGGGCTGTATCCGGGTGACTACCTGATCCCGATCGGTGAGGCGCTGAAAGAGAAGTACGGCGACAGCCTGATCAACAAGCCGGAAAGCGAGTGGCTGGAAGAGCTGCGCGAATTCTCGACCGATGCGATGATGGACCTGATCCGCGCTGACCTGAAGGCGCTGGGCGTCGAAATGGATGTGTTCTTTTCGGAAAAGTCGCTCTATGGCACAGGCAGGATCGAGGCCGCGCTGGAGTCACTGACCGAGAAGGGCCTGATCTACGAAGGTGTGCTGGAGCCGCCAAAGGGCAAGAAGCCCGAGGATTGGGAACCGCGCGAGCAGACCTTGTTCAAATCGACCGAGCATGGCGATGACGTGGATCGTCCGGTCAAGAAATCGGACGGCAGCTGGACCTATTTCGCCCCGGATATCGCCTATCACTATGACAAGGTGACCCGTGGCTTTGACGCGCTGATCGATGTGTTTGGTGCCGACCACGGCGGTTACGTCAAACGGATGAAGGCGGCGGTGTCGGCTCTGTCCGATGGCAAGGTGCCGCTGGATATCAAGCTGACCCAGCTGGTGAAGCTGTGGAAGAATGGCGAGCCGTTCAAGATGTCCAAGCGGGCAGGGAACTTTGTCACCCTGCGCGATGTGGTCGATCAGGTCGGCCCGGACGTGACCCGGTTTGTGATGCTGACCCGCAAGAACGATGCGCCACTGGACTTCGACTTTGACAAGGTGCTGGAGCAGAGCCGCGAGAACCCCGTGTTCTACGTGCAATACGCCCATGCCCGCGTGATGAGCGTGCTGCGCCGCGCAGCCGAGGCCGGGATTGCCACCGATGATGCGACCCTTGGCGGAGCTGACCTGAGCAAGAACGACCATGCCTCGGAACTGACCGTGGCCAAGAAACTGGCCGAATGGCCCCGTCTGGTCGAGATTGCCGCGCGCACCAATGAACCGCACCGCGTTGCCTTCTACCTGTATGAACTCGCAGGGGATTTCCACGCTCTGTGGAACAAGGGTAACGATGAGACGCAATTGCGGTTCATTCAGGATGGCGATGTTGCCACAAGCCAGTCAAAAATCGCATTGGCCCGGGCTGTTTCTGTTGTGATTTCAGCGGGCTTGGGTATTCTTGGCGTTACCCCGGCGCAGGAGATGCGGTAACTAACACCGCCCGAAGCACCGGTTCGAGGTAGGCAAGAAATGACCCGCGCGCCACGTTTTAAGGCGCTATCGGGCGGTGAGGCGGATATGGCAAGTTACGATTACTCGGGGCAGATGCGCCCCGAGCAGATGCATTACACGAATCAACCGCATCCTCAGGATGGGTACGAGTATTCCGATGATATGCACGGATATGAAGAGGCACCGCGCGCAGCGGGGCTGAGCCGTATCTTCAACGCGATGGGGGCGGTTGCATCCCTGGCTCTGGTTGCCGGGATTGGCGTCTGGGGCTACAAGCTGGTGATGCGCGATGTGTCCGGCGTGCCGGTCGTGCGTGCCATCGAAGGGCCGATGCGCATTCAACCCGAAAACCCCGGCGGAACGCCTGCGGATCATCAGGGTCTGGCCGTCAACGCCGTCGCCGCAGTGGGAACGGCAGCACCGCCAGCGGATCGCCTGATCCTTGCGCCGCGCCCGGTGTCGCTGACCGACGAAGACACGCCGGTTGAACCGCTGAAACCCACTCCGGCCGTGCATGTGGTTCAGGAAGAGATTTCCAATCAGGAAGCTGCCGAGCTGCGTCAAGGCACGGTGGATGCGCTGGTTTCGGAATTGGCAGGGGATGCCGCCCGGATTGATGAACCGGCGGAAGAGGGTGTGCAACTTGCCGCCCTGTCCTTGCCCGAGGAAGAGCCTGCAATCGATCCCGCCGATCTGGCGGCGCAACAGCCCGATCCGGAATTGGCGGCACTGCCAGGGGTCCGCAGGTCCTTGCGCCCGGTGACCCGCCCGGCCCGAGCAACGCCCAGCAGCATTACGTCGAACAACAGCACCGAAGCCGCAATCAACGCTGCCGTCAAAGCGGCCGTCGGGGTGGATATCGACCCTGATACGCTGTCCAAGGGCACGCGCATGGCACAGCTTGGTGCTTATGAAAGCTCGGACGTTGCGCGCGCTGAATGGGATCGTCTGAATAATCGATTTGGCGATTATATGGATGGAAAACAGCGTGTTATCCAGAAAACCTCACGCGGGGGCCGGACCTTCTACCGCCTGCGCGTGCTGGGGTTTGATGACCTGAGCGACTCGCGTCAGTTCTGTGCCGCGCTCGAGGCGCGCGGTGCCGATTGTATCCCGGTGGCCGCTCGGTGAGTTTCGGTGCGGCGATCACCGATGCCGAAGGCCTGCGCCTGACGCCTCAGGAAAAGAGACTATTCCGCGAGATGAACCCGTTCGGGTTCATTTTGTTTGCGCGCAACATCGACACCGCCGATCAGGTTCGCGCCCTTTGCGATGATTTCCGCGAGGCCGTAGGCCGCAATTGCCCCATCACCATCGATCAAGAGGGCGGCCGGGTACAACGCCTGCGCGCGCCTTTGGCCCGCGAATGGCTGCCGCCAATGGATCACGCCGCACGGGCTGGCGATCAGGCCGAACGGGCGATGTATCTGCGCTATCGTCTGATCGCGGACGAGCTGTTCGGACTGGGTATCGACAGCAATTGCGCGCCGATGGTCGATCTGGCGCGTGAGGACACGCACAAATTTCTGAAAAACCGCTGCTATGGATCTGATCCCAAACAAGTTTCGCGGCTGGGAAGGGCCGTTGCCAAGGGCCATCTGGATGGCGGTGTTCTGCCCGTCATCAAACACATGCCGGGGCATGGCCTATCCACGCTCGACAGCCACCACGACCTGCCGCATGTGGACCTGACGCAGGGCGCGCTGGAACAGGCCGATTTCGCGCCGTTCCGCGATCTGAACGATCTGCCGATGGGGATGACCGCTCATCTGGTCTATGACCGGATTGACCCGCAGCCAGCAACAATCTCACCGACCATGATCGGACTGATCCGCGACAAGATCGGATTTGACGGGCTGATCATGACCGACGACATCTCGATGAAGGCCCTCAGCGGCGCGCCCGAGGACATCGCCCGTCAGGCGCTGGACGCCGGCTGCGATGTTGTTCTGCAATGCAATGGCACGTTCGACGCACGCGCCAAGGTGCTGGATGCCGCCGGAGAGATGACCGAACAGGCCGGGAAGCGCGCAGAAAAGGCGCTGGCGATGCGGCAAAAGCCTGCGGAACTTGACATCCAGGCCGCCGAGGCGGAACTATCTGCCCTAATGGGCGGGCAGGTATATGAACGATAATCTTTTCAGCGAAGACCCGGTCTCGGTCGCGGATCGGCTTGCGGCCGAAGCCCTGATCGTTGACGTCGACGGGTTCGAAGGCCCGTTGGACGTACTGCTGACCCTGTCGCGGACGCAAAAGGTCGACCTGCGAAAAATTTCGGTTCTGGCGCTGGCGCAGCAGTATCTGTCCTTTGTCGAAAAAGCCCGTGCGCTGCGGATCGAACTGGCCGCCGACTATCTGGTGATGGCGGCCTGGCTGGCCTTTCTGAAATCGCGTTTGCTGCTGCCGCCCGATCCGGATGACGAAGGCCCGTCGGGCGAGGAACTGGCCGCACATCTGGCGTTTCAGCTGGAGCGCTTGCAGGCCATGCGTGACTCGGCCGCCCGTCTCATGGCGCGCGACCAGTTGGGCCGCGATTTCTTCAAACGCGGGCAGGGTGAGGATATCACCCGCATCCGCACCGTCACCTACTCTGCAACGCTGCTGGACCTGATGCAGGGGTATGCCCGCATTCGCACCCGTGACGAATTCCGCCCGTTTGTGATGGACCGCGACGCCGTGTTCACGATGGAACAGGCGCTGGAGCGGATGCGGCCGCTGATCGGGTTCGCAGGCACTTGGACGGATATGGAGACCTATCTGCCCGACGGCTGGGATGCCGATCCGGTGCGTCGACGCTCGGCGACGGCGGCGACCTTTGCGGCCTCGCTGGAGCTGGTGAAAGAAGGACATATGGAGATCAAGCAGAGCGAAACCTTTGCCCCGATCCATCTGCGCAAGAGGACTGACACACGTGACTGACGCCCCCGAAGACGAAGGCACCGGCACCCTGTTCGAAGCGCCGCCCATTGCGGAACAGGAACGTATGGTCGAAGCCGTGTTGTTCGCCAGTGCCGAGCCGGTGACGATTGGTGATCTTGAGGCGCGGATGCCCCATGGCAGCAACGCGGCGCAAGCGGTTGAAATGCTTCAGAAACGCTATGAAGGGCGCGGTGTGCGTGTGGTGCGCGTGGGTGAGGCCTGGGCCATCCGCACGGCCCCCGATCTGGGTTTCCTGATGCAGAAGGAAACGGTCGAGACACGGAAACTCAGCCGGGCCGCGATCGAAACGCTGGCAATTGTCGCCTATCACCAGCCCTGCACTCGGGCCGAGATTGAAGAAATCCGCGGTGTGTCGGTGTCGCGCGGGACCATCGACCAGCTGTTGGAAATGGAGTGGATCCGTCTGGGCCGTCGCCGCATGACACCGGGCCGTCCGGTGACCTTTGTGGTGACGCCGCAATTCCTTGATCATTTCGGGTTGGAAAATGCCCGCGACCTGCCGGGTCTCAAGGAATTGCGCGCTGCAGGTTTGCTGGAAAACCGGCCTCCGCCGGGCACCATCCCCATGGGGGAAGGGCGCGAGGACGAAGAAGACGAAGATCAAACCGAACTGTTCGAGGAAGAGTGATCGCGCAGCCCTTTTGTTGCCGCATAAATCACCTATGTTGGGGCTCAGAAAACGGAGTTGAGCAATGAACGCCAATCAGATCATCAATATGATCGTGCGCCAGGTAATGCGCCGCCTTGTCAATTCGGGCGTGAACAAGGGATTTGACATGGCCGGTCGGGTGGGGCGCAAGGCCAATCAACCGTCGTCCCGGCAGGATGACGCGGATGCGGGTCGCGGAAACTCCAACAATCGCGGTTGAAGCCAGATCAGGCGCGGATGCCCGCCCTTAACCAGCTGCTTTGAAGTGCTTGGACAATTTCAGCCCCTGTCCCTGATAGTTCGACGCAATGCCCGCGCCGTATAGCTGCGTGGGCATCTCGGCCATCTTCTCATAGACCAGCCGTCCGACGACCTGACCGTGCTCCAGCACGAAGGGCGCCTCGTGGCAGCGTACCTCAAGCACACCGCGCGACCCTGCGCCACCGGCTTCGGCGTGGCCAAAGCCGGGATCGAAGAATCCTGCGTAATGCACCCGGAACTCACCGACCATTGCCAGATAGGGGGCCATTTCGGCGGCATACATCGGCGGGATGTGGACGGCCTCTCGGCTGACGAGGATATAGAACGCGCCGGGGTCTAGGATGATGCGACCATCACGGGTGCGCACTTCTTCCCAGTATTCCTGCGGGTCATATTCGCCGATCCGGTCCAGATCGATCACGCCGGTATGCGGCTTGGCGCGGTATCCCACCAGATCGGTGTCGGGCAGTTGCAGATCGACCGAAAAACCCAGCCCGTCCTGAATGACCGCAGGCCCATCGACTAACGGCGAGTCGGTGTGCAGCGCCGTCAGTTCCCCGTCGCTGAGCACCGCCTGTCCCTGACGGAAGCGAATCTGGTTCAGCCGCATTCCCGGACGCACCAGAACCGAGAAGGAGCGGGGGCAGATCTCGGCATAGAGCGGCCCGGTATAACCCGCAGGCACCCGGTCGAACTCGGTGCCGCCATCAGTGATGGCGCGGGTCAGCAGGTCCAGCCGCCCGGTCGAGCTTTTGGCATTGGCCACGGCGGTCACAGTTTCGGGCAGAGCCAGCGATTCCATCAGCGGCACCAGATAGACGCAGCCTTTTTCCAGCACGGCGCCGTCGGAAATGTCGATGCGGTGCATCTCGAACTCGGACAGACGGTCGGCAACCGAGCGCCCTTCGCCCGCCAGAAAGGATGCGCGCACGCGGTAAGCCACTGTTCCCAGACGCAAATCAAGGCTGGCTGGTTGAACCTGAGCGGGAATGACCTCGGGGCTGGCGGTAATCTCACCGCGCGCAATCATGCCTTCGATCTGCTGGTTTGGGCATACACCTGTCATTCCGATCCCCCCTGATGCCAGAGCGGGATCTGGCCTGTCTGCCATAAACGTCGGTGTGATTTGGTCGGGCTAGCAGGACTCGAACCTGCGACCTTCCGTCCCCCAGACGGACGCGCTACCAGGCTGCGCCATAGCCCGACGTTGAGGTGTTCATAAAGACTTTCCCGGCGGGGGCAAGAGGAAATCATCGCCTTTTTTCTTATCCCGCCGATCGATTTTCAATGCGGTTCAGAACGGCGCGCAAGTCCTTTGCCACCGGTGCGATCTGTTTCAGCAACTGGTCGTCAAACTCGGTGCGATTCCACGCTTGCGTTGCGATTCCACCCAACAGGGGGCTTTCATCCAGATATTCAGGCTCGGCTTTCGGGGCGATCTCTTCTGGCGCTGCTGGTTTGGCCTGAGCGGGCTCTGCCGTCTGCGGGGCCTTGGGTTCGGGGGCAGCATCGCCCAAGTCCAGATTGATCTGTTCGCTGGCCGAGGCAGGTTTCGACGTGAAGGGTACGACAACGCTGTCGTTTTTCGGGGTTTCCGGCTCGGCCACCTCATCCAGCCCCTGCGACAGCGCCGCGACATGGGCCACGCCTTGTTCGCGCAGGATACGCTGAACACCCTTGATGGTGATGCCGTCCTCGTGCAGCAGTTTCTTGATGCCGCCCAGTAGGCGCATGTCATTGGGCCGGTAGTATCGCCGGCCACCGGCGCGTTTCACCGGTTTGACCTGATTGAAACGGCTTTCCCAGAATCGCAGAACATGAGCCTGAACGCCCAGCCAATCCGCAACTTCACTGATCGTGCGAAACGCGTCGGGGGACTTGCTCATGACCGTGCCGCCCTGATCTTACTTGCGGTTCCCTGCCGCGACGCGATCCTTCATCAGGTGCGACGGGCGGAAAGTCAGAACCCGGCGGGGTTGAATCGGAACCTCTTCGCCGGTTTTGGGGTTGCGGCCGATGCGGGCGGTTTTGTCCCGAACGCTGAAGGTGCCGAATGACGAAATCTTCACCTGTTCGCCGCGCACCAAGGCGTCGGACATGTGGTTCAGAACGCTTTCCACCAGCTGCGCACTTTCGTTGCGTGACAGGCCAACCTCGCGAAAGACGGCCTCGCTCAGATCCATTCGGGTCAGTGTTTTATCGCCCATACCATTTCCCCTGTTGATACCAGAGAATAGGGCGAGGGGAAATTCGCTGTCAATATCAATGAATTGCAGGTCTGTGTGTAAGCCGTTTTGCGCCGGTTACCAGCGCAGGACAACCGCACCCCAGGCCAGACCGCCGCCAATCGCCTCGGTCACGATAAGATCGCCTTGCTTGATCTGGCCGCGCTGCTTGCCCACGGACAGGGCCAGTGGAATCGATGCCGCCGAGGTGTTGCCGTGGTCCTGCACGGTGACGACCACGTTATCCATCGGAAGGCCCAGCTTCTTCGCCGTGCCCTGAATGATGCGGATATTGGCCTGATGCGGCACGATCCAGTCGATATCCGAATTGCCAAGACCCGCCGAGCCCAATGCGGTTTCTGCGGTTTTCGCCAGTTTTTCAACGGCATGGCGGAAGACCTGATTGCCTTGCATCCGCAAATGGCCGGTCGATTGGGTCGACACGCCGCCATCCACATACAGCAGATCCTTGTACCGACCGTCCGAATTCAGGTCGGTGGCCAGAATGCCGCGATCATCGGAGGTGCCTGCGCCCTCTTGCAGCTCCAGCACCAGCGCACCCGCCCCGTCGCCAAACAGAACGCAGGTCGACCGGTCGGTCCAATCCATGATTCGCGAAAAGGTCTCGGCCCCGATGACCAGAACCCGTTTGGCCTGACCGGACAGGATCAGTGCATTGGCGTTGCTGAGCGCAAAGACAAACCCGGCGCAGACGGCCTGAACGTCAAAGGCAAAGCCCTTGGTCATGCCCAGCCGCGCCTGAACCATGGTTGCCGCGGACGGAAAGGTCAGATCAGCGGTCGAAGTTGCCACGATGATCGCGTCGATATCGTCCGCCGTCAGGCCCGCATCGGCCAGCGCGGCCTCGGCCGCCTTGGTGGCCAGATCCGAAGTGGATTCATCATCGGCAGCAAAATGGCGGCGTTCGATCCCCGAACGGGTTCTGATCCACTCATCCGTTGTATCGAGCGTCTTTTCAAACTCGGAGTTCGGAACGACGCGCTCTGGCAAATAATGTCCGACACCTACGACAACTGAACGGCCTGCCATGTTGGGTACTGCCTTTTTTGTTATTCGCCGGCCTTTGGCGGCGTGTGGGCGGCATCTTGTGCAAGCTCGGCTGTTGATGCAACCCGTGCCGCCAATTTTTCGGCAAAACCAGACTGGGCCAGGGTAAAGGCCAGTTTGACTGCCGCCGAGACTCCGGTGGCATCGGCGCCACCATGCGATTTGACCACGGTACCGTTGAGGCCAAGGAAGACCCCGCCATTCACACGGCGCGGGTCGATACGTTTCTTGAGGCGATTGAGCGACGTGATCGCCAGCACCGAGGCCAGGCGCGACAGCGGTGAGTATTTGAACGCCTCGCGCAGCAGGTCGCCGATCAGGCTGGCGGTGCCTTCGCCGGTCTTGATCGCGACGTTTCCGGTAAAGCCATCGGTTACAATGACATCCGCCTTGTCGCCGGGAATGTCGCTGCCTTCGACGAAGCCGACGAATTCGAAATTCGCCTGCTCTGCGAATTCCGCGATCATTGCGTGGGCCTCTTTCAGTTCGGCGCGGCCCTTGTGTTCTTCGGTGCCGACATTCAGCAGGCCGATGCGCGGGCGTTCCAGGGCCATGCCGTTGCGGGCATAAGAGGCCCCCATCAGCGCATATTGCAGCAGGTCTTTGGCGTCGGCGCGCACATCCGCACCCACATCCAGCATCACGTTGAACCCCTGCGGGTTGCGCGACGGCCACAGAATCGCAATTGCCGGACGGTTCACGCCCGGCAGTTTGCGAAGCCGCATCATCGACAGCGCCATCAGCGCGCCGGTATTGCCACAAGAGACAGCGCCGTGGGCCTCGCCATTGCGGACCGAATCCAGCGTCGACCACATCGAGGTCTGCTTGCCGTTGCGAACAACTTGGCTGGGTTTGTCCTCCATCGTGACCACATCGGGGCAATCACGAAAAACGACGCGCCCTTGCAGGACACGCCGTTTGGCGACAAGTTTGCGCAGAACCTGTTCAGGTCCGTGCAGAACGAAGGCGATATCGGGGTTCTTGTTTGCCGATTTGGCAATGCCCGCAACCACAGTTGCGGGCCCCGAGTCTCCGCCCATAGCGTCAACCGAGATGGTAATCCGTCCGGCGTGCGTGGGCTGTTCCGTCATGCCTTGCCTGCGCTTTTAAAGGCTTAGGCCGCGTCTTCGTCCAGATCGATTTCGTCGGCTTGTGCGACGACTTCACGATCATCGTAGTGACCGCAGGATGCGCAGACGTGGTGCGGGCGCTTCAGTTCACCGCAGTTCGGGCATTCGTTCGGGTTTGCAGCAACCAGAGCGTCGTGTGCGCGGCGGTTGTTGCGACGCGACTTGGAAACTTTGTTCTGTTGGACGGCCATGGTCTCAACCTTTGTCTACTGAGGGTCAGCAGATTCGCCGCCGACCGGGTTTCATTCTTCGTTTTTCTCGTGGTTTGACGCGCGTTTAGGGTACGAGCCCCACGTTGTCCAACCCAAATTCCGATGAGCGCGCGAAAATACTGCGATTCTCGACATGTTCAAGCGATTTTTCTGAGCGCCTGCTATGACAGGAAAACAGACCTATGTCACTCGTCTTTTTTCAACGCATCGCGCAAACCTGCCAACCCGGCAAAGGGCTTGGCATCTTCGTCCGTCATCGCCTGTTTTCCGGGTTCGGTAAAGTCGGCCTGGTCCAGCGCGGCTCCGTCCTTGCGCGGGTATTGGGGCAGGGCGAGAGACAGCGCCTCGATCATCACCAGAGACGGGTCGATCTCTGGGCCCAGAGGTTCGGAATCGTCGCCTTCGGGGATTTCGAATTCTTCCTCATCGGGGTCCGACCAGTCCGCCATAAAGGTACGCGTGACCGGGATGTCGATGCGCGTGGTCACCGGTTCCAGTGTTACGACGCAGGGCTGAATTACCGTGGCACCCAGTTTTCCGCTCAGCGCCCAGTCGCGTTTGCCCTGTGCCCTTACGTCACCCGAAAAGCTGAGCTTGCGCAGGCCCAGCAGGCCCAGATCGTCCCGGATTGCCTCCAACGCCTTGCTGTCGGGGCGTAAGTCAAAGGCGGTTGGGGCGTTTTGGGGCAGGTCGGCCACCCGCAGAGATGTCTGGTTGCTCATTCGTGACCCTTTCCTGTGTTGAACCGGGGCTGCGGTTTGATGTAAGCGGATAGGGTCCGCATAGGGCCAAGGCAAGAGGGTGTAAATGTTGAAGGTTGTGAACAGGTTGAAACCGGTGTCCAGAACGCTTGTCCTTGCGGCCTGTCTGGCAGCGGCCAGCGCGTGTACCCCGGTCTTTAAGAATCACGGATATATCCCTCCTGCGGAAGACCTGGCCGAGATCAAGGTTGGCGTCGACACACGCGATAGTGTGATGGAAACCGTTGGTGCGCCCAGCTCATCCGGTGTGGTGCGCGATTCCGGGTTCTACTACGTTCGGTCCCGCATCCGGCATTACGGACCGAAGAAACCCGAAGTCGTCTCGCGCGAACTGGTCGCGATCAGCTTTGATGACCGCGGCGTCGTTCGCAACATCGAACGGTTCGGGCTTGAGGATGGCATCGTTGTAACGCTGGACCGCCGCGTGACCGAATCGACCATTCAGGGTCAGGGCTTTATCCGTCAGCTGTTGGGTAACATCGGCAACTTCAACCCGGCCAATATCCCCGGCGCGTCGCAGTAACGAAAGCCATACCTTGCTATGGTCACATGACAGTCACACATGGTGTGATAGGGACACAGCAAGACGTAACGGGTCAGCAACCGCGGAGGATGCGACCATGGCATTATTGCTTGGCAAAGGCCGTTATCGCGCCCGGCTGGCGCGTTCGCCGCAGGATTTGGCGGCTGCGCAGCGATTGCGTACGCGGGCCTTTGGCACGGATCAGACCGATCAGGACGATTTTGATCCGGTCTGCGCCCATATCCTGGTCGAGGACATGCGGGAAGGCGGGCAGTTGGTCTGCTGCTTGCGCATGCTGACGATGGAAAATGGCGCTGAGGTCGGCCGCAGCTATTCGGCGCAGTTCTACGACCTTTCGGCGCTGCAAGGGTTCGACGGGCGCATGGTCGAGATGGGGCGGTTCTGCATTCACCCCGACCGGACCGATCCGGACATCCTGCGCGTCGCATGGGGGGCGATGACGGCTTATGTTGATCAGAACGAGGTCGAGATGCTGTTCGGCTGTTCGTCCTTTGCGGGGACGGAAACAGAGGATTATCTTGACGCATTTGCCATGTTGAAACACCGGCATTTGGCGCCGAAACGCTGGTTGCCACGGGTGAAGGCTCCGAATGTGTTCCGGTTCGCGGCCCGTTTGCGACGCAAGCCGGATGTGAAAAAGGCGATGCTGCGGATGCCGCCCTTGCTGCGCACTTATCTGATGATGGGGGGCTGGGTCAGCGATCATGCGGTGGTGGACCGCCACATGAACACGCTGCATGTCTTTACCGGGCTTGAGATCGGCGCGATTCCCCCAACCCGAAAGCGCCTGCTGCGGGCGGTGGTCGGGTAGAATGAGTATTTTTGAAAAGATAAAGCCGGGGCGTTGACGCCTTCTGTCCGCCGGTTTAGCTGGCGGGCATGGCGAGAATTCCTTTGTTGCAGATGTCCGGCATTTCCCTGACCTTTGGGGGTGATCCGGTGTTTTCCGAGCTTGATCTGGTGGTTCAGCCGGGTGACCGCGTAGCGCTGGTCGGGCGGAACGGATCGGGTAAATCCACATTGATGAAAGTGATGGCCGGTCTGGTTGAACCCGATCATGGCGACATCGTGGTGCCGCCGGGCAAGTCTGTCGGGTACATGGAGCAGGACCCTGGCATGCAGGGGTTTGCCACGCTGGGCGACTATGCTTCGAGCGGGTTGGAGCCGGGCGAGCTGTATAAGGTCGAGCGCGCCGGTGAGGGGCTGAAGTTCGATCCGTCTCGTGCGGTCGAAACCGCCTCGGGCGGGGAACGGCGGCGGGCAGCATTGGCCAAGCTAATGGCCGAGGCCCCCGACCTGATGCTGCTGGACGAGCCGACCAACCATCTGGATATCGAAGCCATCGCCTGGCTGGAACGCGAGTTGGGATCGACCCGGGCGGCCTTTGTGCTGATCTCGCATGACCGGGCGTTTTTGCGGGCGCTGACACGGGCGACTTTGTGGATCGACCGCGGCGCCGTGCGGCGGCAAGAACAGGGGTTTGATGCGTTTGAAACGTGGCGCGATAAAGTCTGGGACGAAGAGGACCAACAACGCCACAAGCTGAGCCGCCTGATCAAATCCGAGGCCAAATGGGCCGTGGAAGGCATCAGTGCACGACGCAAGCGCAATCAGGGCCGGGTGCGGGCGCTGCAGGCGTTGCGGGCCGAGAAGGCGGCGCAGATTAAACGTCAGGGCTCGGCGGCAATGACGTTGGAGTCAGGGCCGAAATCCGGGCGAAAGGTGATTGAGGCCAGGGGCTTGGCCAAGTCTTTTGACGCGCAGCAAATCATTCGGAACTTTGATCTGTTGGTCCAGCGCGGTGACCGTGTGGCCTTTGTCGGCCCTAACGGTGTGGGCAAAACGACCTTGTTGAAGATGCTGTTGGGGCAGGAGCAACCGGATGAAGGCTCGGTGACACTGGGCACCAACCTTGAGATCGCCGTGTTCGACCAAACCCGCGCGCAATTGGACCCGGAAATGAGTCTGTGGGACAGCCTGACCGGCGACCCCGAGATGCGCGTGTCCGGCAAAGCCGATCAGGTGATGGTCGGTGGTCAGCCCAAACATGTGGTCGGCTACCTCAAGGAATTCCTGTTCGACGAACGGCAGGCAAGAGCGGCCGTTAAATCTCTGTCTGGCGGTGAAAAAGCGCGGTTGCTGTTGGCCAAGCTTATGGCCAAATCCTCGAATTTGCTCGTGCTGGACGAGCCGACCAATGATCTGGACGTGGAAACACTGGATCTGTTGCAGGAGTTGCTGGACGACTACGACGGCACCGTTCTGTTGGTCAGTCACGACCGGGATTTTCTGGACCGGGTCGCCACCACGACTATCGCGATGGAGGGGAATGGCCGCGCCACTGTCTATGCAGGCGGATGGTCGGATTATATCGCGCAGAGGGGCGATATTCTGCCAAAAAAGGAAGAAAAAACAAAACCCTCCAAGCCGAAGGTGAAGCAGGATAGCCAGCCGAAATCCGGCCTGTCCTTCTCGGAAAAGCACCGACTTGAGAAACTGCCGGCCGAGATCGAACGCCTTGAGGCCGAGATCGGCAAGCTGGAAGAGCTCATGTCCGATCCGGAACTCTTTACCCGCGAGCCGGTCAAGTTCCAGAAGGCGACAGAGGCTCTGGTTGAGCGGCAGGAAAAGCTGGCCGCCGCCGAGGAGGAATGGCTGGTTTTGGAAGAGAAGGCCGAGGGCGCTTAGGGCAGCGGACGGGCGGGGTTGCCAACGACCGTTTCTCCGGCGGCGACGTCTTTGGTCACGACGCTGCCCGCGCCGATGGTGGCGTTGTCGCCGATGGTGATGCCGGGCATCAGGATGGCGCCTCCGCCAACCCAGACGTTCCGGCCGATGGTCACAGGCAACCCGATTTCCAGACCCCGCGCCCGCTCAGCCGGGTCCTTGGCGTGCTGAGCGCAATAAATCTGAACGTGCGGGCCGAACATCGTGCCATCTCCGACCCGCACAGGTGCCGTATCCAGAACCACGCAGCCGGCGTTGAAATAGACCCGCGCGCCGAGGTGGATGTTCATCCCATACGCGCAATGGAACGGGGCTTCGAGGAAACAATCCGGCCCGGTGCTGGCCAGCAGCGCTTGTAATTCCGGTGCCATCGCGCCACGGTTATCCGGGGCGCGCGTGTTATGCGCATGAACCGCGCGCCGGGCTTGCGCGCGCAGGGCGTCCAGTTCTGGGTCCAGACAGCAATACCACTGCCCGGCCTGCATTTTCTCCCGCTCGGTCATGGGGCAGATTTACCGCATCCGCAGGGCGCCGTCGATGCGGATGACCTCTCCGTTCAGGTAGCCCATCTCGACGATGAACCCGGCCAACCGGCCATATTCCTTTGGGTCGCCCAGGCGGGCGGGGTTGGGAACGTCGGCGGCCAGTTGCTGTTGCACCTCTTCGGGCAGCCCGGCCAGCATGGGGGTCATGAAAATGCCCGGTGCGATGGTCATCACCCGAATTCCGGTCGAGGCCAGATCGCGGGCCATCGGCAGGGTCATTCCCACCACGCCCCCTTTCGAGGCCGCGTAGGCTGCCTGACCCTTTTGCCCGTCAAAGGCCGCGATTGATGCGGTGTTGATGATCACCCCGCGTGCGCCATCGGGATCAGGGTCATTCCTGGCCATCTCGGCCGCCGCAAGGCGCGAGACGTTGAAGGTGCCGACCAGATTGATGTCGATGGTGCGCTGGAAGGCGTCCAGCGCGTGCGGGCCGTCCTTGCCGACCGTCTTGATGCCGTAGGCGATACCGGCGCAGTTTACCGCTGCCGTAATCCGGCCCATTTTGTCAGTTGCCTGCGCAATCGCTGCCGCGACCGAGGCCTCGTTGGTCACGTCCGTTTCCGCGAAATGCCCACCGATTTCCGAGGCAACCCGCGCGCCGCGTTCGGCGTCACGGTCCAGAATGGTGACCTGCGCGCCCTGGCTTGCAAAATGGCGGGCCGTGGCCTCACCCAGGCCCGAGGCCCCGCCGGTTACGATCGCGGCTGTGGTGGACAATTGCATGACGGCTCCCTCCCATCAGGATATGAACGTATGTTCATTTAATCTAACGATTTAGGTGATGTCCATCATTTTTGGTGCCTGCTTTCTATGATTTCGGGCGTTTCTCAAGCCTTTCTCAGAAGACCTTTAAGTCTGCTTAATGCACGAGTCTCACATCGATACCAGGCGAAATGACGCGTCAACGAGGCGTCGTGCAAGGAGACAATCGTTATGGTTAAGAGTTTGAAGGTTGGAATTCCCGTGCTGGTGACGGCTCCGTTTCTGACCGTGATGGCAGTAAGCAGTGCAGCCGCAGCCCCCGAAGTGTGCAATTGGAAAACGGCGCGGGATGCGGCAAACCGCGGAGACTATCAGACGCTGTGCGATTGCCAGCAGGTGACGCCCAGCTTTCTGAAACGTTTGCAGGTGCGGTCGGATTTCCCAACGACGCTGCTCAACACAACTGCTCAATGCCCGGGTTTGGCAGCTTTGCTGACCGATCAGCCGACCGGCTCGATCAGCGCATCGGCAAGTCTGGGAGAGGCGCGCGGCAATGACCAGTTTGCTGGGTCCGGTTCGGACAACGGAAATGACTCGGGCTCGGGCGGTGGTGGCGGGGGCGGCAACCCCGGTGATGGCGGCGGCCCCGGTGACGGAGGAGGTGATCCCGGCGATGGTGGTGGCGACCCTGGCGACGGTGGTGGCGATCCCGGCAATGGTGGCGGCGGAGGCAACGGCGGCAACAATGGCGGCGGCAACGGCGGCAACAATGGCAGCGGAAACGGTGGCAACAATGGCGGCCCCGGTAACGGGAACGGAAACAACGGGAACTCTGGCAATGGCGGAGGAAACAACGGCGGATCCGGCCCCGGAACCGGCAATGGCGGTAGCAACAACGGTCACGGGAATGGCTCTGGCCACGGCGGCGGCGGCCACGGCAACGGTGGCAGCAACGGCGATGGCAAAGGTGGCGGCAAGGGCGGCCACGGCGGCGGCAAACGCTAAACCTGCGAAGGTTTGAGGCCGCAATGCTGAAAAAGAAAACGGCCACCCGATCGGGTGGCCGTGATATTTGCTGACTGGGGCAGGATCAGCCCAGTTGCACCAGCGCGTGCCGCTTTTTACCGGCGCTCAGTTTGATCGGCGACGACAGTGCACCCGCGTCGATCATCAACCCGGCATCCGTCAGCGGCGCGTCATCCAGCTTGGCGCCGTTTTCGGCGATCAGGCGCTTGGCCTCTTTCCCCGACTTTGCCAACCCCGATTTCACTATGATCTGAACGATGGACATGCCGTCACCCAGTTCATCGGCGCTGAGCGTCAGGGTCGGGAGATCGCCCCCAATGCCGCCTTTTTCAAACACTTCGCGGGCGGTGGCTTCGGCGGTCGCAGCAGCTGCGGCACCGTGGGCCAGGGTGGTCACTTCGTTGGCAAGACGGATCTTGGCTTCGTTGATCTCGGACCCTTGCAGTGCGCCCAGACGGTCGCACTCATCCACCGGCATTTCGGTGTAGAGCTTCAGGAACCGGCCAACATCCGCATCGGTGGTGTTGCGCCAGAACTGCCAGAACTCATAAGGCGAGCGCATGTCGGCGTTCAGCCAGACCGCACCGTCCTGAGACTTGCCCATCTTCTTGCCGTCGCTGGTGGTCAGCAGGGGCGAAGTCAGGCCATAAATCTCGTGATCCAGCACGCGGCGGGTCAGGTCGATGCCGTTGACGATATTGCCCCACTGGTCACTGCCGCCCATCTGCAGAACGCAGCCGTAACGGCGGTTCAGCTCAAGGAAGTCATAGGCTTGCAGAATCATGTAGTTGAACTCGAGGAAGCTCAGCGATTGTTCACGATCCAGCCGCGATTTCACGGATTCAAACGAAAGCATCCGGTTGACCGAGAAGTGCCGTCCGATATCGCGCAGGAAGTCGAGGTAGTTCAACTCGTCCAGCCACTCTGCATTGTTCAGCATCAGCGCCTTGTTCTCGGCGTCGCTGTCATAGTCGATATAGGCCGAGAACACCTTTTTGATGCCGGCGATGTTTTCGTCGATCTGTTCGGGGCCCAGCAGGGGGCGCTCATCCGCGCGGAAGGACGGATCACCCACCTTGGTGGTGCCGCCGCCCATCAGGGTGATCGGCTGGTGGCCGGTTTTCTGGAACCAGCGCAGCATCATGATCTGGATCAGGCTGCCCACATGCAACGACTTGGCCGTTGCATCAAAGCCGATATAGGCCGGCTTGCATCCACTCATCAGCGCTTCGTCAAGGCCCTGATAATCGGTGCAGTCGGCGAGAAAGCCGCGCTCGATCATCGTGGCGATGAAATCCGATTTGGGATGGTAGGTCATAGCGTGCCCTTTGGGTTGAAGTTGCGGGGCACTGTATAGGCGGCGCTTTCCACAAGGAAAAGGCACCTTTTCATGGAAAACGCGGCGATGTCAGCTTTTGGTCGGGGGCAGGCGGAAGGCATAGCCCATCGCAATCAGGTTCAGCACCGCCAGCGCCAGGATCGGCGTCACCGGATCGTGCAGATGCGCCACCGCGCCAAGGATCGCGGCAAAGACCATACCGACCAGACCGGCACTGACATCTCCGAGTGCGACCAGATAAGGGCGCTCTTTTTCCGAGGTCATTTCGATGATGTAGAGGTAGCGCCCGTAGATCACTCCGTTCCCGCCTAGCGACAGCAGCAGGATGACCAGCGCATAAATCCAGACATTCTGCGCATAGCCCATGAAGGTGAAGGCCAACGCCATGAGGGCCGAAACCGCCGAGATCAGGCAGCCCAGCCACATCACCGGCTTGACCGAGATCCGCCCGCTGAGCCAACCCCAGATGATCGAGCCGAGCACCATCCCAAGGCTTGCGGCCATGACGAAATAGCTCAGCGAGTGTTTGGTTCCCACGTGGAAGGTTGCCGCGTGGATCGTGTAGAACGGCATCGCCAGTTCCACCGAGACAAAGATCAGCCGGGCCGTCAGGAACTTGCGATACCACTCATAAGCCATGCCGGTTTTGAACCCGGTCACAAGTTCGGCCAGCGGTTTCGGTTTTGCCTTCGGAGCGGGCGCGTGGGCCTGTTCCTCTTCCAGCAGGCGGACACCTGCAAAGCTGACCCCGGCAGCGAACATGGCAATGACCCCGCACCAAAGCACAACGATATGGCGCTGCATCGGTTGGTCCGAGGCCAGAAGGTCTCGGGTGATCCAGACAACAAGGATGGCCAGAATGCCCGAGATCGTGGCCTGCGCGAACACCATCCGGTTGCGTTTTTCATTGGGGACAGAGATGCCGTAAATCTGACTGGTGCCCAGGCTGGCGATGCCCTGACACAGCCCCATGATCAAAGCGGTTGTCAGGAACAGCAGCACGATCATCACATTGGGCAGGTTGGTCGCGAACAGGGCCACGATGGCCAGAATCGCGGCGGTCAGGATGTTGGGCACGTAGACCGCCAGTTTCGCGCGGGTCACCCGATTGATGAACGGAGACATGAAGATCTCGGCGATTAACCGTGATCCGGTCACGAAAGGCAGCAGCAGACCGGCGAAGAACGTCGGTGCACCCAAGGCCAGATACAGGAACGGCAGCACCAGATTAGGGTTCACCAACTGCCCGCCAATCGTCGCCAGCGACCCGGACCAGAAGATCAGCTGGTAATTGCGCCCTTCGGCGGGTTGTTTGGGTGTCTCGGTGTCCGTCATGGCCGTCCGTTCGGGATGCAGATGGCCGCAATGGTTACTCAGCCCGCGCTGTCGCGCAACTGCCCCTTGGGTTTGATGTGGTTGCAAGCGCGCACATGGCGTCAAAAATACACGCGGAAGGTGCGTTCCGGCTTGCCTTCGGTTGCGTGAAACGTGCAGGTTTGGCGCGCCGCGTCGGGCAGCCGACGCCAATAAACACAAGAGGTGAGCGTGAACCGGGCCATCAGGAAAAGCGGGCCGATCAAGGCCCTGGGTGCGATGTCTGGCACATCGCTGGACGGAGTGGATACGGCAGTGGTTGAAACCGATGGGCACCGGATTATCGGTTTTGGTCCCAGCGGTTATCGCGCCTATACCGACGCCGAACGCGCCGACCTGCGCGCCGCCCTTGGCCAGTGGCACGGACCTGCGGTGGACAACGCAGCCGAGCTGGTGACCTTTGCCCATGCCGAGGCGCTTTCGGAGTTCGAAGATGTCGATCTGATCGGCTTCCATGGTCAGACCCTTGCGCATGAACCAAGCGGGAAGGGCACGTTGCAGGTGGGCGACGGCAAGGGGTTGGCGCAGGCGCTGGGCGTGCCGGTCGTCTGGGATTTCCGCAGCGATGATGTGGCGATGGGGGGCGAGGGTGCCCCGCTGGCGCCGTTCTTCCACTTTGCCTGCGCCAAATGGATCGGCGCGACCGAGCCGCTGTGTTTCCTCAACCTCGGTGGCGTTGGCAACCTGACTTACGTGGACCCCAGCTTTGACGGGCCGGAAATCCCCGGCGCGCTGCTGGCTTTCGACACCGGGCCTGCAAACGCGCCGGTGGACGATCTGATGCAGGCCCGGCTTGGTCTGCCGATGGACCGCGACGGCGCGGTGGCGCGGGGCGGCACGGTCGAAACCGGCGCGCTCGAGCTGTTTCTGGCCGAGCCCTTCTTTACCCGCATCCCGCCGAAATCCCTGGATCGCAACGACTTTGCCGAGATGATCGGGCTGGTGCAGGAGCTTTCCGACTCTGATGCCGTTGCAACCCTGACGGGCATGTGCGCAGCCGGCGTGGTGCAGGGGATGGAGCACTGCCCCAAACCTCCCGCCCGCGTGCTGGTGACCGGAGGCGGGCGCCATAACCCGGTGCTGATGGAGATGCTGCGCGTGTCGCTCGATTGCCCGGTCGAACCGGTCGAGGCCGTGGGGCTGGACGGAGACATGCTCGAGGCGCAGGCCTTTGCCTATCTGGCCGTGCGGGTTTCGCGTGGGCTGCCGACCTCATGCCCGGGTACGACGGGTGTCAAGGCGCTGGTTGGGGGCGGCGTGTTGAGCGCGGTTTGAGGGCAGCAGATGGATTTTGACGATGAGCAGAGCGTTGTCGCAGACCTGAACCTCAGACCGCAGGACCGTTTTTCGAATCCAAAAGGTTATGCCCTCGGGGCGGAATACGATGCGCTTTATTGTTCGTTTAAAATCAACGCACCGAAAACCTCGGGGATCTACTGGATCTTGGCTGACGGAGTCGTTGTTTACATCGGCCGAGCGAAAAACCTGCATAACCGCCTAAGCGTTCAATACGGTACGGTTTCCCCGCGGCATCCGTTTAAGGGTGGGCAACTGCAAAAGTGCCGAACCAACGCGAAGATCAATTCCATTTTATCCGCAGGTGGCCGCGTTACTTTCAGATGGCGGGCTTGTGACGACTATGTCGAACAGGAACATGCGTTGTTGAAGTCACCAGACGCCAGACCGGCATGGAACCTGCGCGCCTAACAATGTGCACGACCGTTTCGGGATTCCATCCTCTGGAGAGCGTGAAAGGGCATATCAGTTTGAATGGTCATCTGAGAGACCGGACATACTCACCCGTAAAGTCCAAATACCCGTCCGAGGTGGACAGCAGGTGCGCTCGCGTCCAATCGTGCAAGGCCGGTAGTTGGTGGAAAGGCACGTTGGGAAAGGCATGGTGTTCCGCATGATACGGCATGTTCCAGGCCAGAAATCGGACGACTCGGTTGGTAAAGGTGGTGCGCGAGTTTTCCAGCATGTTGGCGACCGGGGGGCATAACCCGTGCTCGGCCAGCAAGTAGAGGCGCAGGAAAGGCTGCCCGATCAGGACCGGACAGAACCACACCCAGAACAAAAGCGGCGTGTAGAACAGGCTGACACAGGCGAAAGTGTAGAGTGCCAACAACAGCCGCGCCTCGGTCCGCATGGCATGGTGTTGGGGGGCGGGCAGGTAGGGCGCATCGATCTGGCCAAAAGCGTTTTGCAGCAGCGTCTTCGCCATTCCGGTCCAATAGGGCCAACCACTGAGATAGATCAGTAACTAGGGCCAGTTGTCTGGCCGGGGTTTACCCGCAAGCTCGGGGTCTTTTTCGGGGTGGTTGGTCCATTTGTGGTGCGCCAGGTGAAAATACCGGAACCATGTGAAAGGCAGGGCAATGGGGATCGAGATCAGATGCCCGATGACGTCGTTCAGCCATCCGTTGCGAAACGGTGTCTTGTGAGTACATTCGTGGCTAAGGGTGAACAGGAAGACCAACAGCACCCCCTGGGGCATCAGGAAAACAGGCCAAAACGGAACCTTTATCGCGATACAGGTGGTCGTAGCCATCAGCGCAGCAAGGTAAAGCGCAAGATGCCATAACCCGGCCGTGTTCGAGCGCCGCTGCAGTCTGGCTTTCACCGGGGGCGGGATTGACGATATGAGGTCGCGGTGATCCATGCCTTAGATGCGGGGAATATCAAAACCCGGTTTGGCCAGCACGAACCCGTCAAACTCGAATCCCGGTGAGACGGTGCAACTGACCAGAGTGTAATCTCCGGTCGTCTGCGCCGATTGCCAGTGGTTTTCAGGCACGATGACCTGCGGTGCGCCCTTGGTCGGGTCCGGGGTGAGTTGATGGTCGGTCGCGGGGCCGTCATCCGTGGGGCTGAGCGACAAGGTCAGCGGCGCGCCAGCGTGATATAACCAGATTTCTGTCGCATCGACGCGGTGCCAATGGCTGCGCTCATCCTTTTGCAGCAGGAAATAGATGCAGGTGCCGGTGGCGCGGCCTTCGTTATCGGCGCGCCATGTTTCGCGGAACCAGCCTCCTTCGGGGTGGCGGGACAGGTTCAGGTGGTCGATGATCTCTTGCGCGGTCATGGGGGCCTCGGTGTTGTTTGGCGCGATTATGCATGCAGAGGCGCGATCCGCTATGGTATTCGTGTGGTTCAGCAATATGTTTGCGGCATGACCCTGACGATCCCGTTTGACAACAGCTACGCCCGGCTTCCCAACAGCTTTTATGCGCGGCAGGCGCCAATACCCGTGCGCGCGCCGCGTCTGGTCGCGTTTAACGAAGAACTGGCGCAGATCCTGCGTATCACGCCCGGTGACGTACATGAAATGGCCGACGCTTTTGCGGGCAACACGCTGCCCCAAGGGGCCGAACCGATTGCGCAGCTATACTCGGGGCATCAGTTCGGCAGCTATAACCCTCAGCTTGGCGACGGGCGTGCGGTTCTGTTGGGGGAAACGGTCGGCACCGATGGCATTCGGCGGGATATTCAACTGAAAGGGTCCGGCCCGACACCGTTCAGCCGCCGTGGCGATGGTCGGGCCTGGCTGGGGCCGGTGTTGCGCGAATACGTGGTGTCCGAGGCGATGCACGCGCTGGGCATCCCGACCACCCGCGCCCTGGCGGCGGTAGAGACAGGTGAGATCGTTTTGCGCGAAGGCCCGATGCCCGGCGCGGTACTGACCCGCGTGGCGCAAAGCCATCTGCGCGTGGGGACGTTTCAGGTGTTCGCCGGGCGCGGGCAGACCGGCAACCTGCGGAAACTGACCGAATACGCCATTGCCCGCCACTATCCGGATGCCGAGGGGCCAATGGGCCTGCTACGCGCGGTGCGGGACGCGCAGGCCCGGTTGATCGCACAGTGGATGAGCGTGGGGTTCATCCACGGGGTGATGAATACCGACAATTGCTCGATTGCCGGTGAAACCATCGACTATGGGCCTTGTGCCTTCATGGACAGCTATCATCCGAATACGGTCTACAGCTCGATTGACCAGATGGGGCGCTATGCCTATTCCAACCAGCCGGACATTGCGGTGTGGAACCTGGCACAATTGGCAACGGCGCTGATTCAGCAGGTCGATGACCCCGAGGCCGCCGTCGAAGAAGCCACCGAGATCGTGCACGCCATGCCGGGTCTGATCCATCAGGAATGGTGGGGGCGGTTCCGGGCCAAGATTGGTCTGACTTCTGAGGAAGACGGCGACGAAGCGCTGATTAATGATCTGCTGACCCGGATGGCACACAACAATGCCGATTTCACCAACACGTTCCGGGCGCTGGGCAGTGACAACCCCCGCGATCAGTTCCTGACGCCCGAGGCCTTTGACGCATGGGCCGTCGGTTGGCTGGCACGTCTGGAACGGGAAGAGAATCCGCAGGTGGTTATGAACACTGCCAACCCGGCCTTTATTCCGCGCAACCACCGAGTTGAGCAGATGATACAGGCGGCCGTTCAGGGCGACTATGCCCCGTTCCATCGTTTGACCAAGGTTCTGGCGCAGCCCTACGACGATCAGCCCGAGGCGGCCGACCTGACTTATCCTCCGACCGAAAAGGAAGTGGTCCACGCGACGTTCTGCGGGACGTGACTTGGCCCTCCAATAGGCTGAGAAAACGGTTCTCTGCCTGTTCCGGATAGTTATACTCCCCGCTGCCGGGAGGATGCGACGTGAATCAGGACACAAAATTCAAACGCTTCAAAGCGCTTCACGACAGGGATGAGGCATTTGTTATTCCGAACCCTTGGGATGCGGGCTCTGCGCGATTGCTGGCCAGCATGGGGTTTGATGCATTGGCGTCTACAAGTGCTGGATACGCCTTTTCAAAGGGTAAGCGGGATTCATTTGCCAGCCTTGGACGGGACGAAATTCTGTTGAACGCGGCCGAGATTGTTCAGGCAACGGATTTACCGGTCGCTGCGGATTTGGAAGACGGGTTTGGCGCCGCCCCTGAAACCTGCGCTGAAACAATCAGGCAGGCAATCGATATTGGCTTGGTCGGCGGCTCCATCGAAGACGCGACGGGTGATGAAAGCGATCCGATCTACGCGCTGCCAATTGCGGTCGACCGCATTCGTGCGGCTGCGGATGCGGTGCGGGGAAAACCCTTTCTGTTGACCGCCCGGGCCGAGGGGTTTCTTTGGGGTCGAAAAGACCTGTCGGAAACAATCAAGCGTCTACAGGCGTTTTCGGATGCGGGGGCAGATGTTTTGTACGCGCCCGGGCTTCCGGATATCGACGCGATTCGAACCGTATGCAGCGCCCTGGACAAGCCCGTGAATGTTGTCATGGGTCTGCAGGCTCCGTCCTATACCGTCGCGCAATTGTCCGAGGCCGGGGTCAGGCGGATCAGCGTGGGGGGATCGTTTGCCCGCGCGGCATTCGGAGCGTTGCAGCGAGCCGCGCGTGAAGTCAGGGTCAACGGAACCTTCGACTATGCCCGTGATGCGATGTCCGGAGATGAGATCAGTGAAGTAATGTCGCAACGCAAACTGCCGGATCGCCAATGACGCCCTTTCGGGTCCGCAGAGGTCACCGCGCCGAAATGAGGGGGTGATTTGGCATCCTCCCGTGGCAACCCGTGGACCGGGGGCAGGAAAACTGTCACTTCAAATCGCCCTGCGACTTACCCTCAAGGAAGAATGCTGCATAATAGGTGTTCCAGGGGAATATTCAGATTTGATTTAGGGAGCACGGAATGCGCTACTCCATATTGCTGGAAGACGCAGAAGGCGTCTCGTATTTTGAAGACCGGGACGTTGACCTTGAACTCAAGACCTTTGCCCCGCCCGCAGCCGCGTTTCACGTTTCTGGGGAATATGATGCCTCGCGCTTTGTCTTCCTTACTTTGCCTGCAGGGTGGAAAGGGATACCGCACCGCTCTCCCAAGCGGCAGCTTGCGACGGTTCTGTCGGGGACGTTTCGTGTTCAGGCAGGGTCGGGTGAGGTCCGCGACTTTACCGCCGGTGATCTGTTCTGGGCGGAGGATGTCACCGGAACAGGCCATGCCTCCTCTGCCGAAGGGGGCGAGCCTGTCAATTTGATGGTCACGCAGTTTTGAGAGTAATCGGATAGCCGCGCACCGCTTCTTGCCAATCACAGGACGTCCATGACCCAAGCCTCAACCCTGCGCATCGCCAGCTATAATATCCAGAAATGTGTTGGCCTGGACTTCCGGCGGCAGCCGCAGCGCATCATGCAGGTCATCGACAGCATGAAAGCCGATATCGTGGTGCTGCAAGAGGCCGACAAACGCCTGCCGCCGCGACCCGCCGCCTTGCCGCATTTCCTGCTGGATGAGGCCGGTTGGCAGGTCGTCGATCTGGGTGGGGCAGGCAGTCTGGGCTGGCACGGGAACGCGGTGATCTGGCGTGGCGATGCGCTCCGGGTACGGCAGACCGGTCACCACGATCTGCCGGGGTTGGAACCCCGTGGGGCGGTGCGGGTGGAGTTCGACACCCATATTGGACCGCTGCGGGTGATGGGAATGCATCTGGGTCTGCTGCCCGCGTCCCGGCGCCAGCAAATCACTCATATCCGTCGTTTTGAGGACGATCTGGATCAGATGCCCACCGTCTGGGCCGGGGATTTCAACGAATGGTCGCGCCAGCCGGTGCTGGATCATCTGGCCCCGGATATGCGCTTTTTGCCGCCCGTTCCCAGCTTTCCGGCCGCGCAGCCCTTGGGGGCGCTGGACCGGATCGCGCTGGGCGCGGGGCTTGAGGCGGTGGTGCATGGGGTGCACGACGCGCGGCCTGCGCATATCGCATCCGACCATCTGCCGATCTGGGCCGATTTGAGGCTGGCGCGGGAAACCGCAATTCCGCGGTAGCGCCAGCCGCATAGACGTATTAAGACAGAAACCCGAACCACTCTGGGGATCACATATGTCCGACACGATCATCGCCCGCTGCGAAGCCAAAGGCCTGCGTATGACCGGCCAGCGCCGTACGATCGCGCAGGTTTTGCAACAAAGCGAAGATCATCCGGATGTCGAGGAGCTGTATTCCCGCGCCTCGCAGGTGGATTCGGGGATATCCATCGCCACCGTCTATCGCACCGTGAAACTGTTCGAAGAGGCCGGGATTCTCGAGCGTCTGGAATTCGGCGACGGGCGTGCGCGCTATGAAGATGCCGAGCGCGACCACCACGATCACCTGATCGACATGCAATCGGGTGAGGTGATCGAATTTGTCGACCCCGAGATCGAAGCGTTGCAGGAAAAAATCGCGGCCAAGCTGGGCTATAAGCTGAAAGGTCACCGGCTGGAGCTGTATGGCGTGCCGCTGGATCAGGACTGACCCATCACAAAACGCGAACAGTGGGTCCACGGGAAATCATGATTTTTGGCCGGTTAATGCTTGCCTGAACGGGTGTCTTGCGTATTGGGTGACGTAAGGGGCGGCGCTTTGCGCTGCGGAGTTTTACGGAAATGACCATGAACAACGTAAACGGCATTTTGCTTGTCGTCGGCGCGATGGCGGCTTTTGCGCTTGAGGACATGTTCATCAAGCTGCTGTCGGGCACCGTGCCGACCGGCCAGATCATGGTTGTTCTGGGCGTGGTCTGTGGCTTTCTGTTTGCGGTATTGGCGCTGGCCACTCGCAAGCGCATCCTTGACCCGGTGGCCTGGAAGCCCCTGCCGCTGGCCCGCGCCGCGACCGAGATGGTCGGGGCGCTGACCTTCGTCACTGCACTGTCGCTGGTGGACCTGTCCACCGTGGCCGCCGTGTTCCAGGCGCTGCCGCTGGTTGTCACCATGGGTGCCGCGCTGTTTCTGGGGGAAAAGGTCGGCTGGCGGCGGTGGAGCGCCGTCGGGGTCGGCTTCATCGGCGTTCTGATGATCATCCGGCCGGGGTTTGAAGGGTTTCAGCCCGACTCTCTGTTCGTCGTGGCAACCGTAATTGCCATCGCTGCGCGGGACCTGCTGACCCGCAAGCTAGATCCGCGGGTTGCGTCATCGGTGGTGGCGTTGCAGGCCTATTTTGCGGTGGCCGTGTCGGGTGTGGCGCTGATGGTGTTTACCGCACAACCCGTTATTCCGCTGCAATCAGCGCAGATTGGCCCGTATTTGGGCGCCGTCGGTTTTGGCGTTCTGGGCTATTACGGCATCGTCACTGCCATGCGGATCGGCGAGGCTTCGGCCCTGATGCCTTTCCGCTATACCCGGCTGATCTTTTCGATCATGGCAGGGATGCTGATGTTCGGGGAACGCCCTGATTTCGTGACTCTGTCCGGGGCCGCGTTGATCATGGGGTCGGGCATGTACACCTTTATTCGCGAACGCAAGCTGGCCCGCCAGATGGCGCTTGCGGCCTGACGGATCGTCGCACGTTGGCGCAAACAGCAATCTGTTAGCCCTAAAGCTCCGATTATATAAGTGTTAGCGTTAACATGACCGGTTTACTTTTCACCCGGTAATGCTATGAGGCGTGCAACTGATTTCAGCCACAGGGACGGGCCTCATGAGCACCATCATCGACATTCACGCACGCGAGATTCTGGACAGCCGGGGAAACCCGACGGTCGAAGTGGACGTGATCCTGGAAGACGGCACCATGGGCCGCGCGGCGGTGCCCTCGGGTGCATCGACCGGTGCCTATGAGGCGGTGGAAAAGCGCGACGGTGACAAAAGCCGCTACATGGGCAAGGGCGTGCTGGAAGCCGTCGCTGCTGTGAACGGTGAGATCGCCGAGGAACTGGTGGGCTTCGACGCAACCGAGCAAGTTGCCATCGACGAGGCAATGATCGAACTGGACGGCACCGAAAACAAGGGCCGTCTGGGCGCAAACGCCATTCTGGGTGTCTCGCTGGCGACCGCGAAAGCCGCAGCGGATTTCACCACGCAGCCTCTGTACCGCTATGTCGGCGGCACCTCGGCCCGCGTTCTGCCGGTGCCGATGATGAACATCATCAACGGTGGTGAACACGCCGACAACCCGATCGACATTCAGGAATTCATGATCATGCCGACCTCGGCCGCGAATATCCGCGAGGCGGTGCGCATGGGGTCCGAGGTTTTCCACACGCTGAAAAAAGAGCTGTCGGCCGCTGGTCTGGCCACTGGTGTCGGTGACGAGGGCGGCTTTGCTCCGAACATCGCCTCGACCCGCGAAGCGCTGGATTTTGTTCTGAAATCCATTGAAAAGGCGGGCTACAAGCCGGGTGAGGAAATCCACCTGGCGCTGGATTGCGCTGCGACCGAATACTACAAGGACGGCAAATACGTTTTGTCCGGTGAGGGTAAGACCCTGACCTCGGACGAAAACGCGGCCTATCTGGCGGCGCTGGTCAACGACTATCCGATCATCTCGATCGAAGACGGCATGTCCGAGGATGACTGGGACGGCTGGAAGGCGCTGACCGATATGCTGGGTGACAAGGTGCAGTTGGTGGGCGATGACCTGTTCGTGACCAACCCGGAACGTTTGGCTCAGGGGATCGAAAACGGCTGCGCCAACTCGATGCTGGTCAAGGTGAACCAGATCGGTTCGCTGACCGAAACCCTGCGTGCTGTGGATATGGCGCACCGGGCGCGCTATACCAACGTGATGTCGCACCGCTCGGGCGAGACCGAGGACGCCACCATTGCGGATCTGGCCGTGGCAACCAATTGTGGTCAGATCAAAACCGGCTCGCTGGCGCGGTCGGACCGGTTGGCCAAGTACAACCAACTGATCCGCATCGAGGAATCGCTGGGCGAGGTTGCGGAATATGCCGGGGCTTCCATCCTGAAGCGCTGATCCGGCAAAAAACAGCCCTGCCTGAAACCGGGCAGGGCTCGTCAGGATGAAGGCCAAGTCATGGTAGAAGCGCTGATCTTTGACGTGTTCGGTACCTGCGTAGACTGGCGCAGTTCCATCGCACGCGAAGTGGCAGCGGTTCTGCCAGATTTGGACGCCTTTGACTTCGCCGATGCGTGGCGGGCCGAGTACGACCCCTCTATGGCCACCATCCGCGAAGGGGGCAGGGGTTATGTGCCTCTGGATGACCTGCACCGCGAAAATCTTGAGGTCGTCGCCACCCGTTTTGGCGTCACGCCCCCAAATCCCGCCGATCTGACCGCCGCATGGGAACGGCTGGACCCTTGGCCCGACGTAGTGCCGGGATTGCAGGCCCTAAAGCACAACAGGATCATCGCGCCCTGTTCCAACGGTTCAATCGCTCTGATGACCCGGCTTGCGAAATATGGCGGATTGCCCTGGGACTGCATTCTGGGGGCCGAGATCGCCAGGAACTACAAACCCAAGCCACAAGTCTATCTGGCGAGTTGTGCCGCGCTGCGTCTGCCCCCCGACCAGGTCATGATGGTCGCTGCGCATAACAATGACTTGTATGCCGCCCGACAGGCGGGTTTGAAAACCGCTTTCGTGGCCCGCCCGACCGAGTGCGGGCCGTCCCAATCCCATGATCTGCAGGCCGAAGGGAACTGGGATATTGTCGCCGAAGATTTTATGACCCTGGCGGACAGGCTGGGCTGAAGAGGGTCGCCGCCCAAAAAAATCGGAATTTTTTTGTTGTGTAATATCCTGAAAAGGCGACGGCTTTTTCGGAAAGCGGATTCTTGACCGACATAAATTGGGTTATGTGTGAACTTTTTCCTATTTGTGTCAAATTGAGCTGACCTATTCTGGCGACATTACAGAAAGGAGAACACCATGACTGGTTCGAAATTCCTTCTCGTAGCCTCAGTGATCAGCACTGTTTTCTTGGCGGCCTGCGCAGGGCCGGGCACTTACCCGATAACCGGTGATCCGGTGTCTGCGAATGATCCGGTTCAGAATATGGACATGCCTACATATGTCTTCCGCGGAGAGTCCCGTTAGGAGCGATTGAACCGATCATGGGTCTTTGCGGTCGTGATGGGGACGTTCGTCAGAGCTTTCTGGACATCAGCATGTAACGCTCACGCGGTCTGAAGCCGGTGCGCAGATACAGTTTCTGGGTGGCTTCGTTGCTACGATCGACTTCCAGATGCAACGCGGTCAGACCTGCCCCGGCAAGGGCTTTGGGCAGGTCCAGCAGCACCTCGGTCGCGATCCCGCGGCCCCGGACGGCGGGGCGGATGTAAATCTCGTCGACGAAACCGTCCATGCCGCCGAATTCGACCGACCAGCCGAAGGTCAGGACGATATAGCCAAGCGGCGCGCGGCCGGGACCAATCAGGTAGATACAACCGTGGGGTATGCCCTCTAACAGGGGGGCCAACGCGTTACGGGTCTGATCGATATCCTGTTCGATACCGGCTTCGGTGTGAAAGGCGGTGACCAGCCCCATCAGGCGATCCAGGTCTGCGGGGCGGGCAAGTTTCAGTGCGGCGCTCATAGGCGGGCCAGCCTTTCTGTTAGCAGGTCAAAGAATCCGTCGGCATCGATTTCACCCATGAACATGGCGTTGGGTGCATGGTCCGTGACGCGCCACCAATCGGCGACGGTCATGCCCATTGTCAGTTCCGACTGTGTTTCGATCTGTACGTTGATGTGACGACCCGAGAACAGGTCCGGCCGGATCAGATAGGCGGTCACGCAGGGATCGTGCAGCGGCGCGCCCTCGGAGCCGTATTTCTCTTTGTCGAAACGTTCGAAGAAATCCGTCATTTCGGCAACCGCATGACCAACTTTTGAATCCAATGCGCGGAACGCGTCATTGCGATGTTTGGTGACCAGCGCATCATGAGTCACGTCCAGCGGCATTACCACGACATGAACGCCGGATTTAAAAACGATTTCAGCTGCTTCTGGGTCAACGTAAATGTTGAATTCCGCTGCCGGGGTAATGTTTCCAACCTGAAAATACGCCCCGCCCATCAGCACGATTTCCTGAACCCGATCAACGATGTCGGGCGCTTTCTGAAAGGCGGTGGCGATATTTGTCAGCGGCCCCAGCGGGCAGAGCGTCACGGTTCCGGGCTCATGCGCACGCAGGGTGTCGATGATGAAATCAACCGCGTGACCCTCGGCCAGAGGCATTTGCGGATCGGGCAGGACGGGTCCATCCAGCCCGGTCTTACCATGCACATGTTCCGCCGTGACCAGAGGCCGGTTCAGCGGGCGGTCGCATCCGGCAAAGACCGGAACATCCGTGCGCCCGGCCAGTTCGCAGACGATCCGCGCGTTTTTGGCGGTCAGTTCCAGCGGTACGTTGCCGGCAACGGCAGTGATCCCCAGAACATCGATCTCTTCCGGGCTGGCCAGCGCCAGCAGGATGGCGACGGCGTCGTCCTGTCCGGGGTCGGTGTCGATGATGATTTTGCGGGGTGCCATGTTCTGCCTCCGGGGTCTTGAAGCGCGGACACTCGCAAGTGTCACCGCGCTTGTCCAGCGGTTTCAGGCCCCTGTCGCGGCGTCCACAGGCGGGAGTTTGCCGTTGGCGCGATGTTCCTCGGTTTTCACCTCGTCCCAGAGTGCGTCCATCTCGGCCAAGTCGCTTTGAGACGGGGTTTTTCCGCGGGCGGCCAGCCGCGCCTCGACCTGTTCGAACCGGCGGGTGAACTTGGCGTTGGTGCGCCGCAGCGCGGCCTCGGGCTCGATACCCAGGTGGCGGCCCAGGTTGACCATCACGAACAGCAGATCGCCGAATTCATCCTCAAGCGCGTCGGCGTCCATGCTGTTGCGGGCCTCTTCCAGTTCGGCGGCCTCTTCGGTGATCTTGGCCAGCACGTGGCTGGCGTCGGGCCAGTCGAATCCAACACGGGCCGCACGCTTTTGCAGCTTGTGGGCGCGCAGCAGGGCAGGCAGGTTGGCCGCAACGCCGTCCAACGCGCCTTTCTGTTCCTTGCCTGCACGTTCGGTCGCCTTAATGGTCTCCCAGTCCACGGTCTGCTGATCAGCCGATTTGTCGCGGGATTCGTTGCCGAACACATGCGGGTGACGGTCGACCATCTTGTCCGACATGGTGCGCACCACGTCCTGAAAGGTGAAATGCCCCGCTTCCTCGGCCATCTGCGCGTGGAAGACGGACTGGAACAGCAGGTCGCCCAGCTCTCCTTTCAACTCATCATAGGCCTCGCGCTCGATGGCGTCCGCGACCTCATAGGCCTCCTCAATCGTATAGGGGGCGATGGTGGCGAAATCCTGTTCGATATCCCACGGGCAGCCTGTTTGCGGGTCACGTAGGCGGCGCATGATTTCCAGCAGACGCTCGATACCCGCATCGCTGTCATGGATCAGAGGATTTTCGGCCATTGCGAACCCTTTCGTTCCGGTGTCAGATGCATCCATTCCGCAGTCAGGATCAGGAGTCCACCCCAGATGCCCGTCGTAAACCGAATTGCCGAATTCTCTGCCGATATGGCCGCATGGCGCCAACATCTGCACTCGATCCCTGAACTGGAGTTTGAATGCCATGAGACCGCCGCCTTTGTGGCCGGGCGTCTGCGTGAATTCGGTGTGGACGAACTGCATGAAGGTATCGCCAAAACAGGTATCGTGGCCATCATCAACGGGCAGGGTGCCGGCCCGACCATCGGCCTGCGCGCCGATATGGATGCGCTGCCGATTCCCGAGGAGACGGGTGTTGACTACGCCTCGAAGAACCCCGGCAGGATGCACGCCTGCGGGCATGACGGGCACACCACGATGCTGTTGGGGGCTGCGCGCTATCTGGCCGAGACGCGGAATTTCGCAGGTCGCGTGGCGTTGATCTTTCAGCCCGCCGAGGAAGAAGGCGGCGGCGCAGGCGTGATGGTCGAAGAGGGGATCATGGACCGGTTCGACATCGCTCAGGTCTATGCGCTGCACAACGCGCCCGGAATCGCCGAGGGCGCCTTTCATACAACGCCCGGGGCGATCATGGCGGCAGTGGATACATTCCATGTGTATATTCAGGGCGTTGGCGGCCATGGCGCCATGCCGCATGAAGCCCGCGACCCGGTGATGGCCGCCTGCGGGATTGCACAGGCGTTGCAAACCATTGTCAGCCGCAATCACCACGCGCTGGACGATCTGGTGGTCTCGGTCACGCAGATCCACACCGGTACGGTGAACAACGTGATCCCGGATACTGCGTATATCAACGGCACCGTGCGTACCTTTGATCCCACCGTGCAAAAGATGGTGATGGAACGGATGGAGCAGATCGTGCAGGGGCAGGCGGCATCCTACGGGGTTGAGGCGCGGCTGGACTATGAGGTGAACTATCCCGCCACGATCAACGACGCCGGAAAGGCCAGGTTTGCGGCGGATGTTGCGCGCGATATCTCGGGACCTGACAATGTGATCGACAACATGACCCGCAACATGGGGGCCGAGGATTTTTCGTACATGCTGAACGCGCGACCGGGGGCGTATCTGAATCTTGGGCAGGGCGACAGCGCCGGGCTGCATCATCCGAAATACAACTTCAACGATGAGATCGCGCCCGTTGGGGCGTCCTTCTTTGCGCGGATCGTCGAAAAGGCGCAGCCGCTGGGCTGACGGGGGAATAACATGGCACTGGAAGATGCAAAAAATCAGGTGGATGAGGCGTTCACCAATCCGGACCTCAAAGGGCTGTCATTCGAGAACACCTTTGGCGGCGCCACCTCGTTTCTGCGGCGGCTGTATACCAAAGACCTTAAGGGCGTGGATATCGCCGTTACTGGCGTACCCTTTGACCAAGCGGTGACCAATCGCCCCGGCACCCGGCTGGGGCCCCGCGCCATCCGCGAGGCCAGTGCCTTGCAATCGCCGGACGCGCCCTATGGCTGGCCGTTTGACGCGCTCAGTGAGCTGGCGATCGTGGACTATGGCGATGTCGCCTATGACTATGCCAACATTCCGGCCTTTCCCGACACGCTGACTGACCATATCAGCACCATTCTGGCGGCTGATGTGGCCTCGGTTTCGCTGGGCGGGGATCACTATATCAGCTTTCCGATCCTGAAAGCCTATGCCGAGAAATATGGCCCAATGTCCCTGTTGCAATTCGATGCCCATACCGACACCTGGGCCGATGACGACATGACCCGCGTGGATCACGGGACGATGTTCTACAAGGCGGTAAAGTCGGGAATCGTCGATCCGAAACGCTCGGTTCAGGTCGGCATCCGCACCACGAACGAGGACACGCTGGGCGTCAACATCATCGACGCGCGCGAGGTCTATGAATCCGGGCCTGCCGCCGTGGCGCAGAAGATCAAAGGTATTCTGGGCGACAGCCCGGTCTATCTGAGCTTTGACATCGACGGTCTGGACCCGGCTTTTGCGCCGGGCACCGGTACGCCCGTTTGGGGTGGGTTAAGCTCGATCCAGGCGCAGATCATCCTGCGCGACATCGCCGGGATCAACATCAAGGGCGGTGATGTGGTCGAGGTTTCTCCGCCCTATGACACATCCGGCGCGACGGCGATTGCGGGCGCCCATGTGGCGACCCAGATTATTTGCCTGTTGGGGTGGAACAAGCTGATGCCTTAACCATTGGTTAGCCATCTTTCCGGTATCACGTTAACCAAAAGACCGGACGGGAGACATACGGGCATGACAGAGTTTAACCAACCCATCAGCGGCAACGATCTGGCGCGGTTTTCGGGGCCGAATACATTCATGCGCCTGCCGCAGGCGGATACGTTGGCCGGGCTGGATGTGGCCGTGTTGGGCATTCCGATGGATATCGGAACCTCATGGCGGTCGGGGACACGGTTCGGGCCAAAGCAGATCCGTGGCGAAAGTGCGATGATCCGGCCCTATAATATGGCCAATTCCGCGGCTCCGTTCGACAGCCTGCAAATCGCGGATATCGGTGATCTGGCGATCAATACCTTCTCGCTGGCCGACAGTCTGACGATTATCAAAGAAAGCTATGACGCCATTTTGGCGCAAGGTGTGATCCCGGTTGCCATGGGCGGCGATCATTCGATCACCCTGCCGATTTTGCGGGCGATTGCGGCCAAACGGGGGCCGGTGGCTCTGGTCCATGTGGATGCGCATGCGGACGTGAATGATGAAATGTTCGGCGAGAAAGAGACCCACGGCACCGTCTTCCGCCGCGCTTACGAAGAGGGGCTGATCGTCCCTGACAAGACCTTCCAGATCGGTATTCGCGGCTCGGGCTATGCGGCCAGCGATTTCACCGAGGCCAAGGGCTGGGGTTTCCGCCAGTTCCCCGCGTGGGAGCTGTGGCAGCAGAACCTGACCGAGATCGGCTCGCAAATCCGAAAGACTGTCGGGGATCACCCGACCTATATCTCTTTTGACATCGACAGCCTTGATCCATCTTTCGCACCCGGCACCGGAACGCCCGAGATCGGCGGACTGACCACCCCGCAGGCGCTGCAACTGATCCACGCGCTGGCCGGATTGAATGTGGTGGGGTGCGATCTGGTCGAGGTCTCTCCGCCTTATGATCCCACGGGCAACACGGCGCTAACCGCCGCGAACCTGCTGTTCGAGATGTTGTGCATCCTGCCGGGCGTGACGTCACGGTAGGGGGATCGGCATCTTGTCCGACGCGTCATTGCGCATATTGTTTGCCAAAAGAACGGGTTTGGGATGAAGAAAACGGTGTTTTGGCTGGTCATTGGTCTGGTGGTGCTTGTGGGCGCCTATATTCGTTTGGCCCCATCCGATCCCGGTACGTGGCATGTGGCACCCGTGGGTAAGGCTGATCTGGACATGAAAGGCGGTGTGCTTCGGGTGATTGAAACCGGGCCTGAGGGTCTGGCGAAACTGGACGCTATTGCCCAAGCGACGCCACGCACGGCGGTTCTGGCGGGTTCTGTTGAAAAAGGGATGGTCACCTATATCACCCGTACCAAGGTGATCGGCTTTCCTGACTACACCACGGTTCAACAGGACGGAGACACGCTGCTTATCCACGCCCGCCTGCGCTTTGGGCGCTCAGATTTTGGGGTAAACCGAAATCGCGTTGATGGGTGGTTGGCTGCTCTGCAACCGTGACGACAGACACCCCTCCTGCACCTCGCGCCACATCGGTACGTTCAGCGACATCTGACACTGGGCCGTGAACATGCGTCCATCGACCTGAAGGCAGATCATCTCGCCCAGTTCTATGCGCGTGCCGGATTTGTCGGTGCAATAACAGTCCTGAACCTTGCCTTTGGGGCCGACAACATCAGCCATGGCAGGGGCCGCGCACAGCAGTAAAACAAGTGCTAAACGTGTCATACGCGTCAGCATAGCACAGCGACGGGCCTTGACCAAAGCCTCGGATTAAGAGACACCGCGCGGATGATCCCCGAAGAACGCCTTGAACAGATAACCCAGCGATTCCAGTACCTCGAAGCCGCCATGGCCGATGGCGCCTCGGGTGGGGATATTGCGGCCTTGGCCAAAGAGTATTCGGACCTCAAGCCGGTGGTCGATCAGATCATGGCCTGGCGTCAGCTGGTCGCCGATCTGGCCGAGGCCGAGGTCATGCTGGCCGACCCCGACATGAAAGAACTGGCCGAAGAGGAAATTCCGGGCCTGCAGGCCCGCATCCCGCAGGCCGAGCACGCCCTGCAACTCGCATTGCTGCCACGGGACAAGGCCGATGCGCGGCCTGCGATGCTGGAAATCCGCCCCGGCACGGGCGGCGACGAGGCGGCGCTGTTTGCAGGGGATTTGCTGCGCATGTATCAGCGGTACGCCGAAGGGCGCGGCTGGCAATTCGAGATTATTGAAGAACAGGCCTCGGACCTCGGTGGGATTAAAGAGGTCGTGGCCCATATCAAGGGTGACAATGTCTTTGCCCGGATGAAATACGAATCCGGTGTGCATCGGGTGCAGCGTGTGCCGGAAACCGAAAGCGGCGGGCGCATTCATACATCGGCGGCCACAGTGGCGGTTCTGCCCGAGGCCGAGGACGTGGACATCCAGATCGACGCCAATGACATTCGCATCGACACCATGCGCAGCTCTGGCGCAGGTGGGCAGCACGTGAACACCACCGATTCGGCGGTGCGGATCACGCACCTACCGACGGGGCTGGTGGTGACCAGTTCAGAGAAATCACAGCACCGCAACCGAGAGATCGCGATGCAGGTGCTGAAAACGCGTCTTTACGACATGGAACGTCAGCGGATCGATAGCGAACGCTCGGCAGATCGCGCCAGTCAGGTGGGTTCGGGCGACCGGTCCGAGCGGATCAGAACCTATAACTTCCCGCAGGGCCGCATGACCGATCACCGCATCAATCTGACGCTGTATAAGCTGGATCAGGTGATGCAGGGCGATCTGGACGAGGTGATCGACGCGCTGACCGCCGACGATCAGGCGCGTCTGCTGGCGGAGATGGCACAATGATTGCGGCTTTGACAGCAGCACAGGCAATGGTCGCCGCCACCGCGCGCCTGCGGGCCGCAGGGGTGGCCGATCCGGCACGGGATGCACGGGTGTTGCTGGCCCATGCCGCACGGATCGAGGCCAGCCGCGTCACGCTGATCGCGCCCGAGGAACTCTCGCCCGAAATTGCCGAACGCTATGACCAGTTGATCTCGTTGCGGGCCATTCGGGTGCCGGTGTCGCATTTGCTGGGTGAGCGTGAATTCTATGGCCGCCAGTTCCGGGTCAGTCGTGATGTGCTGGACCCACGCCCCGAAACCGAGACATTGATCGAAGCGGCGCTGAGCGAACCGTTCGATCATGTGCTGGATTTGGGCACCGGCTCAGGCTGCATTCTGATCACGCTGCTGGCCGAGCGTACCAGCGCCTCGGGCGTAGGTGCGGATTTGAGCGAATCCGCCTGCCTGCAAGCCAGCGCCAACGCGGTGCAGCACAAAGTGCAGGAGAGGGCCGAGATTTTGCGCTCGGACTGGTTTGAGAACATAGAAGGCGAATTCGACCTGATCGTTTCAAATCCGCCCTATATTTCCCTGTCCGAAATGAACGACCTGTCTCCCGAAGTGCGCGAGCACGAGCCGCGCATGGCCCTGACGGATGAGGGCGACGGGCTTGGCGCGTACCGCCATATCGCAGCCTCGGCGCCGGACTTTCTGATGTCGGGGGGGCGAATTCTGGTCGAAATTGGCCCGACGCAGGGTCAAAGCGTCGCATCCCTGTTCCAGGCCGCGGGCCTGGCCGAAACGAGGATCATTCCCGATCTGGATGGCCGTGATCGTGTTGTTCTGGCCAGAATGCCATAAATACGCCGTCAGGTGAGGCCGAAAAGCGCCGATTAATGTAAAAAAGCTGCGAATTATCGGACAAACCTCTTGTCTGCGCGCGCTGGACATGCTTACTCAGAGTTAGTCGGAGAGGTTGACGCTGTTTCAGCGGGCCCCTGACGCCAAGCCCAAAAAAGTCGACATCGCGTGACGGCTAAAGCCATTGAGCAGTGCAGGACGCGACTTCATCGGCACCGAATGACAAGGCTGACGTAAAGTAAGATGAGATCTTCCAAATCCCGCTCGCGGGCCAAGAATAACCGCAATCGTCCTTCTGGCGGCAACGTTGTTAACCGGGTTTTTGACAGCTCGGGTCCCGAAGGCAAGGTGCGCGGTACGCCCCAGCAGATCATTGACAAATACAACCAGTTGGCGCGCGACGCCCAGCTGTCGAACGACCGAGTGGCGGCTGAGAATTTTCAGCAGCACGCCGAGCATTACCTGCGCCTGCTGAGCGAAGCGCAGCGCGAGATCGAAGCGCGCCGCGAAGAGCAGGAGCGCCAGAATCGCGAGCGTCAGGCCGAGCGTGACCGCGAACGCGCCGAACGTCAGGAACGTGACGCCGCCCGTCAGGCGGACCCGGCCGATGCGCCGCAGCCCGATGTGATGGATTTCGGCACGCCCGAAGCCACACCCGAAAGCGGTTTGGTTGAGACGCCAGAAAGCAAAGGGGCTGAGCCCACTCCGGCACCGGAGAAAAGGGAAAAGCCCGCACGTAAGCCGCGCGCGCGCAAGCCCAAGGCTGCACCAGCCGAGGATGCGCCCAAGACGGACGGCGATGCGCCGGAAGCGGCCGAGTAAGCGCTGGTACAGAAATTGCAAAAGCCCCGGTTTTGCCGGGGCTTTTTTTGTGCTCAGCCTTTTTTGACTTCGCGAGCCAGCGCGCAGAACGCCTCGAGCGGGACCTGCTCGGCGCGTTCGGTGGGCTGGATGCCAGCCGCCAGCAGGCGATCTTCGATATCCGGGGCAACGCCTTTCAATGAGGCTCGCAACATCTTGCGGCGCTGGTTGAAGGCGGCAGCCACGACGCGGGATAGGGTTGCGGCGTCGGCTGGGTAGCGCGGTTCGGGCAGGGCGGTCAGGTGGATCACCGCGCTGGAGACCTTGGGCGGAGGCGTGAAGGCGCCGGGCGGCAATGACATGGCGATCCGCGCCTCGGCCCGCCATTGGGCGAGGATGGCAAGGCGGCCATAGGCCTTGCCGCCGGGTTGGGCGACGATGCGCTCGGCTACTTCGCGCTGGAACATCAGCGTGAGGCTTTGCCAGAAGGGCGGCCATTCGGGTGGGGTCAGCCAGCGGACCAAAAGTTCGGTGCCCACGTTGTAAGGCAGGTTGGCCGCGATGCGGATCGGCGGCGTCAGATGCGCCAGCGGGTCGATTTCCAGCGCGTCGCCGTTGATCACCTCAAGCCGACCGGGATAGGCGGCGGCAATGTCGTTCAGGGCGGCGATGCAGCGAGTGTCCTTTTCCACCGCCACAACCTTCCGCGCGCCTTCGGACAGCAGCCCGCGGGTCAGACCCCCGGGGCCGGGGCCAATTTCCAGCACGTCGCACTCCGTCAGGTCTCCGGCCTGACGCGCGATCTTGGCGGTCAGGTTCAGGTCCAGCAGGAAGTTCTGGCCCAGCGACTTGCGCGCCGAGAGCTGGTGGGTGGCGATGACCTCACGCAGAGGGGGGAGATTGTCGATAGCGCTCATGATCCGGTTACCGTGGCGGGGGTTGATGGGATGCGCCAGTTATTTTGCCTCCGGCGGGGATATTTTCAGACAGGTGAAGGGTCAAGGGCTTTGCGCCATGCGTTGGGCCAGTTTCAGCGCCTCGATCAGGCTGGTCGGGGTGGCGATGCCTTTGCCTGCAATATCCAGAGCAGTGCCGTGGTCGGGTGAGGTACGGATGAAGGGCAGGCCCAGCGTCACGTTCACGCCGCGGTCGAAATCCAGCGTCTTGATCGGGATCAGCGCCTGATCGTGGTACATCGCAATCGCCGTATCATAGTGGGTGCGGGCGGCGGCGTGGAACATCGTATCTGCCGGGTGCGGGCCGGTGACCGTATAGGTGTCGGTGGGCAGGCCTTCAATCAGCGGGGCGATCCAGTCCAGCTCTTCCCGTCCCATCTTGCCACCTTCGCCCGCATGAGGATTCAGGCCCGCAATGGCGATGCGGGGGTGGGCGATGCCGAACTGGCGGCGCAGGCCCTCGGCGGTGATGGAAATCGTCTCGTGCAGCAGGTCCGGGGTCAGGGCCGAAGGGACCTGCGACAGGGGGATGTGGATGGTCGCGGGCACCACGCGCAATTGGTCGCTGGCCAGCATCATCACCACCCGTTTACGATCCGCGAGTGCGGCCAGAAACTCGGTATGGCCGGGATAGGCAAACCCGGCCCCGTCGATCAGCGCCTTCTTGTGGACCGGCGCGGTGCACAGTGCCGAGGCGGCACCGGATTGCACCAGCGCGACACCCTGTTCAATGGCGTCGATGACATATGGCGCGTTGGCCGGGTCCGGCTGGCCCGGGACGTTGGGCGCCGGGAAATCCAGCTGCAATACCGGCAGGGCAGAGGCGCAGGCTGCAGCAACCTCGGACGGGTGCGAGATGCGCGCGACCGGGGTGTCGGGCGGCAAATGGGCGGCGTCACCGATGTAGAAAAACGGGCAGGTGTCGCGCAAATCCGACCACGCTTTGGCTGCGATTTCCGGGCCTATACCGGCCGGATCGCCGCAGCTGAGCGCGATCGGGGCCGTCATTGTTCGACGATGGTCGCTTCGGCGCGCAGCTGTGCCAGCAGGCTGTTGGCAAAGGCCTCGAGCCGTTGTTGGGTAAGCGCGTTGGCAACATCCGTGCGCGTTGTCTCTTCGCCCAGATCGCGGGTGCGGGTGCAGAGCATCAGGAACATCAGCGTCTGGCCGTTGTTGCGGGTCAGCGTTGTGGAGACTTCGTTCAGGTCCAGCTTGGCAAGCTCCAGCGCCACGGCGCGGGGGATCTCGCCCGGGCTGGCCTGAATGCGTTGCAGCACTTCGGCGGGCTGCTCCTTGGCAATGCCATAGAGGTCATCGCAGGTGTCGACCTCTTCCCTCAGTTGGGCGGCTTTGGCCAGGGTGTCAGCGCTGCGGCCACCGGGCATGTTGTAGATCGCATAGTCGATCTCGGAATAGCGGGTGGTGCCCGTCGCAACCTCGCGCAGGCCGCGCATCTGGAACAGGGCGATGGCGTTGGGCAGGGTCAGTGGCTGCGTGATATCCCCGTTCTTCAGCCCGATGATCACCGGTTGCAATGCCGGCGGCAGGCTCGAGAGGTTCAGCCAGTCCAGCCGTCCACCGTTGTCGCGCGTGGCGGCCGCCGAATACTGCGTCGCTGCCGCTGAAAACGCATCAAAGCCTTCCAGCTGGGAGATTTCGTCTGCTAGAAGCTGCGCCTGAGCCACGGTCTGCTGGTTCACCGGGATGATGACTTCGGACAACAGCACCTGCAGGCCGCCGCTGTCGGTTTGTCCCAGCGCCCGATTGATTTCGTCATCGGTCGGTCGGGCCTGCGACAGGAAACGCGCGCTGACATAGTCGCGCCACGTAATCTGATCGGCGACGAAATCGCGTACGGTTTCGCGATCGACGCCCTGATCGGCCAGCAATTGCAGGAACTGATCGGTCGACAATTGTCCACGCGCGGCAAATTCGTCGATCCCGACCTGAATGTCTTCGGGCGCGGCCTGAATGCCCGCCTCGCGCATGGCCTGTCGACGCAGCCGGTCGTCGATCAAAGCCTCGCGCACTTCCTCATCGGATGAGCCGGGTGCACCCAGAGCGGTCAGGAACTGTTGCCGCTGGCTCAACTCGTACCAGGTGATGATATCCTGATTGACCTTGATCGCCGGCGAAAACAGGCTTTGCGCATCGGCCTGAGGCGACGTCATGGCCAGCATTGCCCCGACCAGCACGGGGGCGACCGGTTTTAGCCAACCGGAGCGAAGGAAACTGGAGAAACCTGAAATCAACTGCATCTTCTCTTGTACTGTTGGCCGCCACTGGTGACGGAATAACCCGTCAGGGCTACGGTAAAGCCGAATTCTGTCGAAGGCTCAATACTTGATGATGAGGTAAAGCGCCTGCTGACGTCCATGTTAACCTGCACACATTCATTCTGATACGTGACCCCCAACCCATAGCGGATCGGCTCGGACTCGCTCAGGTCATAGCGTGCCAGGGCGGTTGTGTTCCAGTTCTGATCGACACGGTAACGTCCGGTCAACCAGACCTCGGAAATCTCGTCGTCCACGTTTTCCGCCGGATCGGGCTCTTGCCAGACATAACTGCCGGTGACCCCCACTGTCGGTTTCTGCCATGCGGCGCGCAGTTCGGCCTTGGCAAAGCTGAAATCCCCGTTCAGCAGGCCGCGCCCGGCCAGAGACCAGCCGTTCGCCGTCTGAATCTGACCGGCCAGCAGCAGATCCGAGGTCGTGCCCTGCAAGCCCGAGGTCAGGTTGAAATTGGGGTCCGCATCGGCGCGAAAGACCTGGCCGATCGTAGCCAGGGCCCGCCAGTTGCCGGCGGAATAGCGTGACCAGTTGACGCCGATGACGCCGGTCAGGCCATCTTCGCGCTGGTCCGGGGCAGGGAACCTGGACAGTGACAGAAGGTTGCCCTGATCGAATTCCTGAAAGGTGCTTTCGTCGTCGGGCACATCGTCGTCGGTCACATGTGTCCAGCCGACCTGGGCAATCGGTTCCAGAATCTGGGTCGCCCCGGACGTTTCCCGCTTGCGCATCGGATAGCGCAGCGTCAGTGCCGCGCGGGGGGTGGCCCGGGTCACCTGATCGGGGAAATTGCTGTCGTGGCGGATGTTGAACGTATCGACGGACGTGCCCACGCGCGCCTCGGCCCGCAGGCCCGAGGCGAAGGTCCAGTTGCGCAACCATTCCGCATCAAAGGTGGCGCGGGCGATATCGCGACCGAGGACGTCTTCGTCGCTGGTACGCTCATGCGCGTGCGTGATGAAGCTCAGCCGGACCTCGCCGCCCAGGGACGTTGGGAACATGCGTTTTTGATAATACAGGTCAAAAATCCGCGACGGGATTTCGTCCTGGTTTTCACTGTCGCGCAGGGTTTTGTAGTGGATGAAACTGGTGCGGAACGCGGTATCGCGTTTGATCCGCTCAAGGGCGACCTCGCTGCGCAAGCGGTCAAGATCGGGCAGGCCGTAATCCGCCAGATAAGCATCGTCTGACGTGGTTCTGATGTTGAACAGGAACCGGTAGCCGTCGTTCAGATTGAACCAACCGTTGGCGAACAGGTATCCCCGGTCCTCGCCCTCTTGCAGGTCGTCACGGGTATAGGCGCCCTCAAGCTGGATGCGTCCGTTCTTGAACGCTTGCCGAAAACGCAGCCCAAGGGTCTTGGTCTTGGACGAGACATAGGGCGTCAGCGTCAGGTCCTTGTGATCGCCCAGCTTGATGAAATAGGGCACCTGAACGCCGGTTCCCAGCTGCGATGTGGTCCGGACTGAAGGCACCAGAAATCCGGTGGCGCGATCCAGGGTCGGGTCCGGCAGCCGTAGGTAGGGGAAATAAAAGACGGGCACGTCCAGCACCCGCAGCTGCGCCCCCTCGAAATAAAGCTGCCGTTCCAGCTGATCATGGGTGACCTTGCGGGCGCGAATCTGCCAGATCGGCGGTTTGCCGTTGGCGCAGACATGGCACGAAGTGGCCGAGACCTTGCTGAACTGCGTGTATCTGCCGACCGCGCGGGTGGCCTGAACCGAGGCGATCTGAACCTGTTGGTCGAACACCATCCGGGCGCCGATCAGCAGGCCGTTCTGGATGCTGTCATCCAGTTCCGCCGAATCCGCCAGGATCGTTGTCGCTCCGGCCTGATCGATGCGGATTGGGCCCTCCAGCGTCAGCGCGCCGGTCTCGCGGTCGTAAGTGACGCGGTCGGCGGTGATTTTGACGTCACCCTGAAAGGCCTCGACATTACCTTCGGCCACCAGCACACGTTCGGGCGTGATGAAAATCTCATCTGCCACCAGCAGGGCGGGCTGGTCTTGCTGCTGAACATCCTGCGCCGGATCGGCGGCGGGCTGGGCCTGAGCCGCAGCAGCGGTTGGCAATGCCAGTGCTACGGCGCCTGACAGCAAAAGGTGAGATATGATCCGCATCAGCCGTCCTCCGCATGAAGCAGAAGGCCGAGGGACAGAAGAATGGCAGCAAAGGGTGGCGCCCAGGCCGCGACGATGATTGGCAATTGACCGTTTTCCCCGAGTATTTGGGCAAAGTTGCGAACGAAATAAATGGCAAAGCCCAGCAGAACGGCGGACAGAACCGCGATGCCGGTGCCGCCAAAGCGCACGTGGCGCATGGTGAAAGCCGCGCCGATCATCACCATCGCCATCAGAAAGAAGGGCCGCGCCAACTGAACCTGCAGCCAGACCTCGTATTGTTTGGTGGAAAAGCCAGCCTCGCGGAGGTCGCGGATCAGTTGGGGCAGGTCGTAGACCGAAACCGAATCCTGCTGGCCCAGCGTATCCAGAATGCGTTGCCGCGTCAGAGAGGTCGGGAGTTCGATCTGCCGGTGGACCTCGGCAGCGGCCTCCGGGTTCACGTCATCGGCCAGAGACCAGATCTTTGCGTTGGACAGAATCCACGACCCGTTTGAAAGTCGCGCCTGATCGGCGACGATCTGCTGCGTCGGTTTGCCATCCGGTGAAAACGAGATGATCGTCACCCAGGTCAGTTCCAACGTGTCGGCATTGGTGGTGCCGCTGGCGTGAATGACCGATTGCCCGTCTGCTGACCCCTGCCGCAGCCAAAGCCCTTCGCTGGTGATGGACAGGGCGGAATCGCCCTTGTTCTTGTAGGTGTCGGACAGGCGACGAAACTCTTCGGACGTCGCGGCGGAAATCGGGTTCAGCAAGGCCACTGCAAGGGTGCCGATCACCAGGGCCAGCGACACCGGTGCCAGCAGCGCCCGGATACCCGACCGTCCGATGGCACGGGTCACAACCAGTTCGGAACTGCGCGCCATCCCGACAAACAGCGCGATGGTGGACAGGATCACCAGCAGCGGAAGCATTTCGCTGATCGCCGCCGGTGTATTCAGCAGGGTCAGGTGCAGCAGGGTGCCAAAGGACAGGTTTTCCGAGTCGAAACGGCGGGCCTGCTCGACCAGATCAATCAGAATCAGCAGGGTCAGGAAAATGCCGCCGATGACCAGAAAGCTCTGAATGAACCGGCGGGCGAAATAGCGGTCGAGGATCACGAATGTGCCTCCGCCCGGACGATTTCCTTGGGGAAATGGGCGATCATCGGGCCGAAATCACCGTCGCCTGCGCGGATGCGCACCGGCTTATGCCTGCCCTGTCTCGCCAACTCGTTCTCCCCCGATCCTGCCGGAATTTTTCGGAGACTGTAATGCAATTGGCGCGCGGGGAAAACTGCTATCTGGTCAAGCCGTGCGGGGCGGGCTAGGTCTTGGGGAACAGATTTTGAGGAGTTTGCAATGAGCAGTCTTGTACCGATCCGGTTTCAGCCCTTTGACGTGGACGTGATGGCACAGGCCGAGGGGCGTGTGGCCGTGATCGTGCCGCCTGAGGGCAAGATGAGCCCCGCGGTGCGTCGCGCCAATCGACTGACCCGCGGCGCAGTTGCCCGGCTGATCGAAAGCGCCCGGTTCGAAAAGGTCAAAACGGGCGACGTGATCTCGCTGGGTTGGCCCGGCGGCATGGCGGTAGAGGCATTGGATATCGTCGTTTTGCCGCGCCGCCCCGATGCGGCCGAGGCGCGCAAGGCCGGTGCCGCGCTGGCCAAATTGGCGGGTGGCAAGGACCTGCTGGTGATGGCGGGCAATCAGGTGCGCACCGAGGACCTAGCCATGGGTATCGCCCTGCGCAGCTATGATTTTGACGCGCATAAAACAAAGGAATCGGACGAAGCAGGAACCGTTACAATCAGCCATCAAAAGTCTGATGAGGTCGAAGCCGCCTTTGCCCCGCAATACGCCGTGGCCGATGGTGTGCGCATGACCCGCGACCTGACCAACGAACCGGCCAACGTCCTGACCACGACCGAATTCGCCGACCGTCTGGTCGAGATGAAGGAACTGGGCCTTGAGGTTGAGGTTCTGGATGAGGACAAGCTGGAAGAACTGGGGATGCGCACGCTGCTGAGCGTGGGGCAGGGCTCGGTCAGCCCCTCGAAAGTTGTGGTGATGCAATGGAACGGCGGCGACAAGGACGACGCGCCGCTGGCCCTGGTCGGCAAGGGCGTGGTGTTCGACACTGGTGGTATCTCGTTGAAACCGGCGGGCGGCATGGAAGACATGACCATGGACATGGGCGGCGCAGGCGTCGTCGCGGGCACCATGCGCGCGCTGGCCAAGCGCAAGGCCAAGGCCAATGTGGTCGGGCTGGTTGGGCTGGTCGAGAATATGCCCTCGGGCAACGCGACCCGTCCGGGTGACGTGGTCAAATCGATGAAGGGCGACACGGTCGAAATCATCAACACCGATGCCGAGGGCCGTTTGGTTCTGTGTGACGTGATGTGGTACGCGCAGGAACGGTTCAAGCCGGTGGGCATGATCGATCTGGCCACCCTGACCGGTGCGGTCATCATCGGGCTGGGGCATGAGAATGCGGGTGTTTTCTCGAACAATGACACGTTCTGCGATGCCTTCCTGAAATCGGCCAAGGCCGAGGATGAAGGCGCATGGCGGATGCCGCTGGGCGAGGCCTATGACAAGCAGCTGAAATCGCGCATTGCCGATATGAAGAATGTGGGCGGTCGTCCGGCGGGCTCGATCACCGCCGCGCAGTTCCTGCAGCGGTTCGTGAAAGAGGACACGCCGTGGATTCACCTCGATATTGCGGGCGTGGCTTCAGTGTCTTCGGACACATCCTACGCACCCAAAGGGGCTACCGGCTGGGGTGTCCGCGCGCTCAGCCGCCTTGTGCAGGACAACTTCGAGTAATCCGATGGGCGCTGTCTATTTCTACCACCTGACCCGTCAGCCGTTGGAGTACACATTGCCGGTGCTGCTGGACAAGGCGCGGCAGGCCGGGTGGAAGATCGCCGTGCGGGGCATCGATCCCGCGCGGATGGACTGGCTGGATGAGAAACTGTGGCTGGGGCGGGAAGAGGATTTCCTGCCCCATGGCCGCGAAGGCGGCCCGCATGACGCGACGCAACCCATTTTGCTGACGACCGGACCCGAGGCCGCCAACGATCCGGCCTGTGTCATGGTCGTGGACGGTGCGGCTGTGGAGCCGGACGAGGTAGCGGCGCTGGAGCGGGTTTGCATCCTGTTCGATGGCAATGATGGCGAAGCCGTTCAGCACGCGCGGGGCCAATGGAAGGCGCTGACCGGCGCGGGCTGCGCGGCGCAATACTGGTCCGAGGAATCGGGCCGGTGGGAGAAAAAGGCCGAGGCGTAAGGCGCTGAATTTAAGTCAAGTATCGGGAGGGTGGCAGATGGAAATGAAGCCTTTGGGTCGCACTGGAATCAGGGTGACCGACCTGTGCCTTGGTACGATGACTTTTGGCACGCAAACATCCGAGGCCGATGGTCATAAACAACTGGACATGGCGCTGGAGGCCGGGATCAATTTCGTCGACACCGCCGAGATGTACCCGGTGAATCCGATCTCGAAAGAAACTGTTGGCCGGACCGAAGAGATTTTGGGCAACTGGAACGCCGCCAATCCTTCGCGGCGGGGTGATTATGTTCTGGCCACTAAACACTCGGGCGCCGGATTTGCTCATGTCCGTGACGGTGCGTGGATTACAGGTGAGACCATTCCCGAGGCGATCGAAGGCTCGCTGCGTCGGTTGCGAACGGACTGCATTGACCTCTACCAGTTTCACTGGCCGAACCGGGGCAGTTACATGTTCCGGCAAAACTGGAATTATGCGCCATCGGGGCACAATACCAACGAAGTTCTGGACAACATGCAGGGCTGTCTTGCGGCGCTGCAGACGCAGGTGGACAAGGGCAACATTCGCGCCTTTGGCCTGTCGAACGAAAGCGCCTGGGGTACCGCACAATGGCTGCGGATAGCCGAGCAGATGGGCGCGCCACGGGTGGCCTCGGTGCAGAATGAATACTCGCTGCTTTGCCGCCATTTCGATACCGACATGGCGGAACTGAGCGTGCACGAGGATGTGGGGCTGATGGCGTTTTCGCCCCTGGGCACCGGGTACCTGACCGGTAAGTACCAAGGAGGTGCCATCCCGGACGCTTCGCGTATGTCGTTGAACCCCAGCATGGGTGGGCGGAATTCCAATCGGGTTCTGGATGCTGTCAGGGCCTATCTTGAGGTCGCCGAACGACATGGGCTGGACCCGATACACATGGCGTTGGCCTGGTGCCGTGCGCGACCGTTCATGATGTCCGCCATTTTCGGAGCAACGACCATTGCGCAGTTGGAGCATATTCTGGCGGGTAAAGATCTGCGGCTGTCGGATGATGTCGTGGCCGAGATTGATCAGGCCCACCGCGCGCATCCAATGCCGTACTAGGGGACTCTGCCCCCGCCGTGCTGCGCGCGTCTCCCCCTAGGTATTTTGGGCCAGAGGAAGCGGAGCCCGTCAGTGATGGGTGGGTTGCACGCGCTCTTGCCTCAGGTCGCGGGCCGACAGACCGTGTGCGGTACGGAAGGCGCGGGCGAAGCTGGATTGTGAAGCGAATCCCGTGGCAAGCGCCACATCCATCAGCGGTATGTCGGTGTCTGAAACAAGACGGCGGGCCTCGGCAAGGCGCAGTTGCAGATAGTGGTCCTGCGGCGTGGTGTTCAGGCGCAGGCGAAACTGCTGCTGCAACGTACGGGGACTGGTGCCCAGGGTGTCGGCGATATCGGCGAGGGGGAGGGGGTCGTCAAGCGATGCCTCCATCAGCGCGTTTGCCTTTGCGGTCAGGGCGGTGTGGCGATGCGGGGCGCCGGTGCGGCTTTGCGGCTTTGTCGGCTCGGGCGCGTCATCATACAGGAACAACCCAGAGACACGGGCTGCAAAACCGGAACCGTGACGGGCGGAAATAATATGCAGCATCATCTCGATTGCAGGCATCGCGCCGCCCGAGGTCAGACGGTTTCCAGAAGCAACATAGCGGTCGGATCGCACGTCGACTTCGGGAAAACGGGCGGCAAAGGTCTCTTTGTCTTCCCAATGGGTCGTGGCGGCGTGACCGTCGAGTAATCCGGCCTCGGCGAGCAGCCAAGGCCCTCCGTCAATGCCAGCCATCGTGGCGCCGCTGCCCGCGATGCGGCGCAAGCCGGCCAGCAGGCTTGGTGTCGCGTGACGCGCCAGTTGGAAGCCTGCGACAACGATCAGCAGGTCGCAGCTTTCCAGACGGGCGAGGGGAATGCCTGGAACCTGCAGTGCGCTGGTCAGCATCGCGGGTTCTGCCGTGGCGGTGACATAGTCCCAATCGAACGCCGGACGATCCGCCAGGCGATTGGCCGCGCGCATCGGATCGACGGCAGATGCGAAGCTGAGCGTGTTGCATTCGTCCAGCACCAGCACCGCCGTTTTCAGGGCGCGATGTTCGGGTTGCAGTATGTTTTTTGCGGATTTCATCAAGTTCGATTCGCATTCTGGCAAGTGTTTGCACAAGGCTGCGTCAAACTCAGGTCCGAACGCAAATCGGAATCCGTGGAGAAGCCTGGGGAAAACCCGGGCAAAACCGGGTATAACTTGGGGAGAACGTCATGCCTTTGGAAATGAACCGCGAAGTCTTTATCACCTGTGCCGTCACAGGCTCGGGTGGGACGCAGGATCGCAGCCCGCATGTGCCACGCTCGCCGCAGCAGATTGCGGACAGTGCGATTGCCGCGGCCAAGGCTGGGGCGGCCGTGGTGCATTGCCATGTGCGCGACCCCGAAACCGGTGCGCCCAGCCGGCGTCTGGACCTGTATCGCAAGGTGACGGACCGCATTCGCGACGCTGACGTGGACGTCGTCTTGAACCTGACCGCAGGGATGGGCGGGGACATCGTCTTTGGTGGCTTCGAAAGCCCGTTTCCAGTGAATGAAGCCGCCACCGATATGATCGGGGCCTCGGAACGTGTGGCCCATATCGCGCAGTGCCTGCCCGAGATTTGCACTCTGGACTGCGGCACCATGAACTTTGCCGAGGCCGATTATGTCATGACCAACACCCCCGGCGCCTTGCGCGCGATGGGTCAGATGATGACCGACATGGGCGTGAAGCCTGAGATTGAGGCCTTTGACACCGGCCATCTTTGGTTTGCCAAGCAACTGGTGAAAGAGGGGATTTTGGAGCCCAACGCCTTGGTCCAGCTGTGCATGGGTGTGCCGTGGGGTGCGCCGGACGATCTGAATACGTTCATGGCGATGGTGAACAACGTGCCGGACGATTGGACCTTTAGCGCCTTTGCGCTGGGGCGCAACCAGATGGCCTATGCGGCGGCTGCGGTTCTGGCAGGCGGCAATGTGCGCGTCGGTCTGGAAGACAACCTGTGGCTGGACAAGGGCGTTCTGGCCGAGAATTGGCAGTTGGTCGAACGCGCGAGCACCGTGGTGTCGAACATGGGCGCGCGGGTGATCGGGCCGCAGGAAGTGCGTGAGAAGCTGGGGTTGGTGAAGCGGGCGCCGGTGGCTGCCTAGGGACGCTTGTCTTGGGCGGATTGGGGGCCAGCCCCCAAACCCCCGGAGTATTTGGGAAAAGATGAAGACGTGATGCCTGAGTGAGCTTGAAGAGGCTTTCAGGCTGGAGGAAGAGCGATGAAAACGGCAGCTATCATAGGTGGCGGCGTGATCGGCGGCGGTTGGGCCGCGCGGTTTCTGCTGAATGGGTGGAACGTCCGGGTGTTCGATCCGGACCCCGAGGCCGAGCGTAAGATTGGTGAGGTTCTGGACAATGCGCGACGGTCGCTGCCGGGGCTGAGCAACGTGCCTCTGCCACCCGAAGGCGCGCTGACCTTTCATGATGACATGGCCGAGGCGGTGCAGGGTGCCGCGTGGATTCAGGAAAGCGTGCCAGAGCGGCTGGACCTGAAACTCAAGGTCTACAAGGGGTTGCAAGAGGCTTGTGACCCGCAGGCGATCATCGGGTCTTCGACCAGCGGATTCAAACCGTCTGAGTTGCAGGAGGGCGCGTTGCGTCCCGAACAGATCGTGGTGACGCACCCGTTCAACCCGGTCTATCTGTTGCCGCTGATCGAGTTGGTGCCGATGGACAAGAACCCGCCTGAGATGGTCGAACGCGCGCAGGAGCTGCTGAAATCGGTCGGTTTCTTTCCGCTGCACGTCAAAAAGGAAATCGACGCGCATATCGCCGACCGGTTCCTCGAAGCCGTCTGGCGCGAGGCGCTGTGGCTGGTCAAGGACGGCATTGCCACCACCGAAGAGATCGACGAGGCGATCCGCATGGGGTTCGGCATCCGCTGGGCGCAGATGGGTCTGTTCGAAACCTACCGCGTGGCGGGTGGTGAGGCCGGGATGCGGCATTTCATGGCGCAGTTCGGGCCTGCGTTGAAATGGCCGTGGACCAAGTTGATGGATGTGCCCGAGTTCACCGATGAACTGGTCGACATGATTGCCGATCAGTCGGATGCGCAGTCGGGGATGCACTCAATCCGAGAATTGGAACGTATCCGCGACAACAACCTTGTTGGCATGATGCGGGCCTTGAAGGCACAGAACTGGGGTGCGGGTGCGGTGCTGAACCAGCATGACGCCTTGTTGAAACCCGGTGCGCTGCCCACGCTGGAACAGGCGGACCTGAGCCAGCCGATCCTGACGGTATCACGCGCGGTGCCGCTGGATTGGACCGACTATAACGGCCACATGAACGAGGCGCGCTACCTTGAGGCCTTTGCCGACGCGACTGACCGGTTCATGGAGATCATCGGTTGCGACGCGGACTATATCGCCTCGGGCGGCAGCTATTTCACCGCCGAAAACCACATTCGCTACATCGATGAGGTTCACGCGGGCGCAAAGATCGAGATTCGCACGCAGATGCTGTTGGGGCAGGGCAAGAAGCTGCATGTCTTCCACAGTATGTACGAGGGCGACAAGCTGATCGCCACGGGCGAAAGCTTCCTGCTGCATGTCAGTCTCGAAACCCGCCGCCCCAGCGCGCCATCGGCCGAGATTGAGGCCGCAATGGCCCGAATCGCCGAAGCGCAGGCCGGTTTGCCATATCCGGAAGGCGCCGGTGCTGCGATCCGAAAACCGGCATGAGTGGGCGCGTTCTGATTACGGCCGGTGCTTCGGGCGTCGGCAGGGCCATGGCCGAAGCCTTTGATGCGTCGGGCGCGCAAGTGTGGGTGGCGGATGTGGACCAAGCCGCCTTGGGTGGATGTCCGGCGCATTGGAACCGGTCTGAAGTGAACGTAGCGGACGAAACTGCCGTGGCTGCCTTGTTCGCTGATATCGAGGCCGCATGGGGTGGTTTGGACACGCTCTGCGCCAATGCAGGTGTCGCAGGGCCAACCGCTCTGGTCGAGGACGTGGCGCTGGACGACTGGCGGTTCTGTCTTTCGGTTAACCTTGAAGGCGCCTTCCTGTGTGCGAAATTCGCCGCGCCGATATTCAAGCGGCAAGGCAGCGGGTCAGTGGTGATCACGTCCTCTACCGCCGGGCAATACGGCTATCCAAACCGCGCACCCTATGCGGCGGCGAAATGGGGTGTGATCGGGCTGGGCAAGACGCTCGCGATGGAGCTTGGTTCACACGGTGCGCGCTGCAACGTCATCTGCCCCGGCGCGGTCGAAGGCCCCCGGATGGAGGGTGTGCTGGCCCGCGAAGCCGCCGCCAAGGGCATGACCCGCGATCAGGTCTATGACGGCTATGCGGCTGGTACCTCGATGGGGCGGTTCGTCGAAGGGAAGGATATTGCCAATATGGCCGTCTTCCTTGCCTCGGATGCGGCGCGGCTGGTGTCGGGTCAGGTGATTGCCGTGGACGGCCATACGGTGAATCCTGACCCGAAAATCTAGACCGTATCAGCCCTGGTTTGGCCCACGAATCTGGCGGATGGTCTGGCGGACCGCCTGCCAGTCCTGCGCTTGCTGAATGTTCCCTGCGGCCTCGCATTCGCGCATTTTCCTGGCAGCTTCCGCCTCGGCCTGATCGCCATGAGCGGTATAGAGTGCTCGTGCATATTGAGCGGTTTGTAGTGCGTCCATTCCTATCGTCCTCCCGTCTATGATCGGAATACCCGAAGGTTCGCGCCGAATGACGATAGCACAAGAAAGCCGTTGGTGCATCCTCAACCCTGGGGTGGGCTGGAAATCGCCGCGCGCAACCGTTTGAGATGGTCGGGAAAGTCGCGCGCGGTCAGGTCGGCTTCGCGCACCAGACGGTCGAAATGGCGGGTAAATGTCTCGATCCGATCGCGGTCGCGAAAGGCCATATAGTGGCTGCCCGCGTAGAAAACGCACAGAAGCGGGCCGAAAATCGTCACCGGGGCCGAATAGAGCCGTTTTGCATCGAACAGATAGATGCGCAGGCGCGGATAGAGCTGCTCGCAGATTTCAAGCAGATGGTCGATCTGTTCCAGCCGGATTTTGGGGCAAAGCCCTTCGTAATAGCCCGAGGCCTGGGCGAAACTGTCGATTTCATACAGCGGCATGGCAATTTCATAATCCGACTGGGCGCTGCGCATCCATGTCAGCCGGTCTGCCGAGGCGCCGATCGCCTGATCCGCAGTTCGGCCCAGATGCGGCGCGTATTCCCATTCCAGCACGGCGCGTGTTTTCAACATGTCGGGTAAAGTTGCTGGAACATAACGGATTTTATAACCCGCGGCCTCTTGGTGCCATTCGAAGATCCGCTCATCTACCAGCGCACGGGGGGCCTCGGTCATGGTCAGGGAACTGGCCAGCAGTTCCGCCGCGCTTTCCGGCCGGTCCGACAGGGTCAACAGCCAATCCGCCGATACCCCAAGAGCCGAGGCGCAACTGCCCACCACATGCGCATTCGGCAACCGCGCGCCCTCATCGGTCAATAGCTGCGAAACGGTCGAGCGGTCCACACCGATATGCCGCGCCAGCGCGCTCTGGCTGACATGACGCTCTTCCATGGCGCGGGCGAGTCGCAGCCGGAACTGTGCTGCGCGGTCTCGTTTGTCGATTTTATCCTGCATGTGTTTTTAAATATCACAGATGATGAATTTTGTTAATCATATTCAGAATTTTCAACGAACGCGCCGACCCGTAATTTTAAAGACATAACAATAATATGGGTGACGGAATGGAGACACGACGAAGATCAGTCGTGAAGGCTGTGCTGTGGAATGTGATGGGACTGATCGTGATGACGCTGGTGGGACTGCTGGCCACCGGGTCGGCTGCGATTGGCGGCACGCTGGCGATTGTGAATACGGCCATCGGCCTGACCATGTATGTGATTTACGAACGTATCTGGGCGGGAATCTCGTGGGGCCGCAATGTCTAGGCCCGCACAGCCAGAGTGGGGCACTTTGGCCCTGATCGCGGTGTGTTACGGTGCGTGGCTGGCGGTGGCGTTCCTGATGCCGCTGTGGTTGGCGGTTCCGGCGATGGCGGTTGTGGCCGCGCTGCATTCTTCACTCACACATGAGGCGCTGCATGGTCATCCGTTCCGCACCAAGTGGCTGAACGAGGCGTTGATGGCGCTGCCGTTGACCCTGTTCATCCCGTATCAGCGGTTCCGCGACCTGCACCTGGCGCATCACCGGGACGAGACGTTGACCGACCCCTATGACGACCCCGAATCCAACTATCTGGACCCGCAGGTGTGGGGTACCTTGCCCGCTTGGCAACGGCGGTTGCTGAGTGTGAACAATACGCTGCTGGGACGGATCGTGTTGGGGCCGACCCTCGGGCAAATTGCGTTCATGCGCAACGAGTTACGCGGTGGACGGGATGTTCTGCGGGCCTGGGCGCTGCATCTGCCCGGAGTTGCGGCGGTGTTGTGGATTGTGGCCCAATCCCAGATGCCGATCTGGGCCTATGTGCTGTCGGCCTACCTTGGATTGGGGCTGGTCAAAATCCGCACCTTTCTGGAACACCGTGCGCATGAAAACTCCGGTGCCCGCACGGTGATCATCGAAGATCGCGGCCCGCTGGCTTTTCTGTTTCTGAACAACAACCTGCACGTCGTTCATCACATGAACCCCAGCGCGCCGTGGTATCGGCTGCCCGCCCTCTATCGCGCTGGAAAGGATCGGTATCAGGACCGGAATGAGGCCTATGTCTATCGCTCTTATGCGCAGATTTTCCGCGCGTATTTCCTGCGGGCAAAAGATCCGGTGGTGCATCCTCTCTGGCCAAAGGGTTGATTTCACGACACAAGGGACGCCATGAGTTTGTGGATTCCCGTCACCATCGCCGCCGCGTCCTTCCAGACCGTGCGGTTCATGCTGCAAAAATCGCTCAGCACCGTAAAGCTGACCGCGGCAGGCGCGACCTTTGCCCGGTTCGCCTATTCCCTGCCGCTGGCGCTGCTGGGGCTGTTTGTGGCGCTGCAGGCGACCGGGTTCAGCCTGCCGCCTCTGACAGCTAAGTTCTTTCTGTTCGCCGTCATCGGAGGAACGGCGCAGATTTTGGCCACCATCTGTGTGGTGGCCCTGTTCAAGCAACGCAACTTTGCCGTCGGTATAACCTTCAAGAAGACCGAGGTAATCCAGACCGCCATTGTCGGGTTCCTGGTGCTGGGTGATCAGGTCTCGGCCGGGGCGCTGGTGGCAATTTTCCTTGGTCTGCTGGCGGTGCTGCTGCTGTCGAAATCACCCGGAGGCGACGGGGCGTGGTGGAAGCACCTGACCAACCGTGCCTCGCGGCTTGGGCTGGGATCGGGGGTGCTGTTTGCCTTCTCCTCAGTCAGCTATCGCGGGGCATCGCTGGAGCTGGGCGATATCGACGCTTGGTTCCGCGCGCTGGTGACGCTGGCCGTGGTGGTGACGTTTCAGTTTCTCAGCATGGGTATTTGGTTGCTGTGGCGTGACCGCGCCGAGTTGGTTGCCGTGTGGCAGACCCGCCGGACCAGCGTGTTTGTCGGCCTGACCAGCCTGTGCGGCTCGTTCTGCTGGTTTCTGGCCTTCACGCTGCAGAATGCGGCCTATGTCAAGGCGCTCGGGCAGGTCGAGCTGCTGCTCAGCCTGTTCGCATCACTCTTGTTTTTTCGTGAAACCATCACCCGGCGCGAGATCGCCGGGATGACGTTGCTTGGTGTTTCTATTCTGGCGCTGGTGCTGGCAATTTAGGTCGTGTTTGATTTCTAGGTCACAGAAGAACCAGTTCTATGCAATCAAACCCGACTAGCCAGCGCGGCGCTCGTCAAAGCTCAGCGCGATGAAGCTGGGCAGGTGATCGCCCATGCCCACAACGGCGGGGCCACTGTCGTCGCGGCGACCACGGCCGCGCGGTTCCTTGTCCTTCTTGCGGTCGGGCTTTTTGTCAGTCTTTTTCTCGTCCGACGGCTTTGCCCTTTTCTCGCGCTTGGGGGCTTCGTCCCTCGGCTCTTCCTTCACGGGGTTGTCGAGCCGCGGGATGTCCTTCTGGATCAGTTTCTCAATCGCATCCAAGGCCTTTTCGTCACGGCCCGAGCAGATGGTGATCGCCTTGCCCTCGCGCCCGGCGCGACCGGTGCGGCCGATGCGGTGGACATAGTCCTCGGCATGGCCGGGGACGTCGAAGTTGAACACGTGGCTGACCGACGGAATGTCCAATCCGCGCGCGGCCACGTCCGAGGCGACCAAGAGGCGCAATGAGCCATCGCGGAATCCGTCCAGCGTCTTCATCCGCTGAGACTGGTCCAGATCGCCGTGGATGGCGGCGGCGTTATAGCCGTATTTCTTCAGCGATTTCGCGCAGATATCTACATCGGTCTTGCGGTTGCAGAAAATGATCGCGTTGGTGCATTTGTCGCCCTCAGCGTCGATCAGCGCGCGCAGAACCTTGCGCTTGGCGCTGGCTTCACGGTCACGGCGACCGCCTTTGAACATGACGACGCGCTGTTCGATGGTCTCGGATGCCGTTGCCTGACGGGCAACTTCAATCCGGGCAGGGGCGGACAGGAACGTGTCGGTGATCCGCTCAATCTCGGACGCCATGGTGGCCGAGAAGAACAGGGTCTGACGCGTGAATGGCGTCAGCGAGAAGATGCGCTCGATATCGGGGATAAAGCCCATATCCAGCATCCGGTCGGCCTCGTCCACCACCATGATCTGAACGCCGGTCAGCAACAGCTTACCGCGCTCGAAATGGTCCAGCAGACGGCCCGGAGTGGCGATCAGCACGTCAACGCCACGGTCGATCAGGGCGTCCTGTTCCTTGAAGCTGACGCCGCCGATCAACAGCGCCTTGGTCAGTTTCACATTTTTGGCGTATGTGTCGAAATTTTCGGCCACCTGCGCGGCCAGCTCCCGCGTCGGGCACAAGACCAGCGAACGCGGCATCCGCGCACGGGCGCGGCCACGGGCCAGCAGCGTGATCATCGGCAGGGTAAAGCTTGCGGTCTTGCCAGTGCCGGTCTGGGCGATGCCCAGAACATCCTTGCCCTCAAGCGCAGGCGGTATCGCACCGGCCTGGATCGGGGTGGGGGTTTCGTATCCGGCTTCCTCAATGGCTTTGAGGACCTTCGGGTTCAGGTTCAGTTCGTTAAATTTTGTCATGTATGTCCGGTTCATGCGGACACTAGACCTGGCCCGCGCGTCAGAGGTTTGCCGGGCCCGGATGGCCATACGCGTCATTGCGCAATTTCGGCTTGAGGGGGGACATAACAAAAACGTTGGTCGGGGTCAAATGAAGACCCCTTTAGGGTTTTTCGCGCTCAGGTGGTGCGGATTTTTCGCAACAATTCAGACACTTCCGGGAAAGTGTTTCCCGAGTTTTTCATCCAGTTCCAGCGGTCGGTGCCGGATCATGCCGTGGTCTTCCAGCCGGGCGCGCGCCTCGGGGTCGGCGCCGCTTATCTCTTCGAAAAATGCGCGCAGGCCGTCCGGGCCTTCTTCTGCTTCGATCCAGCTGAGCAATTCGTTCATATTCAAGCCGCCAAGCTCGCGCGGAACATTAGGGGACATGCCGGGCTGGTATGACCCGTGTTCCATTCGGAACCGGTAATGCGCCAAAAAGTGTTCCCAATCGGGGGCGTGACGGTGGCATAGCTCCAGCCCGGGTAGCTCGAATTTGCAGGGCAAAAGCGCCCTGTTTTGAAACAGATTATGGATGCGAAAGCTCAGGTTCTTCATTCCAGTGCGGACAAACAGTTTGCCCTGCACGTGACTGAGGAACCCACCAAGAACGAAGCCGCCATAGTTGGGGTAAATCGACTGCACCAGTCCCTCGCGGTCGGGGCCGCTTGGGATATGCGCCTTGTAGGTATCATCGCCGCTCGACAACGCTTCGACCGGACGAATACGGACCGCTTGGGTTTCGGACGGAACGGATTGCAACTGATCCCGGATGGGGTTTGAGGACCACAGAAATTCGTCCACATCGATATGGGCCAGCCAGTCCAGATCGGTGTTGCGATACGTAAAAGATGCGTTCGCGGTTTGGCGGGTTTGGTGCCGGTCGGGCCTTTCGCGCTGGCGGTAAGCCCAGAACTCGTCATCGCAATTGCGGACTTCGACCTTCGGATGCCGGTTCAGCGTGTTGAACGCCTTGGGATTGGGTTCGTCCAGATAGATATGCATCCGGTCGACCCCGAGATCGAGGTGATAGGCCACAAAGCGCAGGATGTCCGGGGCAGGGCCCCGAACCGTCGAAACAGTACCCCAGGTCGGGTTATCCACCAATTTCGGCCTGCAGGCAGGTCACGTCATCATTTCCTTGGTCGCGGTCAGGTTCAGCGCCGGGTAGTCGCGGACGACCCGGTCGATGTCCCATTGCAGGCGGGTCAGGTAAACGATGTCGCCGTCATGGTCATGGGCAATGTGCTGCTTGTTGGCGTTGACGAATTTCTCGACCTCGGCCTTGTCGCCGCTGACCCAGCGGGCCGAGGTGAACTGAGACGCCTCAAACCGCACGGGCAAGCCGTATTCCATCTCAATCCGGCTGGCGAGCACTTCGAATTGCAGCGCACCGACGACGCCGACGATAAAGCCCGACCCGATCGAGGGTTTGAACACCTTGGCCGCGCCTTCCTCGGCAAATTGCATCAGAGCCTTTTCCAGGTGCTTGGCTTTCAACGGATCTGCCGCGCGAACAGTTTGCAGCAGTTCCGGCGCGAAAGAGGGGATACCGGTCACGCGTAGCGCCTCGCCCTCGGTCAGCGTATCGCCGATGCGCAGTTGCCCGTGGTTGGGGATGCCGATGATGTCACCGGCCCAGGCCTCTTCGGCCAGTTCACGGTCGGACGCCAGAAACAGAACGGGGTTCGAGATCGCCATCGGTTTTTTCGACCGCACATGGGTCAGCTTCATGCCGCGCTTGAAATGGCCCGAGGCCATGCGGACAAACGCCACCCGGTCGCGGTGCTTGGGGTCCATGTTGGCCTGAACCTTGAAGACAAACCCGGCAACCTTCTTTTCATCGGGCGCGATCTGACGCGGTTCCGCCGACTGAACCTGGGGCTGCGGGCCGTAAGCGCCGATGCCTTCCATCAGTTCCTTGACGCCGAAGGAATTAATCGCCGAGCCGAACCAGATCGGGGTCATGTGCCCTTCAAGCACCGCCTGCGGGTCGAGGGCAGGCAGCAATTCGCGCGCCATCTCAACCTCTTCCAGAAGCTTGTCCAGCAGGTGTTCGGGCACGTGTTCGGCCAGCTTCGGGTCGTCGAGACCATTGATCTGGATGCTCTCAGCCACCTTGTTGCGGTCTGCGCGGTCCATAAGTTCCAACCGGTCGCGCAGCATGTCGTAGCAGCCGATGAAATCGCGGCCCACGCCAATCGGCCACGCGGCGGGGGTGACGTCGATGGCCAGCATTTCCTGAATTTCGTCGATGATCTCGAACGTATCGCGGCTTTCGCGGTCCATCTTGTTACAGAAGGTCAGGATCGGCAGATCGCGCAGGCGGCAAACCTCGAACAGTTTCTGCGTCTGGCTTTCCACACCTTTCGCGCCGTCGATCACCATCACGGCGGCGTCTACGGCGGTCAGCGTGCGATAGGTGTCTTCCGAGAAATCGCTGTGACCGGGCGTGTCCACCAGATTGAACCGGAAATTCCCATAGTCGAACGACATCGCCGAGGCGGACACCGAGATACCGCGATCCTTCTCCATCTGCATGAAGTCTGACCGCGTGCGCCGCGCCTCACCCTTGGCGCGCACCTGACCGGCCATCTGAATCGCGCCCCCGTACAACAGGAACTTTTCAGTCAGCGTCGTCTTGCCCGCATCGGGGTGCGAGATGATGGCGAATGTCCGGCGCCGGGCGATCTCGGGCGGCAATGCGGGTTGGTTCGAGGTATCAAGCATATTCGCGCGTATAGGCGGGGAAACCCGCCGAGGCAAGACAAAGGGGGTGGTTCGAATCATGTCCCTATGGCAATAAGAACATATAGTGAACAAATAGTGGAGTGGACCAATGAATTTGAAAGAGATTGCCGACGAACTGGTCGCAGGCTGCCGCGAGGATCGGGCGAAGGAAAATCTGGATAAGCTTTATGCGTCGGATGCTGTCTCGGTCGAGGCAGTGGATTATTCGGGTATGGGCCAGGAAGTGCAGGGCCGCGACGCGATCCGTGGCAAGCATGAGTGGTGGGAAGGCGCGCATGAGGTTTCGAGCGCAACGGTCAGCGACCCGTACCTGCATGGCGACGACCGTTTTGCCGTGATCTTCGAGGTTCAGGGCAAGGTGAAGGAAAGTGGTGAGAGCTTTGATATGCGCGAGGTGGGCGTTTATCACGTTGCCGATGGCAAGATCGTCCGCGAGGAGTTCTTTTACTGAGGCAGCCTGAATTCTGGTCTTCCTTGCGGGGCCGGTGCTAGATGTGTGGCAAGGACAGGGAGGATCAGAATGGATTTGGGAATTCGCGGAAAACGCGCTCTGGTCTGCGCCAGTAGCAAAGGTCTGGGGTTGGGCTGTGCCGAGGCTTTGGCCGCGGCGGGTGTCGATCTGGTAATGAACGCCCGCGGCGCCGAGGCGTTGGAGGCCGAAGCAGCCCGCTTGCGATCCGAACACGGCGTGGATGTGCGGACGGTGGCCTGTGATGTGACTTCAACCGAGGGACGGGTGCAGGTTGTCAACGCGGCACAGGGCGTTGATATTCTTGTGACAAATGCTGGTGGCCCACCTCCGGGAATTTGGTCCGACTGGGAGCGTGACGATTTCATCAAGGCGCTGGACGCCAACATGCTGACACCGATCGCCTTCATGAAGGCGCTGTTGCCGGGGATGATCGACAAGGGCTGGGGGCGTGTGGTGAACATCACCTCGCAATCCGTACGTGCGCCAATCGCGGTGTTGGGTCTGTCGAACGCGGCCCGCACCGGGCTGACCGGTTATGTGGCTGGAACCTCGCGGCAAGTGGCACCGCATGGCGTGACGATCAACAACCTGCTGCCGGGTATTCATGCCACCGACCGCGCGGATTCGCTGGATGGCGGTGTCGCAGCGCAGCAAGGGATATCCATTGACGAAGCGCGCGCGCAGCGTGCAGCGACAATTCCGGCGCGGCGCTATGGGTCGCGGCGGGAATTCGGCGCAACCTGTGCGTTCCTGTGTTCGCAGCATGCGGGCTTCATTGTCGGTCAGAACATCCTGCTGGACGGCGGCGCGACCAATTTAACGATGTGACCATGGCCGAAAACTTTTCCTTGAAAGACCAGCTGTTTAACGCAGAAAAGACCCGCTATCTGGCGGGGCTTTTTGCCGGGGCTGACCCGACCTTTGATGCTGAGGCATTTGTGGGGCTGGTGATGTCCCGCCTGTTGGAGCTTGAGCTCAAGGAACGCATGGCCTGGATCGCCGAATGTTTGCAGCAAACCGTGCCCGGTGATTTGCCAGACATCGCGCCGACCCTGTTGCGCGCTTTGCCACCACCGCTGGATCCCGGCAAGACAGATGACGATTTCGGCGATTTCATCTTTGCGCCTCTGGGCGATTGGGTGGTCAATGTCGGGCTGGACCATCCCGATCTGGCGCTGGATGTGTTGGAAGACTTGACCCAGCGGTTTTCGATGGAATGGGCGATCCGCCCGTTTTTGAACCAACACCAGGATCATGTTCTGGCGCGGATGGAACTCTGGTGTGGGCACGACAGTTACCACGTGCGCCGTCTGGTCAGTGAAGGCACTCGGCCACGGCTGCCGTGGGGGCAGGCGGTGGGGCTTAACATGACCGACCCGCTGCCCTTGCTGGACAGGCTGCATGGCGACCCGACGCGCTATGTCACGCGGTCGGTGGCGAACCATCTGAATGACATTACCAAGAAGGATCCCGAACTGGTGCTGGATCGGCTGCAGGTCTGGGCCTCGGCTGGGCAACAGAGGCAGGACGAACTGCGCTGGATGACGTCTCATACCCTGCGGGGGCTGGTGAAGTCCGGCCACTCGGGGGCCATGAAGATGCTGGGATATGATCCAGATGCCAAAGTCACTGCGGATGTTCAGGTGAACGGTGACGCCCGGATCGGTGAGGCGCTGGAATTCGAGGTGACCTTGAAGGGGGCCGGGGATCAGCCGGTATTGGTGGATTATATCATTCACTTTCAAAGGCCTGGGGGGAAGACCTCAGCCAAGGTGCATAAGCTGAAACAGGCCGCTCTACAGGATGGCACGCTGAAGCTGAGCAAGAAACACAAGCTGAAAGGCAATGCGACCACGTTCAAACTGGTTCCCGGCGCGCATCGGCTTGAAATTCAGGTGAACGGGCGGGTGCGCGCTGGTGTTGATTTCGATCTGCTGGGGTAGCTCGGCACTCTCACGCTTTCGTCAATTCTGAAATGCCCGGATTGCACCGGGGTCTGCGCTGTATTAGCTGCGGTGCAGCCAGTGAGAAAAAGGATAGCCGCGATGAAGCATGAAGCTGTGCAGAATTACTATGGCGAGGTCCTGCAAGGCAGCGCCGACTTGCAAACCAATGCGTGCTGCACGCCCGATGACATGCCGGATCATGTCAAAAAGATTCTCTCGAAAATTCATGATGATGTGCTGACCCGTTACTATGGCTGCGGCCTGATCGCGCCGCTGGATCTGGAGGGGATGAGCATCCTCGATCTAGGCTGCGGTGCGGGCCGCGACGTCTATGCCCTGTCTGCGATGGTGGGCGAAAAGGGCCGAGTGGTTGGTGTCGACATGACGCCCGAGCAGTTGGACGTCGCCCGCGCGCATCAGGATTATCACGCGCAAGCGTTCGGCCATGCGGCCAGCAACGTGGAATTCCATCACGGCTATATCGAAAAGCTGGATGAACTGGACCTTGAACCCGGGTCCTTCGACATCATCGTTTCGAACTGCGTGATCAATCTGGCCACCGACAAAGAGGCCGTTTTGCGGGGCGCACATCGTCTTTTGAAAGAGGGCGGTGAGATGTATTTCTCGGACGTCTACGCCGACCGCCGCATTCCGCAGGCAATGGCAGAAGACGAGGTGCTGTATGGCGAATGCCTGTCAGGTGCGCTCTATTGGAACGATTTCCTGTCGATCTCGCGCAAGGCGGGTTTCGGCGATCCGCGCCGCGTCACACACCGTCCGCTGACCATCGAAAACCCAGTGTTGGAAGAGCGTGTCGCGCCGCTGAAATTCCTTTCGGCTACGTACCGGCTGTTCAAGCTTTCCGAACTGGAACCGGCGTGTGAGGATTATGGCCAGGCGGTGATCTACAAAGGCACCATCCCCAACGCGCTGCATCTGTTCGAACTTGACGACCACCACGCGATTCAAGCCGATAAGGTCTTTCCGGTCTGCGGCAACACATGGAAGATGCTGAAAGATACCCGTTTTGCCCGGCATTTCGACTTCATCGGCGATTTCTCGACCCATTACGGCATCTTTGAAGGCTGCGGCGGTGAAAGCCCGTTCGAAGCGAACGGCGAAGCCACTTCGGGCGGGTGCTGCTGATCCCTTGCGCCTGACGGGCGGGGTTGCTATCCCCGCCTAAAGCCCGATGAATTTGATCGGGAAAAGGCAATGGGGTCCATCGGTGACAGTTGACGCAACTCCTCCTCGTCTGGAAATCCGCAATCTGATCGCCCGGTACGAGGGGCGGGTTGTTGTGGACAACGTCTCGCTGACCGTTGAAGCGGGGAAGGTGACCTGTTTGCTGGGGCCGTCGGGCTGCGGCAAGTCGACCACGCTGCGCATGATCGCTGGGGTCGAGATGCAGGAATCCGGCGAAATCTATGTCGACGGCAAGCTGATCTGTGACACGGTGTTCCGCGTGCCGCCCGAGCGTCGCGAGATCGGCCTGATGTTTCAGGACTTTGCCCTGTTCCCGCATCTGAACGTGGCCGACAACGTGGCCTTTGGCCTGAAGGGTCACAAAGAGGAAAAGCGCACGCGGGTCGAAGAACTGCTGCGCAAGGTCGATCTGATCCATTTCATCGACAAGTTCCCGCACCACCTGTCGGGGGGGGAGCAGCAACGTGTGGCTTTGGCGCGCGCGCTGGCGCCGCGTCCGCGTATCATGCTGATGGATGAGCCGTTCTCGGGCCTCGACAACCGGTTGCGCGACGGTATCCGCGATGAGACGCTGGCGATCCTCAAGGAAGAAGACGCCGCCGTCGTGCTGGTGACGCACGAGCCCGAAGAGGCGATGCGCATGGCCGATGAGATCGCCTTGATGCGCCGCGGCAAGATCGTTCAGCAAGGCGCACCGTACAATGTTTATACCCGTCCGGTCGACAAGGCCGCAGTGGCATTTTTCAGCGATATCAACGTGTTACGCGGCAGAGTTGAGGGCGCGCTGACGAAAACACCATTTGGTCAGTTCCTGGCGCCGGGGGTCCCCGATGGCACGGATGTCGAGATCGTTTTCCGGCCTCAGCATGTCCGGCTGGATTTTGACCGCAATGGCAAAGGGCCACTGCCCACGGTAACCGACGGGGTCGCCGCCCGCGGAGTGGTCGAGCGGGCGCGGTTTCTGGGCAATGAAAGCCTGGTGGAGTTTCGGATGGACCATGACGGCTCGGTCCTGAAGGCCACCGTGCCGAATGTCTTTGTGCCCAATCCGGGGCGGGTCATGTGGCTGACCGTGCGCCGGGATCGGTGCTTTGTTTTCCCGGATTAGGGTCTGAACCCACAGTTTTGCCCCAAGTGGTGCGCGAAAGCCGCAGATTGCAGGTTCGCTTTGCTTGCCGCCGCGCGGGGGCGGGTCTATCAAGGTCAAAACGCAGCGGTGGATGGGGCATATGCGTATTCTTCTGACCAATGACGACGGCATCAACGCGCCGGGTCTGATCGCCCTGGAAGCGATCGCGGCCGATCTGGCCGGACCGGACGGAGAAGTCTGGGTCGTCGCCCCCGCCTTTGAACAGTCGGGCGTCGGCCATTGCATCAGCTATACCCACCCGATGATGGTCGCCAAGCTGGGCGAGCGTCGCTTTGCCGCCGAGGGCTCTCCTGCCGATTGTGTGTTGGCCGGGCTGCATGACGTCATGAAAGACGCGCGACCCGATCTGGTGTTGTCGGGGGTGAACCGGGGCAACAACTCGGCCGAAAATACACTCTATTCCGGCACAGTCGGCGGCGCGATGGAGGCAGCACTGCAGGGTATCCCGGCGATTGCGCTGTCGCAGTATTTCGGCCCGCGCAATCTGGGGCTGGACGATCCGTTCGAGGCCGCAACCCGGTTTGGCGCCGATCTGGTGCGGAAAATCCTGGATGCCACCCCGGTAGAGCAGGGCGATTACCGCTTGTTTTACAACGTGAATTTCCCCCCGGTACCCGCAGATGAGGTGCTGGGCACGCGGGTTGCTCCGCAGGGCTATCGCCGCGACACTCATTTCTCGGTAGAACCGCACAGCTCGCCTTCGGGGCGGCGGTTCCTGTGGATCAAGGGTGGCTACCAGCACAACCCGACCGCGCCGGGCACGGATGCGGCGGTCAATCTGGCGGGCTATATCTCGGTCACGCCGATGCGGGCCGATCTGACAGCGCATGATGCGCTTGAGGCACTGAAGACAATCGAATGACCGGACTGGATCCCGAAACGAAAATGCAGTTCCTGTTCGCCCTGCGGTCGCGGGGTGTAACGGATGCGCGCGTATTGGCGGCGATGGAGCAGGTCGACCGGGGCCGGTTCGTCAAGGGCCTGTTTGCCGAGCGCGCCTATGAGGATACGCCTCTGCCGATTGCCTGCGGGCAGACGATCAGCCAGCCGTCGGTCGTGGGGCTGATGACACAGGCGCTTGAGGTCACTCCGCGGGATACGGTGCTCGAGGTCGGAACCGGCTCGGGCTATCAGGCGGCGATCCTGTCTAAGCTGGCGCGCCGGGTCTATACGGTGGAACGCCACAAGCGTCTGGTGCGCGAAACCGGGGCGCTGTTTCGCGAGTTGGGGCTGACCAATGTCACCACGATGTTGTCGGATGGGTCCTTCGGTTTGTCCGAGCAGGCCCCGTTTGATCGAATCATTGTGACCGCTGCGGCAGAAGACCCGCCCGGACCGCTCTTGGCGCAGCTTAAAATCGGCGGTATCATGGTGTTGCCGGTGGGACAGTCGGATGCGGTTCAGACCCTGATCCGGGTCCGGCGTACCGAAACCGGTTTGGACTATGACGAATTGTTGCCCGTTCGTTTCGTGCCCCTTTTGGAGGGGCTTGGCAGGGACGGGGCGTAACTAGATATTCTGCAATATGCGCCGGAACCCCGGAGAACAGGGGCAGGCGTTGAGGACAGTAAGATGAGAGCAGTTTCCAAATCAGCGATGCTCCGCTGTGCGACAGGGGTGGCGGCCGTGGCGTTCCTCGCCGGGTGCGAAGGTCCGCTCGACTATGATCTGCGGGGCAATGTGGGTGGTTTTACGACCGCAGATGCCGCGCAATCCGCGACCACCAACCGTCCGACCCCGGACGCGCGGGGGGTGATTAGCTATCCGAACTACCAGGTTGCCGTCGCACGCCGGGGGGACACGGTCAATGATGTGGCCGCACGTATCGGCCTGCCTGCGGGTGAATTGGCAAGGTTCAACGGGTTGCAACCCGATGACCAACTGCGCGATGGCGAAGTAATCGCATTGCCGCGCACGGTTGCAGCCGGCAGTACCGTGGATATCGCCACAATTGCCGGGACGGCCATTGATGAGGCACCGGCGGACGGTTCGGTTCGGACATCGACGCTGGAACCCGCGCAACCCGCTGCGGCGCCTGCGCCGACGCCGCCTGCGGCCTCGGGGCCTGAGCCGATCCGTCACAAGGTCAAACGGGGTGAGACGGCCTTTACCATCTCGCGCCTATACGATGTTCCGGTCAACGCACTGGCCGAGTGGAACGGGTTGGATTCGGACTTTACCGTGCGGGAAGATCAGTTCCTGCTGATCCCGATCAAGAACCAGCCTGCGCCGCAACAGGCCGCTGTGCCGGCCACCAACGTGACGCAACCGGGGCAGGGGTCGCCGACACCGACACCGCCAAGCGCGACGCAGCCTCTGCCGGACGAGCAGGTCGCCCCGGCCGTACCAGCGCCTGACGTAACCGCAGAGGCGCCGACCAGCCAGAGCAACTCGGCCCTTGGGTTACCTGTCACCGGGACGATCATCCGGACCTATGAGAAGGGCAAGAACGAAGGAATCGATATTGCCGGGGCACCTGGCTCTGCCGTAAAGGCGGCCGAGGCCGGGACCGTTGCAGCCATCACCGCAGATGCCGATCAGGTGCCGATCATCGTGATCAAGCACAACAGCGACCTTTTGACCGTTTATGCGAATGTCGACAAAGCCAGTGTCAAAAAAGGCGACCGGGTGCGCCGTGGTCAGCAGATCGCATCCTTGAGGGGCGGGGATAACTCCTATGTCCATTTCGAGGTACGGAAAGGGTTTGAGTCGGTTGATCCCGAACCTTACCTGAAGTGACGGAAATGGCCCGTTCCGGGCCATGCCTCCGGCGGGAGTATTTGGGAAAAGATGAAGTCGGTCAGGCGTGCGGGTCGAAGTCGTCCAGGCGCTTGCCGGGTTCGTCCGCGAAAATTTCGGGCAATGGCTCGACCGCCTCGATCAGGTCGATGCGGAAGACTCGAAAGCCTTCGCGCAACTCGCACCAAGCAGTGAGGGTCCAGACGCGGCCCCAGTATTCCATGTGCAAGGGGCGTATGGTGCGGTCTGTCAGAACGCCGTCGATGCGGCGATAGGTCAGGCGCAGTTTCTGGCGGGATTTGATGGCGGCCCGGATCGGGGCCATATGCGCCAGCCCCCGTGCCGCGTCGGCAAAGGGGTAAACGGCGAATTTCCATGTATCGGCCTCGGCCACGACCTGAGTCGGTAGCACCGCGTCGATCTTGTCGGCCAGTGACTCGGCCGCTGCTTTCAGGTCAGGGTCGGCGGCCTCGGCCACGATGGCCATGCCGAGGTTCAGTGCTTCCAACTCTGAGGGAGTCAGGTTCAGCGGGGGCAGGGTGATCTGCTCGCGGACCATGTAGCCGACGCCGCGTTCGCCCTCGACCGGAACGCCGGACGCGGCCAGCGTATCCATGTCGCGGTAGATCGTGCGAACCGAGACCTCGAGCCGATCCGCGATGTCCTGCGCGCGGTGCAGTTTGCCGTCGCGCAGGATCTGGATGATATCGAACAGGCGATCCGTGCGGCGCATGTCACGCCGTCCGAACCGCGTCTAGGCGGTCATGTTCCATTGAACGTTCTCATGGCGCATCTGGATGCTTTCAGGGTTGATGGCGGCCATCAAATTCGCGCAGAAGTCCTGTTGCGGGAATTGCGCGGCGGCATCCTTGGCGGCTTTCATATCGGTCCAGACGACATAGTCAGTCCAGCGGCCATCCTCTCCGTGGCTCAGTTGCCGATGGGCAAAGCCCGGCGCCGAGCGGACAAACGCCTCGGAGGTCTGGCTGAGTTTCACGAACTCTTCTGGCGAGGTGCCATTAGCAAGGGTGAAGGTGACGATTTCTGCAACATGGGTCATGTGAATCTCCGTTGACCAGGTTTCGATGCCCTCTTCCTAGCCACCAACAACTGACATAAACCTGTCAGTTAAGGAAGGCCAGCCCGTAAAAAACGTACGATCCGTTCACAATTCGGCGCGGAATTGATTTGCGTCACTTTTGCGTACGGCCCTGCAGGCGTAGACACGGGGCCAGACAACATTCCCGGCGCGCGGCGCCGACGTACAAGGAGAAGAGACATGCTCAACAATATCGGCCTTCCCGGTCTTCTGCTGATCGCCGTCGTGGTGCTGGTGCTATTTGGCCGCGGCAAAATCAGTTCTCTGATGGGCGAAGTGGGTAAGGGCATCACCTCGTTTAAAAAGGGTGTTCGCGAAGGCGCGGACGAACTGGAGCAGGACGCCGCCGAAGTGGCCAAGGACGTCACCCCCGAGACCGACAAAGACAAGGCCTAAGTCCAGATGTTTGATCTGGGCTGGACCGAGCTTCTGGTCATCGGCGTTGTTGCCCTGATCGTTGTGGGACCAAAGGACCTGCCGGTGCTGTTCCGCAATGTCGGCCGCTTTGTCGGCAAGGCCCGTGGCATGGCGCGTGAGTTTTCCAGCGCCATGAACGAGGCGGCCGATCAGGCGGGCGTGAACGAGATCAAGAAGGGTCTCAACGCGGCCACCAACCCGGTTGGTACCGCCATGGACGGCGTGAAAGAGGCCGCACAGGATCTGGCGAAAAGCATCGACCCGACCAAGTTCGACCCCGACAGCGAAACCGGCAAGCTGGCCGCTGAACGGGCTGAACAGGCCAAGAAGATTCAGGCCTCGACCGCGCGGGCCGCTGCTGATCGCAAGGCCAAAGAAGCTGCTGACGCGCTGGCCAAGGCTGAAGAGGCCGAAGCCGCGCTGAAAACCGAAAGCAAGACATGACCAAAACCGACGAGATCGAGGACAGCTCGGCCCCATTGATCGAGCACCTGGCGGAACTGCGCACGCGGTTGATTCACTGCGTCGTGGCGTTCTTGGTCGGGATGATCATCTGCTTCACGGTGGCCACGCCCCTCTTTAATTTCCTGACTAACCCCCTGTGCAATGTTCTGGCTGAGCGTGGGCAGGATTGCGGGCTGATCTTCATCTCGCCGCAGGAAGGCTTCTTTGTCGCCATCAAGGTCTCGTTGCTGGGCGGCTTCATCCTGGCCTTTCCTTACATCGGCATGCAGATGTGGCGGTTTGTGGCGCCGGGCTTGTATAAGTCGGAAAAGAACGCGTTCCTGCCATTCATGCTGGCCTCGCCCTTCATGTTCCTGCTGGGCGCAAGCTTTGCCTTCTACGTGGTCACGCCGCTGGCCTATGACTTCTTCCTTGGCTTCCAGCAATTCGGTGCCGAAGGTGAGGCTGTGACCGATAGCGCAACAGCGGCACCGCTGAGCGTGGTGTTCCAGGGTTCGGCGCAGGAATATCTGAACCTGACGATCAAGTTCATCGTGGCCTTTGGCCTGTGCTTCCAGCTGCCGGTTCTGCTGACCCTGATGGGTAAGGCCGGACTGGTCACTGCCGAAGGGCTGGGCTCGGTACGCAAATACGCCGTGGTCGCCATTCTGGTGCTGGCTGCACTGGTGACACCGCCGGACGTGATCACTCAGATCATTCTCTTTGTGGTGGTCTACGGGCTCTATGAGGTGTCGATCTTCCTCGTCGCACGCGTCGAGAAAAAGCGCGAAGAGCAACTGCGCGCTGATGGCTATTATGACGACGAAGAAGAAGAGGCCGACGAAGAGATCGTGCTGGAAGAAGACGGCAAGTAATCCTGTCGGTTGCTAACAATCGGGCGCGTCCTTCGGGGCGCGCCTTTTTCGTGCCGCGCTCTTGTTGTGCCGGGCGGAACATGGTTTGAACCCCGCAAGACAAGACCGGAGGCCTCAATGGACGATCAAGCCCTGAACCGTATCGCCGACGCGCTGGAACGTATGGCGCCAGCTCCTCTGGCCGCCCCCGATTTCGGGGCTGCCCCGGCCTTTGTCTGGCATGTGGAGCCGGATCGGCTGGAGCCGGTCACGCAGGTCAACCGGGTCGATCTGGACCTGCTGGTCGGAATCAACCGGTCCCGTGATACGTTGCTGGACAATACGCGTCGGTTCGCAGCCGGCTTCAAGGCCAACAACGCCCTGCTTTGGGGCGCGCGCGGGATGGGTAAATCCAGCCTCGTCAAAGCGGTGCATGGCACGCTACAGGCGGACTTTCCGGACCTGAAACTGGTGGAACTGCAGCGCGAGGACATGGGCTCGGTCGCGCGCCTGCTGAACCATCTGCGCGCCGCGCCGCACCGGTTTATCCTGTTCTGTGATGACCTGTCCTTCAGCCACGATGACCAGCACTATAAATCGCTCAAGGCGGTGCTGGACGGTGGCATTGAAGGCCGCCCGGAAAACGTCGTCTTCTACGCCACCTCGAACCGCCGCCACCTGATGCCGCGGGACATGATCGAGAACGAGCGTTCAAGCGCCATCAACCCGTCCGAGGCGGTCGAAGAAAAGGTCTCGCTGTCCGACCGGTTCGGGCTGTGGCTGGGCTTCCATCCCTGTGATCAGGATGAATATCTGGCCATGATCGACCGCTATTGCGCGGCCCACGGTGTCTCAATTACACCCGAGACCCTGCGCGCCGAAGCCATCGAATGGCAGGCCACACGCGGCGCACGTTCGGGCCGCGTGGCGTGGCAATTCTTCGTCGATCTGGCCGGGCGCAACGGCGTGCATATCGCGTAAACCCGCGCGCTTCATCTTTTCCCAAATACTTCCGCCGGAGGCATGGCCCAAAGGGCCATTCCCTACAGCAGTGCCAAAATGCGCGCGGCCTCATCTGCTGTGCTGGTCAGCACATCACGATCCTCGCCGGGGTGGAAACGAGCGCGTACGGCCGTTGGCATCGGCGCAGGCTCGACAATTGTCACGCGCGGACCGGTGCGTTCGGTCTCAAGCGCCCAGCTGCGTGCCAGCGCCATCTGCGCCGCCTTGGTCGCGCCATAGATGCCATAGAATTTCTCGCCCGCTTTCGGGTCATCGAAAAACACGGCATGTCCGGCCTCGCCCAGCAGGGGGGCGATGTAGGGGATCAGGACCGACGTGGCAGTGGCATTGGTGTTGACGGCCTTGGTCCATTCCTTGGGATCGACGAAATGCGTGGGCGTCAGCGCCGAGGTGTGGACTGCCGTGTGAAGCCACAGATCGACCTTGCCCCAGCGATCATGGATGCCCCGGCACAAGGTGGCCATGGCGTTCGGATCGGCGATGTCCATAGGGGCAAGCGTGGCTGCGCCGCCTTTGGCGCGGATGCGGTCATCCAGCTCTTCCAGCCCGCCGGTGGTGCGGGCAACGGCGACGATGTGATATTCGGGTGCCAGCGCCTCGGCCAGGGCGGCGCCCAACCCACGAGAGGCCCCGGTGACGAGGGCAATTTTGGTCTGATCGGTCATAACAGCGGTTTGAACCCCTGCGCGCAGGGCGTCAAGCCAGTTTAACTGCCGGGTATGGCGATCCGTTTGGTCTGGCCGCTTTGTCGCAGCATCACACCCTCGTCATCAATGGCGACCACGGTGCCTGAGGATACCCGGCTGCCAGGCTTGACCTCTTTCACTCGGCCAGACGACATGCGCACCAGCGCGCGCATATCCGACTTTGGCCCGAAGACCCCCAGCACGGACACGGAACTTTTGTTCAGCGCACCCTTTTGTGTGGCCACGCTTTTGACGGTTGCGTTCGACATGAATTCCGACCCGGCCGTGGTGGCCCAGCCCCTTGTTTTGAGTGGTTGGCAGTCGGCGGCCTAGCAAACCGGACCACAGAGTTAAACCCCGGCTCAGGGTCACGAGACCGACAGGGTCCTCGACTCGGGCGAAGCCCTTGCGATTGCAAATTCTTCATCGGAGGGTTGTGCGCGAAAACCCACTCATGCGCCTGAGAGCCAGACAGAAAAAGACCCGCATCACCAAAGCTGTGCGGGTCAAAAACTGTATTGATTCGAGTCCGGACTTATCCCGAAGCCAGTTTCGCGCTGTTCCACGAACCGCCGGGCACCTGCATGTCCTCGCGCTTTTTGCTGACGCGGCTGCTGTTTTCGAGGCTGTCCAGATAATCGTCGCTGACACTACCGGTGATGTAGTTGCCGTCAAAGCAGGAACAGTCGAAGGCCTCGATCTCGGGGTTGCCTTCCTTGGCGGACCAGATCAGGTCGTCGAGGTTCTGATAGAACAGAGCATCGGCGCCCAGTTCCTGCCGGATCTCTTCGACCTCTTTGCCATTGGCGATCAATTCATGCTTGGTGGGCATGTCGATGCCATAGACATTGGGGAATTTCACCGGCGGAGAGGCGCTGGCAATGAACACCTTCTTGGCTCCGGCCTCACGGCACATCTGCACGATCTTTTTGATCGTGTTCCCGCGCACGATGGAATCGTCGATCAGCAGTACGTTGTGGCCCTTGAACTCAAGCGGAACGGCGTTCAGCTTGCGGCGCACAGATTTCTGACGCTCTTCCTGACCGGGCATGATGAAAGTCCGACCGACATAGCGGTTCTTGACCAGCCCCTCGCGGTAGGGGATGCCGGTCGCCTTGGCGACCTCAAGCGCGACCGGGCGGGCGCTGTCGGGTACGGGGATGATGCGGTCGATATCCAGACCGGCGGCCTCGATCTGACGGGCCAGTGTCTGGCCCATGCGCATCTGGGTCTTATAGACCGAGACACCGTCCAGCAGCGAATCCGGGCGGGCGAGGTAGACATATTCAAAAATGCACGGCGTCAGTTGCCCTTCGACCGCTTGGAAGGTGTGCATTTTGCCGTCCAGATCGATCAGGATCGCCTCGCCGGGTTTGACGTCGCGCAGCTTGTCAAAGCCGTTGATGCCAAAGGCCACATCTTCCGAGGCAAAGGCATAGTCGTCGCCTTCGCCATCCACATCGCGTTTGGCAACGGACAACGGGCGGATGCCATACGGGTCGCGGAAGGCCAGCATGCCGACACCGGCAACCAGACAGATTACCGAATAGGCGCCCTGAACCCGCTCCATCGTCATCTTCACACCGGCAAAGAGGTTGCGGATCGGCTCGGCATTGCCATTCACCTTGATTGCGTCGGCAACCTTGTCGGCCAGCACGTTCAGCAGAATTTCGGAATCCGAAGTGGTGCGCAGGTGGCGGCTGTATTTTGCGGTGACCTTCTCGCGCTGTTCGGCGGTGTTGGTGATGTTGCCGTTATGGACCAGATAGATGCCATAAGGCGCGTTCACAAAGAAGGGCTGGGCCTCGGACGCACTGAGCGACCCTGCCGTGGGATAGCGCACATGGCCCATGCCGATCTTGCCCAACAGGGTTTCGGCGTCCTGTGCGTTGAACACATCCTTGACCAGACCGTTGGCTTTCTTTTCACGGAAGAATTCATCGTTATAGGTGACGATGCCCGAGGCGTCCTGACCCCGGTGCTGCAGCATCAGCAGCCCGTCATAGATTTCCGCAAAGACATCATGCGTCCTGCTTGCGATCCCCAAAATCCCACACATCTACGGGCTCCAACTTCTACGACGTTTTGACTGGCGATGATGATCTGAACATCTGCATAGGTGTACCTGTACGCCTTGCCGCGATCCCGGCTGCTGGTGCAGACGCGCCTTCGTCACGAGGGCGGGCGCGAAAGTAAACAGGGTCAGCAAGATCGGCGGCTCCGATTCCATGTCAGCTCGGCATCCACATAATGCCTAACGGGGCCTGTGTCATCAAAGGATCACAATTGTCGGTTCCTGCAGGTGTATTTTGCCTGACACGGCATCAAAAGGTGACACGGGCGCAGGCATGTGCTGTCATGGCGAAAGTCATGAGTTTTTTCATAAAACCGGGTTCGATTGGGGCAAAGCCATGTGGCAACACAAGCAAGGAACAAAAAAGGAAGAACCTGTAAAACGCAGGTGCCATAGGTGCCGTGGTATGGGACGCGCGCCTTGTCCGATCTGCAATGGGGCCGGAGAGGTCCTTAAAAGCCGGGATATACTTGGAAAACCCATAATGGGTCGCTGCGAAGGATGTTTTGGCCTGAAAACCATCAGATGCACAGTCTGCGCGGGCGAGGGCTTTGTCAGTTAAAACCTGACGCGCAGACGTAGAAAAAAACGCCCGGACAAAGCCGGGCGTTTTTTCTTATTCGGTGGTGGCCGGTTCGGCTGTATCCGGGGCGGCCGGTTGTTCCGTAGTGTCCGTGCCACCGTTGCAGCTTGCCACAAGCTCTTCATATTGCTGGGTGACCCAGCCCAGAGCCTGTTCGGGGTTCTGTTCTTCGATCCGGTCGCTGAACTGTTCGAACACTTTGGCCGAGCGGCTTTCGTCGACGATCGTATAAGACTGACCGGTCATCACGGTGTCGTAGACAAAGAAAGCAATGGCCACCAACAGGATGCCGCGGGCGATGCCGAAGAAAAGCCCAAGCGCCTGATCCAGCCCGCCGATGGCCGAGCGTTGAACGATCGACGAAAACAGCGGTGTAAAGATGCTGACGACGATCAACGCGATGGCAAAGACGGCGGCAAAACCGGTGATCACCGACAATTCGCAGCTGTCGCGCAGGAAATCTCCGACCACCGGGATTTCTTTTACCAGCGGTACGGCCTGGGGTGCAAAAATGAAGGCCAGAACGGCGGCTGCGACCCAGCCCGCGATGGCCAAAACCTCACGTAAAAAACCGCGTGAATAGGCCAGCAGGCCCGACACGACGATGATCAGGGCAACCACCCCGTCGATTATTGTAAAACCTTCCATGGCCCTCGCCTGTATTTTTTTCAGCCCCTCAAGGCGTTACCTTAACCTGCTCCGAAGGTTTCGCCAACAAACCCCACCAAATCAGAGGGTCGGGTGAGTGTCAGACCTGCCACAGTGCCGGTTTTGCCACCTGCCGGAGCAATTGCCGATGTGAAACCAAGTTTTTGGGCTTCTTTCAACCTGTTTTCGGTCTGCGGGGCGGGTCTAAGTGCCCCGGATAACGAGATTTCTCCGAAAACAACGGTATCTGCGGGCAGGGCTGTGTCTTCGCGGGCACTCAGCAATGCGGCAGCTACCGCAAGGTCGGCTGCGGGTTCGCTGACCTTCAGCCCTCCGGCGACGTTCAGATAGACATCGAGGCCCGCGAAGGGGATACCGCAGCGGGCTTCAAGCACGGCGAGGATCATCGCCAGCCGCCCGCTGTCCCATCCGACAACCGTGCGGCGGGGCTGGGAATGCGGTGAAGGGGCCACAAGTGCCTGTAATTCAACCAAAACAGGGCGGGTGCCTTCGATCCCGGCAAACACGGCCGAACCGGGGCTGGGGGTGCCACGTTCCGACAGGAACAGGGCCGAGGGGTTGGTGACCTGCGCCAGCCCTTTGCCGGTCATTTCGAAAACGCCGATCTCATCAGCCGGGCCAAAGCGATTTTTCACGGCGCGCAGGATGCGGAATTGATGGCCACGCTCGCCTTCGAAATAGAGCACGGTGTCGACCATGTGCTCGACCACGCGGGGGCCTGCGATCTGGCCTTCCTTGGTGACATGGCCGACCATGATGACCGATACGCCGTGTCGTTTCGCAAACGTGGTCAATTCATGCGCTGCGGCCCGAACTTGTGACACTGAGCCGGGGGCGCTGTCCACATTGTCTGCCCACATGGTCTGAATCGAGTCGATGATGGCGAGGCCGGGTTTTTCCGCCTCAAGCGTCGTCAGGATGTTGCGCAGATTGGTTTCGGCCGCCAGTTGCACCGGCGCGTCCTCAAGCCCCAATCGGCGCGCGCGCATCCGCACCTGCGCGCTGGCTTCCTCGCCCGAGACATAGATGGTTTTGACGCCGGCCCGGGAAAACCGCGCCGCGGCCTGCAGCAGAAGGGTGGATTTGCCGATGCCCGGATCTCCGCCCACCAAAAGGGCCGAGGCGGGAACAAGGCCGCCACCCAGCACACGGTCCAGTTCCTCGACCCCGCAGAGGGTTCGGGGTGGAGGCGTTTCCTCGGTGGACAGGTCGCTGAGAGCAATGGACTGGCCGCGTTTTCCACCAAGGGATTTCTTGGCCGGTCCGGCGGATAGGGGAACGTCCTGCGAAATGGTGTTCCATTCACCGCATCCGTCGCAACGCCCGGACCAGCGCGAATGTGTCGCGCCACAGGCCGAGCAGGAGAAAGTCGTCTTTGCCATGCCGCCTTGGTGCCCGAGGACGGGCGGTTCTTCAAGCCCTTGCAGGGCTTTCATCTCCGCCGATGGGGTGCCGCGTCCTCAGGCCCCAAGGGGCCATCGTCCGTGGCGGGCGCTGGCGCGCCTATTCCGCGGCGCGGGGGGGCGACATTGCGATGACGCTGGACGCTTGGGACGTTTTATCCTTGGGCGGTGTCTGCAACTGCGCCGACAGTTCCGGCAGCAGTTCAAACAGCTCGTCACGCAGGCGGGTCAATTGCGACTTGGCAATGGATTCCTCCATCTCGACGTCGCGGGTCCATTGGCGCAGTTCGTTCTGGATTACCTGCGCCTCTTCGATCCGCTTCTGGAACTGTTCGATCTCTTCCTGACGCTGTTGCAGGAACATCCGCGCGCGAGAGATTTTGGCGTTGCCGTAGGTTTGGGCCAGCTCGTGGCTGATCTGGCTCATCTGAGCAGCAAGCTCTAGAATCTCGGGCTCAAGCGTCTGCAGGTCGGGGTGCTGGCGCAAAAAGGCCATCCGCTCTTTGACGGCGTCGAACTCGGACGACATCATGAACAGCCCCTCGCGATCTGCGGCATGGGCCATTTGATAGGCCGAAGATATATCGTGCATGTTCAGCGCGAATTTTCGATGGTTGTTTTCCAGCGCCATCATCCGCGCATTGGCCGGCAGGTAGAACGCCAGCATCAGGATCAGCGCGGTCAGGCCGATCTGAACGTACATCCCGGCGTCGGTTACCGTGCCGTCACCGAACCCGGCCTGAATCGAGAGCCAGGGCAATACACCCAGGGCGGACAGAAGTGTGGCTGAAACGGATAGTAGTGCGGCCGCGCATATCAGAAAAAAGGTCAGTCTCAAAAAGGCATTTTGAAATTGCAATGTCACATTGTGGAGGGCTGTCATGATCGACGAACTCCTTCTAGAACCGGTTAACACCAGGTCCAAGCGGAGACACCTAAAACACACAGAATGATCCGCTGCGGACCCGTAAACTACAAATTTTTACTGCTCGAAATACTAAGATGATACTCAGATGAGTGTTTTCAATCAATTAGCTCTGAGGATTTCGTGAACTGCGTGTCATTTCGGTAATCTGGCCCAGTGCAATCGACGCCAGAATACAGGCTGTGAACAGGTAGAGGCCCCATGCGGTTTCGATGGTCGCGTAAGAGATGCCCTTGGCCAGCGTGATGTAAAGCGCGATCAGGAAGATGTCGGCCATTGCCAGTTTTCCGAGGATGTTGAGCGCGGGTTGGACGCGGGCATCCAGCAGGTCCCATTGGATCAGGGCGGTGCCGATGGTTTTGATGTATGGCGCGAAGAGGGCGAAGACGGTGACGATCAGCGCCAGGAAGACGTCGGATTTCCAGAGGGATTGCAGGCCGGTGATGACGCTGATTTCGCTGAGGCCGAAGATCGGCAGCAGGCCCGCGCGCATCAGCGGGGCGAACCACGCGATGGGGTAGAGGATCAGGAGCGAGAGGGTGGCGAGGCGGAGGGTCATTGGCATCACTGATATGTAATCCGTGCTCTGGGAAATCGCTACGATCTTAGCCAACTGGTGGGATAGCGGTTTTTAGGCCCTCGTAAATTGCCCACACTGTTGCGGGGCCCGCGACAACAAAAATCAGCCCCGCCAACCTTGCAAGAGGTTTCGGATCAAAAAAACGTCCGGGCCACAAAACAACGACTGAAATTGCGGTGTAACACAATCCGTTCCCTATCAAAAAAGGTGTATGAGGCACGGCAAAGCTCGGTTGGAAAGCGTACACGAGCCCATAAGTAAAGGTTGCGAAGATCAACAGCGACAATAATGGGAACCGAGACAAACCAACCAACGCAAAGTAAGCGGCGAAAGCCCAGCAAAATATCAGCCCGAATCCAAGAACGTAGTCCAAGGCTAAGCTCGTCACCGCACCGCCTCAATCGGCCCCTCGGCACTGCCGCTGATGAACTGTTCCACATAGGGATCGCCCGACGCATCCATCTGGCTTACCGGGCCGGTCCATTGGATGACGCCTCCGTGCAGCATGGCGACGTTGTCGGCAATTGCGCGGACGGAACTCATGTCGTGGGTGATGGTCATGGCGGTGGCGCCCATCTCAGTCACGATTTCGCGGATCAGGTCGTTGATGACGCCGGACATGATCGGGTCCAGACCCGTGGTGGGCTCATCGAAGAAGATGATCTCGGGCTCGGCGGCGATGGCGCGGGCGAGGCCGACGCGTTTCTGCATTCCACCCGACAGTTCCGACGGAAACCGGTCGGCCACGTCGGATTTCAGCCCCACGCGGCGCAGTTTCTCGATGGCGATCTCGCGGGCGTATTCCGGAGGGCGTTTCAGCGGGCCGCGCAGCAGGCGGAAGGAAACGTTCTGCCAGACCGGCAGCGAGTCAAACAGCGCCGCCCCCTGAAACAGCATGCCAAAGCGGGCCAGGAACCTGTCCCGGTCGCCCTTGGTGGCGTCTTTTCCGTCCACGTAGATCATGCCGCTGTCGGGTTTGATCAGTCCCAGGATACATTTCAGCGCCACGGATTTCCCCGTGCCCGAGCCGCCGATGATAACCATCGAGGTGCCCTTGGGAATCTCAAGGTTCATACCCTGCAACACATGGTTGTCGCCGAAAGCCTTATGTACGTTCTCCATTCGGATCATAGCGAGAAGAACACCCCTGTCAGAATGAAGTTGGCGGCCAAAATCATGATTGCGGCGGATTCGACCGAGGATTTGGTGGCCCGGCCCACGCCCTGCGCGCCGCGGCCCGAATCCATACCGTAGTAGCAGCCCATGATTGCCGCGATCAGGCCGAAGGCGGCCCCTTTGACCAGCGATGAGACGATGTCACGGGCCTCAAGGAAATTGACGGTGTTCGACAGGTAGTTTGCCGGATTGAAACCCAAGTTCTGGGTCGCGACTGCATAACCGCCGGCTATGCCGATAATGTCGCCGATCCCCACCAGCAGCGGAACGGTGATCAGTGCGGCCAGAACGCGCGGGGCGGTCAGGTATTTCATCGGATGCGTCGACAGGGTGACCAGCGCGTCGATCTGCTCGGTCACTTTCATGGTGGCGATCTCAGCCGCGATGGATGAGGTCACGCGGGCCGCGATCATCAGGCCGACCAGAACGGGGCCGAGTTCGCGCACCATACCGATGGCGACGATCTGTGGCACCACGGCCTCGGCGTTGAAGCGGGCGCCACCAGCGTAGATTTGCAGGGCCAGCGCGCCACCGGTGAAAATGGCGGTCATGCCGACGACCGGCAGCGACAGCCAGCCGATATTCATCAGCGCAACCATGAACTCACGCGGGTAGTAGGGGGGGCGGAAGATGTGCGAAATCGCATCCACCGAGAACAGCGCAACTTTGCCGAATGTGGCGAATAGCGCCAGGACCGCCCGGCCCAGACCGCCCAGCAGGTTGAGAGGGTTCATTCCACGTAGCCCCGGGAATAGCGCGCGCCAAGCGAGGTGAGGATTTCGTAGCCGATGGTGCCCGCAGCCTCGGCCAGGTCATCGACGGTCTGGTGGCCGTTCAGGATGCGCAGGCGTTCGGGGTCTTCGGGCAGGTCGGTGACGTCGACGGTGATCAGGTCCATGGAGATCCGGCCGACCACAGGGCAGGGCATGCCACCCGCAAATGTGTCGATACCGCCGCCGATGGCGCGGTGCAGACCGTCGGCATAACCAGCGGCCACGGTTGCGATACGAGACGGACGCCGTGCAACCCAGCTGTTGCCGTAACCGACGGATTCTCCGACCTCGACCGCGCGCACCTGAATGACGGGCAGGTCGACCGTCACCACCGGCTTGGCGTCGGCAAAGGGCATCCCTCCGTAAAGGCCAACACCGGGGCGGCAGAAGTCGAAATGGAATTCGGGGCCCAGCAGCGTGCCGCCGGTGGCTGCCAGCGACCGGGGCGCAGTGACGCCGTCCGTCATCTCGCGGAAGGTTTTCAGCTGCTGGCGGTTCATCGGGTGGTCGGGTTCGTCCGAGCAGGCGAGGTGCGACATGACCACGGCCGGGTTCAGCGGCTCGGCCTTGGGGCGCAGTTCGGCCCAGTCGGCGGGCTCCAGACCCAGACGGTTCATGCCGCTGTCCAGCTGGATGCCAAAGGGTTGGTCCGGTAACGCCTGCTGGTGACGCAGGAACTGTTCGGGCGAGTTGATCAGCGGCGTCAGGTCATGATCGCGCAGCAGATCGGTGTCACCTTCCATATGCCCCGAGAACACGCCGATCAGCGGGCCGGGGCCAACGGCCTTGCGCACGGTGACGCCTTCCTCGGCGACGGCGACAAAAAACTTGCGAACACCTTCCTCGGCCAAGGTCGCGGATACCGGTCCGGAACCCAGACCATAGGCGTCGGCTTTGACCACGGCGCTGGTCTCGACATCCGTTTTTGCGTTGAGCGCCCGCCAGTTGCTGGCCAGCGCCTGAAGATTGATCGTCAAACGTGCGGTACTCATGGTGCTGTTCATGACATTGGAACGCGGCAGGTCAAGGGGGAATGCGGTAATTCTTGTGCATATCGTTGCGATACCGCGCAGCTTTTGGCCGGTGCCGCAAAGCCTTGGCGAAAAAAGGCCTTTGCGGCCCTGACCTGTGTCTCGCCATTGTGTTCGTGCTGTGATCAACTGCGGGCGTTGAAGGGGACTGTCGATGCTGCTGGATTGGAGTTGAAAATGTTGAACCTGACCGCCGAGTTCAAAGCCCGGGCCGCCGAGTTGCCGGGGCTGTTCCGGGATGTCTTTACCGCATCCGAGGGCGAGGACGAGGGGCGCGTGGTCAGCGAATTGGCGGCGGACCTTCTGAATTCTACCCCCGAGGATGATCTGCTGGGTGTGTTGGCCGTGGATCGCGACGTGCTGGCCGGGTGCATCCTGTTTTCACGGCTTCACTATGACCAGGACCCGCGTCAGGTGTTCTTGATGTCTCCGGTGGCGGTGCGGACGGACCGGCAGAAATCAGGCATCGGTCAAAGGCTGATCGGTTTCGGGCTGGAGCAGTTGCGTCTGCACGGTGTGGACTTTGTCGTGACCTACGGTGATCCGGCATATTACGGCAAAACCGGGTTTCAGCCAATCACCGAAGCGGTTGTCCGGCCGCCCATGCCGCTGAGTATGCCGCAGGGATGGATCGGACAATCTCTGAGTGGCGATCAGACACCAATAGAAGGCCCGTCGCGCTGTGTCAGCGCGTTCAACAGGCCCGAATTGTGGTAGGTCAGTAGTTCTCGATCTGACCGTCCTGCTGCCAGGGTTTGACCAGATTGCCAAAGCGGGTGAACTGCGCCTCGAAGGACAGTTCGACCGTGCCGATGGGGCCGTGGCGTTGCTTGCCGACGATGACCTCGGCCTTGCCATGCAGGCGCTCCATGGCCTGCTTCCACTCTTCCATCTTGTCCAGTTCGTGATCGCCGGGCTTTTCGCGTTCCTTGTAGTATTCCTCGCGGAACACGAACATCACCACGTCGGCATCCTGTTCGATCGAGCCCGATTCCCGCAGGTCAGACAGCTGCGGGCGCTTGTCGTCGCGGCTTTCGACCTGACGGCTCAACTGTGAAAGCGCGATCACCGGGATGTTCAGCTCTTTGGCGATGGCTTTCATGCCCATCGAAATTTCGGCGATTTCGTTGACCCGATTGTCGGCCATACCACGGCAGAGCTGCAGATAGTCGATCACCAGCAGGTCCAGCCCATGCGTCCGCTTCAACCGCCGCGCACGGGCGGCAAGCTGCGAGATCGGCAGGGCGGGGGTGTCGTCGATGAACAGGGGGCAGGCTTCCAATTCCTTGGCTGCATCGACGAAGCGGCGGAACTCGGATTCCGTCATGTCGCCCTGACGAATCTTGTGCGACGAAATCTCGGAGGCTTCGGCCAGAACCCGGCCCGCCAACTGCTCGGCGCTCATTTCCAGTGAGAAGAACCCGACGACGCCGCCGTCAATCGCACCCTCAGAACCGTCCGGTTTTGTGCCGCGCTTATAGGCCTTGGCCACGTTGAATGCCACGTTGGTTGCCAGCGAGGTCTTACCCATCGACGGGCGACCGGCAAGGATGATCAGGTCCGACGGGTGCAGACCGCCCAACTGCTTGTCCAAGTCGGCCAGACCGGTGGAAATTCCTGCCATGCCGCCACCGCGCTGGTACGCTTCGTTGGTGACGTTGACGGCTTCTGTGACCGCCTTGAGGAAGGATTGGAAACCCTGTTCGGTCTGGCCCTGCTCGGACAACTGGTAAAGCTGTTGCTCGGCCTCGACGATCTGTTCTTTCGGCTCGCTTGATACATCGACCCGAGCCGCCTTGTCCGAGATATCGCGCCCCAGCCGGATCAATTCGCGCCGGATGGCGAGGTCATAGATCATCTGGGCATAGTCATGCACCGCAAACGCACTGATCGAGGCACCGGCCAGTTTGACCAGATAGGCCGGACCGCCCAGTTCCTTAAGGCCCTCATCCTCGGCCATGAACGACTTCAGAGTGACAGGAGAGGCCAGCGCATTCTTGGCGATGCGCGTGGCCGCGACCTCGTAGATCCGTGAGTGAACCGGGTCATAAAAATGCTCGGCCCCGATGATTGAGGCCACCCGGTCGTAGAGGTCGTTATTCGTCAGGATCGCACCCAGAAGCTGCTGCTCGGCCTCAATGGAATGCGGCATGGTTTCGGCATTCTGAATCTGTGCGGCTGCCTGCTCGATGCTGCTGATCTCGTTCATTTCTGCTCTCTATGCCTGTTAGGCACAGTCCATAGCTCAGCCCCATGAGTCGGGGCAAATTGTATGTTTTTGGGGATAGGCTGTGCATATCTCCGGACCCCATCATATTGAAGTATGATGGGGTTATTCGTCAACATATTGTAGGATTGGATCTCTGTGCGCGGGCATTGTTTCCAGACCGCGCACAGATGTCGCAGCGTCAGCTCTTGTTGGCTTCCTGCCAGCCGCGCGGATCGTTCAGGAAGACTTCGACCGCGTCCAGCGTCTCTTGGTCGAAGGCGTTCTGGGCCTTGGCTTCGGCCAGAACGTCCCACCAGGTGCACAGGTGATGCAGTTGCACACCGTGGTCGCCGAGGGTTTTTTCGGTCTCGGGGAAGATGCCATAGTAGAAGATGACCGCTGTATGCCCGCAGGTGGCACCGGTTTCGCGGATCGCATCCACAAAGGACAGTTTCGAACCGCCATCGGTGGTCAGGTCCTCGACCAGCAGCACGCGTTCCCCTTCGCTCATGGCACCTTCGATGCGGGCGTTGCGGCCGTAACCCTTGGGCTTTTTGCGCACATAGGTCATCGGCAGCGCCATACGCTCGGCGACCATTGCCGCAAACGGAATGCCCGCAGTCTCGCCGCCCGCGATATTGTCAAACGCCTCAAACCCCGCGTCACGCATCACGGTGACGGTCAGGAAGTCCATCAGGGTCGAGCGGATACGCGGGTACGAGATCAGCTTGCGGCAGTCGATATAGGTCGGGCTGGGCAGGCCGCTTGCCAAGGTGAACGGCTCACGCGCGTTGAAGTGGACGGCCTTGATCTCCAGCAGGATCCGCGCGGTCAGGCGGGCGATTTCGGTGCTATCGGGGAAGGAACTGGGGATCATGGTGCAACCTCGGGACAAAATGGCGTTGCGGGCTGATAGCCCGACCATTGACCCAGAGTCGAGAGGCTTGCACGCAAAAGAAAAGCGGACCCCGCCAGGAGGTCCGCTTTGGCCCTTGCGGGCACATGGCAGCCAAGGTGGGCTCAGCTGCTCATGTCATAAGCGCGCTCACCATGGACCGACAGATCGAGCCCGTTGGTCTCGGTCTCGGCGTCCACGCGGAGCGGTGTTACAAGCGCAATACCCTTGATCAAGATAAACGTCACGATTGACGTAAAGGCACCCACGATCACCAGCCCGCCCAGCTGTGCGGTCCAGCTGCCCAGACCAAAGGCGGCGATCATGATGGTGCCAAAGATACCGCCGACGCCGTGCACCGCGAAAACGTCCAGTGTATCGTCGATGTTCAGCATGTTGCGGATGACGTTGACGGCCTCCTGACACAACACGCCTGCCACGGCACCGATAATCAGCGCCTGAACCGGGTCAACATAGCCCGACGCCGGCGTGATCGAGGCCAGACCTGCAATCGTACCGGTGACCAGACCTACCATCGAGGCCTTGCCGTATTTGATGCGCTCCCACAGCGCCCAGCTCAGCGAGGCGGTCGCGGCCGAGATATGTGTCACGGTCATTGCCATCGCAGCGCCGCCGTCGGCCGCCAGTTGCGAACCACCATTGAATCCGAACCAGCCAACCCACAGCATCGCCGCCCCGATCATCACATAGCCTGGATTGTGCGGAGGCGTAGTGCGGTTGCGGCGCGGCCCGAGGATCACGGCGATGATCAGCGCCGCCAGACCGGCGGTTTCGTGCACCACGATGCCACCTGCAAAGTCGCGGACGCCGACTTCTCCCAGAATGCCGCCATCGGTCAGAATGCCGCCACCCCAGATCCAGTGCACGACGGGCGCGTAACACAGCAGCATCCACAGGGCCGAGAAAGTCAGGACAAAGCCAAAGCCCACGCGTTCCACATAGGCACCGACGATCAGGGCTGGGGTGATGATGGCAAAAGTCATCTGGAACGCGAAAAAGAGAACCTCGGGCAGGGTGCCCGACAGGCTGTCGGCATCCACACCGTTCAGGAAGGCCTTGCCCAGACCGCCCCATAGACCCGACGTTCCGTCGCCGAACGCGATGGAATAGCCTGCAACCAGCCACAGGATGCTCATCAGACAGGCGATGCTGAAACAGTGCATGAAGACACTCAGCACGTTGCGGGCCCGTACGAGGCCGCCGTAAAACAGGGCCAGTCCCGGCAATGTCATGAACAGGACCAGGGCGGTTGCCACTATGATCCAGGCAGTATCGGCTCCATTCATCGGCCGGTCTCCTCTACAGCTTGCGTGTCGCGCGTTGAAGCGGAGAGAAGTCGGGGAAAAAAGAGGCAGATGCGATTTTTGACGCCTATTTTGGCGGCTTTTTATTGACTGGTGATTAAGTGCGCATCAAAGGGCGCCAGTTGCCCTATTTTTGGGCGATAGTGAAAAGCCCGTGCGAGAGCAACTCCAGCGCATGATCCCGCGCTGCACGGCGGACGTTGTCACGGCCAAGCGCGCCGAACTCCACCGTTTCGGTGCGGGTGGGTAAGCCTTCCGCGGCAAATCCAAAGCAGACGCGCCCCTCGGGCTTGAACTCGGACCCGCCGGGCCCCGCGATACCGGTGACCGAAACGGCGAGTTGGGCGTCGGAATTCTTCAGCGCACCCTCGGCCATTTCGCCGGCGACCTGTTCCGAGACGGCGCCATGTGCCGCCAGTGTCTCGGCCCGCACGCCCAGCATCTGCTGTTTGGCGGTGTTGGTGTAGGTGACAAAGCCGCGTTCGACCACGGCAGAGCTTCCGGGGATATCGGTCAGCGCCGCAGCGACCATACCGCCGGTGCAGCTTTCGGCGGTGGCAATCATCACCCCTTGCGCCTTGGCGCGGTCGAGGAGCGTGGCGACGGTCAAAGGCCCAGAACCCCGTGTGAGATACCGGCAAGGATCACGACTCCGACGCCTGCGAACATGCCAGCGATCACGTCGTCCAGCATCACACCCATCGGGTCATTGCGCCGGTCGGCCCAACCGACGGGGCCGGGTTTAGTAATGTCGAACAGGCGGAACAGCAGGAATCCGGCGATCCAACCGGGCCAGAGTGCTGTGATATCGATCCCATACGCCCAGGCTGGATAGGAAATCGCCCAAAAGGCGGTGAATTGCCCGGCGACCTCGTCAATGACGATCTCTGATGGGTCGTGATTGTCCTGGCCCTCTGTCATCACGCGCGTCGCCCACAGGCCGCCGAAAAACACGGCGATGGTCGCGATCACCAGTAACGGAAAGCCACCCAGCACATGCAGGACCCATGCCATGGGCAGGGCGGCCAGCGATCCCCACGTCCCTGGCGCAGGGCGCAGATATCCGACGCCACAAACGGTTCCGATCAGGCGCGCGGCATTCATGATTTCACCAGACAGGCAGTGGCGAGCGAGGCGATCCCCTCACTGCGCCCAGTGAACCCCAGCCGTTCCGATGTGGTCGCCTTGACCGAGACCTGATCGGTGCGCAGCCCCATGATCCGCGCCATCTCGTTCCGCATGGCTGGCGCGTGGGGGCCGATCTTGGGGTATTCACAGACCAGCGTGCAGTCGACATTCGAGATGCGGTAGCCCAGCTTTCCGGCCAGATCGACCGCGTGACGCAGAAAAATCTCGCTGGCGGCGCCCTTCCATTGCGGGTCCGAGGGCGGGAAGTGCTGACCGATGTCCCCTTGCGCCAATGCGCCATAAATCGCGTCGGTCACGGCGTGCATGCCCACGTCTGCGTCCGAATGCCCTTGCAGGCCGCGATCATGCGGCACCTTCACGCCGCACAGGATCACGTGATCCCCGTCGCCAAACCGATGCACGTCGTACCCGTTGCCCAGCCTTACATCCATATCCGTTCCCAATATGCGTTCCGCCCGGTCAAAATCCTCGGGCCGTGTGATTTTGATGTTGTCCGCATCGCCCGGCACGATGGCCACGTCCAGCCCCGCGGCGCGGGCGACTTCGACGTCATCGGCAGCCCCTCCGGGATGGGCCGCATGGGCCGCAACAATGGCACCATAGTGAAAGCCTTGCGGTGTCTGCGCGGCAAACAGGCCCGAGCGGTCCTGTGTTCCGGTCACGATGGCTCCGTCCCCGGTCCAGAGCGCATCGGTCACCGCCAATCCGGGCGCAGCGGCCGGGCGGGCCTTCAGCGCGCCCAGTACGTTTTGAATGGTGTCCAGCCCGACACATGGCCGGGCGACGTCATGAATCAGGACATGATCGACCGCCAACTTTGCTAGGGCGGCCAGACCATTGCGGACCGAGCCCGCCCGGTCGCTGTCGCCACGGGTTAGAATCATGTCGGTGTTTTCGAATTCCGTCCACGCCGGGCCGTCATCCTCGGATAGGACCAGTACGATGTGATCCACCTGACCCCGAAAGCGCTCAATGGTCCAGTCTGCCACGCGCCGTCCGGCCAGTGGTCGCCATTGCTTGGGAATCCCCCCTCCGGCGCGCAGCCCGCGTCCTGCGGCGACGATGATGGCGGCGGTGGTCATGAGGGCGTTTTCTCCGGTGATTTGAGGGCAATGTTTAGGGTGCGGTGAATGCAGAGGCAATCACCCGCGTTAACCTGCCTAAAAATTAGGCATGTGATGATTTTGCGGGCTTGAAGGCCGCCGTTTTGTTGTTCATATGCGCTCAATTCGATATCAAAGCCGCAACTGCCCAAGGATTAAGCACGTTGACCGTTCAACTCGCCGACAAAGACCTGAACCCGCCGGTGCTGCTGGCTCCGATGGCCGGAATCACTGACCGGCCGTTCCGTGATCTGGTAATGCGCTTTGGTGCGGGCATGGTCGTCAGCGAGATGGTCGCCAGCCAGGAGATGGTGCAGGCCAAGCCCGGTGTCCGCGAGCGGGCCGAGCTGTCGGCAGATGTAGAAAACACCGCCGTGCAACTGGCCGGACGCGAGGCGCATTGGATGGCCGAGGCCGCGCGGCAAGTGGCCGATCGCGGGGCGCGGGTGATCGACATCAACATGGGCTGCCCGGCCAAGAAAGTGACCAATGGCTACTCCGGTTCGGCCTTGTTGAAAACGCCGGATCACGCACTGACCCTGATCGAAGCGGTGGTCGAGGCCGTTGATGTGCCGGTGACCCTGAAAACCCGTTTGGGCTGGGACGACACCTTGTTGAACGCCCCGGACGTGGCGCGGCGGGCGCAAGAGGCCGGTATTCGCATGGTTACGATCCATGGCCGCACCCGCTGTCAGTTCTATAAAGGGCAGGCCGACTGGAACGCGATCCGGGCGGTGAAAGAGGCGGTTTCGATCCCCGTCATCGCCAATGGGGACATTGTGGATACCGGCTCTGCGCGCACGGCGTTGGAGCAATCGGGCGCCGATGGGGTCATGGTCGGGCGCGGGGCGCAGGGCAAGCCTTGGCTGCTGGCGCAGATTTGCCATGACCTTTTTGGCGCCGAGGCCCCTGACATTCCAACGGGTGCCGATCTGACCGACATGGTCCGCGCGCACTATCAGGCGATGCTGGAATTCTACGGCATCGATCTGGGCCTGCGCGTCGCGCGCAAGCACCTGGGCTGGTATATGGATGAGGCCGGAACACCCGCCGCCCTGCGCCGCGCCGTTCTGACCTCGCGCGATACGGAGGAGGTGATGCGTCTGCTGGGCGAGGCGTTGAGCGCCGAAGCGGAGGTGGCAGCATGACCTCGGATCAAAGCATCTGGACCTCGCTGCCGGTTCCGGCCTTCATCATCGACGCCGAAGACCGGATTGCCGATGTGAACTCGGCCGGTGAGGGATTTCTGAACGCCTCGCGCAAATCGGTGATCGGGCATCCGGTCTGGGATCAGATCGCCGTGGACGCCCCATTGGAAGAAGCTTTTGAGCGCGCGCGTGCCCATGGTACGCCGCTGTTCGTCAACGACGTGGATGCCGGGTCGGGCAACCGTGCACCGCTGCAATGTGCATTGCAGATCGCGCCTTTGGTGGGGCAACCGGGGTCGATGATCATGATCATCTCGCCACGCGAACTGGCGGGGCGGATGACGCGGGGCAATACGGTGAAATCCGCCGCGCAATCGGCCATCGGCATGGCCGAGATGCTGGCGCATGAGATCAAGAACCCGTTGGCCGGGATCACCGGGGCGGCGCAGTTGCTGAGCATGAATATCCCCCAGCAAGACCTTGAACTGACTGATCTTATCGTTGCCGAAAGCCGCCGTATCGTGAAGCTTCTTGAACAGGTCGAGCAGTTCGGCAATCTCTCGCAGCCCGATTTCAAACCAGTCAATATTCACGACGTTCTGGATCGTGCGCGCCGCTCGGCACTGCTGGGGTTTGGCGCGCATATGACAATCATCGAGGATTACGACCCCTCGCTGCCGCTGGCCTATGGTGATCCGGATCAATTCCTGCAGGTGGTGCTGAATCTTCTCAAGAACGCCTCGGAAGCTGCTGATCCCAAAGGCGGAACCATTCGCCTGCGCACCTATTTTGAACATTCCTTCCGGCTGCGGCGCAGTGACGGCTCCGGTCATTCCCTGCCGCTGCAGGTCGAGATCGTCGACGACGGGCCGGGGCTGCCCGAGAAAATCCGCGGCGATATTTTCGATCCGTTCGTTTCGGGCAAGGAAAACGGCACCGGCCTTGGGCTGGCGCTGGTCAGCAAGATTATCTCGGACCATGACGGCTGGATCTCTGCCGACTCGGTTCCGGGCCGCACGGTGTTCCGCATCTCGCTGAGGCGGGCGCCGAAAGACGCAGCATAAACAGCCGAAAAGAGCAGAGAAGTAAGGAGAGCACCCGATGGATGGCACAGTACTGGTCGCAGATGACGACCGCACGATCCGCACCGTTCTGACGCAGGCCCTGACGCGAGCGGGGTGCAAGGTGCACGCGACATCGTCTCTGACCACGCTGATGCGCTGGGTTGGCGAAGGCAAGGGTGACGTGGTGATCTCGGACGTGGTCATGCCGGATGGCAACGGATTGGAGATGCTGCCCAAGATCGCGCAGGATCGGCCCGGTTTGCCGGTCATCGTGATCTCGGCCCAGAACACGATCATGACGGCTATTCAGGCCGCTGAGGCGGATGCCTATGATTATCTGCCGAAACCCTTCGATCTGCCCGATCTGATGAAACGCACCGCGCGGGCGTTAGAGCAGAAACAGCGAGTGCAGACCGAAGTGGTGGAAACAACCGAGGATAGCCCTGAGGAGCTGCCTCTGGTCGGCCGGACGCCGGTAATGCAGGCTCTGTATCGGTTGGTCGCGCGGGTGATGAATACCGATCTGTCGGTGATGATTTCTGGTGAAAGTGGAACTGGTAAGTCTCTGATTGCAAGGGCGATTCACGATTTTTCAGATCGTCGCACATTGCCGTTTGTGACGGCGACGGCGGCGGACCTGCGCGATCTGGAAGGTCCTGCGCGGGTGATGGCCCGGGTGCGTGGCGGTACGCTGCTGATCGATGAGATCGCTGATATCGAGGACGAATTGCAGGCGCGCATCGTGCGGATGATGGACACGCCGGGTGACCACGTGCCGCGTTTCATGGCCACCAGCCAGTCGGACCTGACCGAAGCGATGGAGAGCGGGCGGGTGCGTCAGGACCTCTACTATCGTTTGTGCGGCGCGACCGTGCATGTGCCGGCCCTGCGGGAACGGGTGGACGATATCACACTGCTTGCCGATCATTTTCTGGCGCGGGAGGAACGCGAGCACGGCGCCAAACGCTGGCTCAGCCCTGATGCGGTGGAACTGGTGCGGCGCTATTCCTGGCCGGGCAACGTGCGGCAGCTGGAAAACGCCATTCGCCGCCTGAGCCTGACCAGCCGCGTCGACGAAATCTCCAAGGCTGAGGTAGAGATGGTGTTGGGCAGCCAGCCCGAGGCTGAACCGATTCTGGGCGACGGTGAGCGCGAGAAATTGTCGGCCTCGGTGGCGCGCCATCTGCGGCGGTATTTCGACCTGCACGGCAATTTGTTGCCCCCTCCGGGCCTGTATCAACGCATTCTGCGCGAGGTTGAGGCGCCGCTCATTGAGCTGGCACTGGACGCAACCGGCGGAAATCAGGCGAAATGTGCCGATCTTCTGGGGATCAATCGAAATACGCTGCGGAAAAAAATTACAGATCTCGATATTCAGGTGACACGTCGACGCAAACTGATGTAATATCGCCACACAAATTGTGGCATCCGGGTTTGCGCCCGGCAAGGACCACGACATATGGCGGTACGTCGCACAAGCGACACATCAGGATGAGGGCAGACGGTGGCAACCCGGGCACAGAGCGGGCCGATTCCAGCGATCAATCGGTGGCGGAAATCCCGAAAACTGCGCAATATCGGCACTTTGGGGCTGGTTCTTCTAGGCCCTGCCTTGGCGCTCGCCACCTATCTTGTCATTGGTCCGTTTGATCTTGGGGCAACGGCCCCCACGCTGCGCCTGATCCTTCTTGCAGACTTGGTTTATGTGCTTGTCGTTGCCGCGCTTGTTCTGGGGCAGGTCGGCAGTCTGATCGCCGCCCGCAGAGCGAAATCTGCCGGATCGCGTCTGCACCTTCGCCTGATCGGCGCATTCACGCTGTTAGCTCTGGTGCCGACCGTGACCGTTGCGATCTTTGCGGGTCTGACTGTGAATATCGGGCTTGAGGGGTGGTTTTCGGACCGCGTGCGGCAGGTTGTGGGCTCGTCCCTGACCGCAGCCGAGGCGTATGAGCAGGAGCACCGCGAAGGCCTGACGCAGGATGCCGTTGTGTTGGCGCGGTTCCTGGATAACGCCCGTGCGCGGGATTATTACATCTCGGATGCGGAACTGCGCGAGGTTCTGGCGCAGGGCCAAGCTCAGATTCAGCGCGGCCTGCGCGAAGCCTATGTCATTGATGGCAGCGGAGAAATCCGGTCGCGCGGGGATCGGTCCTATCTGTTCAACTACGAAGAGCCCACGCCCGAGCAGATGGTCGAAGCCACGGATACTGGCTTGTTGATCATCGCCGACTGGCAAAACAGCGAGTTCCGCGCGCTGGTTCCGTTACAGGCCTATCTGGACCGGTATCTCTATGTCAGCCGCGAGGTGGATGGCCAGTTGCTGACGCTGCTGGATGACACCAAGGAAACGGTGCAGTTCTACCAACAGCTTGAAAACGACAGGGGGCAGGTGCTGTTCGAGTTTGGCCTGCTCTATCTGGGATTCGCGGTGATTCTGATTCTGGCGGCTATGTCGCTGGGCATGTGGTTCGCCGAGCGCCTGTCGCGGCCGGTTGGGCGTCTGACCACAGCGGCGCAGCGCGTTGGTGCGGGCGACCTGAGCGTTCAGGTGATCGAAGAGGCCAGCGATGACGAGATCGCCATGTTAGGCCGTTATTTCAACCAGATGACCCGACAACTTAAAGGGCAACGTGACACTCTGCTTGAGAACACCCGCCAGATCGAACGTCGTCGGCGCTTGTTTGATTCGGTGCTCAGTTCGGTAACCTCTGGCGTGGTCGGGGTTGACCCGGATGGTTGCGTGACCTTTGTGAACCGCTCGGCCGAACGGCTGCTGGACTGGGCGCATGTGGACGAGAAGCTGTCGATCGGTATCGCAGTCCCCGAGTTCCTGCCTCTGTTCGAAAGCCTCAAGGACAGCGGGCAGGAGGCAGTTCAGGGTGAGATCAAGGTCACCCGCAAGGGACAGTTGGAAAACCTGCTGGTACGCATGGCCACGCGGCGCGGCGAAGATGGCGGGCTGGAAGGATACGTGGTCGCCTTTGACGACGTCACCGATCTGGTCAGCGCGCAGCGGATGGCAGCGTGGGGCGACGTGGCCCGGCGGATCGCGCATGAGATCAAGAATCCGCTGACACCAATCCAGCTGAGCGCCGAGCGGATCAAGCGCAAATTCTCACGCAAACTGAATGAAGAGGATTGCGACAGCCTCGAATCCATGACCGACGTGATCGTGCGGCAAACCAACGACCTGCGGCGGATTGTGGACGAATTCTCGAAATTCGCGCGGATGCCGGAACCGGATCGGCGCGAAGAAGACGTTGTCGGGCTGGTGCGCGAAGCGGTGTTGTTGCAACAGGCCGGGCAGCCGGACGTTCAGATCGACGCCTCTCTGCCGGATCATCCGATTCTGGCGGATCTGGATGCGACGATGCTGAATCAGGCACTGACGAACCTGATCAAGAATGCGGGTGAGGCCATTGAGACCCTCAAGAAAAAAGGCCCGCCAGACAATCTGAAGCCACAGATCAAAGTGGACGTGATCAGCGACGATGCGGGGACGGTCATTACCATTGCGGATAACGGCATCGGGCTGCCCGAAGACCGGGCGCGCCTGTTCGAGCCGTACGTGACCACACGGGACGAGGGCACAGGTCTGGGCCTGCCCATCGTCAAGAAGATCATCGAAGAACACGGCGGAGCGCTCACACTTGAGGACGCGCCCGTCTTTGACGGACAGGACCATTTCGGTGCGATGGCCGTGATCCGTTTGCCGGGGGGCAATTTCTCTCCGACCGCAGCGCCACAAAAGCAGGCAATTCAAACCAATAAACTGAAAGCAGGCCAAAGATGAGCGACATTCTGATCGTAGATGACGAACGCGATATTCGCGAGCTGGTGTCCGACATTCTGGAGGACGAAGGCTATTCAACCCGGCTGGCCGGCAACTCGGACGAGTGCATGGCCGAGATCAATTCCGAACCGCCGGGATTGTTGATTCTGGATATCTGGCTGAAGGACAGCCGCATGGACGGGATCGACATCCTGAAATCGGTGAAGCGCGACAACCCGGATGTGCCGGTGGTGATCATTTCGGGTCATGGCAATATCGAAATCGCGGTGGCCGCGATCAAGCAGGGGGCGTATGACTTCATTGAAAAGCCCTTTAACATCGACCAGTTGATGGTGGTGATCCGCCGCGCGATGGAGACCTCTCGCCTGCGCCGCGAGAATGCCTCGCTGAAACGCAAAGAGGTCACCAGTTCGGACATGATCGGCAAATCCGCCGCCTTCCGCGCGATGCAGAGCCAATTGGACAAGGTGACCAAATCCAACGGCCGCGTGATGCTGAGCGGTCCGGCCGGGTCGGGCAAGGAGATTGCCGCGCGGTACATCCACGCCCATTCCAACCGCGCCAATGCGCCTTTCGTGACGGTGAATTGTGCAGGGATTGAACCGGAACGGGTCGAAGAGGTCCTGTTTGGCCGCGAATCCTCGGAACGGGGGATTGAATCGGGCCTGCTGGAAGAAGCCCACGGCGGTGTGGTCTATTTCGATGAGGTCGCGGATATGCCGCTGGGCACGCAATCCAAGATCCTGCGGGTACTGGTCGATCAGCAATTCCAGCGCGTTGGTGGATCGGACAAAGTGCGAGTTGATCTGCGGGTAATCTCGTCGACCAACCGCGATCTGGAACATGAAATCGCCGCCGACCGTTTCCGCGAGGAACTGTATCACCGCCTGAACGTGGTGCCGATTGCGGTTCCGTCGCTGGAAGAACGGCGCGAGGATATCCCGGTTCTGGCGCAACACTTCATCGAAATGTGCAATGAATCTCAGGGGTTGGCCCTGCGCGAAATTTCGGAAGAGGCGGTGGCGTTGCTGCAGACCATGACCTGGCCGGGCAACGTGCGTCAGCTCAAGAACCTGGTCGAGCGGGTGCTGATCCTGGGCGATGGCTCTGGCCCGATCGAGGCCAAGGAGCTGCCGACCGAAGAGGAAAAGACCGACGATACAGGCCGCGTCGTGTTGTCGGGTGCCCTGGCGACGCTGCCGCTGCGCGAAGCACGCGAGGCGTTCGAGCGGGAATACCTGCTGACCCAGATCAACCGCTTTGGCGGCAATATCAGCCGCACCGCCAGCTTTGTCGGGATGGAGCGCAGTGCGCTGCACCGGAAGCTGAAATCGTTGGGCGTGGTGACCTCGAACAAATCCGGCGCTCGGGTGGCGCAACTGGACGAACCGGAACCGGCGGAATAATCCGCCGGGTCTTTATCCTGCCTGACCGGGTGTGATGATCTGGAACGACCCGTTGTCGAATTTCACGTAGCAGGATTCGGTGCTCAGCGATGGCAGTTTTGTCGTGGGCACCGCGGCGACCCGTGACTTTACGTTCTGTTTGCAAGGCGGCAGGCTGACCGGGCGAAATCCCTTTTGGGCCATGCACTGAGCCTCGACCTGATTGCGCAGCCCTTGATTGACATCGACGGTATACACGCGCCCCGGCTGCCACCAGCCGGGCGTGCGGTGGCACCGCCCCCGGCTGTCGCAATAGGTGCGACCGGGCCAGTAGGTGGGCGGGCTTTGCCGCACCTGATTGGCCACCGGCACGTCCTCAAGCGCCAGAACCTGACATTGCGTGGTTTCGGACTGCACACGCGATACGCTTTCGCCCTCGCGGTAATACAGCGAAAGTGGGCCGCTGCACGCGGACAGAAACATCACTGGAAGTAGCAAACGAAGTACTGATTTCATGGGCTAATCTTGCCTTAGCTTTGTGGGTATGACAATTCAATTGACCGCTATGAGGGCATCTGTCATTCAAAGATTTCAGGCAGAAGGGCCAAAAACATGAAGGTCATAATTTGCGGTGCCGGTCAGGTTGGCTGGCAGATTGCACGGCATCTGTCGGGCGAGCTTAACGACGTAACGGTGGTGGACAACAACCCCGATCTGGTGCGCCGCGCGACCGAGACGCTGGATGTGCAGGGGATCGCCGGGTTCGCCAGTTATCCGGACGTGCTGAACCGGGCAGGGGCCCGTGATGCCGACATGATCATCGCCGCGACCCATTCGGATGAGGTGAACATGGTCACCTGTCAGATGGCGCACTCGGTCTTTTCGATCCAGCGCAAGATCGCCCGCCTGCGGTCGAAATCCTATCTTGAGGCGATCCATTCGGATCTGTACCGCCGCGACCATCTGCCTATCGATGTGGTGATCAGCCCCGAGCGCGAGGTGGCCGCCGCCGCCATGCGCCGCCTGTCCGCGCCATCAGCCTTCGATACCGAGACGTTCATGGATGGCAAGGCGCAGTTGCTGGGCATCCGTATCGATGAAGACTGCCCCATCATAAACACGCCGCTGCGCCAGTTGACGGATCTGTTTTCGACGCTCAGCTCGATTGTTGTGGGCGTCCGGCGCGACGGGAGCCTGTTTGCCCCGGAATCCGAGGACCAGCTATTTGTCGGCGACGAATGCTATGTCTTTACCAATGTCAAAGACGTGGACCGCACGATGGAGGTCTTTGGCAAGACGCAAAAGAAACAGGACCGGGTGGTGATCGTGGGGGGCGGCAATGTCGGGCTCGAGGTCGCGCGGACGCTTGAGGAACGCGAAAGCCGGGTTCGCGCCAAGATCATCGAGCGTGACCGCCACAGTGCCGAGCTGGCTGCCGAAGCTTTGGAGCGTACCATTGTTCTGAATGGCGACGGCCTGGATGCCGCTTTGCTGCGCGAGGCCGGGATCGAACGTGCTGATGCCATGCTGGCGGTCACCGATGACGACCGCGCCAACATGCTGGCCGCAGTGCGCGCCAAGGCCGAAGGCTGCGCGCTGGCGATTGCGCTGATCAATGATCCCAGCATGGTGGCGCTGATGGGTCCGCTTGGGATCGACGCCTATATCAACCCGCGCGCCACCACGGTCAGCTCGATCCTGCGCCACATCCGGCACGGGCGGGTGCGTCAGGTTTATTCAATCGGCGATGCCGAGGCCGAGGTGATCGAGGCCGAGGTGCTGTCGACCTCTCCCATGGCCGGCCAGAAACTGCGCGACATCGACTTCCCCGAGGGCGTTCTGGTGGGCGCGGTCCGCAAGGGTGATGAGTTGCTGCGCCCCACCGGCAGTTTGCGGATCGAGGAAAAGGACGTGTTGGCGATCTTCGCGATGGCCAAGGACGTCCCGGAGGTCGAACGGCTGATGCAGGTTTCGATCGATTTCTTCTGATGATACGGGCAAGGACACAACGGATCGGGCTGGTGCGGCGCTTGCCGCTGTTTCTGCTGATTTGGGGTGTTGTTTCGCTGTCCATGTGGATACCCGCGATCTATGCGCTGGCGCTGGATAACCACGACGCTTCGCGGTCGTTTTTCTACTCCGGCCTGTTGGGCCTGTTCGTGGTGGGGACGATTGCGATGGCGTCGTCCAGCCGGGTGCCGCGTCGCGGGACGCTGGGACAGTTGGCGGTTCTGCTGGGCTGCTTCACCGTTTTGCCGGCATTCCTAGCAATCCCGCTGCATGATGCGCTGGGAAACACGACGTTCCTGAACGCCTATTTCGATATGGTCAGCGCGCTGACGACCACGGGCGCCGACATATTCCCCGATCCCGACCGCCTGACCGCGCCGCTGCATCTGTGGCGGGCGCTGGTAGGCTGGATGGGTGGTCTGCTGATGTGGATTTCGGCGGCGGCGATCCTGGCGCCACTGTCGCTGGGCGGGTTCGAGGTAACCGCGCGCGGACAGCCCGGTCGGCCGGTCTCGGGCGTGGCGCAAAGCGAAAAGGTCGACCCGCGCGGGCGCCTGATCCGGGTGACACAGACTCTGACACCGGTTTATGCGGGGCTGACAGCGGTGATCTGGCTGCTGCTGCTGATCGCGGGCGAGCAGGGGCTGACCGCCATCTGCCATGCCATGTCCACGATGGCTACGTCCGGCATTTCGCCGGTTGGCGGGCTGGAGGGCGCCCAGGCCGGTTTCACCGGTGAGGCGATCCTGTTCCTGTTTCTGTTCTTCGCGCTGTCGCGGCTGACCTTCTCGACCGATACCGCCACAACGGGGTATTCGCGGCTGGACAAGGACCCGGAGTTTCGGATCGGCCTTATGATAGTGATCGCCGTTGCCACGCTGCTGTTTTTCCGCGCCTGGGCCGGGGTTAACGAAATCGGCGGCACGCTGAACCCGATTGACGCCGTTCGGGTATTCTGGGGGATGACGTTCACGGCGCTGTCTTTCCTGACCACCGCCGGGTTTGAAAGCGCCAACTGGAATGACGCGCAGCAGCTTTCAGGGCTGGGTACGCCGGGTTTGATCCTGATGGGGCTGGCCCTGATTGGCGGCGGCGTCGCAACCACCGCAGGCGGGGTCAAATTGCTGCGGGTGTTCGCGCTTTACCTGAACGGCGCGCGCGAGATCGACCGCCTGATCTATCCCTCATCGGTCAGCGGCGAGGGCGGCGGCAACCGGCGCATTCAAAGCGACGGTGCCTTCATCGCCTGGATCTTCCTGATGATGTTCGCGCTGACGGCGGCGCTGTTCAACCTGTTGCTTGGGTTGATGGGGGCCGGTTTTGAGCAGGCCATGGTGCTGACCGTGGCGTCGCTCAGCACCACGGGCCCGTTGATCGAACTGGCGACGGATATTCCGATCCGGGTCGTGGACCTGTCTGCCGGGGCCAAGCTGACCATGTGCGCGGCGATGGTGATCGGGCGGCTGGAAACGCTGGCGATCATTGCATTGATTACGCCAAGCCTCTGGCGGGACTAAGATTAAACAGTTGCGCAATGCCTGATTTTTGATCTGGAAACTCGGTTAACTCCACTCCATACTCAGCCAGAGGGAGCGCGTTGGTCCGCAGCGCGTAGCAAGAACAACGGCGAGATAATAAAATATGGCTTCGGACAGACAGAATCTTCAGGACGCGTTCCTGAACAATGTACGGAAAGCAAAGGTACCGGTCACAATTTTCCTGATCAACGGTGTGAAATTGCAGGGCGTGATCACATGGTTCGATAATTTCTGCGTGCTGCTGCGCCGCGACGGACAGTCGCAGCTGGTCTACAAGCACGCGATTTCGACCATCATGCCGTCGCAGCCGATCAGCCTGTATGAGGGCGAAGACGCCTCTTGATGGAACATGACAGGACGCGCACCCGGGCCTGGGTGCTGCATCCGGAAATCAAATCAGATGAACAGCGCCGCGTCCCTGAACCGGCGCTGGCAGAGGCGGTGGCACTGGCCGCCGCTTTACCCGATCTTGACGTGATCGGGTCCGAGATCGTGCGCCTGCAACGTGCCCAGCCCGGCCTGTTGTTCGGCAGCGGCAAGATCGAGGAATTGGCCGAACGTTTGCACGACAACGAGATTGAACTTGTGCTGATCGACGGGCCGGTGTCGCCGGTTCAACAGCGCAACCTCGAGAAGGCGTGGAAGGTCAAGATCCTCGACCGAACCGGATTGATCCTCGAGATTTTCAGCGACCGGGCCCGCACCCGCGAAGGTGTGCTGCAGGTCGAGATGGCGGCGCTCAGCTATCAGCGCACGCGATTGGTGCGGGCCTGGACCCACCTTGAACGTCAGCGGGGCGGATTGGGATTTGTCGGTGGTCCCGGTGAAACCCAGATCGAGGCCGACCGTCGCGCAATCGACGAACAACTGGTCCGTCTGCGGCGGCAATTGCAGAAAGTGGTCAAGACCCGCACGCTGCACCGCGCGGCACGGGCCAAGGTGCCCTATCCGATTGTTGCCTTGGTTGGGTACACCAACGCCGGCAAATCCACGCTGTTCAACCGCCTGACCGGGGCCGAGGTTATGGCCAAGGATATGCTGTTCGCCACACTGGACCCGACCATGCGCCGGGTCGAACTGCCCGATGGCCCTGAGGTGATCCTGTCGGATACGGTGGGGTTCATCTCGAACCTGCCGACGGAACTGGTCGCGGCCTTCCGGGCGACGCTTGAGGAAGTTCTGGGTGCCGATATCGTGGTCCATGTCCGGGACATCAGCCACGAAGAAACCGACGCGCAGGCGCAGGATGTCGAGACGATCCTGACCTCGTTGGGGGTCGATGACGAACGGCCTCGGCTTGAGGTCTGGAACAAGATCGACCTTTTGAACGCTGAAGAGCGTGAGGCGGCATTCAAACGTGCAGATCGCGACCCGTCGATCTTTGCCATATCGGCGGTGACGGGTGAGGGGGTCGAGCCCCTTTTGGCCGAGATCGCCACCAAGCTGCAGGGCGCGCGCCACGAACAGACGCTGACGCTGGGCTTTACCGAGGGCAACAAACGCGCCTGGCTGTTCCGGCAGGATGTCGTGCGATCCGAAAAGCAGACCGAGGACGGGTTCGAGATCACTGTCTTATGGACGGATAAGCAGGCGGCGCAGTTCGGGGCGCTTTAGCAGTCAGGCGCCGTCAATCTGGCGCTGCATATCCTCGACATCGAACCATCCCTGTGAGGACAACACCTTGTGGTCTTCGCTCAGGTCCCATTCTTCCCATCCTCTGGTCAGGACGTAGTTGCCGGTTTTGGCGTGATGGCCTTCAAACGTCCAGACAAAGATCGCGTGATGACCAGCCCACCGCATCATATCGCAGCGAAGTTCAAGATCGGGAAAATCGGCTTGAAATCCACGCACCATCTCGGCGATTGCGGCCCGACCTTGCAATGTCTCAGTTCGATTCATGATCATCTGCCCGTCAGGGGCAAAAAACTCGGCCACCGCGTTCGGGTCGCCCGAACTCCAGGCGATTGCGTAGTCGCGTGCGAGATTGTTCAGCCTATCCCGTATACTTGCCATTTGTGCCCCCGGTCCCAACTTGTTGGTCCCCAGATCGTAGGCGAAAAGACGGGTCCGCGTCCACGGCACCCGGAAAAAGGGGCAAGGTCCTGCCGAAACAGGCGAAATCAGCGCGGGATCAGGTGCGTCACGCCAACGGCGGCCGCCCGCGCCAGGTCAAGGTCCAGCGACATCGGAATGTACTCACCCCGCCGCCACAGCTGCGCCTGATCGTCATAATAGCGCGACAGGAAATGGCCGGACTGACCCGTGGCGGTGATAAAGACCGAGCTGTCAGGGTCGGCAAAATCATAAACTCCGCGATAACCCGCGCCGTGGACGTTTCGGAACGGGTTCTTGCCTTCGCCAGCGGTACGCCCGCGCAGCAAGGTGTTGTCACCGCCGCTGGTCGATTGGCGGATATTGACAAAGAACCGCAGCACCGGAACCGTGCCTAGAACCGGGTGGTCATGGGTAGCCTGATGCGCATCGCCCCAGCGCAGGGATTGCAGCGCGCTGCCATAGTTCTCGGAAATCCAGATGATCGCGTCGTCCAAGGCCAGCCGCGCCATGTCGGTGCAGGTCTCGGTCGGGGCGCTCTGGCGCACGTCACACCAGACCGAAGCGCCGTCGATATCGCGGTAGACGCGTTCGATGAACAACGGCTGAACATGTTTGTATTCGGCGGCCAGCGGTCCGAGGTCGTCCGAGATCAGACGGATTTGCAAAGCCCGCAGCCATGCGGCGTAGATCAGCGGTTCCGGTAGGTGTTCGTTCATCTCACCATTCCACTCGGCCAGCAGGGACAAAGCGATCTGGCGCTGGCGTTCGGGCGTGCCCTCGGGGGCGGAGGCTCCGGTAAACCAAAGGTCAGCGCCGATCAGCGGCAGCAGTGACCGGGCGGTGAAGCTGACGGTATCTAGCTGCGCCTCGATAAAGCTGTCGCGGGTGTGGACCTCACGCGATTGCATCAGGCGCTCCCAGCGGTGCACACGTTGGGTGTCGCCCCATTCATAGGACACGTGCTCGGGGAAGGGGCGGTCGATGATTTTGTTGTTGGTGTTGCCCAGAATGCCGCCCACCGGGGCCACGAATTCCGGGTTGTCGGTATAAGGCAGGCGCCCCTGCCAAAGGTTTTCGGCCAGCCAGCCGGGTGTCGGGATGCGGCCCCGGCTTTGGTTCAGCAGGTCGCGTTTCGGCATCGCTCCGATCAGCTTGAGGCCAATTGTGTCCTTGTCCACAAGTGACAGGTTTTGCGAGGGTGCGATGAACAGTTCGGCCGCGTCGATGCCCTGCCGGACAGTGTCGGCATTCATCAGCGCCATCGACGCTGTCATCGACGTATCGCGCGGGCTGAGCGCCGTCCAGGAAAGTGACGCGACATGACCCGGTGGAGTGATCGTTTCCAGATCATAGTGACTGCCGGGCAGGACAGGGCCGTTTTCCGTCCAGCGCAGGGTCAGGGTGATCGGGGCCTCGTCCTTGATCTCGATGATCGAGGGGCGGGAGCGGAATGTCTTGTAGCCGTCCGGCGTCAGGTATTCCTCGGGGTTTTCTGGGTTCAGCTGCTCGATATGCACGTCCTGATCGTCCAGATACGAGGATGTCAGACCCCAGCCCAGCCGGTCACTGCGTCCGGCCATGATGGCTGGAATGCCGGGGACGGTCGCGCCGATCACGCCGCCCTTGGCCAGTTCCAGCCGGGCCAGATACCAGATGCCCGGCGCGGTGAGGCCCAGATGTGGATCATTGGCCAGCAAGGTGCCGCCGCTGGCCGAGCGTGAAGGCGCGGCAGTCCATGCGTTCGACGCCCCGGCGAGCCCGCGTTTGGGGAAGGGTGACAGCGGACTGTCGGGCATCGGTGTGCCGCGGGCATAGCGGGGCAGGCCTGGAAACAGCGCGGCGTATTCGGGCAGGGCCGCGATGCCCGCACCTGGAACGTTCGGCAGTATGTCGGCCAGCCGTGCGGGGTCGTTCAGCATCAGCGATGTGCGGGCGCGTAGAACCTCGTCTTCGAGATGGCCAGACAGTTGCAGGCTCATCAGTTTTATCACGGCGATGCTGTCGCCGGGCTGCCACGGGGACACGGGCGCGTTGAACAAAAACATCTCGGGCGCGCCACGGCCCAGGGCGGCCTCGTTGATCTCATCCAGACGGGCGTTGACCCCGGCAGCATAGGCGCGCAGAGCGGCTTTGGTGTAGTCGTCCTGCACCTCGACCGAGCGATGGGCCAGCCCATAGAGGTCCAGCCGCCGCAGCAGCTTGTCTATATGCAGGGTGCGGGTGCCGAAAATTTCGGACAGGCGGCCCTGAGCAGTTCGGCGCATCACGGTCATCTGCCACAAGCGATCCTGCGCGTGCGCATAGCCGAGGCCAAAGAACACGTCCGGGTCGTTTTCGGCCAGAATATGGGGGACGTTGGCCGTATCGCGGATAATCTCGACCGGGGCGGTTGGACCGTTGACTTCGACGGTCTGGTCATAGTCCGGCAGGGATTGGCTGGCCAGGAAATACACCAGCCCCACAGCGGCCAGGGCCAGCAGGATCAGACCCGTTGTAAGGCGCAACAGCCAGCGAAAAACGAAACCCATTTGTGGCCTTTAATCCCGATCCATTTCCGATTTCGGCAAGATTAGTGGATGGCCGGACTGACCGAAAGAGGAACAGCCCGGGAATATTCGTGTTTGCAGAACTATAAATGAAAAACCCCGCCACAGTTGGGCTGTTGGCGGGGCCGTCCGAGGGGCGCGTGGTAGCCCGGAGTTACGGAATGATCCGTGTGTATTTGGTGCCTTCGACCGTGGCGCCGAATTTCAGGCCGGCTTGCCCGAATACGACAGCCAGTACTGGCGAGCGCAGTGTCGTCGTGTCCGTGGATAGGGAGTTCCCAGTTGCATCAACGACATAGCCAATGTCGGCTCCGGCGGTCCAACCGTTGGAGCGGCGGAAATCGTTCAGCGCGTCCTGCGTCATGAAGAACAGGACATGTGTATATTGCTGTGCGCCAATTTGCAGGCCGGCGGTTCCGGAAATCGCGGAATAGTAGTCGACCGTTGCGCCCTGAATGCGCAGCGCGCCCTGACCGTAAGCGCCGCCGAAGAAGACTAGCCCGGCGTCAGTAATCAAGGGCATAACCAACATGCCGGTGGCTTTGTTGGCGATCTCAACCGTGTTGGGATATTTCGCATACATCTCGGTCAGCGTGGCATCGACGCGGGCATCGATGGTGGCGGCGTTGGAATTGCCGACGCCGTTGCCGCAAGCTGCGGTTACCGTCAGACCGGCCATGCCAAAGGCAAAGCCACGACGGCTTAGTCGGGGTGCGTTGGAACTGCTCATGTTTTTTTCTCTGTACTGCTGCCTGATATGTCGGGTGATCCCGATCTTATGTGCAAGAATACGCCGATTGCGGCTGCGTGTCACGGGAAAGCTGCGTGACCGCAGATCACAATCGGCGAAAAATTGCGACAATCTGGGGTTTTAGCCCTGAAGGATGCGGGCGACCTCGGGCGCGAAATAGGTCAGGATGCCGTCGCAGCCTGCGCGTTTGAAGGCCAGCAGGCTTTCCAGCATCACCTTCTCACCATCGATCCAGCCGTTCTGCGCCGCCGCCTGGATCATCGCGTATTCGCCCGACACCTGATAGGCATAGGTCGGCGCACCGAACGTGTCTTTCACGCGACGGCAGATATCCAGATAGGGCATCCCCGGCTTGATCATCACCATGTCGGCGCCCTCGGTCAGGTCGCGTTCGATCAGGCGCAGCGCTTCGTTCGAGTTGGCCGGGTCCATCTGATAGGTCTTCTTGTCACCGGTCAGCGCGCCCGAGGCCCCCACCGCATCGCGGAACGGCCCGTAAAAGGCGCTGGCGTATTTCGCGGCATAGCTGAGGATCATGACGTTCTGGTGCCCGGCCGATTCCAGCGCCCGGCGCATCTCACCGATGCGGCCGTCCATCATGTCGGACGGGCCGATGATGTCCGCCCCGGCATCGGCCTGAGCGAGGGTCATCTTGACCAGCGCCTCGACCGTCTGATCGTTCACAATTTCGCCATCGACCACGTAACCGTCATGCCCGTTGATGTTGTAGGGGTCCAGCGCCACGTCGGTCATCACCGCGATATCAGGGGCGGCCGCCTTGATCGCGCGGATGGCGCGATTGGACAGATTGTCGGGGTTCCAGGCTTCGGCGCAGTCCTCGGTCTTCAGGCTGGGGTCGGTGTAGGGAAAGATGCAGATCGCCGGAATTCCCAGCGCCTGAGCCTCGACCGCGGCCTTGGTGATCAAATCGACCGACCGGCGCACGACGCCGGGCATCGAGGGCACGGGTTCCTCCACACCTTCGCCGTCGCGCACGAAAACCGGCCAGATCAGATCATCCGTGGTCAGGGTGTTTTCCCGGACAAGCCCGCGTACAGCGTGCGACTGGCGTGCCCGGCGGAACCGGGTCAGGGGATAGGGGGCGATGGTCGGTTTCATGTCGCGCTCTCCTTGAATATTCCCGCATTGGGTGGCATGAATTCCGTGTGGTCTCAAGGGTAAGGATGGACGCAGCGGTGCGAAAAAGCCCCTCAGGACTGAGAACAAAGGGCTGACGCTTGGACTTATACTCTTCGCTATTCGAAATCATCGACATGCGCAGCTTTTCGAATCTGTGGTATTGGATCGTGCTGGCCGTGCTGTGGTCATCGGCAAGCCACTGGGCGATGGGTGTCCCGTTCGATCTGCTGGTGCGCGCCCGCCGGGTCGGAGGGCAGACCGAGCAGGACTTGCTGGATATCGTCCGGATCAACGGCAACCGTATTCTGTTCATCGTCGACAAGTCCGGACTGATCATTCTTGGGCTGAGCTGTTTCTTTTTCACTGGCCTTGCGATGCTTGGATTTTATTATGGGATCGAGTTCGCCCAGGCCGTGTTCCTGTTGCTGTTTCCCATGTGCCTTGTGACGCTTATTAACGTTAGGGCCGCGCATAAGTTGCGACGCAGTGATGGGTCGCTGGAGTTTACCGGCAAAGTTCTGACACGGTGCCGGATCTATACCCAGATCATCGGTATGATCTCGATCTTGATCACGTCGCTTTGGGGTATGTATCAGAACTTCTCGATTGGGGTTCTGGGATAGAAAATTCGGAAAGGCTAGGCGATGACGGCTCCGAACCACGTAACTGTTGGCGGCGCCCCTGAGGGGTTTGACGCGCAGCTTGTCCTGAACGAAATCGCGCGTTCCGGCGGGCCGGTTTGCCATGTCGCCCGCGACGACAAGCGGATGGAGGCGATGCGCGCCGCACTCGCCTTCTTTGCACCTGACATGCCGGTCTTTGTGTTTCCGGGTTGGGACTGTCTGCCCTATGATCGGGTGTCGCCCAATGCGGATATCGCAGCAGCCCGTGTGGCGACGCTGGCGGCGCTGGTGCACCAGATGCCGGACCGGTTCGTGCTGCTGACGACGCTGAACGCCGCAACCCAGCGGGTGCCCGCACGAGATGTGCTGCGAGAGGCCGCATTCACCGCGCGCGTCGACCGCCGCGTTGATGAAACCGCGCTGCGGAACTTTCTGGTGCGGATGGGGTTCACGCAAAGCCCGACGGTGATGGAGCCCGGTGACTACGCCATCCGGGGCGGCATCATCGACATCTTTCCACCCGGTGAATCCGGCCCTGTGCGCCTGGACCTGTTCGGCGACATCCTGGACGGTGCGCGTCGCTTTGATCCCGTATCACAACGCACGACCGAGAAACTGGAGGTGGTGGAACTCGCCCCGGTCTCTGAGGTCATTCTGGACGAAGCCGCAATCACCCGGTTCCGGCAGAACTACCGCATCGAATTTGGCGCGGCGGGCACCGATGATCCGCTTTATGAGGCCGTCAGCGCGGGCCGCAAGCATCAGGGCATTGAACACTGGCTGCCCTTCTTTCACGAGAAACTGGAAACCTTGTTCGACTACCTGCCGGATGCGACCGTAACGGTGGACGATCAAGTGACGCCCGCGCGACTTGCGCGTTGGGATACGATTGCCGATCAGTACGAAACCCGGCGGCTGGCGCTTGAGAACCGCTCCCGCATGGACACGGTGTATAAACCGACGCCGCCCGGTCTGCTGTATCTGGACGATGCCGCGTGGGATCAGGCGGTGGGCGATCGGCGGGTGCTGCAATTCAGCCCTCTGCCACAGGCCAGCGGTCCCGGAGTGATTGATGCGGGCGGCCGGATCGGGCGCAACTTTGCTCCGGAACGGCAGCAGGAAAGCATCAGCCTGTTTGGTGCGCTGGCTGGGCATATCACCGATAAGATGGCCAAGGGTCCGGTGCTGATTGCCTCTTATTCCGAAGGCGCACGCGAACGCCTGACCGGGCTGATCGAAGACGAAGGTCTGGCCGAGGCAATCCCAGTCACCGACGGTACGCGCGTCGGCAAACGAGGTCTGCATCTGGCGGTCTGGGCGCTGGAGCACGGGTTTGAAACGCCCGGCCTGACCGTGATTGCCGAACAGGACGTGTTGGGCGACCGCCTGATCCGCCAGCCTAAGAAACGCCGCAAGGCCGAGAACTTCCTGACCGAAACCCAATCGCTGTCCCCCGGTGATCTGGTGGTGCATGTGGACCACGGCATTGGCCGCTATATGGGGATGGAGGTCGTCACCGCCGCCGGGGCCGCGCACGAATGCCTGCTGCTGGAATATGCCGAACAGGCCAAGCTCTACCTACCGGTCGAGAACATCGAACTGCTGTCGAAATATGGTCATGACGAAGGCCTGCTGGACCGTCTGGGCGGTGGTGCATGGCAGGCCAAGAAAGCCAAGCTGAAAGAGCGCATCCGCGAGATGGCGGATAAGCTGATCCGCATTGCCGCCGAACGCGCTCTGCGGAAGGCTCCGGTCATGGACCCGCCGCCCCACGCGTGGGAGGAGTTCAGCGCGCGCTTTCCCTATCAGGAAACAGACGATCAGTTGCGGGCCATCTCGGAGGTCATGGATGACATGCACTCTGGCGCACCGATGGATCGCCTGATTTGCGGCGATGTGGGTTTTGGCAAGACCGAGGTGGCAATGCGCGCCGCCTTTGTCGCCGCCATGTCAGGCGTACAGGTGGCGGTGATCGCGCCAACCACCCTGTTGGCGCGCCAGCACGCGGCGTCGTTCAAGGACCGTTTCCGGGGCTTCCCGCTGGAGGTGCGGCAGCTATCGCGTTTTGTTTCGGCCAAAGAGGCGCAGCAAACCCGCGACGGGCTGGCGCGTGGCACGGTGGATATCGTGATCGGCACCCATGCGCTGCTGGCCAAAGGGATACGGTTCAAAAACCTCGGCCTGCTGATCATTGACGAGGAACAGCATTTCGGCGTCGGGCATAAGGAACGGCTGAAGCAGTTGCGCAGCGACGTGCACGTGTTGACCCTGACTGCCACGCCGATCCCGCGGACGCTGCAATTGTCGCTGACCGGCGTGCGCGATCTGTCGATCATCGGCACGCCTCCGATCGACCGTCTGGCGATCCGTACCTATGTCAGCGAATTCGACGCGGTCACGATCCGCGAGGCATTGTTGCGCGAACACTATCGCGGCGGGCAGAGCTTCTATGTGGTGCCGCGCATCTCGGACCTGCCCGAGATCGAAGAGTTCCTGAAAGAACAATTGCCCGAACTGACTTATGTGGTGGCACATGGGCAGATGGCGGCGGGCGAACTCGACGACCGGATGAATGCGTTTTACGACGGTAAATACGATGTGCTGCTGGCGACCACGATTGTGGAAAGCGGGCTGGATATCCCGACCGCGAACACGATGGTCGTGCACCGGGCGGATATGTTCGGCCTCGCGCAGCTCTATCAAATTCGCGGACGGGTAGGGCGGTCAAAGACCCGCGCTTACGCTTATCTCACTACCAAACCCCGTGCGCGCCTGACCGCGACGGCCGAGAAACGCCTGCGGGTTCTGGGTTCGCTGGACACGCTGGGGGCGGGGTTCACGCTGGCCAGTCAAGATCTCGATATTCGCGGTGCGGGCAACCTGCTGGGCGAGGAACAATCCGGTCAGATGCGCGACGTGGGCTATGAACTCTATCAGTCCATGCTGGAAGAGGCGATTGCCAAGATCAAAGCCGGTGAAATGGAAGGACTGTCGGACGCCGATGACCAATGGGCCCCGCAGATCAATCTGGGCGTCCCGGTTCTGATCCCCGAGGATTACGTGCCTGATCTGGACGTGCGTCTGGGTCTTTATCGCCGCCTGTCGTCGCTGTCGACCAAGGTCGAGCTGGAAGGGTTTGCCGCCGAATTGATCGACCGGTTCGGAACCTTGCCGAAAGAGGTGAACACCCTGATGCTGGTTGTCCGCATCAAGGCCATGTGCAAACGCGCCGGGATTGCCAAGCTGGACGGCGGGCCGAAGGGTGCGACGATCCAGTTCCACAATGACAAGTTCGCCTCGCCTCAGGGGCTGGTCGAGTTCATCCAGAACCAACGCGGGCTGGCCAAGGTCAAGGACAACAAGATTGTTGTGCGCCGCGACTGGAAGAAGGACAGCGACAAGATCAAGGGCGCCTTTGCCATCGCCCGCGATCTGGCCGAAAAGGTCTTGGCCGAGAAGAAAAAGGCGAAGGTTTAGTCTCCGAGTTTAGCCTGTGCTATTCTGATGCCGTATTCCTCAGCGGTATTGGATTTTGTTATGTGCAAAGCTCTTATTGCTTCTCTGTGTATTGCTCTGCCGGCCTCTGCCGCCCCGCCACAGAAGCTGGAGGTCATCGGAACCTTTCAAGAGTTCGATGAACATGGCGATGAAATCGAACAAGGCGCGTCGGTGAATGTCAGCGGTGTGGCCTGTATGGCCAGTGGACTGTGTTTTGCTGCCGCCGACGAGGGGCGTTTTGTCCAGGCCTTTAAGCTTGAGAAGGACGCTCTGTTCGTCGGACAGCGGGTTTACATGGCCGAAACCAAGGACAAGAAGAAGTCCGAACTGAAGGACTTTGATCTGGAGGGGGTGACGGTCGCGGGGGATAACCTGATCGTGGTGGGTTCGCATTCGCGCGGGCGGAAAAGCTGCAAATCGCCAAAGCGCAACACGCGTATTTTCTGGGGCGAGGTGGCGCCGCAGCATATCGGCTCCCGGGTTCCGTTGTCGCAACAAGAGGTATCGCTTGAGCCGCTGTTTGGGCAATTCGATCAGTTGAGCGCAGCCTTCGATGTTCCGTTGCAGCAAAATGGTCTGAATATAGAAGCGATTGCTGCCGTGGATGACGCTGTGCTGATCGGGTTCCGCGCACCTTATCCGGAAGCCGAACCGGCACGGGTCTTTGTCGCCGAATTCCCACTGAGCGCGTTGGAAACCGGCGATTTTTCCACTGCTGCTTTGCACGAAATCCCGGTTTCAGCCGAGATGGGGCGCGGGATCAGGGGGATGGAGCAGTCTGGTGAGGATGTGTTCCTGCTGCTGGGGGATGCGGGCGCTGGTGCCGGTACCAAACCCGAATGCGATCAACCGAGCCCGCACCTTACGGGAACATTCTCGATACACCGGTGGCAAAAGGGGGATGCTGCTGCAGAGCATGTGATGGACATTATCCCGCCCGATCCTGAGTGGAAGGCCGAAGGTCTTTTGCCACTGGATGCCACACGGTTTGTTATCTTTTTCGATGGGCCGCCCAATGGCAGCCCGCATATCTACAGTGTCAATTAATCACCGCTGACAAAGGTACATAGCTGCCATTCTCCCGCGTCCGATTTCACCAACGCGGCGCGATAACCTGTCATGGGCCACAGGTAATCACGGTGCATGTAGCCTTGCGTTCCATCGGTCAGCAGCACCTGTTGATATTCCGAGCCGGCCTGAAAATCGCGGACGATGGCGATCTCGTGGCTGATCAGGCCAGCGGTCGGTGCGTTGCGATCACCCGACTGACGAAGGGCAACGTCCGAACCGGTGACGTAGTAGGCCATGAACGGGTCCAGCGAGGCGGGCAGGGTGATCTGCCACTGGTGCGGCATCCAGAACTCGCCCTCGTCATCGAAATAGCCGGGCTGGGACAGGGTGTTTTCCAGATCGGACCAATACGCCTCGCGCAGGATATCCGCGTCTTTGCGGTACTCCTCCGACAGGGTTTCCGGGTCCAGGATCAGATTGGCATGCAACTCGTCCGGGCCGCCGTTTCCTCCGTGGCTCAGGTAGACATCCGGGCAGGCTGCCGCGACCACGGCATCGGTGTCCCGCGCGGCCACCTTGGCCAACAGCGCATCGCGAAACGCCACCAGTGACGGGTCCTGCGCGGCCTGATCGACCGGAGGGAAAGACTGACGATCCGCAAGGGCGGGGCCGCAGAGCAGAGCAGCCAACAGCAAGGCGTATCTCATTCCGCAGCCCTCATTGCGGCTTGAGCGCAGAAACAGGACGCGCCCACCGCACGGTCGGCCCGCGCCAGCGCCAGATCGAGCCGTTGTTTGATCTGCACGATCTCGACCGTTTCGCCACGGGCCTTCAGGCAGTCATGCAGCCCCTTGAGGCTCCAGACATTGTCGGGATGAACTGAGGCGCGGCTGAGCGTCCCGCCCAACCCCAGATCCTCGCGATAGGCCGCTTCGGCCTCGGCCACGTGCCCCTGTTCGAACAGCAAAGCCCCCAGCGCATGGCGGGTCGGTTGCATCCAGCCCCATGGTTCGTCGTAGGGCAACGTGTCGTCCAACTCGACCGAGCGTCGCAGATGGGCATAGGCGATCTCATGGTTACCTTTGCGGTATTCGATCTCTCCCCGCAGCATTTCGCCCGCGATCTCCAGCAGATCGACGACACGATTGTTGTGCAGCAGACGGGTCTCGGGGACGCAGGCCTTGGCGGACAGGAACAGTTGCTCCTCGGCCTCTGCCTCGGCCACCTGGTCGGTGGCGGCATGGGCGATGGCGCGGGCGTAATGGGTAGTCGCCGTCAACGTGCGATAGAGGTCGGGGTCCGAGGGCAGCTCCAGCGCCTTGGCCTCTTCCCATCGGCCAAAGCGGATCAGGATATGCGGGCCCATCGACATGTAGCTTTCGAAGTAGTCCGCCATTGGCGGGCTTTCGATGCGCAGCATTTCCTCGGGCGTGGTATCCCACATCCCCTGATTGGCGCGCAGGGCCGGTTCCATCTGGCCAATGAACAGCGCGCCATAGATGACAAAGTGATAATCGTGCTGGCGATAGCCGGTATAGATGTTGAACGCGCCTTCACGTTCATAATACTTCAGATCGGCCTCAATGGCTTTTTCGTTCCAGTAGACGACGTTGTGATAGTGCCCGCAGAGCACGTCGATATGGGTGGGCATATGCACCAGATGGCCCGCATCAGGGACCAGCGTGCGCAGCACATCCCCGGCCTTGAGCGCCTTTTCCGGTGTCGGTGACATCTCCATCAGGTGCACATAAAGGTGCAGCAGGCCCGGATGCGACATTGCACCGGGGTCATTGGCCATCGCGTCCTCCAATGCCTTCTGCGCCTCAACCGTGGCTGCGCCTTTGGCGGGTTGGCCGGATTGGAGATCCCACATTTGCCAGGGGGTCAGGTTCAACAAAGCCTCGACATAGATAGTGCGCAGGTCCAGGTGGTCGGGGTGTTCGGCAAAGGCTGCGCGCATCGCCTCGGCAAAGTCATGATCCCAGCGGTGCATATCCTCAACCGGGTCACGTTGCGGATATCGGGCGGGCAGGGCGCGGATCAGGGCTTGCTCGACCGGAGTGCAGGTGTCGAGCAAAGCCAGCGCCCGTTGCGCCGCATCGTAGGCCTGTGCCAGCGCCTTTTGCTGCCCGCTTGCGTCAAGCAAATCCCAAGGCAAGTTGTAATTCGGGCCAGCCGAATAGGCGATCCCCCAATAGGCCATGGCGCAGTTCGGATCATGGTCCGCCGCGCGTTGGAAGCAGACCACGGCCTCTTCGTGGTTATAGCCGTAGGTCCAGACCAATCCCCGGTCGAACCATAGCTGGGCCTCGGGTGATGATGTGGTGACCGGACAGGAATGGGACCCCAGATCGTAATCGTAACGCATTGAAAACCTCCTCTCGGATCAAGGGAAGGTTAGCGGGATTCGCGCAGTCTGCACAGATCAGGCAGGCAGTCTGTTTTCGATCCGGCCCATATGCAGCATCAGGCCAAAGCCGGTCACGCTCATGACAAGAATGCCGGTGGTCAGCGGGGCCAGGGACCCGTCGAACAGCAACCCGATGGGGGCCGCGATGGCTGCGGCCAGAACGGTCGAGACCGCACCGATGACCGAGGCTGCCATGCCGGCGATATGGCCCATCGGCTCCATCGCGATGGCGTTCAGGTTGCCCATCGTCATGCCCGCCATGAAAAAGATCGAGGTCTGCCAGAAGACGAACACCGCAAAGGACAGGTTCGCCGACAGGGGCGTCGCGTTCAGGGTAATGACGCCAATGGTGATGACGATCTGCGCGCCCAAAGCCCAGGTCACCAGCCGACGCATCCCCACGCGGATCACCAGCGCCGCGTTCAGCAGGCTGGCGGACCCGGACATCAGGGCCACGAACCCGAACCAGAAGGGAAAGCTGTCGGCGCTGTCGTGGATCACGTCATAGACCGGCTGCACCATGGTCAACGTGGTGAACAGCATGCCCAAACAAAGGGTCTGCACGAAAATCGATACCCGAACGGTGGGGTGCGTGAACATTTCGCGCGCAGCCGAAGCCATCAGAGGCAGGCGCAATGGCCTGCGGTTCTGAGGCTTAAGCGATTCCGGCAGGCGCAGGCCCATCCAGACTACGGTGCTCAACGAAAATAGGATGAACGAGACGAAAATCCCACGCCAGCCTGTGAGGGCGATCATCCCGGCCCCCAGCATAGGTGCCACGGCAGGCACCAGGGTGAAGATCATCATGGCAATGGATACGATCCGCGCCATTTCTCGGCCCGAGTACAAATCCCGGATGATGGCCATGGCAACCACGCGCGGCGCGGCACAGCCAACACCTTGCGCGACCCTCGCAATCAAAAGCAGCTCTAACGAAGAACTGGCCCAGGCTACGGCAGCAGACACGATGTATAAAGCCGAACCGGCGTAGATTACCGGCTTGCGTCCGAACGCATCCGACAGCGGGCCCATGAAGAACGTACCGATCCCCATGCCCAGCACGAAAGAGGTCAGGATCAACTGCGCCCGGTTGATGTCTTCGGGGCTGAGCTGTGCGCCGATCTCGGGCAAGGCGGGCAGCATCGAGTCGATGGAGAACGCAATCGTCGCAAACATCATTGCGACAAGTGCGATGAACTCACCTTTGGACATGCGATTGGCCATTGCGCCCTCCTGACCTGATCGCGCTATCACGACATGTCAGGCGGCGCTAGGCATCAATGTGCACAGACCCCTGTGCTAATTTGCAGGGGAGGCCTCAAGTTGAGACATGATCTCGCCAATTACTTTTTCCCACATTTCAGGCGGTTGCGCGCCGGGAACAGCGTGCTGGTTGGCCACAATGAAGGTCGGCACCGAATTGACGCCCATCTGACGCGAATGGGTGTCGCGATTGCGTATATCCTCGCGATCTGCATCCGATTTCAACAGTTTCAGAACCACGGCCGCGTCCATACCGACACTGTCGGCGATATCGGCCAGCACCTCATGGTCGCCGATATCGCGGGCCTGCACGAAATAGGCGTCAAACAGGGCGTCCACGACCTCGTTTTGTTTGCCCTCGATCCCGGCCCAGTGGATCAGGCGATGGGCGTCCAGCGTGTTCGGTGTGCGTTTCATGCCTTCGAAATCGATGCTCAGCCCGGCCTTCTCGGCGTGTTCGACAACCGGGGCATAGGCCTGAACAGCACCGTCTTTGCCACCGAATTTGCGCTCCAGATACTCGCGGCGGTCCATGCCTTCGTCCGGCATGTCGGGGTTCAGCTGGAACGGGTGCCATTCGATCACCATTGGATGATCAGGGATTGCGGCCAGCGCCTTGTCCAGATGGGTTTTGCCGATGTAGCACCACGGGCAGATCGGATCGGACATGATGTCGAGTTTGACGGTCTGGGTCATGGTGTGGTCGCCTTGAAATAGGCCGGCAGCGCCCGGCGCAGGAGTTTGCCGTTGCCGCCAGTTGGCAGTTCGGGCAGGTGAATGAATGCGCGCGGTTGTTTGTACCGCGCCAGATTTGCCTCCACATAGGTTTGCAGGGCCGCGTCGTCCAGCTTTTCCGGCCCGGTATAGAAGGCGGCGATCACGAATGTGTCTTCTTTGACCTCAACCGCTGCCGCGCCGACCTGGGTGATTCCGGGGAATTTGGACAAGGTGGCCTCGACCTCGACCGGTGAGACGCGATAGCCGCCCGCATTCATCATGTCATCGTCGCGGCCCAGATAGGTGATCTGCCCGTCGACGGCCATGGCGCCCTGATCTCCGGTCAGAAACCAATCGCCCTGCATCCGCGCCTCGGCTTCGTCCGGCGCGTTCAGGTAGGTCAACATCAGGCCAGGGTCCGAGCGGTGAATGGCAATAGTGCCCTCTTGGCCTTGAGGCACCGGGCCATCCGGCCCGAGGATCGCGATCCGGCGACCCGGTTGCGGTTGCCCCAGCGACTCGCCCCGCGCTGGATGAGCCGGGCTGGAGGAGATGAAGGTGGAACACTCGGACATGCCATAGGCTTCGTAGAGTTCGGTCCCGGTTGCCTCGACCCATTGTGCGTGCAGGTGCCGCGACAGTTTCTCGCCCGCGCAGAGGCCGTGGCGGAGCGTAGGTAGGTGCAGGTCCTCAGGCGTTTTCAGCAGCTTGCGAAACACGCCGGGGGCTGCCGCAAAGATCGTCGCGCGGTGCTGTCGCAGCAGGGCGGGCAGGGCGCCCGGATCGGTTCCAGGTTCGGGGATCAGGGCGGTCGCGCCAATGGTCCAGGGATCCATCAACCCGGTGCCCAGCGTATAGGTCCAGTTGAACGCGCCCGCATGGCACAGGCGATCCGTGTCCTGCAACCCGTACCAGCCATCCACCATCATCTGACGTGCCCAGATCGCACGATGCGCATGGGCTACCGCGCGCGGTTTGCCGGACGTGCCCGAGGTATAGACGACATAGGCCAGCCGCTCGGGGTCGCCCATCTGGAACTCGGCTGGGGGCAGGGCGCGCATTTCAGTCAGTTCAGACAATGCGATCTGCAGCGGGTGCGGTGCGCAGGCAACAGCCGGGTCCCGCAGAATGGCGGCCGGTTTCAATTCCGCGATCATGCATTCGGTTTCCGGCTGAGTCAGTTGTGAGGATGTCGGCACGGGTACGATCCCCACCGCAATCGCCCCAAGATAGGCAATCGGGAAATCAACCGTGTTCCCCAACCGCATCAGCGCAATGTCACCCGGTTTCAGCCCGGCGCGCAGCAACCCGCTGGCGGTACCCAGAATGGCTGACTTCAGCGCGCGATAGGTCCAGTCTTCGGCCCCGTCAGGTTGCAGAACCGACAACGCGATCTTTTCCGGATCATCGTCCGTTCGGCGCAGCACATGAGCGGCCAGATTGAATGGCGCGGGGCAAGGCAGAGGTGGCCCCTGATCAAAAACAGACAGCATGGCAACTGGCTACCTTGGTGCTTGGCGCGTTGCAAGCGGGACAGGCTGGGCCTATAGAGTTGACCCATGAGCACCAATGAACAGCCTTCCCTGATCCGCATTGCCCGGGATTCGGGCGACCATGCCGAGCATGAACCGCTTGATCTGGGCGCACGCGTGCGCCAATTGCGCAAGGCGCGGAACTGGACGCTGGAACAGGCGGCCACGCAGGCCGGGCTTGCGCGCTCGACCCTCAGCAAGATCGAAAACGGCCAGATGTCGCCCACTTATGATGCGCTGAAAAAGCTGGCGATCGGGTTGGAGATTTCGGTGCCACAGCTTTTCACGCCGCCGCAACGCGATCAGGTAATCGGGCGCATGGCGGTGACGCGGATGGGTGAAGGGGCCGCGCATCCCACAACGACGTATGAGCACGAGCTGCTGGCCGAAAACCTGACGAAAAAGCAGATGCTGCCCTATCGGGCCCGCGTGCGTGCGCGGTCAATGGATGAGTTTGAAGGCTGGGTGCGCCACGATGGTGAAGAATTCCTGTATGTGCTGACAGGGGTCGTCCAGCTTTATACCGAGTTCTACGAACCCGTCGAAATGCGTCGGGGGGACAGCGCTTATTACGACGGCAGCATGGGGCACAACGTTATTTCGGTCAGTGACGAGGATGCAACGATCCTCTGGGTCACGTCACTTGCTTAAAGACCGGCTGAACTCGCGGTTCAGGCCTTCGGTAAACAGAAAATCCTCTAGCTCTTCGTGTGCTTCATTCACGGTCAGGTGGTGGCGTTCGGCCAGATACGCTTCGAACCCTTTGCGGTCTTTGCTCAGCCGCACCTTGTCCTGATCGCGCAGGTTCGGAAAGCGCCGTTTTGCGCGGGAATACATAGCGTCCCAGTCTTGCGTGAGGTCAGTCCAGTTCAACATTTGTCAGCTATCCGTATTTAGGGTTTCACGGCTGCTCGGCCCTCATATCAGGGTACGGAGGGCACAGGGGTGCACGCGCATGACAAAATGTCGCACCTTGTTTGAGCTGACGTCGGGTCAAAGAGGCCCGCCACGCTGATTGCGCGACGGGCCCACGGACCTGAGGTGTGAGTGAGTGGAGGCCGGTCCGCAAAACCCAGGTGTGACGCGTCGAATGATCAGCTATCTAACGAATTTATCATAATTTATCCGGTCAACCGGTGCGTCTGAATGCAGATAGGCTATCTCGTTGGGATACGATACGTAAAGCCCCTTGTGGTCATTTTTCAACTTTTAGCTGGAAATGGGTATCTTTGCCATATGCAGCGAACGAAGGTGGATGGGTGCACAATATATGGCGTGCATCAAAGCGTGTGCTGAAATCCGCCGAAAGATGCGACCATTTGGCATGGCACTTCCTGGCGTATAAACCTGCAGATGAAAGAAACCACCGCGTTGAAGGCTCTGAGGCGTATCACGCCGATAACCAGCCGGATTTGGTCACTCTTCGTACCACCAAACCTGCGGCATATACTCTGGTCCATCACCATAGATCGGAACGATCTGGGGCTGTTTCAGTTCTTTGGCATGGGCAATGCGCCCGACGTCGAAGTTCCAGATCGGGATGATATAGCGCCCGGCGGTCAGAACCCGATCCAGCGCACGGGTGGCCGCCACGAAATCCTCATGACTTTCCGACGCCAGCATGGAGTCGATCAACCCATCCACGGCCGGAGAAGCAACACCCATCAGGTTGCGCGTACCCTGAGTGTCAGCATTTTCGCTACCCCAATACAGACGTTGTTCGTTGCCTGGTGACAAGGACAGGGCACGGCGGAAAAAGGTCATGTCGAAGTCCAGCTCGGCCTGGCGACCGGTGAACTGGGCACTGTCCACCTGTTCAACGGTGACCTGAATGCCCAGCCGTTCAAGCGCGCGGGTGTAGATTTCGATGGCCGTCTGCCCCTCGGTATCCCCCTGTTGCAGCAGGACGGTGATAGCGAAGTCTTTGCCGTTCTGATTCCGCAGCACGCCGTCCTGAACGGTCCAGCCCGCTTCGGTCAGCAACTTGTTTGCCTTGCGGATATTGGCGCGGTTGCGGGCTGAACCGTCACCGACGGGCAGGGTATAACCTTCCAGCGTGCCGGGAAGCAGGTCGTCGGCATAGGGCTGCAACAACTCGGCAACGCGACCGGTGGCCGGGCCGGGCAGCATACCCAGATCAGAACCCGAGAAATAAGAGGCGATCCGGGGTTGCGCGCCGCCGGTGATCGTATCGTTGATGTATTCGAAGTTGAACGCCAGCAGCAGGGCCTCGCGCACACGCCAGTCATCGAAGGGGGCTTTGCGGGTGTTCATGACAAACCCGGTCATGCCCGAAGGTTTGCCGTGCGGGATCTCGGTCTTGATGACGTCGCCGCGTTGCACGGCGGGGAAGGTGTACTGGGTGTCCCACTTGTCGGCATTGAATTCCCGTATTGCCGTCAGTTCGCCGGCCTTGAACGCCTCGAACAGAACGGTGCCGTCGCCGTAAAACTCGATCCGCATCTCATCGAGGTTCATGGTGCCGCGGCGAAACGGGATATCGGCGCCCCAATAGTCGGGGTTTCGGCGCAGGGTCACATAGCGACCGGCCTCATAGTCATCGACCACATAAGGCCCCGAGCCGACGGGTACGTCATGAAGTGCGGCGTCAGCGAAATCCTTCCCCTCCCACTGCGCTTTTTGCAGGATCGGACGGAGACCGGCGATCAGCGCCAGTTCCCGGTCAGGTTCGTTAAAGGTGATCCGCACCGTGCGCGGGCCGGTCTGTTCGATGCTGTCGATCTTGCCCCACAGCCCGCGATAGCGCAGATGCCCTTCGGTGCCCAATGTCTGATACGACCAGATGACATCATCCACGGTCACCGGGCTACCACCCGAAAACCGGGCGTTTTCTCGCAGGGTAAATTCGACCCAGGACCGGTCGGGCGCAGTCTCAACTGATTCGGCTAACAGCCCGTAAAGAGTGAAAGGCTCGTCCCAGGATCGGCCCATCAGGCTTTCGTGGGTCCAGAACCTTAACTGCCAGGGGACGGTGCCTTTCTGCACGAAAGGGTTCAGACTGTTAAAACCGCCGGTATTTCCGAAAACTACTTTGCCGCCTTTAGGTGCTTCGGGGTTGGCATAGGGCAGAGACACAAAATCCGGTGGTAGGGCGGGGTCTCCGTACATAGCTATGCCATGAGCCGATTCTGCATGGGTGATTGTGGCAGCAAAAACAGCGGCGATTCCCGCGATCACAGGGCGAACGGGGCGTAGAAAATCGGGGCGCATTTTGGAAACAATCCTGCTCTGGCCTTATTTTGTTGGGTTTCATCGTACCGATGATTTTTCTTGTTTTCAAACTTTTAGCTTGGACGAAGGCAGGGAATTGCGTATAAAGGGTGCACTGCTCGATAGGTTTCTTGCCTGTATGAAACCTGCCTCAATAACTTAACGCCCGCTTCGCGCGGGCGTTTTTTTTGGCAAATTTTCGTGTGACTCCGGAACCCTGATGTTTCCCCGTTTTCTTTGCAGGTGCAGCATGGCACTGTGCGCACAAAGCGGATTTTGAGGGAGAGAGCCCATGAACCTTTCGGGAAAAACAGCGATCATCACGGGGTCGAATTCGGGGATCGGTTTGGGCGTCGCGCGAGAGTTGGCAAAAGCCGGGGCCGATGTGGTTCTGAACTCGTTCACCGACCGGGAGGAGGACCACGCGCTGGCCGCAGAGATCGCGCAAGAGACCGGCACTAAGGCGCGTTACATCAAGGCGGACATGTCCGTTGGCGGTGAATGTCGTGCGCTGATCGAAAAGGCAGGGGCTTGCGACATCCTGGTGAACAACGCGGGCATTCAGCACGTCGCACCGATTGATCAGTTCCCGGTCGACAAATGGGATGCGATCATCGCGATCAACATGAACTCGGCCTATCACACCATGGCGGCGGCGCTGCCGATGATGCGCGCGGCCGGATGGGGGCGGATCGTGAATATCGCCTCGGCGCATGGTTTGACGGCGTCACCCTTCAAGGCGGCGTATATCGCGGCCAAGCATGGCGTCGTCGGGATGACCAAGACCGTGGCGCTGGAAACCGCGCAAGAGCCGATCACCTGCAATGCGATCTGTCCGGGCTATGTGCTGACGCCGCTGGTCGAGGCGCAGATCCCTGACACGATGAAAGAATACGACATGAGCCGGGAGGACGTGATCAAGAACGTCATGCTGGAACGCCAGCCCTCGAAAGAGTTTGCGACCGTTGAGCAACTGGGTGGTACAACGGTGTTCCTGTGCTCGGACGCGGCGGCGCAGATCACCGGGACGACGATTTCCGTCGATGGAGGTTGGACGGCTCTTTGAGGTGTCATGGGGGCTCTGCCCCCAAACCCCCGGAGTATTTCGAAAAAGATGAAGGGGTCACGTCGTGAAACGGATCAATCTGGCATTGCAGGGCGGTGGGGCGCATGGGGCGTTTACCTGGGGTGTTCTCGACCGGCTGCTGGATGAGGAAGATATCGAGGTTGCGGCGATCACCGGAACCTCGGCTGGGGCACTGAACGGGGCGGCTTTCAAATCCGGCATGGTGCGGGACGGGCGCGACGGTGCGCGCGCCAATCTGAATGGGCTGTGGGAGCGGATGGGCGCGGTCGGTGACATGCGTCTGGCAAATTGGATGCAGGCCATCGAACCTGCGCAGATTGCACAGGCGATGGAGTATTCCTTGCCGTTCTCGGTCGGCGATGCCTGGTCGCGGCTGGTGTCGCCCTATGCTTATGGTCCGTTCTACCGCAACCCGCTGGAGCCGGTTGTGGACCGGTTCAACTTCAATGAGATCTGCGCCGATGAGGGCCCGCGTTTGCATGTCTGTGCCACCTGTGTGCGCAGCGGCAAGATTCGGGTGTTCACCGGGGATGAGATTTCGACGGATGCGATTCTGGCTTCGGCCTGTTTGCCGACGCTGTTTCAGGCGGTAGAGATTTTTGATCCCAAATCGGGCCGGACCGAGGCCTATTGGGATGGCGGCTATACTGGAAACCCCGCGCTTTACCCGCTGTTCAACAACGATCTGCCTGATGACGTGGTGATTGTGAACATCAACCCGCTGGAACGCGACGAGGTGCCGAAAACGCCTCAGCAAATCCAGAACCGGATCAATGAGATCAGCTTTAACTCCTCGCTGTTCCGCGAGTTGCGCGCGATCAGTTTCGTTCAGCGGCTGCTGGCCGAAGGTAAGCTGAAGGCCGGAGAGATGAGCCGCGTTCTGGTCCACATGATCGCGGATGACGAACTGATGAACGATCTGTCGGTGGCAACTAAGACGGTGCCGAACCCGGTGATCCTGCATAAGCTGAAAGAGGCCGGACGCGCGGCGGCCCATCGGTTTATCAATGATCACAAAGCCGATTTGGGCGAACGCAGCACCGTCGACCTGCCCGAGATGTTCGGCTGACTACTCCGGCGGCTGTGTCGGGTCTTTTTCGTTCGGATAGACAAGCCCGGCGGAAATCACCAGCTTTGCAGCCTCTTCGATCGACATGTCCAGCAGGATCACGTCCTCTTCGGGGAAGAACAGCAAAAAGCCTGAGGTCGGGTTGGGCGTGGTCGGGACGAAGATGCTCAGCAGTTCTCCACCGGTTTCGGCACGCTCGCTGACCTCGCCTTTGGCAGTGGTTGAGACGAACCCGATCGCCCAGATGCCCCGGCGGGGGTATTGGATCAGGCAGGCTTTTTCGAATGACCGTTCGGTCTGGGCAAACACGGTTTCCGATATTTGCTTGATCCCGGAATAGACCGAGCGGACCACGGGCATTCTGTCGACGACGCTTTCCGCGAAATGGATCAGCGAGCGGCCCAGGATGCCCTTTGCGATCCAGCCGACCAGAACGGTGAAGATCAGGAAGATCACCACGCCGACGCCGCGCAGGTTGACGCCCACGTATTCCTCGGGCTGGAACTGCTGGGGGATCAGCGGCAGAACCGCGCTGTCGACCCAGCCCACTACGGACCAGATCAGCCAGATTGTCAGCCACACCGGTGCAATGACGACAATGCCCGTCAGAAAAGACGCGCGCAGCCGGGAAAACAGGCCCGGTCGGCGGTGTGGTTCTTCGTCAAAAGGCGTGTTCATTGCAGTCCTGAGTGGTTCGCCGAATTAGTTAAGCAGTCCGGGGCCTTGGTACAATAGGTTTATGTCACTCAGTCCGTGCGGCCAGCGAACGTGCGATTCCGGCCGCCAGTTTCGCGTTATTTCGAACCAGCGCGACATTGGCGGTCAGCGAGCGGCCTTCCGTCTGTTCGTAGATTCGCTGCAACAGGTAGGGCGTGACGCCTTTGCCGGTGATCCGGTGCGTATCTGCGTCGGCCTGGGCTGAAGCGATGATGGGGGCCAGTTCCTCGGACGGAATCTGATCGGCGGCTGGGATCGGGTTGGCGACCAGCTGCCCTCCGGGCAGGCCAAGCGCGCGGCGGGTGGCGTGGGCCTTGGCGATGTCCTCGGCGGCGTCCATGCGCAGGGGGGCGGCATAGGGCGACTTGGCCGACCAGAAGGCGGGGAATTCGTCCTGACCATGCGCGATAACGGGAACGCCCAGGGTTTCCAGAACTTCCAGTGTCTTGGCCAGATCCAGGATCGACTTCGCGCCCGCAGCCACAACCGTGACAGGTGTCTGTGCCAGTTCGTGCAGGTCGGCGGAGATATCGAATGACGTCTCGGCCCCCTGATGCACACCGCCAATACCGCCGGTGGCGAAAACCTCGATACCGGCGAAATGCGCTGCAATCATGGTGGCGGCCACTGTGGTGGCCCCGGTGCCGCCGGTGGCGACGCAGGCGGCCATGTCGGCGCGGGACAGTTTGGCGACGCCTTGTGCTTGACCCAGTGCCTGCAACTGATCGGATTCCAGGCCGACATGCAGCTTACCGTCGATCACTGCAATCGTGGCCGGAACTGCACCCGCATCGCGAATGTCCTGTTCGACCTGGGCCGCGACCTCGATGTTCTGAGGGTAGGGCATCCCGTGGGTGATGATGGTGCTTTCCAGCGCGACGATGGGTTGGCCTGCGTCTTTGGCGGCGCGGACCTCGGCGGAATAGTGGATGTCGATCACAGTGGGGTTTCTCCGGAAACGTAGGTTGCGGCGGCGTTCAGGGCGCGGGTCAGGGCCTCGTCGCTGGATGCTCCGCCGGATTCTGAGGCGATATGGGCTGCCATGAAGGTGTCCCCTGCGCCGGTCACGCGGGTGACCAGAACAGAGGGTGGTGTTTGCGTCAGGATTTCGTCTGCGCTGCCGACGGTGGCCGAGTTGCCGCCATCCGTGACCAGCACCCGCAGCGCGCCGCGGTCCAGCAGGCCTTTGGCCGCGGATTCGGAATCGGTGAACTCGCGCTGGCACAGGATGCCGGCCTCTTCGAGGTTCACGTACAGCGTCGCACGGGCATGTTTCAGGAACGGTAACAGGCGCTCCGCCTTGCCGGGCGAGGCCGGGGCCACACGCAGATCGGCCTGTGCAAAGGCCGGGCTTTGGGCGATTTCTTCCAGCAGCGTCAGGGTCAGGTTGCCGTCCAGTGCGATGGGGCCGTCGAACGGTGCATTCTCGTTACCCAGAGGCCCGTGCATCAACGGGTGCAGGATTTTGGCTCCGGCGGCCTCCAACGAATGTGCATCGGCAATTGCGGCGATCAGGCCGTTGGCGCCTTCGACAGCCATGTAACGGTCGGTCGGCAAATCCTGCGAGCGGTAGATGTGGTCTGTTACCATACCCAAACGGGCACAGGCGTTGACCAGTTCGTCGCCCTCGGAGTCGCGGCCAATGGCGGTCAGCAGGGTTGGAGTCATACCGAATCGCACCAGCGTCATGGCGATATTCATGGCCACACCACCGGGCAGGCGGGTGATCCGCCCCGGCACGTCGGAACCTTGCCGCATGGCGCTGGCCGAGCGCCCGATCACGTCCCACAGGACCGAGCCGATACACAGGATTTCGCTGTTCTGAGTCATGACGAACTCATGCCGCAGCCCCGGCGCGGGCGCAAGGGTTAACGCTCACATCGCGTCAGTCAGGATCTTCAGCGCGGCCAGGGGGTCGTCCTGCGACCAGATTTCATCCCCGATGCCGAAGAAATCGGTGTGGGGGGCCAAGTCGCGGATCAGGTCAGGGGTCAGGCCGCCTTCGGCCACAACCGGAACCTCGATCATCTCGGACCACCATTGGAACAGGTCCTTTTCGGCGATGGTTCCGTCGCCCAGAGCCGACGCGCCAACCGGACCGAAGGCCACGTAATCTGCGCCAGCTTCTCCGGCGCTCATGCCGTCATGGCTGGAGGCGCTGCAGAAACTGCCGACGATGGCATCCGCACCCAGTTCCTTGCGCGCGGCCCGGATGGAGCGGGCCGCGTCATCCAGATGCACCCCGTCCAGCCCCAGCCGCTGCGCCAACAGAACGTGGTTCGAGATCACGATGGCCACGTCCCGCGCATGGGCTACCTCGCGGCACGCGTCAGCCGCGCGGGCGATGGTGTCCTCGTCACTGCCCGCCAGCGCCAGCCGGATACAGGCAATCTCGGCGCCGTCCAGCACGCGGGCCAATTGTTCGGGAAAAGTGCTCAAGGTGATTGCGGGCGGGGTGATCAGGTAAATCTGCGGCTGCTCGGGGGTGTCCATTGGCGCGTCCTTCGCTTTCAGTCTTTGGCGCGGTTTAGCGGATTGCGCCGGGGAAGCAAACTTTTATGCCCGATTAAGGCGCAATTGATCGACCCAACGCCTTGCCCTGCGCCAATGCGCCGATTACAGCATCCCGAAGTTTTCCGGAGACAGCCATGCCCAGCGACAAATCTCAGCCCTCCTTTGTGCTTGTGCGCCCGCAGATGGGTGAAAACATCGGTGCCGCCGCGCGGGCGATGTGGAACTTCGGTCTGGACCGGATGCAGATCGTGGCCCCGCGAGACGGGTGGCCGAACCCCAAGGCCGTAGCAATGTCCAGCGGGGCCGGGCGGCTGCTGGATGAGGCGCAGCTGTTCGACGACCTGGCCGGGGCACTGGGTGACAGCACCTATGTCTTTGCAACCACCGCACGGCAGCGGGGCCTGACAAAACCGGTCTACAGCCCCGAGCGCGCCATGCAGATCGCAGCCGAAAAAGTGGCGGCGGGCGAAAAGGTGGCCGTACTGTTCGGCCCCGAACGGGCAGGGCTGGAGAATGACGATATCGCCAAGGCCAATGCCATTATTTCGGTGCCGGTGAACCCGGAATATGCCTCGCTGAACCTTGGGCAGTGCGTGTTGCTGACCGCCTATGAGTGGATGCGCCAGACCGGGGACGTGGTGCACGAGGCCACCGATCTGGGCAAAGGCGACTGGGCCACGGGGATTGAGGTCGAAAAGCTGGTCGAACATTACGAGGGCCGGCTGGAAGAGGCCGGGTTCTTCTACCCGCCCGAAAAGGCCGAAGGCATGAAGACCAATCTGCGCAATCTGTGGTCGCGGATGCGGATGACGCGGGCGGATGTGCAGATGCTGCACGGGATCATGCGGCAGATGGTCCGCTGGAAGGAGAAGGGCTGAGGCTGGACCTCGGCCCGCCATGGCCCTAGCTTGCGGACAAATCAAGACATGAGGACGGCATGAGCGGTAAGCGCAGCATCTTCGAAGAGGTCTCGGACACCGAGAAACAACAGGCGGTGCAGCCCGGCATGATCGACCGGGGAAGGGGCGGAGCGCGTGGGGCGATCCGCGTCTGGCTGATGATCCTGTTCGCGCTGGTCGTCGTGATGATTGCTGTTGGCGGCCTGACCCGCCTGACCGATAGCGGATTGTCGATCACCGAATGGCGTCCGATCACCGGGGCCATCCCGCCGATGACCGAGGCCGACTGGCAGGCCGAGTTCGATAAGTACAAAGAGATCGACCAATGGCGTATCCAGAACCAGTGGATGGAACTGAGTGATTTCAAATCCATATACTGGTGGGAATGGGGCCACCGGCAGTTGGGCCGCGTGATCGGGCTGGTTTGGGCGCTTGGGTTCTTCGGCTTCCTTGTGGCGCGAAAAATCCCGACCGGTTGGACCGGCAAGCTGCTGATCCCCGGCATTTTGGGCGGCGTTCAAGGGGCCGTCGGCTGGTGGATGGTCGCTTCGGGCGTGACGCAAGGCGAAGGCATGATCGCCGTCGCCAGCTATCGCCTGGCGGTGCATCTTGGTCTGGCCTTTGTGATCCTCGGCCTCCTCGCCTGGTACATCTTTGAGCTGGGCCGCGAAGAGCGTGACCTGATGCAGGCCCGCCGCGCGAAAGAGGCAAAACTGTTCTCGTTGTCCACCGGCCTCATGCACTTCGCCTTTTTACAAATACTCATTGGCGCGCTCGTTGCCGGGATCGACGCCGGACGGTCTTACACCGACTGGCCACTGATTGGCGGGCAACTTCTGCCGCCCGACGCGGCGATGCTGGAACCGATGTGGCGCAACTTCTTTGAAAGCCCGGGTCTTGTGCAGTTCATCCACCGCTGCGCGGGGTACCTGCTGTTCATCTTCGCCATCATCGTCTGGCGACGCGGCAGCACCAGCGCGCACCCGCAGACGCGCTTTGCCTTCAACGCGGCTTTTGCAGCATTGTCGCTGCAGGTGGTCATCGGCATCCTGACCGTGGTTTACGCAGCCCCGTGGCAGCTTGCCATCTTCCACCAGTTCATGGCCGTCGTCGTCTGGACCCTGATCCTGCGCGCGCGGTTCCTGACCGCTTACCCAATCGCCACTTCCATCCGCGGAGCCTGACCCTGATGACCGCCTATGACGACCTGATGGCCTTTCAACGCGAAACCTCGGCCCTCGGGCAGATTGCCGGGCGGTTGGGCTGGGATCAGGAAACAGTGATGCCCCGCGGCGCGGCCCCGCAACGCGCCGAAGAAATGGCCGCGATCGAGGCGGTGCTGCACGCCCGCCGCTCGGACCCGCGTGTGGCTGAATGGCTGGAACAGGCCGATCCGCAGGACGAGGTGGGCAAAGCGCAGCTCCGCGACATCCGCCGGTCCTATGAACGTACGGTCAAAGTGCCCGCCGATCTGGCCAAAGCCATCGCGCGTGTGACCTCGACAGCGCAGGGCACATGGGCGCAGGCTCGTGCCGATGAGGATGTGGCTGCGTTCCTGCCCGTGTTGCAAGAGGTCGTTGCACTGAAACGCGAAGAGGGCGCAGCACTTGCGCAAGGCGGCGATGTCTATGAAGCCATGGTCGAGGATTACGAACCTTACACGACAGGCGCGCAGATTGCCGAGATTTTCGACCAGATGCGCCCGCGTCTGGTCGCCTTGCGCGCGGCGGTTCTGGACAAACCTGCGCCGCAAGCGCTGACCGGAACGTTCGACGAACTGGCGCAGATGCGCCTGTCGCAGAAACTGGCGACCACCTTCGGTTATGACCTGAACACCGGTCGGGTCGACAAGGCGGTGCACCCGTTCAGTTCCGGCAGCGGACTGGACGTGCGGATCACCACCCGCACCAGCGAGACCGACCCGTTCAACTGCTTCTATTCGACCATTCACGAGGTCGGCCACGCCGCCTATGAACAGGGCATCGCCCCAGATTTTCTGCTGACGCCGTTGGGGCAAGGCGTATCGATGGGCGTGCATGAAAGCCAAAGCCGGATCTACGAAAACCAGCTGGGCCGCTCGCGCGCATTTACCGGCTGGCTCTATGGTCAGATGGTGGAGACGTTCGGAGATTTCGGGATCACGGATGCCGACGCTTTCTATGCCACGGTGAACGGCGTCCATAACGGCTATATCCGCACCGAAGCGGACGAGGTGCAGTACAACCTACACATCATGCTGCGCTTTGATTTGGAACGCGCCCTGATGGCCGGAGACCTGCACGTCAGCGATCTTGAGGCCGCGTGGAACGACCGGTTCTTGGCCGATTTCGGCTATGCGGTCGACAAGCCCTCGAACGGGTGTTTGCAGGACGTGCATTGGTCGGTCGGGTTGTTTGGTTATTTTCCGACCTATTCGCTGGGCAATGTCTATGCCGGGTGCCTCTATCAGGCGTTGCGCGCCGCGGTGTCAGACCTGGACACGCAACTGGCCGAGGGCGATACGTCCGGTGCAACCGGCTGGCTGCGCGAAAACCTGCAGCGCTATGGCGGGCTATATGCCCCGCGCGACACCATCCAGCGCGCCAGCGGGATGGAGCCGGGGCCGGAACCTCTGCTCAGCTATCTCGAGGACAAGTTCGGCAGGCTCTACGACCTGTAACCGTCACGTTCCCGTGTTGCGGCATGGGTTTTCCTGCCGCAGCCGTTACAGTGCCTCGTAACCGTTGCCGGAGGGGGCCTTGTCAATCAGCCGCAAACTTAAAACGCAAGCCGCGATGGCGCTGACCAGTTGCCGTCTGCAGACCTCGCGCCGCTACGTGCATGAGGTCAAGCGGCGGCTGGCCGGGCGACCTCATGTAGTCCGGTATTTTCACGACATATCAGACCCCTACAGCCTTTTGACCGTGCAGGTGTTGCAGCAGCTCCAGGGCAGATACGGGATCAGTCTTCAGCCCTACCTGATTTCCGGCCCGCCGCCGGACATGATGCCCGCACCCGACGAATATCGGCGCAATGCAGTCCGCGATGTCGTGCGTGTGGCAGGTCGCCTTGGTCTGGTTTCTCCACCGCTTTTCAATCCCGATCCTGAGACCCTTGAGAAAGCTGAAAGGATATTGGCCGCAGGGTTGGGCACGGATGAGTTTGCGTCGATCGCGCAGGCCGTGACACAGGCCGTGTGGACAGGAGGACCGGTCCCGCTCGGGCCAGAGACAGACCCCATGCCTGCAAAGAATGCAGGCGATCGGGCCCTTGCGTCGGTAGGGCACTATCAAGGCGGGTGTTTTGCCTATGGGGCCGAGAGCTATTGGGGGCTCGACCGGCTGCACTATCTGGAAGCCCGGCTGCAGGGCCTAGGATTGGGAAAAGCGCTTGCACCGATTGTGCCCGATATCACGCCACAGCCAGTGACCGCAAAGGGCCAAGAGATCGAGTTCTTTTTCTCCTTCCGCAGCCCGTATTCCTATCTGGCTTTTGACCGCGTTCGCGACCTTGCGCGCAAAAGCCAGGCCGATCTGATCCTCAAACCCGTGCTGCCGATGCTGATGCGCGGATTGCCGGTGCCGCCCGCAAAGTCTTCGTACATCCTGCACGATTGCACCCGCGAAGCACGGCGATTGGGTATCCCGTTTGGTTGCATTTCCGATCCCTTGGGGGCGGGGGTTGAGCGTGGTTACGCCTTACTGGGCCATGCCGAAAAGTGCGGATGCCTGGCCGAGTATTGCTCGGCCTTCCTGTCGGCTGTGTGGTCGCAGGGGATCGATGCAGCCACAGATGCGGGTTTGGCCAAAATCACGGAAGTCGCAGGTTTGAACTGGAGTGAAGCCAAGTCAGAGCTGGCTTCAACTGATTGGCGTAATCGGGTCGAGGTCAACCAGAACCGCCTGCACGAAATCGGTTTGTGGGGCGTGCCGAGCTTCCGTGCCAACGGTCAAAGCATCTGGGGTCAGGATCGCTTGTGGGTGATTTCTGATGTTTTAAACGCAGACCAGATGGCAAAGAAAAAGGCGCCGTAGCGCCTTTAACTTATTCCGGGGCTTGCTCGTCGCCATCCTCATCGCCCTGATCGGCGATCCATGCGACGCTGACGACCTCTTCGCCCTTGCCGGTGTTGAACACCTTCACGCCGCCCGCGCTGCGGGATCGGAACGAGATGCCATCGACCGGTACCCGGATCGACTGGCCCTTGGAGGTGGCAAGCATGATCTGGTCGTCGATCTCAACCGGGAACGAGGCTACAAGTTCACCGCCGCGCATCGCCTTGTCCATCGCTGCAACCCCCATGCCGCCGCGCCCGCGGACCGGGTAGTCATGGCTGGAACTCAGCTTGCCCGCACCGCCTGCCGTAATGGTCAGGATCAGGTTTTCAGCAGCCGACATTTGGGCATAACGCTCTTGCGAGATTGCTCCGGGTGCGGCTTCATCCTCATCCGTTTCGCCGTCATCCGCGATGCCTGCCACCGCGCGGCGCATCTTGAGGTAGGCTGCACGCTCATCCGCTTCAGCCTCGAAGTGGCGGATCACCGACATCGACACCACGCGGTCGCCATTGGTCAGCCTGATGCCACGCACACCGGTGGACTCGCGCGAGTTGAACACGCGCACATCGGTGGTCCGGAAGCGGATCGCGCGGCCGGAATTGGTGACCAGCATCACGTCTTCGTCCTCCGAACAGATGCGGGCGTTCACCAGTTCCACGTCCTCGGGCAATTTCATCGCGATCTTGCCGTTTCGACGCACATTGGTGAAGTCCGACAGGCGGTTGCGGCGCACGTCACCGGCGCCGGTGGCAAAGATGATCTGCAGGTTTTCCCATTCCTCATCCGGTACATCCACGGGCATGATGGCCGCGATGGACACGCCGGTCGGGATCGGCAGGATGTTGACGATCGCCTTGCCCTTGCCGGTCCGGCTGGACTGCGGCAGGCGCCAGGTCTTGAGCTTGTAGACCATGCCTTCGGTGGTGAAGAACAGCAGCTGCGTGTGGGTGTTGGCCACGAAGAGGTTGGTAACCACATCCTCTTCCTTGGTCTGCATCCCCGACAGGCCCTTGCCGCCGCGTTTCTGGGCGCGGAAGTCGGCCAGAGGCGTCCGCTTGATGTAACCGCCCGAGGTGACGGTCACGACCATGTCTTCACGCTCGATCAGGTCCTCGTCTTCCATGTCACCGGACCACTCGACGATCTCGGTACGGCGCGGTACGGCGAACTGTTCACGTACGCTGCGCAACTCATCACCGATGATCGACATGATCCGTTCGCGCGAGGACAGAATATCCAGATATTCCTTGATTTTGGCGGCCAGTTCTTCCAGCTCGTCGGTAACTTCCTTCACGCCCAGTTGGGTCAGGCGTTGCAGACGCAGGTCGAGAATGGCGCGGGCCTGAACCTCGGTCAGGTTATAGGTGCCATCGTCGTTCATCTTGGACAGAGGATCGTCGATCAGGCGCAGATAGCCTTCGATTTCTGCCGCAGGCCAGCGACGGGTCATCAGTTTCTCGCGCGCCTCGGCTGCGTCGGCAGACGAGCGGATGGTGGCAACCACTTCGTCCACGTTGGAAACGGCCACGGCCAGACCACACAGGATATGGCTGCGTTCCCGCGCTTTGCGTAGATCGTAGGCGGTGCGACGGGCGACCACATCTTCGCGGAAATCGATGAACGAGGTCAGGAACCGGCGCAGGGTCAGTTGCTCGGGCCGTCCACCGTTCAGGGCCAGCATGTTGCAACCGAACGAGGTCTGCATCGGCGAGAAGCGGTAAAGCTGGTTCAGCACAACCTCGGGCGTTGCGTCGCGTTTCAGCTCGACCACGACACGCACGCCGTTGCGGTCGGATTCGTCCTGCACATGCGCCACGCCTTCGATGCGCTTTTCACGCACGGCTTCGGCGATCTTTTCGATCATCGCGGCTTTGTTGACCTGATAGGGGATCTCATCGACGACAATGGCGTAACGGTCGCGACGGATTTCTTCCACGCGCGTCTTGGCGCGGATGATGACGCTGCCGCGACCCTCCAGATAAGCCTTGCGCGCACCGGACCGGCCCAGCATCACGCCGCCTGTCGGGAAGTCGGGGCCGGGGACGTATTCGATCAGCTGCTCGGACGTCAGATCGGGGTCGTCGATCAAGGCCAGAGTGGCGTCGACCACTTCGCCCAGATTGTGAGGCGGGATGTTCGTCGCCATACCGACGGCGATACCACCGGCACCGTTGACCAGCATGTTCGGGAACCGGGCGGGCAGGACTGTTGGTTCACGGTCCTTGCCGTCATAATTGTCCTGAAAATCGACCGTCTCTTTTTCGATATCGGCCAGCAGGGAGGCGGCGGGTTTGTCCATCCGCACTTCGGTATAACGCATGGCCGCCGGATTATCGCCGTCCATCGAGCCAAAGTTGCCCTGACCATCGAGCAGCGGCAGCGACATCGAGAAATCCTGCGCCATCCGCACCAGCGCGTCATAGATCGCGCTGTCACCATGCGGGTGGTACTTACCCATCACGTCGCCAACTGGGCGGGCCGACTTGCGGTACGCCTTGTCGTGCGTGTTTCCGGTCTCGTGCATGGCATACAGGATGCGCCGGTGTACCGGTTTCAGCCCGTCGCGCAGATCAGGGATCGCGCGCGAGACGATGACCGACATGGCATAGTCCAGATAGGACGTGCGCATCTCGGATTCGATGGACACCGTCGGGCCGTCGTATACGGGGCGCTCGGGCGGGGTTTCATCCATGTTTTCAGAGGTATCTGGCGTATCGCTCACGTAAACTGCCCGTGTATTGTTCTGGGTCTATATCTTGTGGATGTACCTTATCAGACCCGGCACATAAGGTGCAAGCAAGCAACCCTTTTACCCGCGAAAAACCCCGGTAACATCAGAGTAACACTTTGTTAACTAAGGATTAGGGTGTTTTTGTGCTACCATGAAGAGACCTTGCAACAAAATTGGAGGTCTGCATGGAGCAAAGCGAAACCGAATTGATGCTTAAGGGGTACGGGCTGACGACGGCAGAATTCTTCTACCATATGCCCGACTATATTCACGTTCTGAACACGTTCATCTGGCAGGATTACGATCTGGCGCCGGACCATCCGAAGCTCTTTAAATTTGTCGAGTTCTGGCAGCGCGAGATCGAAGGTCCGCTGCATTCGGTTCGGTTCACGCACCGCAAGATGATCGCGCCCGGAGAGTGGCGCAATGTCGTGGGTGAGTTCAGAGTGAATTGAGTGTCAGGCCATATTTTTGGCCAGTAACGATTGAAACGCATTATTTTCTTGGTGCTTGGGTTAAGGTGTCGACCAAATCATTGGTCATATACGGAATCGCTTTATGTCTCGGGTATTGTTTCTTGTTGCCACCTTGTTGATCGGTGGGCCTGCCGCCGCCGAGGGCGTTCTGGATAAAATCAAAAAAGGTGCGGAAAACGCGGCCGATGCCATCGGGCACGGAGCCGAAGCCGTGGGCGACACGGTGGAAAAAGGCGCGGAGGTCGTCGGCGAGACCGTCGATTCAACCGCTGATCTGGTCACAAATGAGGCCACGCCCGAGGAGACCCGCGCCAAGCTGGACCTGATGGCCAGCGAGGTTCTGACCCAGTTGCTGGCGGAAAACCCCGAGGCAGACAAGTTGTTCAGTATCAGCGCAGGTTACGCGGTGTTCGACTCGCGCAAGGTTACGGTGTTTCCGGTCTCGGCCGGGTATGGGCGCGGTGTAGCGGTGTCGAAGGATACCGGCCAGCATACCTATATGAATATGGGAACAGGCGGCGTTGGCGCGGCCGTGGGTATCGGCGGGTTCGAAACCAAATTCGTGATCCTGTTTGAAGCCCCCGCTGATCTGGAGAAGTTCATCGAACACGGTTATGACGCGACCGCTGAAACCGGTGCCATGTACGGGGAAGACAGCAGCGCAGAAACCGTGCGGTTCACCGATGGCCGGTCGTTTTTTGTGCTGGGCAAGAAGGGCTGGCGGGTCTCGGCCGGGGCGTCCGGCACGAAGTTCTGGAAATCCCCCGAACTAAACTGATCAACCCGAGCAACTGGCTCCGCCCAGCACGCAGAACTTGGCGCAGTGGGGATGGTTCAGGTGCACGTCCGCTTCGGCCTCGGCCAGGGTGTGCCCCATCTCGAATTCAGGCGCGTAGGGCAGCAGGGTACAGGCCAGAACCGCCGGACGGTCTGCGCCCTTGCGTTTCACGACCATGCGGGCGCTGGCGCACATCACAGCGTCAGGGGATTTGTTCAGGATGTCCCAGCAGGCAGTGGTAATCTCGGGGACCTCGACGGTCTCATCCATCTCGGGGAACAGAACGGTCTGACCCGTGTTTTGCGCGTCGATCTCGAACCCATGTTCAGCAAAAAAGGCACCATATCCGGCGCGGCTTTCGGCGTCGGTATCGCCCCAGACGGTGCGCCCGGCAACGGTCATGTTGAACCCGTGGTCGTGCAGCCACTCCATCCCGGTCAGGGTCTTGGCGAAACTGCCTTTGCCGCGTTCTTCGTCATGCAATTCGGGACGGTAGTGATCGACCGAGATCCGCAGGGTCAGCTTGTCGCCAAAGTCGCGTTGCAGTTGCACCAGACCGTCTTGCACCCGGCGGCGCATCATTGGCTGCATCGCGTTGGTCAGGATAAGCACCTCATAGCCGCGCTCGAGACAGGCGCGGGTCATGTCGATCATTTCGGGGTTCATGAACGGCTCACCACCGGTGAATCCGATTTCGCGTACCGGCCAGTTGCGGTCGTCGATCTGATCCAGGTAATCCCGCACTTCATCAGCGGTGATATAGACCAGCGCGTCATTGGTCGGGCTGCTGTCGATATAGCAGTTGAGGCATTCGATATTGCACAGGGTTCCGGTGTTGAACCAAAGCGTTTCGGGGTTGCTAAGCGAAACCGAGGCCCGCGTCTGCCCGTCAGCTGTCACCATTTTGTCCTGAAACTTGCCTATATTGGCGCTCTGAGGGGCGTTGTCTTTCATGCCGGTATCCGGTTCCTTGGCGTCTTAGTGCTGACTTAGCCTTTCAGGCCGGGTTAGTTAAGGGGCTCACGCCGCACCTGACAGAGTTTTGATGAGCAAAAAAATACCAAAAATGATTGCGCTAACATTAGACATGTCCGCAGGGGTAAGGTAGGGGAAACACATGGTTTCTCGTGTCATACCCGTCGATCCGTTCGATCTGGTCATTTTCGGCAGTACCGGCGATCTTGCGCAACGCAAGATCCTTCCGGCGCTGTTTCGTCGGTTTTGTGCCGGGCAATGGCCGGGTGACGTGCAGATCATCGGTGCAGCCCGCGCCGTTTATGACCGGGATGCGTTCCGGAGCATCGTCGCCGAATCGTTGCGCACCCACGCGGCCAAGCAGTGCCGTGACGCCGATGCGTTGAACTCTTTCCTCCAACGGGTCGACTATGTCCCGCTGGACGCGCTGTCGGACGAGGGGTGGGACCAACTGGCGGCAAAGCTGACCGTCGACCGGGTGCGGGCCTTCTATTTCTCGGTTGGGCCGCGCCTGTTTGGTCCTTTGGCCGAAAGCATCAAATCGCACAAGCTGGCGACGCAGCAGACACGGATTGTCGTGGAAAAGCCATTCGGTCACGATCTGGAAAGTGCCCGGACGTTGAACGCGACGCTGGCCAAGCATTTCTCGGAAGGTCAGATTTATCGGATCGATCACTATCTGGGCAAGGAAACCGTTCAGAACCTGATGGCCGTCCGCTTTGGCAACATGCTGTTCGAGCCACTCTGGAACAGCCAGTATGTCGATCACATCCAGATCACGGTGGCCGAATCCGTCGGCATTGACGGGCGCGAGGAATACTATGACCGCGCGGGCGCCATGCGCGACATGATGCAGAACCACCTGATGCAATTGCTCTGCCTGATCGCGATGGAGCCTCCGGCCAAGTTCGACCCCGATGCGGTGCGCGACGAAAAGCTGAAAGTGATCCGTGCGCTGGACCCGGTCGAGCCGCATCATATCGTGCGCGGCCAGTTCGAAGGCGACGGACCCAGCTACCGTCAGGTCGTGGGCAATCCGCGCTCGACGACCGAAAGCTATGTGGCGCTCAAGGCGCATATCAGCAACTGGCGATGGGCAGGTACGCCGTTCTATCTGCGCACCGGCAAGCGGCTGGTGGCACGGTCTTCGGTGATCAATGTGATGTTCAAGGACGCGCCGCATTCGATCTTTGGCGCGGATGCCGGGCGGCACGCCAACGTGTTGTCGATCCGGTTGCAGCCAAACGAAGGCATCACGCTGAAGGTGACGATCAAGGAACCGGGGCCGGGCGGGATGCGTCTGGTCGACGTGCCCTTGGACATGAGCTTTGCCGAGGCGCTGGGGCCGGAAAATCAGGACCCGCCGGATGCATATGAGCGGCTGGTGATGGACGTGATCCGCGGCAACCAGACCCTGTTCATGCGCGGCGATGAGGTCGAAGCCGCCTGGGCGTGGACCGACCCGATCATCGCGGGCTGGCAGGCGCGCGGAGACGTTCCCAAACCTTATGAAAGTGGCAGCACAGGCCCGGGCGACGCCGAGCTGCTGATGAAACGAGACGGTCGCCGCTGGCAAGGGATAAACCCATGAAATTACAGGAATACGCAGACAGGGACATGCTGGCCATCGACGTTGCAAACGAGTTGGCGGGCGAGCTGGAATCTGCCTTGCTGCATCATGACATGGTTTCGATGGCGGTTCCCGGAGGCACCACGCCCGGCCCGGTTTTTGACGTTCTTTGCGCGGCCAACCTGGAATGGGACCGGGTGCGGGTTCTGCCTACTGATGAACGCTGTGTGCCCGGCGATCATGAGCGTTCGAACGAACGCCTGATCCGCGAGCGGCTGCTGACCAACCGCGCCTCGGCGGCGCAGTACATCCCACTTTATGTGCCCGGCGAAGAGCCCGAGGATGTGCTGCCGGAACTCGAAAGCCTGATCACTCCGATCCGCCCCTTGTCGGTTGTCGTGCTTGGGATGGGCGAGGACATGCACACCGCGTCTCTGTTCCCCGGCATGGATGGGCTTGAGGCCGCGCTTGACAGCCATGCGCGCCCGTTGGCGGTGGCGCGGACCGATGTGCAACCTGAACCGCGGATAACCCTGACCGCTCCGGTGCTGGACGGTGCCTTGTCGAAACACCTGATCATCTTTGGCAGCGCCAAGCGCGCCGCGTTGGAGCGCGCCATGTCCCTGCCACCGGAACAAGCGCCCATCGCGGCGGTCCTCGGCGGTATGACGGTTCACTGGGCGGAGTAAGCAGATGCAACTTGACGGTCTCACCGCCCTAGCCAGCGAACGAAAAGACCAGACCATTCTTGGCCTGTTTGACAAGGATGCAAACCGGGCGGGGACATATTCAGCCTCGACCGGTGATCTTTTGTTTGATTATTCGAAAACGCAGATCGACCACGACACTCGGGACGCCCTTATTGCCCTGTGTGATGCAGCCGGGCTGGCCGAACGGCGCGAGGCGATGTTCTCGGGCGCCAAGATCAACGAAACCGAAGGGCGCGCGGTGCTGCACTCGGCGCTGCGCAATCTGGACGGCGGACCGGTTGAGGTTGACGGTCTGGACGTTATGCCCGACGTGCTGGACACATTGCAGCGGATGCGGGTCTTTGCCGAAGAGGTGCGCGGCGGCGCGATCACAGGGGCAGGGGGCAGTTTCAGCGATGTGGTGAATATCGGCATTGGCGGTTCCGATCTGGGGCCGGTGATGGCGACCCATGCGCTTTCCCCATATCACGACGGGCCGCGGCTGCACTATGTCTCTAACGTGGATGGCGCCCATATCGCCGATACGCTGCGCCAGCTTGATCCGACGCGGACGCTGGTGATCGTGGCGTCCAAGACCTTTACCACCATTGAGACCATGACCAACGCCCGCACCGCGCGGGCATGGATGATGGATGGCGGCGGTGATCCGGCCAGACAATTCGCCGCCGTGTCCAGCGCCGTGGACAAGACCGAAACCTTCGGCATTCCCAAGGATCGCGTGTTCGGCTTTGCCGATTGGGTCGGCGGGCGCTACTCGGTCTGGGGGCCGGTCGGCCTGCCGGTGATGATCGCCGTGGGTTCGAACGCTTTCGACGCCTTCCTGCGGGGCGGGCAGGCGATGGACATGCATTTCCGTGCCGCGAGCTGGGCCGAGAACATGCCGGTGATGTTGGCCTTGGTCGGTATCTGGCACCGGCAGGTTTTGGGCCACACCAGCCGCGCGGTTTTGCCTTATGACCAACGCCTGTTGCGTCTGCCGGCCTACTTCCAACAGCTCGAGATGGAATCGAACGGCAAATCCGTTGCTATGGATGGCAGTTCGCTGACGATGCCCTCTGGTCCGGTGGTTTGGGGCGAGCCCGGCACCAATGGCCAGCACGCCTTTTACCAACTGATCCATCAGGGCACCGATGTAATCCCCTGTGAGTTCATGGTCGCCGCCGAAGGTCACGAGCCCGAACTCGCCCACCACCACCGCCTGCTTCTGGCCAATTGTCTGGCGCAGTCCGAGGCGCTGATGCGCGGCCGGTCGCTGGACGAGGCCCGGCAGCGCATGGCCAGCACGGGCCTGCAAGGCGATGAGCTGGAGCGTCAGGCCCGCCACCGTGTGTTCTCCGGTAATCGGCCGTCCACGACCCTGATCTATCCGAAGCTGACGCCATTTGTGCTGGGCCAGATCATTGCACTTTACGAGCACCGCGTGTTTGTCGAAGGGGTGCTGCTTGGGATCAACTCGTTCGACCAGTGGGGCGTTGAGTTGGGCAAGGAACTGGCAACTTCGCTTGGCCCGATTGTCGATGGTGAGGAAAGCGCGGACGGCAAGGATGGTTCGACCGCCGCGCTGGTGGCCTATGCGCTGCGCCACCGGGACTAGGTTCAGGTAAACCAGCGATCTGCCGCTGCGGCGGGCCACAATCTTTTGTTGTCAGAAAAATAAATGATTGGCAGGATTTCCCCCAGGTCAGAGCCTTGACGACCCGGTGTTTCATAAACTCCGGGGAAGGCAATAAATGGTGCCGCCAAACAGAAGCGCCGCCACCAAAGGGAGGACGCCCATGCTGGGACAGATGATGACGCAGCCTTTGCTGATCTCGTCGCTGATCAATCACGCCGACAGATACCACGGTCAGACCGAGATTTACTCGGTCGAGACCGACGGCACGGTGACTGGGACACATTGGGCAGACGTTGCGGAAAATGCGCGGAAACTGGCCTCGGCGCTGACCGCATTGGGGCTAGAGCCGCAAGCCCGGATTGGGACCCTGGCCTGGAATAATCGGCGACATCTTGAAATCTATTTTGCGACGTCGGGCGCAGGGTTCGTCTGCCACACGGTAAACCCGCGCCTGTTCCCCGAGCAACTGACCTATATCATCAACCACGCGCAGGATCGGGTGCTGTTCTTCGACGCGACATTCATCCCGCTGGTGGCCGCGTTGCAGGAGCATCTGACAGAAGTTCAACACTTCGTCCTGATGGGGCCGCGGAATGAAGACGCGGTCGCCCAAATCCCCGGCGTTCAGTTCTATGACGACCTGATCGAAACCGGCGATGCGGGGTTCCAATGGCCCAGCTTTGACGAGAATACCGCGTCCAGCCTTTGCTATACGTCGGGCACGACCGGTAACCCCAAGGGGGTGCTGTATTCGCATCGCTCGACCGTGTTGCACAGCTTTGGGTCGAACACCCGCGATGTGATCGGGTTCTCGGCGATGGATGTGGTGATGCCCGTTGTGCCGATGTTCCATGTAAACGCCTGGGGTTCGCCCTATGCCTGCGCCATGTCGGGTTCTCGCATGGTGTTGCCGGGGCCGGATTTGCATGGTGAGGCCTTGGTCAAGCTGATCGACACATACGGTGTCACGCTTGCCCTTGGGGTGCCGACGATTTGGCAGGGGTTACTGGCCTATGCGGCGCAATCTGGCACCACGCTGGCCAGCCTCGAACGCACGGTCATCGGCGGGGCTGCGTGCCCGCCGTCGATGATCGAAACCTTCCGCGAAACCTATGGCGTTGATACCGTACACGCCTGGGGCATGAGCGAGATGAGCCCGCTGGGCACTGCAAACCAGCCCTTGGCCAAACACCTCGGCTTGCCAGTGGACGAGCAGCATAGGCTACGGGAAAGCCAGGGGCGGCCCTGTTACGGCGTTGAGTTGAAGATCGTAGACGACGACGGCAATGACTTGCCGCATGACGGTGAAACGCAGGGCGATTTGTTGGTGCGCGGATACTGGGTGCTGGACAGCTATTTTCAGATGCAGGATCAGGGTCTGTTGCAGGATGGCTGGTTCGCCACCGGCGATGTGGCCACGCTGGACCCTGACGGATACATGACCATCCGCGACCGCTCAAAGGATATCATCAAGTCCGGGGGCGAGTGGATCAGTTCAGTAGAATTGGAAAACATCGCCGTTGCGCATCCCAAACTGGCGACCGCCGCTGTGGTCGGCGTGCCGCATCCGAAATGGGGTGAGCGCCCCTTGTTGGTGGCGGTCAAAGCCGACGGTGAAGAGCCGGCCGAAGAAGAGATACTGGCGTTTTACGACGGCAAGATCGCCAATTGGCAGGTGCCGGACAAAGTGGTGTTCGTCGATGCCTTGCCATTGAACGCCACCGGCAAGGTTCTGAAGCGAAATCTGCGCGCGGATTTCGAGAACGCCTTCACGGGCTGAACTTTGAAAGAAGGGGATATGGCTCCGGCGGTAGGGATCGAACCTACGACCAATTGATTAACAGTCAACTGCTCTACCGCTGAGCTACGCCGGAACGGTTCGCGCCGTATAGCAACCTGCATCTGCGGCGTCCAGAGGGCGTTTGAGATTTTTCACCGAAAAATCCCGCGACGTGACCTATGCGATATTCAGTGTGCGGAAGTGCAGGGAATTAGGGGGATTTTGGCTCCGGCGGTAGGGATCGAACCTACGACCAATTGATTAACAGTCAACTGCTCTACCGCTGAGCTACGCCGGAACTGAGGGGCGTATAACAACCCGGATTTTCGCCGTCCAGAGGGGAATGTGACGTTTTCCCAAAAAAGTTCCGTGCTGTCAGGATTGTCTGTAAAAACGCGCGGTTGCGGATAGCGCACCGTCGGTGGTGACCTTTGATTTTCCAAGCAGATCAATAAGATGCGCGAAAACGTTTCTTTCCGCAGCTGGCAGTAGCGTAGCCGGAGTGTCCACGTAAATACGTTCGGCCAGGTCTCGGGCCGTGCCGGGTTGGTGTTCGAGTGCCGACAGAATCTGTGCCTCGCGTGTCAGGCGATGATTGATCAGCCAGTCGAGCCGCGCGGCAGGGTCGGGAATCGGGGCTCCGTGCCCCGAGTGAAACACCGACCAGTCGCGCGCCCGCAACCGATGGCAGGCGGTCATGAAATCCGTCAGATCTCCGTCCGGGGGTGAGACCAGCGAACTTGCCCATCCCATGACGTGATCTCCGGTGAAGCAGACATCGCCCCAGCCCAAAGCGATGTGGTTGCCCAGATGGCCGGGGGTGTGAATCACTTCAAGCTGCCAGCCATCGCCAGTGATCTGCGCGCTATCGGGCAGTTCGACATCCGGGCGAAAAGCGGTGTCGATGCCTTCACCGCCGCCTGCCAACCCGCCTTGCGCCAGTTCGGTCATTACTGCGCTGCGCCCGGCCTCAGGTCCGCCAAAGGCCAGAACGGGCGCGCCGGTGCGCTCGGACAGGGGGCGCGCCAGCGGAGAGTGGTCCAGATGGCTGTGGGTCACGATGATGTGGCTGATGCGCTGGCCGGGCTGCATGGCGTCCAGAATCGCCCCAAGATGCGCGTCGCTGCGCGGGCCGGGATCAATCACCGCAAGGTCGCCAGTACCCAGCAGATAGGTGTTGGTCCCGCGATAGGTCATGGGTGAGGGATTCGGGGCCAGAATTCGGCGCAGACCCGGTTGCAGCTCGATAGCTGGTCCGGCAGGTGGGTTGAAATCGTCCGGGGTCTGCATTCTGCGCTCTTTCTCTTGTCGTAACAGCCCGTTAGGTTTAGCGCATGTCGGCGCAATGGCTCAAATCCTATATGCCGCGCAGCCTCTATACCCGTGCTGCGCTGATACTGGTTCTGCCAGTGGTCGTCCTGTTGTTGGTGGTGGGCGTCGCGTTCCTGCAAAAACACCTTGAGGATGTCACCGCGCAGATGACCCGGGCGGCCTCGCGCGAGGTGATGCTGGTGGTTGATGAGGTGAACGCGACCGAAACCCAACGGCAGGCGCTGGCGTTTGTCCGGCCCGATCTGCAGGCACTGGATATGAAGGCGCGCTTTCTGGACATCAACGAAGAGCCGATAGTCGGGCAACGTCGCTGGTATGACTTCATCGCACCGCAGGTCGAGGCGGACCTGCGCGCACTGCTGCCGGATCTGGCGGCGGTTGCCTTGCCCAGCGGGCAAGAGGCGCGCGTGTATATGCAGACCGATCTTGGCCTGTTGCAGTTGACCTTTGATCGGCGGCGTCTGTCACCGGTGGCACCGCATCAGTTGATCGTGACGATGCTGTTTTTTGCGATCATCATGACCTCGATTTCGTTTCTTTACATGCGCAATCAATTGCGTCCGATCACCCGTCTGGCCGAAGCCGCGCAGGCCTTTGGCCGGGGCAGGGTGGTGCCGTATTCGCCGGGCGGCGCCATCGAGGTACGCGCGGCGGGCAGCGCCTTTCTGGACATGCGCGCCCGTATCGAACGCCAGATGGAGCAGCGCACCATGATGCTGTCTGGAGTGAGCCACGACCTCCGAACCCCTCTGACCCGCCTGAAACTGGGCCTGTCGATGCTGCCTGAAGACGAGGCCGCGCCCCTGCAACAAGACGTCGATGAGATGCAGTTGCTGTTGGACGCCTTCCTTGAGTTTTCGCGCGGGGCGGCCGAAGGATCGCCCGAGGCCGTTGATCCCAAAGCCCTGTTGCAGCAGATCGTCAAGGACGCGCGCCGAGCGGGTTATGAGGCCGATCTGATCTCGGTTGACGGCGAGGGGATTGCGATGTTGCGCCCGACAGCCATCCGGCGCGCGGTTGAGAACCTGATCGGGAATGCCGTGCGATACGGCAAACACGCCGATGTCAGCCTGTCGATTACGCCGAAATCCGTTCGTATTCGGGTCGAGGATGACGGGCCGGGCATACCGCCCGATCAGCGGTCCGAGGCGGTGAAACCCTTTTCGCGCCTCGATCCGGCGCGCAATCAGAATCAGGGCACCGGAGTCGGGCTGGGCCTTGCTATCGTGTCGGATATCGCGCGCGCGCATGGCGGCGTGCTGCGCCTGAGCAAGAGCGAACGTTTGGGGGGCCTCTGCGCCGATATCATCATCGGACGTTGACGCCGTGGCGGTCACCGCAGTCCGGCAACCGACTTTTGCATGGCAACGATCAGGGCGTCCCGCGTCCGCGCCAGTTCGGCCGTGGATTTTCCTGCGGATGCGGCCTCGACCCCCTGTGTCAGTACGCGTGTGACCTCTTCGGTAAGGTGGACCTGACCCAGATCATCCCACCAGCCATTGAACGTGTCCGTGAAGTGGTCGCAGAAGGCCTGCAACCCGCCGTTACCTGCGCCGAGATTGAACAGCATGGTCGGCCCCATTGCCGCCCAGCGCAGGCCGGGTCCGGCCCAGATGGCCTTGTCCACATCCTCGACCGACGCGACGCCCGAGACCACGAGGTTGATCGCCTCGCGCCAGATCGCGGCCTGAAGGCGGTTGGCGACATGGCCGGGGACCTCTTTGTGTAGCCGGATCGTGGTTTTCCCGACGGCCTGATAGAAGTGCTCAGCCGCATCAACCACGCCATCGGCGGTGCGCGCGTTGCCCAGCACCTCGACCAGAGGGATCAGGTGCGGCGGGTTGAACGGGTGCCCCAGAACGAAGCGCGACGGGTCGGTCCATCCCGGCTGCATCTGGCTGAGGGTCAGCCCCGAGGCAGAGCTGGCAACGATCGCATCGGATGTCAGGGCGGGCTCGATCTCGGCAAAGGTGGCGTGTTTGATCGGCAGGCGTTCAGGGACGTTTTCCTGTACGAAAGCGGCACCCTCGACCGCACGGGCCGCGCTGGTATGAAACGTGATGGCATCGGGCGTGCCGCGGGCCGTCAGCCCAAGCTCGGTCATTGTGGGCCAGGCGGTTTCGATATAGGCCCGCACCTTGTGCTCGACATCCGGGCCCGGATCGAACATCGCCACTGATCTGCCCGAGGCTAGAAACAGCGCCGCCCAACTGGCGCCAATGGTGCCGCCGCCCAGACAGGCGGTGTGTGCGAACTCCATCAGAATAGCCCCGGATTGAGGGGAGAAGCCGCCGTCAGGCCGCCATCCACGGTGAACAACTGGCCGGTGGCAAAACCGGCCTCGTCCGAGGCCAGCCAGACCGCCATGCTGGCGATGTCCTCGGGCCTGCCAAATCGGCGTGTCGCGTGGCGGGCCAAAGCGTCGCGCCGCGCGGTCTCGGGGTTGGCTGCCAGGTCAAAGCCGGCGTCCAGCATTCCCGTTTCGATCCAGCCGGGGCAGATCGCGTTGCAGCGTATCTTGGGGCCGTGATCCACCGCAATCGACCGGGTTAGCCCATGCACAAACGCTTTGGACGCGTTATATAGGGCCATCGACGGGTCCGCGACCTGACCCGAGATCGAACCGATATTTATGATCGATCCACCCTCGGACATGCGCGGGATGTACGCGCGGCACATGTTGAAAACGCCTCGGCAATTGGTGCCGATCACCGCGTCCCAATCGGCATCCGTACTGCCGGTCACGGTCTTTTCAACCTGAACGCCCGCGTTGTTGACCAGAATGTCTGTGCCGTCCGTTACGTAGGCCAATTCGTCGACTGCGTTGGCATCGGTGACGTCCAGCGGATACCAGATCACGCTGTCCGACAGCTCTTCGGGCCTTGCGCCGCGTCCGCAGGTCGTGACGGCAGCCCCTTCGCGCAGGAAGGCCTCGACAATCCCGCGCCCGATGCCTTGGCGGCCACCGGTCACCAGTGCGCGTTTCCCAGCCAACCGCATCAGTGTGCCACCATCACATGCCGCACAGATGTATAGGCATCCAGCGCATAGACCGACATGTCACAGCCGGTGCCCGAACCCTTCATTGCGGCCCAGGGCATTTCCGCTGCGGGCATCCCATGCGTGTTCACCCAGGTCATGCCATAGCGTAGTTGCGCGGTCATTTTCATTGCGGTCGAAACATCCCTTGTCCAGATCGACGAGGCCAGACCATAGCGCCCGGAATTGGCGATCCGCAGCGCGTCTTCAGCCTCGGAAAAGCGCGACAGGGTGACAACGGGGCCGAAGACTTCGCTACACGCGATCTCGGCATTATTGTCGACGTTGGCCACGACGGTCGGTTGATAGAAAAATCCGGGGCCGTCTGCGAGCTGGCCGCCCACGGTGATCTCGCAACTGCTGCGGGCGCGGTCGACGAACCCCGCAATGCGGTCCCTTTGGGTGGCCGAGACGATGGGGCCCATTTCCGTACCCTCGGCCTTGGGGGCGCCGACCCTGATCTGGCTGACCTGATCCGAGACAGCCGCAACGAGCTTGTCGTAGATCCCGTCCTGCACCATCACCCGGCAGGGTTGGGCACAGTCCTGACCCGCGTTGAAGAATGATCCGTAGCGGATCGTTTCCGCCACCGTGTCGATATCGGCATCGTCGAATACGATGACCGGGGCTTTGCCGCCAAGTTCCAGATGCACGTGGCGAATCTGGTTCGACGCCGCCCTCATCGCTGCCATTCCCGTGGCGGGAGAGCCGGTGATCGAAATCCCCTCGATCCGCGGGTCGTTGATCAAAGTGTCTCCGACCGAGGCCCCCCGACCATGCACCACATTCAGCACACCTTTGGGCAGCACATCGGCCAGCAATTCCGCCAGCCGCAACGTGGCCAGAGGGGTAATTTCGGATGGTTTCATGACGATGGTGCAGCCCGCCGCCAGCGGGGCTGCAATCTTCCAAGCGGCCATCATCAGCGGATAGTTCCACGGCGCGATCGAAGCGACAGGGCCGATTGGGTCCTTGCGGATCATCGAGGTGTGACCCGTCACATATTCCCCGGCCACCGACCCGGTCATCGTGCGCGCAGCTCCGGCCATGAAACGGAACGTGTCGATGGTCAGTGGCATTTCCTCATCGCGGGCCATGGGCCAGGGTTTGCCAACATCCAGCGTTTCCAGTTCTGCCAGTTCCTCGATGTTCTCTTCGATCACGTTGGCAATCGCGTTGAGATACCTGGCTCGATCTGCGGGGGTGGTCAGGCGATAGGTTTCAAACGCCTCATGCGCCGCACGTGTCGCAGCCTCAACCTGTTCCGGCGTGGCTTCGGGCACTTGCGCGACGGTTTTTCCGGTCGTCGGGTCCAATACCGAGAGAGGTTCGCCATTGCCGGCGACCATCTCTCCGTTGATCAGCATCTGTGTTTGCATGTCTTCCCCCATCTGCCCGGTAATCTCATAGCTTCATCTGCTGAACCTGCGCGCTCAGCCCACCGTCCAGAACCCATAGCTGGCCGCTGGCATAACGCGCCTCGTTCGAGGCCAGCCAGTTGACCAGATTGGCGATATCGTCCGGCGTTCCATAGCTGCGCATCGGATGCACATCGCGCACGGCCTGCTGCAACTGATCGATGGTTTTGCCGCCGCCACCTGAGCCGTCGCCGGAAAAAAAGCTCTGCAACATGGGGGTGTCCACGTAGCCAGGGCAGATCGCGTTCACGCGGATACCTTCGGGGCCATGATCGCAGGCCATCGCTTTGGTCAGCGCATGAACCGCGCCCTTTGTGGCGCAATAGGCGGCAAGGCCGGGATCTGCGATGAACCCGTCATAGCTGCCGAAATTGATGATCGAGGCGGCGCCGCCTGTGGCAGCCTTCCGCAGCAAGGGCAGAGCGTGCTTCGAGGTCAGAAAGGTGCCGGTGACGTTGACCGCGAAAGAGAGGTTCCACTCGTCAAGGGTGGTGTGCTCGATGGTCTTTTCGATCTCGATCCCTGCGGCATTGACCAGAATGTCCAACTGGCCCGCGTCCTGAGCGACCTGGTCCATCGCCGCAATGGCGTCTGCTTCCTGTGTCACGTCGAGTTTGACAAAAATGCTGCCGTCATCGTCATGCGCGGCCAAAGACCCTTTGGGCGTCAGGTCGGCGGCATAGACCCGAGCACCTTCACGCAGAAACCGAGCCACGATGGCGCGGCCGATCCCGCCACGTCCGCCGGTGACGAGGGCGGTTTTACCTTCCAGCATCATTCTTTGGTCTCCTGCAAAGGCGGATAGCGATAGCGTTTGGCCGCAATTGTCCAATCCATGTGATTGCGCACATAGTCCTGTGAGGCATCCCGTGGTGGGTTGTAGTCCCAGCTTTCCCCGGGGTTGGCCGCCATCGCAGCGTGAAGGGCGCGCCGGGATTTTTGCGTGGCGATGATATCTGCGCGCAGTTTTTCACTGTCCCAGCGCTGAGAAACGCGGGCTGCGAAGTGCACGGCATGATCCGCATAGTCCGGGTCAGTCGCACGGTTCATCTTTTCCATAGGATCAGTGGACAGATCATAAAGCTGCGGCGGGTCCGGGTCGCAGTGGATATATTTCAATGATCCGCTGCGGATCATGAAAACCGGATAGGGCGTCATCTCGGCACAGTACTCACCGATGGCTTCGTCCACCGGGTCAGCCTGTCCGCGTGCCAGTGGCATCAGCGAGCGACCGTCCACGGGTTCTCCGAACAGGTCAGCGCTGCCTCCGGCGATGTCGACGAAGGTCGGCAACAGGTCAAGCAGTGAGCAGGCGTTTGATGCGGTGCCGTGTGCGACGCCCGGTCCGGCCATGATCAGCGGCACGCGGGCAGAGTGTTCGAAGAAGTTCATCTTGTACCACAACCCGCGCTCGCCCAGCATGTCGCCGTGATCGGCGGTGACGATGAGGATAGTGTTGTCCAACTCTCCGACATCACTCAGCGTCTTCACCAGCGCGCCCAGCTTGCTGTCGAAATAGCTGACATTGGCCAGATAGGCACGGCGGGCGCGGCGGATTTCTTCATCGGTCAAAGGGACATAGCTGGCCTCGATCCCATCCATCACCCGGCGCGAGAACGGGTCCTGTTCCTCGGGCGTCAGGCTGAATTCCGGCATCGGAACGTCGTCGTCCGAATACAGGCTCCACCACTCCGGCTTGGCGACATACGGGTCATGCGGGTGGATGAAACTGGCGACCAGGCAGAACGGAGCCTCGTCCCCTGCGGCCCGATCCCGGCCCCGGTCGATCAGCCAGCGGCGGGCGGCAAACTCGACCTCGTCATCATAGTCGGTCTGGAAGGTGGCGATGGCCTCGCCGCTTTCCTTGACGGTTGCCATGTTGTGATACCATTTGTCGATGCGCTCGTCCGGGGCCTCCCAATCGGGGGTCCAGGCAAAGTCCGACGGGTAGATGTCGGTGGTCACGCGATCCTGAAACCCGTGTTTCTGGTCAGGGCCGATGAAATGCATCTTGCCCGACAGGCAGGTGCGATAGCCCAAAGCCTGCAGGTAATGCGCAAAGGTGGGGACCGAGGCGCGGAACTCGCTGGCATTGTCATAGGCGGCGATTCGGCTGATCAACTGCCCCGCCATGAAGGCAAACCGCGACGGCGCGCAGAGCGGTGAGTTGCAGTAGGCTGCGTCGAACCGCATCCCGCGCGCGGCCAGTGCATCGATATGGGGTGTTTTCACCGTTGGATGGCCGTAAGCACCGCAGAAATGCGGTGCCAGTTGGTCGGCCATGACCACAACGATATTACGCCGTGTCACGGTGCGGCCTGTTTATAGGCGTCCAGCACCAGCCCGTGGAAGTGATGCACCGCATGTTCCGATTTTCCCGAGCTGTTCGGGTCATGCACGATGCGCCCCTGAGTAAACGCAGGCGTGCTCATACCGCGCTGTACGCTTTCGACGATGTCGATATCTTCACGTTGCAGAACCTCATCAAGATAGCGGATGGCTTCCAGTTCCGCCGCGTCCGGTTCGGGGGTTTCAAGGAAGAAATCGTAGGTCTCCAGCGTGCGATCCGGACCCATCGGAATGATATTCAGCACAATCATCGACGACCGACCCGGATAGCGCATCAGGCAGGTCGTGGGCCACAGCCACCAGACCGCATGGGTGCGCACCGTCGCATTCGACACGTCATAGGCGGCGTTCGCACCTTTGCCTGCCTCGGCCATGTGGCTGGAGTAGATGCCGTAGGTGGTCACTTTGTAGGTGTCCATGTCTACCAGATCACAGAAATCCTTGTGGGCGGTCGGGCAGTGATAGCATTCAAGGAAATTATCGACGACATTCTTCCAGTTCGACTTGATGTCATAGGTCAGCCGGTGGCCGAATGTCAGGTTCTCGATATCTGGCGCCCAATGGCGAATCTCAGCCTCCAGATTGCCGGAAACCTCGCGCAGAGGCCGCGCGTCGGGGTCGAGATTGACATAGATGAAGCCCGCGAATTCCTCGACCTGCACTTGATCCAGGCAGATGTCTTTGGTATTGAAATCAGTCAGACTTTCGGTTTCGGGCGCGCGGACCAACTGGCCGTCCAGCTTGTAGACCCACGCGTGGTAGGGGCACATGATGCGGGTTGTTTCGCCCTCGCCGGACAACAGGTGATGCGCGCGATGCTTGCAGACGTTGTAGAAGGCACGCAGCGTGCCTTCGCGGTCGCGCACAACAGCTATGGGACGGTTTGCAATCTCGACAGTCACATAGGATCCGGGCGCACGAAGCTTTTCGACATGGCACACCCATTGCCACGTCTTGGCGAGGATTCCATTCAGGTCCACCTGATGCCATGCCGGGTCCACATAGGCCTCGGCCTTCAGGGATTGCGTGTTGAGCGGGTCGGGGCTGAACCCATCGGAAATCCGGTCGAATTGCTCTTTGGACGGCAGCGCGCTCATTTTCGGGGCTCCACATGACGCGTCCGGGACTGGCCCGGAGAGTTGGCTTGCTGAAAACCATGTTCCCCGGAAACGCAGTGCGGCGCTTAACTTTTTACGCCACTAGGTTAACTATTCACGCCACGCAAGAGGGTCAGGCTTTAGGCTTTCGGTGCATCGGCCAGGCGCGGTATTCGAACGGTACGCGACCCTCGGTCCGGTCCTGACTGGGTGGCAGGCCGAAGCGATCCTTGTAGGACCGGCTGAAATGAACCTGACTGGCAAAGCCCGACGCCATCGCGACCTGCGCAATCGGCAACTCGGTCTGCGTGACCAACCCGCGGGCCCGGTCCAGCCGGATGTCGCGATAATACAGGGCAGGGGTCTTCTTGATGTAGGTTGCGAACAACCGGTCGAGTTGGCGGTGCGATATACCGGCCAGACTGCAGATCGCAGGGATTGGCAGGGGGTCTTCCAGATGCGCCTCCATCACCTGAATTGCCGTCTTCAGGTTGGCCGGAACCAGCGCGCCCAGCGGCTCGCTGCCTTCGGGCTGCTGCATGGCGGCAGGGCCGCGCAGACGGTCGTGAAAGATATACCGCGCGGCCGCATTGGCCAGCGCGCTGCCATGGATGCCCTGCACGATCTTCAGCGCAAAATCCACCGAGGCGCTGCCACCGCAACAGGTGATCCGGTTGCCATCCAGCGCAAAGAGGTTCTCGACCACTTCGGTATCGGGGTACAGCTCCTGAAAGGCGTCGATATGCTCGTAATGGACGGTCGCGCGACGCCCTGTCAGTAACCCGGCCTGTGCCAGCACGAATGCGCCCGTGTCCAGCGCGCCCAAGGTTGCACCGGACCGCGCCCATTGGCGCAGGACGCTGCCGAGCCTGTCGGTCAGGTGCCTCTCGGGGTTCCAACTGGTCGAGACGATGGCGATGCCGGGCGGCTCGGGGCCGAGATCACCCAGCGCCTGCGTTTCAATTCCTGCCCCATTGCTGGACACGCAGAAGCCGCCGGTTTCCGACGCGAACACCCATTTGAAATAGGACCGTCCGTCCAGATAATTGGCCGCGCGGAACGGATCGATGAATCCCATTGTGGCCGACATGTTGAAGCTGGGCGCGACGATGACGACAAGGCGGGTCGGGGGCTGGGTTGTCTCAACCATGTCTTTTTGACCTCGCGCTTTGTCCTTCGGTTCAAAAAGAAAGCGATTTGGGAAAACAGTGCAAGATCGGACGCGGTTGAACGTTATCGTCAAGGCAGGGATATGGTAGGCCCGGCAGGACTTGAACCCGCAACCAAAGCGTTATGAGCGCTCTGCTCTAACCAATTGAGCTACAGGCCCGCCTGAGCGCTTTGAGTACCACGGTGAACGCCCGCGTCAAGCCTGACCGTTGCAACAGGGCGCACAATCGAATAACCCGCGCGGGAACCATTCATGAGGGGCTGGCCATGACGACGGGCAAGAACGGAATCACCTATGCCGATGCAGGTGTTGATATTGATGCGGGGAATGCTCTGGTCGACCGGATCAAACCTGCAGCCAAGCGGACCAACCGCTCGGGCGTAATGAGCGGGCTGGGCGGGTTTGGCGCCCTGTTCGATCTGAAAGATGCCGGGTATCAGGATCCGATTCTGGTTGGCGCGACCGATGGCGTGGGCACCAAGCTGCGGATCGCCATTGATACTGGCGTTGTCGATGGCATGGGTATCGATCTGGTGGCGATGTGCGTCAATGACCTGATCTGCCAGGGTGCCGAGCCGCTGTTCTTCCTCGACTATTTCGCCACCGGCAAGCTGGACACGGACACCGCAGCGCGGATCATCGAAGGCATTGCCGAGGGCTGTGTGCAGTCCGGTTGTGCGCTGATCGGTGGTGAAACGGCTGAGATGCCGGGCATGTACCCCGACGGCGATTTCGATCTGGCCGGGTTCTCGGTCGGCGCGATGGAACGGGGCGCGCATCTGCCCACGGACGTGCAAAAAGGCGACGTTCTGCTGGGTCTGGCCTCGAACGGGGTGCATTCCAACGGCTATTCGCTGGTACGCAAACTGGTTGATATCTCGGGGCTGGGCTGGGATGCGACGTCTCCGTTTGGTGACGGTTCGCTGGGCGAGGCACTGCTGACCCCCACGCGTCTGTACGTGAAGCCCGCGCTGCAGGCGATCCGGGCAGGGGGCGTGCATGCGCTGGCCCATATCACCGGCGGCGGCCTGACTGAAAACCTGCCGCGCGTTCTGCCCGAGGGGCTGGGTGCCGAGATTGACCTGAACGCCTGGGACCTGCCGCCCGTCTTCCGCTGGATGGCCGAGACCGGTGGAATCGTCGAGGCCGAGATGCTGAAGACTTTCAACTGCGGCATCGGCATGATCGTTGTCTGCGCCGAAGATCGTGCCGACGAATTGGCCGCGCTGCTGGCCGAGGCGGGTGAGACGGTTTCGCGCCTCGGTACCGTCACTGATACCCCCGGCATGGCCTATTCGGGCAAGCTGCTGTGAGCGAAAAACGCGTCGCCATCCTGATTTCAGGCGGTGGCTCCAATATGGTGTCGCTTGTCGACAGCATGGTCGGAGACCACCCGGCGCGGCCCTGTCTGGTGCTGTCGAATGACGCCGAGGCCGGCGGTCTGAAAAAGGCCGCCGAACGTGGCATCCCGACTGCATCGGTGGACCATCGCCCCTTCAAGGGCGATCGCGCCGCGTTTGAAGCCGAGTTGCTGAAACCGCTGGAACAGGCGCAGCCAGACATCGTTTGCCTTGCCGGGTTTATGCGGGTTCTGACCGGCGATTTCGTTTCACGCTTTCAGGGGCGGATGCTGAACATCCACCCCTCGTTGCTCCCGAAATACAAGGGTCTCAACACCCACGCCCGCGCTATTGAAGCGGGGGATTTCGAGCATGGATGTTCCGTTCACGAGGTGACGGCAGCGCTGGATGACGGACCGATCCTGGGGCAGGCGCGCGTGAACATCGAACCCGGCGACACGCCTGAAGACTTGGCTGCCCGCGTGCTGGTGTGGGAGCATAAGCTCTACCCCGCAGTGTTGCGCCGTTACGCCAGTGAGGATCGGACTCCGGTGTTGCTGCCCTGATCGTCTCAGGGTGATTTACACATGTGTCATAATCGGCCTATGGTCTGCACCACGGCTGGGTACGGACAAGATGATCAGCCGAAGAAAACAAGAGCAAGAACAGCACCGCGCATGAAAACCCTGACAACGACGCAAGAGCTGGCCGATTTCTGCAAGGCCGCGGCGGAATATGACTATGTCACCGTAGATACCGAGTTTCTGCGCGAACGGACCTACTATTCAAAACTCTGTCTGGTGCAACTTGCCGTACCGTCCGAGGACGAAGACAGCGCGGTTTTGGTCGACCCGCTTGCCGATGGTCTGTCGCTGGACCCGCTGTATGAGCTGTTCGGCAATGAGAATGTCGTCAAGGTCTTCCACGCCGCCCGTCAGGATCTTGAGATATTCTGGGTCGAGGCGGGTGTTTTTCCGACGCCCCTGTTCGACACGCAGGTCGCCGCGATGGTCTGCGGCTTTGGTGAGCAGGTCGGTTATGAAACGCTTGTGCGTAAGGTCTGCAAGCAGGGGGTCGACAAGACCTCGCGCTTTACTGACTGGTCCCGGCGACCGCTGTCCGAGGCGCAAAAGACTTATGCGCTGGCTGACGTGACCCATCTGCGTCAGATTTACGAACACCTCGCAGCCCAGCTGAAGAAATCGCAGCGCAGTCACTGGGTGGCCGAGGAGTTGCGCACGCTGACCCAGCCGACAACGTATGACATTCGCCCCGAGGATGCGTGGAAACGTGTAAAAACCCGGACGAATTCCGCCAAATTCCTGGCCGTGGTGCGTGAGCTGGCACAGTTCCGCGAGGCTTATGCGCAGGAAAACAACGTCCCGCGCAGCCGGGTGTTCAAGGATGACGCACTGATCGAGCTGGCCTCGACCAAGCCGAAATCGCCCTCGGATCTGGGTGGTTCGCGCCTGCTGCTGCGCGAGGCCCGCAAAGGCGCGATTGCCGAAGGGATTCTGGCCGCTGTGAAAAAGGGGGTGAACTGCCCCGCCGATCAATTGCCGCATGTGGATAACAGCCGCGACAAGCTGAAGGTCAACCCCGCGCTTTCGGATTTGCTGCGGGTGCTGTTGAAGTCGAAAACCGAAAGCTCGGGCGTGGCGGCCAAGCTGATCGCCACCAGCTCGGAACTGGATCAGATCGCCGCAGGCGAGCGGGAACTGCCCGCCATGTCGGGCTGGCGGTTCGAGGTATTCGGCGAGGACGCGCTGAAGCTCTGCGAAGGCAAGATAGCACTGGCCGCAAAGGGCCAGAACGTCGAGGTCGTATCCCTGTAACGCCTTTTACCGGCGCCGGGATTCCAGCGCGTTCTGCTCGCCCACGACCCGCACCAGACGGGTGCTTTCCAGGTCTTTCTGGCTGATATTGATGGCATCAGACACCATGCGCGACCGCTCGGTGCCCTGATTGGTCGCCTTTTTCGGGTAATCCACGCGGAACGTGAATTCCAGAACGCCGTTCTTCTGATTCTCTTCGCTTTCGGTGCGCACCAGCCGGGCGTTATAGGCCCCTTGCCGTGCTGCAGTACCCGCCACATAGATAATCGCGCCCCCGGACGTCGGGTCGATCCGCAATTCGTCAATTCGGGCGATCGGGACACTGTTGTCCTCTTCCTCGGGGCCGGAAAACAGCCCGACGCCTTCGCGTTGCTCTGGAACCAGGGCGTCGGCATCATAGGCGGCGGTTTCGGCCGGGTCAGCCGATGTGCTTGATCCGAACCAGTTGGACGGGTTGGCCCGCGAGTCCCGCCAGCTGCTGCAGCCAGAGACGGTCAAGGTGGCGACCAGAAGAACAGTAAACGTTTTTTGCATGGGGCAGGCGTCCAGAGCAGTAATTCCAGCAATGGGTTACCGCAAATTCCTCTGTTTGAAAAGCCACGCTTGGGGGTGGACAGGCGCAGGTCGGCGGCATAGGTCACAGTTATGATCGCAACAAAAGGACCGCCGCAAAATGGCTACGCCTGCCTTTGAGGACATTGTCGAGGATTTCGAGTTTCTGGAGGACTGGGAGGACCGGTACCGCCACGTCATCGATCAGGGCAAGGCGATGGAGCCGCTGGACAACGCGCTCAAGGTGCCGGCGACCAAGGTTCACGGCTGCGCCAGTCAGGTCTGGCTGCACCCGATTATCGAAGATGGCGTTTTTCGCTTTGACGGCGACAGCGACGCGCTGATCGTGCGGGGGCTGATTGCGGTTCTGCGGTCATTGTATAATGGCCTGCCGGTCAGCGAGGTTCCCAAAGTGGATGCAGGGGGTGAACTGGCGCGTCTGGGTCTGAACGATCACCTGTCGGCGCAGCGTTCGAACGGGTTGCGGGCGATGATCGAACGCATTCGCGAGGTCGCGCAGGAAAACGCCTGACGCGGATCAGGCTGTCGGTTTGCGGGTTGCCCAATCTGTCAGCGTGGATTCCAGATCGCCATAGCCGGTAAAGCGGCGTTCAAATTTCAGCCCCATCCGCTCGGCACATTCACGGGCGCGTTCGGTCAGGTCCGGATCGTCGATCTGTGCCTGATAGACCAGCTTGGTGTAATTGCCGAAATACATGTCGCGCAGCTCGGGGTGCCGATCCAGGCCGAGGGGTTTCCAGACAAAGGCATCGAACTGCCGCGCCAGAAAATCGGTCAGGTAAAAGGCGGTGGTCTCATCCTCGCCCCGGGCCTCAAAGGCCTGATTTCCTTCGAAGAAGGAATAGCAGTGGGGGCCTTTGACCATCTCGACGCCCAGTTCCGCGCAGGCTTTTTCCAGCAGACCGCCGGTGCCGCAATCGGCGTAGACGACAAAAATCTGGTCGTATTGAGCGCGATGCTTGGCCACCGCGTCCCGAACCGCTTGGGTGATCTTTTCCGGATGGACATGCAGAATCGCGGGCAGGCAGGTCAGGGCCATGTGATCCCAGCCGTTGCGGCGCTTCAGGTCCAGAATCTCGCGCGCAAGCGCACCGCAGGCCAACAGCAGAATCTGCCCCTGTGTGTCAGAAGCATAGCCCTTGGTGGTCAGGCTGGCATCGTCCGGCAATTTGTCCTGCTGCATCGGGTACCCCTTGGAAACTATGCGACAGATAGTGTGGCCTGCGGAAACAAAAAGGGCCGCCCGAAAACCGGACGGCCCCTGAACAATCTAACGTGTCCGATCAGCCGGCCAGTTGGTTGTGCTTGCGCGACACGAAGTCCTTGGCCATTTCCACGGCCACGGCTGCGTCACGGCAGTAACCGTCTGCACCGATCGCTTTGCCGAATTCTTCGTTCAGCGGCGCGCCGCCGACCAGAACGATGTACTCTTCGCGCAGGCCTTGCTCGACCATGGTGTCGATCACGACCTTCATGTAGGGCATGGTCGTGGTCAGCAGGGCCGACATGCCCAGAATGTCAGGCTTTTCGGTTTCCAGCGCTTCCAGGTAGTTTTCGACCGGGTTGTTGATGCCGATGTCGACAACCTCGAAACCGGCGCCTTCCATCATCATCGAGACAAGGTTCTTGCCGATATCGTGGATGTCGCCCTTCACGGTGCCGATGACCATCTTGCCAACGCGCGGTGCGCCGGTTTCTGCCAGCAGCGGCTTGAGGATGAACATGCCGCCCTTCATCGCGTTTGCGGCCAGCAGAACTTCGGGGACGAACAGGATGCCGTCACGGAAGTCATGGCCAACAACGGTCATACCACCGACCAGAGCTTTGGTCAGGATGTCGTAGGGGGTCCATCCGCGTTCCAGCAGGATGTTCACACCTTCTTCGATCTCTTCTTTCAGACCGTCGTAAAGATCGTCGAACATCTGTTCGACAAGTTCTTCGTCGTTGAGTTCGGACAGGACGATGTCTTCTTCATCGGACATGGGGCGCTTCCCTGAGCTGTGCGGACCATCGGCCCGTGGTGGCATTTTTGCCGTTTTGGCCAAAACGCCGCAGTTTGACTGTGACGATTGCGACCTCAGTAGTTTCGAGACCGACCTATACGGTAAATTTTTACACGGCTCGACAGAATTTTCTGCAAGATTATCCTGCATCCCGTTCATTTTCCATTTCCGCCCGTCCTGCGCGATCAAGTGGCTGAAATCAACGTGAAACTGTAAGGCCTTCTTGCTGGATCGCGTAATTGTATATATATCTCGGTATGGAACATAACGGGAACAAATATGACTGCATCGCATGTCCGGGGCCGCGGGGTCGTCACAAACACAGCAGGCCGGTTCGAGCAATTCGACACCGTGCCCTGCGATGACGGCTGGGAAATGGAAGAGGATATCCCGCCTCTGCGGACCGACGTCAGGGACGAGATCGCGCGCAGCCTGATCACCTATAACCGGTCGCCGGATTTGCCATTTGATCGTTCGATCAACCCCTATCGCGGGTGCGAACATGGCTGCGTGTATTGCTTTGCGCGCCCGACTCACGCCTATCTGGGATTGTCGCCGGGGCTGGACTTTGAAACCCGCCTGATTGCCCGCCCGAATGCGGCGGATGTCCTGCGCAAAGAGCTGTCTGCCAAGGGCTACAAAGTGGCAACCATCGCCTTGGGGACAAATACGGACCCGTATCAGCCGATAGAGAAAAATCGCAATATAACAAGAGATTGCCTGTCGGTTTTTCAGGATTTCAACCATCCGGTCGGCATTGTCACCAAGGGCGCGTTGGTCGAACGCGATCTGGATATTCTGGCACCAATGGCCGCCAAGGGGTTGGTTCGGGTCGGGATTTCGCTGACCACGCTGGATGCGGATCTGTCCCGGCGGATGGAGCCGCGTGCGCCGTCTCCGCGGCGGCGGTTGGCCGTCATTCGCCGCCTGACCGAGGCAGGGGTGCCGGTGCGGGTCATGACTTCTCCGGTGATTCCGGGGCTGACGGATCATGAGCTGGAATATCTGCTTGAGGCGGGCAGGGATGCGGGGGCCGATTCCGCCAGCTGGATCATGCTGCGCCTGCCGCGTGAGGTGTCGGACCTGTGGCAAGACTGGCTGCAGGATCATGAGCCTGAACGCGTCGAAAAGATCATGTCAAAGCTGCGGGAAATGCATGGGGGCAGGGACTATGACCCGCGCTGGAGCCATCGGATGCGCGGAGAAGGAGAGTATGCGGGGCTAATTGCCAAGCGGTTCACGCTGGCGGTCAAACGTCTGGGATTGGCGACGCGCACACCGCCCTTGCGACGCGATCTATTCGCCCGCCCGGCCCAGATCGGCGATCAGTTGAGCCTGCTGTAACAAAAAAAGCCCCGGACGCAGGTCCGGGGCTTTGGCATTCAATCGCGGCGATCAGCGGTTTTCGATATCCACGTAATCGCGCATGGTTTCGCCCAGATACAGCTGGCGCGGACGGCCGATCTTGTTCTGAGGATCGGCGATCATTTCTTTCCATTGACTCACCCAGCCAACGGTGCGCGACAGCGCAAAGATCGGTGTGAACATCGAGGTCGGGAAGCCCATCGCCTCGAGAATGATACCCGAGTAGAAGTCCACGTTCGGGAACAGTTTCTTCTCGGCGAAATACGGATCTTCCAGGGCTTCGCGCTCCAGCTCTTTGGCGACCTGCAATTTCGGGTTGTCTTCCACACCCAGCAGATCAAGCACTTCGTCGGCCGACTGCTTCATCACCTTGGCGCGCGGGTCGAAGTTCTTGTAGACGCGGTGGCCAAAGCCCATCAGGCGGAACGGATCGTTCTTGTCCTTGGCGCGGGCGATGTATTCGGGGATGCGGTCGACGGTGCCGATCTCTTCCAGCATTTCCAGGCAGGCTTGGTTGGCGCCGCCATGGGCTGGACCCCAAAGGCAGGCAATACCGGCGGCGATACAGGCAAACGGGTTGGCGCCCGAGGACGACGCCAGACGCACGGTCGAGGTCGAGGCGTTCTGCTCATGATCCGCGTGCAGGGTCAGGATACGGTCCATGGCTCGGCTGAGGATCGGGTTGACCTCATATTCCTCGGCCGGAACGCTGAAACACATGCGCAGGAAGTTCGACGCATAGTCCATATCGTTGCGCGGATACACGAAGGGCTGACCGGTGTGGTATTTATAGGCCCACGCGGCAATGGTCGGCATCTTGGCGATCAGCCGGTGCGAGGCGACCTCGCGCTGGTGCGGATCGTTGATATCGGTCGAATCGTGATAGAAGGCCGACATTGCACCCACAACGCCCACCATGATCGCCATCGGATGCGCGTCGCGGCGGAACCCACGATAGAAATACTGCATCTGTTCGTGCAGCATTGTGTGGCGGGTGATCGTGGTTTCGAATTTCTCCAGATCCTTGGCCGCCGGCAGCTCTCCGTAGAGCAGCAGATAGCAAACCTCGAGGAAGTGAGATTTCTCGGCCAGTTGGTCAATCGGATAGCCACGGTGCAGCAGCTCGCCCTTTTCACCATCGATATAGGTGATGGTGCTGTCGCAGCTTGCGGTCGATGTAAAGCCGGGGTCATAGGTAAACACGCCAGCCTGACCATAGAGCTTACGGATGTCGATGACGTCAGGCCCTGCGGTCGGCGAATGAACCGGCAACTCGTACGTTTCACCATGGACTTTCAGAGTGGCTGTTTTGTTGTCGGTCATTTCTGTCCCTTCCTCAATCATGCGCGTGCCGAAAATGCAATCGGCTGTGCGGTCGGCGGTCATACACGGATGTGCTGACCGGGTCGTAGCGGAGCAGCGTTACCTGAATATGAACCCAGGATTAGTTTGCTGCGTCGGAAAGCCGCGCCAGGGTTTCATCGCGCCCCAGCACAAGCATCATGTCAAAAACCGAAGGTGTTACAGCGCGGCCCGCGAGTGCCGCCCTGAGCGGGCCGGCCAGCTTGCCAAACTTGACCCCCTGTGCCTCGGCAAAGGCGTTGAGGACCTCCTCCAGTTCGTTCCGCGACCAGCTAGCATTTTGCACGTGCGGCGTCAATTCTTTCAGTATACCGTCGGATACAGATTGTAGGGCTTTGGCCGCTTTCTCATCCGGCTCAATGGGGCGGGAAATCAGCGCAAAGTGAGCCTTTTCAAGCAGTTCCGGGAAAGTGCGGGCGCGGTCCTTAAGACAATACATCGCACGTTCCAGATCACCGGATTGTGTCGTCGTCAGAGCAGGAAGTTCCGCTGCGTCCAGATAGGCCTCGATTTCATGCCGCAGCGCAGCATCATCGGCAACCGCAATATGCTGCCCGCAGAGATTTTCGAGCTTTTTCAAGTCGAAACGGGCCGGGCTCTTTCCAATCCCATCCAGATCGAACCACTCTTTCGCCTGTGCGTCGGTAAAGAACTCGTCGTCACCGTGGCTCCAACCTAGGCGCGCCAGATAATTGCGCATACCTGCCGCTGGGTAACCCATCGCCTGGTATTCCTGTGCACCCAGAGCGCCGTGACGTTTCGACAGTTTCTTGCCGTCAGGCCCGTGAATCAGCGGGATATGTGCCCAGACCGGAACGTCCCAGCCCATCGCTTCATAGATCATCATCTGACGCGCGGCATTGTTCAGGTGGTCGTCGCCACGGATCACATGGGTCACGCCCATATCGTGATCGTCTACCACAACGGCCAGCATATAAACCGGGGTCCCGTCCGAGCGCAGCAGGATCATGTCGTCCAACTGATCGTTGCGGATGGTCACGTCGCCCTGCACCTGATCGCGGATCACGGTCGCTCCGTCTTGCGGAGCCTTGATGCGGATCACGAACGGTGCGTCCGGATGGGTCGCCGGGTCGGCATCGCGCCAGGGGCTGCGGAACAGGGTGGATTTCCCTTCGGCCCGGGCCTGTTCGCGGAACGCGGCGATCTCGTCCTGCGACGAAAAGCACTTGTACGCCTTGCCCTCGGCCAGCAGCTGATTGGCCACTTCTGCATGGCGCGCCGCACCTTCGAACTGGCTGATCACGTCGCCATCATGGTCCAGCCCCAGCCATGCCATGCCCTGTAGAATCGCCGCTGTCGCCTCGGGGGTCGAGCGTTCGCGGTCGGTGTCTTCGATCCGCAGCAGGAACTTGCCGCCACGCCCGCGGGCATACAGAAAGTTGAACAGCGCGGTGCGGGCACCACCAATGTGCAGAAAACCGGTGGGCGAAGGGGCGAAACGGGTGACGACCTGATCGGACATTGTGTGGATTAACCTTTTGGTAACCGTGTCTGGCATAGTTTGTCGTCTGTCTAACGAGCCCGAAGGACGGGGGCAACCATGCGTGTTCTGGCACGGGTCGAGGCCGCATTGCTGAACCAGACAGGGTATTTGTTCCAATGGTCTCCGGTATGTCTGGCTATCGGTATAGGTCTGTACTTCAGTCTCCGGTTCGAACCGGGTTGGCAGGTGTATTCGTGCCTGCTGGCGCTGATGTTGGGTCTTGTCTGGGCCGGTCGCAAAGTGCGAACCGGTTGGGCTGCGTTGGCAATGGGGGGTGCGTTGATCGCGGCAGGTTTTGTACTTGCCGGTGCGCGGGCCCACTCGGTCGCAGAGCCGGTCCTGTCCTGGCGTTATTACGGCCCGGTCGAGGGGCGGGTCGTGGCCATGGATCGCTCTGCCTCGGACGCGTTGCGGGTGACGCTGGATCAGGTGCGCATAGGGGATGTGCCCGAGGACCGGCGACCGCAGCGCGTCCGGCTTTCATTGCATGGTGAATCGGCCGATCTGGCGCCGGGCCAAAGGATCATGACGACAGGCCACTTGTCGCCGCCACAAGGCCCGGTCGAGCCCGGAGGTTTCGATTTCCGCCGCCATGCCTGGTTCCAGCGTCTCGGTGCAGTCGGATACACCCGCGTTCCGGTGATGACGGTTGCGCGACCGGAAGAGGCGACCGAAGGAGTGCGTGTCACGGCCTTGCGGATGGCGATTTCCGAGCGGGTCCGTTCGATCCTTCCCGGTGAGATCGGAGGGTTCGCAGCCGCGGTCACAACCGGCGACCGCAGCGGTATGGGGCAGCAGACACTGAAATCGCTGCGCGCCTCGAACCTTGCGCACTTGCTGGCAATATCCGGTCTGCATATGGGCCTGCTGACCGGGTTCGTGTTTCTGGTGTGCCGATTGGCCCTGTCTGCCATTCCCTCCGTGGCCTTGCGCCTGCCGGTGCGCAAGCTGGCGGCGCTCTGCGCGCTGGCTGCGGCTGTCATCTATCTGATGCTGTCTGGTGGCAACGTCGCCACCGAGCGGGCCTTTGTCATGGCCAGCGTCATGCTTGGGGCCGTCCTGATCGACCGCCGCGCAATTTCCCTACGAGTCGTTGCTGTGGCTGCTTTGATCGTCTTGGTGCTGCGCCCTGAATCTCTGCTGAGTCCCGGGTTCCAGATGTCCTTTGCCGCGACGACCGCGCTTGTCGCCGTGTTTGGCCAATTGCGGGACTATGGGCCGATGCCGGGGCCGAAATGGACGAAACCTGTGGTGGGGCTGCTTTTGTCCTCGGCGATTGCCGGGTTGGCGACGGCTCCGATCGGGGCGGCGCATTTCAATACGATGTCGCACTATGGGTTGCTGGCCAATATGCTCTCGGTGCCGGTTATGGGGACGGTTGTGGTACCAGCGGCCTTTGTCGCGGCGCTGTTGGCCCCGTTCGGGTTAGAGGCACTTGCACTGCACGTCATGGGATTGGGGTTGCAGTGGATTTTGATTGTCTCGGACAAAGTTTCCGGCCTAGACGGAGCGCAGGGCTATGTCGTCAGCCCGCCGCACTATGTTTTGCCGATGTTTGCCCTCGGTGCCTTGTGGCTGGCGCTGTGGCGCGGGCGGGCAAAATGGATAGGGGTTGCGCCGGTGGCGGCAGCCTTTTTGCTTTGGGGGCAGGGACACCGCCCCGAGGTTCTGATTGCGGATTCTGGAGGATTGGTGGGTGTCATGACTGAAAACGGTCGTGCGCTCAGCAAGGAAAAGGGCAGCGGGTTTATTGCCACTGTCTGGCTGGAAAATGACGGGGATGGCGAGGATCAGGTCAATGCCGCTCACCGCTGGCCCGACACGTCAGGCGGAATTCAGCGGTATGTCTGGCAGGGCAAGGAACTGGTTCACGTGACCGGAAAACGCGCAGCGCAAGGGTTTCAGGAATGCCGGAAGAACCAGATCGTTGTGTCGGCGGTACCTCTGGACCTGACCGGAGATTGCGGCCTTTTCGACCCGGATCGCCTGAAAGAAACCGGAAGCCTGGCTTTGTCCGGTGGCGGCATGACAACCAGCCGAGAGGCCATCGGCCACCGGCTATGGTCCCCGGAGATGGCCGGGAACCACCGGGCAAAGCAACCTCAGTAGCTGCGGATCAGACCGACCAGGCGCCCCTGAACCTTGACCTTGTCTTCGGGCAGAACGCGGGTTTCATAGGCTGGGTTCGCGGCCTCGAGCGCGATGGCATTGCCGCGCCGGAAGAATCGTTTCAGCGTGGCTTCCTGATCCTCGACCAGCGCCACAACGATATCACCGTTGTCCGCCACTCTGGTTTCGCGGATGACCACGACGTCACCGTCATTGATGCCCGCGTCGATCATCGAATCTCCGCGTACTTCCAGCGCGTAATGCTCACCTTTACCGGAAACCATGCTGCCCGGGACCGCCACGCGATGCGAAACATGGCTGATCGCCTCGATCGGGACACCTGCCGCGATGCGACCCATCACCGGCAGTTCCATCGCGTCGACGGTGACTGGCTCGAAATTCGCCGGGCGCGGACCTTCGGGCCTGTCGCCCTCGATAACACGCGGTTTAAAAGCGGCCGTGGGTTCACCGCCAAGACTTTCCGGCAGTTTGACGATCTCAATCGCGCGGGCGCGGTGGGCGAGGCGGCGGATAAAGCCGCGTTCTTCCAGCGCGGTGATCAGACGATGGATGCCGGATTTCGATCGCAGATCCAGCGCAGCCTTCATTTCATCGAAACTGGGCGGAACGCCGTCCGCCTGAACGCGTTTGTGGATGAATTCCAACAAATCCAACTGTTTCTTGGTCAGCATTGCTCACACCTCGTCGGTCATGCGTTTTCTTTTGTTCTACGCATGTTCACGTTTTGTGTCAACGGATTTGAGCGTTGGCTAGATCGGCAGATACAGGACCTCATCCCCGGCAGAGCGCGCGGGATCGTGAGGTTCGCGCACCAATAGGGCATTGGCCTGCGCCAAAACACTCAACAAAGAGCTGTCCTGATCCGCACAGGCGCGAATGCCCTGATCGTCCAGTGTCGCGCGCATGTAGTGTTCGCGCGGGCCGTTTTCGCCGATCGGTTCGGCCAATCGGGCGCGCTGAAACGGGGGCAGAACCTGCTCAACACCCAACATGCGGCGCACCATCGGGATCAGGAAGAGATAGCCGCAAACCATTGCGCTGACAGGATTTCCCGGCAGACCAACCATCGCGGCATCGCCCAACCGACCGGCCATCAGAGGTTTCCCCGGACGCATCCGGATTTTGTAGAAGGACCGTTCCATCCCCAGCGACTGTGAGACATCGGCGACAAGATCATATTCGCCAACCGAGGCTCCGCCGATCGTGACGACCAAATCGGCACCTTCTGCCAGCCCGAAGGCGGTTTCAAGCGAGGCAACGGTGTCGCGTGCAATCGGCAGGACGCGCACTTGTGCGCCCGCGTTTTCCAGCAGAGCTTTCAGGCCAAATGTGTTCGACGCGATGATTTGATCGGGGCCGGGGGTTTCGCCCGGCATGACCAATTCATCCCCTGTCGAGATCAGCGCGACCACGGGTTTGCGCGTGACCGGAACTGCCGGAATGTTCATGGCTGCCATCAACGCAACATCCTCGGGGCGCAGAACGCGCAGAGCTGAGATTTGGGAGCCGGTTTGGAAATCGATACCGGCAGGGCGGATGTTGGACTTGGACCCGGGTTCATCGGTGATCGTCAGCAGATCACCACGACGGTCTGTATCTTCTTGAATAACAACGAAATCTGCGCCTTCGGGCACTGGGGCACCGGTAAAGATACGCACGGCCTGACCTGGCCCGACGGTGCCTTCGAACCGACGCCCGGCGGCGGATTCACCGATGACCTTGAACATCGCGTGCAGTTCGACCTCGGTCGATTTCAGGGCATAGCCATCCATCGAGGACGCGGCAAAAGGCGGCTGATCGCGGGTAGCACTGACGTCCTGCGCCAGTACGCGCCCGGCAGCTTCGACCAGCGGAACCGTTTCGGCGTTCAGCGGGGAAACAAGATCAAACAGCAGCGCCCGGGCGTCTTTGACCGTAATCATTTCGCCTCGTAACGCCCTGATTTTCCACCGTCTTTCAGCAGAACGCGAAGGCCGCCAATCTCCATCGCCTTATCGACGGCCTTGGTCATGTCATAGACGGTCAGTGCGGCGGTTGAAGCTGCGGTCAGCGCCTCCATCTCAACCCCGGTCTGGCCCGAAGTCTTGACGGTCGTCTCGATCTGAACACCCGGCAGATCGGGGTCCAGCGTCAGCTCAACAGCCACCTTGGTCACCGGCAGCGGGTGGCAGAGCGGGATCAGGTCAGGTGTTTTTTTTGCACCCATGATCCCGGCCAGACGCGCGACGCCCAGAACGTCACCCTTCTTGGCACGGCCTTCGGAAATCAGATCAAAGGTTTCCTGCGCCATTTTGATATGGGCGGCGGCAACCGCCACCCGGTCGGTGACGGCCTTGTCCGACACATCGACCATGTGCGCCTGTCCTTGAGCGTCGAAATGGGTCAGTGGCATTACATCACTCCGGGGATCAGCGGGTTCGCCAGCAATTGGCGGGTTGCGGCTGTGACATCGTCTTGACGCATCAGACTTTCACCGATCAGGAAGCAGCGCGCGCCATAGCGGGCGATGTCGGCCAGGTCTTCGGGCGTGCTCAGACCGCTTTCACATACGATGGTCCGGTCGCCCGGCACCAGTTTCGACAACCGGCGCGTGGTATCAAGCGAGGTCTCGAAGGTCTTGAGGTTGCGGTTGTTTATCCCGATCAGCGGGCTTTTCAGCTGCGTCGCGCGTTCCAGTTCGGCTTCGTCATGAACCTCGATCAGAACGTCCATGCCCCAGTCGAAGGCAGTCTGCTCCAGCTCGGCGGCCTGGCTATCTTCTACCGAGGCCATGATGATCAGAATGCAGTCCGCGCCCAAAGCGCGCGCCTCGATCACCTGATACGGGTCGTACATGAAATCCTTGCGCAGCGCGGGCAGCGATGTGGCCGCGCGGGCTTCGGTCAGATACTCTTTGGCCCCCTGAAAGCTGGGCGTATCGGTCAGCACCGACAAGCAAGCCGCGCCGCCGTCTTCATAGGCTTTTGCCAGCGCGGGCGGGTCGAAATCGGGGCGGATCAGGCCTTTGGACGGGCTGGCTTTCTTGACCTCGGCAATCAGGCCATAGCCTTTGCGCGTGGCCTTTTGCAATGCGTTCGCAAAGCCGCGAACTTCAGGGGCAAATCGCGCTTCGCCTTCCAGAAGGTCCAGAGGTTTCTCTGCCTTGTCTGCGGCGACTTCCTCAAGCTTATAGGCTTTGATTTTGTCCAGTACCGTCTCTGTCATGCGGCCTCCTGAGTCATTCGGGCCAGTGCGGCGATTTTTTCTTTGGCTTTTCCGCTGTCTATGCTTTCGACGGCTTTGGCAACCCCGTCCTTGAGGTCGGTGGCAGCATCTGCGACGACAAGCGCGGCGGCGGAATTCAACAGCACCGCATCGCGATAGGCCGAGGGCTGCCCGTCCAGCAACGCACGGAAGGCAACGGCGTTTTCTTCGGGCGTGCCGCCGAGGATGTCTTCGAACGGATGAACTGGCAGGCCTGCGTCTTCGGGGTGAAGCTCGACCTCTTTGACACGGCCGTCCTCAAGCGCGGCGACCCAGCTGATGCCGGTGATGGTCAGCTCATCGGTGCCATCCGACCCGTGCACCAGCCATGCGCGATCCGAACCAAGCAGGCCCAGCGTTTCCGCCATCGGGCGGATCAAATCGCGGCTGAATGCTCCGGTCAGCTGGCGTTTGGCACCTGCGGGATTGGTCAGCGGCCCAAGAATGTTGAAAATCGTGCGTGTACCAAGTTCCTGCCGCGAGGGCATGACGTGGGCGATAGCCGGGTGATGCATTGGCGCCATCATGAAGCCGATACCAACCTCTTTCAAAGCGTTTTCAACAACTTCCGGACCAACCATCACATTAATGCCCAGCTGTCCCAAGGCATCCGCAGCACCGGATTTCGAGCTGAGGTTGCGGTTACCGTGCTTGGCCACGGTCACACCGGCCCCGGCCACAACAAATGCCGTGGCGGTCGAGATGTTCAGCGTGCCCTTGCCGTCACCCCCGGTCCCGACAATATCCATCGCACCTGCGGGCGCTTTCACAGCATTACACTTCGCACGCATCACGGCGGCGGCGGCGGCGTATTCCTCAACCGTTTCGCCACGTGTGCGCATCGCCATCAAAAGCCCACCGATCTGGCTGGGCGTGGCTTCGCCTTCAAACAGGATGCCAAAGGCCTTTTCGGCCTCGTCGCGGGTCAGAGACCGGTCAGCGGCGGCTCCGATCAGCGGTTTCAGAGCGTCGCTCATGCGGGAACTTTCATCTCGGACAGGAAATTCTTGAGCAGGGCATGGCCGTGCTCGGAGGCGATGGATTCCGGGTGGAACTGGACGCCGTGGATCGGCAGCTCTTTGTGCTGCAGGCCCATGATGGTGCCGTCTTCCAGCTCGGCCGTGATCTCAAGGCAATCGGGCAGGGTGGTGGGATCTACCACCAGTGAATGATAGCGGGTTGCCTCGAACGGCGTGGGCAGCCCGGCAAACAGGCCTTTCCCGGTGTGATGCATGGTGCCCATCTTGCCGTGCACGATCTCATGACACCGGATCACGTCGCCGCCAAAAGCCTGCCCGATGGTCTGATGACCCAGACACACACCCATCAGGGGCGTCTTCGTTTCAGCCGCTGCCTCGGTCAGGGCCAGACAGATTCCCGCCTGATCGGGATCGCAGGGGCCGGGGCTCAGCAGGATGCCTGCCGGGTTCATCGCCATGGCTTCCTGGACGTCCAGAGCGTCATTCCGCCGAATGACCATTTCGGCACCAAGTTCGCCTAAATAGTGTACCAGGTTGTAGGTAAACGAGTCGTAGTTGTCGATCAGCAGCAGCATTTGGGCACTTGTCTCGGCTTGGGCATTTCGGGCTGGCGATACAGCCCCGGGCCACGGTATAATGTCGGGACATACATGCTCAGGCTTGCGCGGCAGCGTCAAGGGGACATCCGGTTCCTGATGCCGTGGCAAGTAAATGCCGCAACAGACGGCGAACATGCGATCGAAGCAGGACCAGAACGAGAGGCAATTGTTATGGGCGGATTTGTCAGCGGGATGATCGTGGGAACGGTCGTTGTTCTTGTGTTGGGGGCAGTGCTGTCTCTGAACACGCCACTGGCGAAAAAACCGGAAGTGGCAGTGTCTGCTCCGGAACCCGAGGTGGCCGAGGTTCCCGAAACCACCGCAGAGGCAACGGACACTGTTGGCGACGCCGATTTGTTGGACCTGCCACCGGCCGAACCCGAATCCACTTTTGACCAGACCGACACGTTGGCCGAACTGTCGGATGTCGAGGTCGAGCCCGAGGCCCAGCCCCAGGTGATAGAGCCTGCGGCTCAAGTTGATGAACCCGTCGCAGCACCTTCGGCACCGGTCAGCGTCTCGACTGAGGCGCCGGTTGCGCCGCAGGCCCCACCTGTAGTGCAGGGATCGCCCAATGCCGAGGCCTTGCCCGAGGTGTCGGTGGACGCGCCCGAAGCCCAGCCCGAGCCGGTCGCCGAAGCCGAGGTGCAGCCCGACGTTGCCGAGGCCACGCCTCAGGCCGAACCTGAAGGTGTCGAGGCCGAACCCCAGCCGGAACCCGAGATTGCCGAAGTCGAACCTCAACCTGAACCCGAGGTTGCACCGGAAACTGAATCTGTCGCGGCTAAGGTGGCACCTGAGCCAGAGGTGGCCGATACAGCTGTGCCTGAGGGGGAAACAAACCCCTTTGAGAACAGCCCGATTGCCGTCGAAGGCGACGAAGATGCAGCACCGCGCGATCTGCCCCGGATTGCATCCGTTCCCCAGATCGGAGGAGAAGGAGACGCTGCCTCAGTTCCGAATGTCGGGACGCGCGTTGTACCTCTGACCGAACGTGATGATGTGATCCAGATCACTGAAACCGGCACCGAACTGGTTGTTCCGGGCAAGCCGATCGAGGCCTACGCGGCCGATTTCGAAAACCCCGAGGCCAAGCCGCTGATGTCCATCATCCTGATCGATGATGAGGGCGCATACGGCGCCGAAGCTTTGCAGGACTTCCCATACCCGCTGACCTTTGCGGTCAGCCCCTCTGATCCGGAAGCCGCCGAAAAGATGAACCGGCACCGCGAGGCCGGTTTCGAAGTTCTGGCACTGGCCGATCTGCCCGAGGCCGCCAGCGCGCAGGATGCCGAGGTTTCTTTGGCGGTATGGCTTGATACGCTGCCGGAAACGGTGGGTATCCTTGAGGGCGTGGATTCAGGAATTCAGGGCAACCGCAAACTGGCCGATCAGGTCGCCGCGATTGCCGCCGGTACGGGCCGGGGTCTGATTACGCAGGATAACGGGTTGAACACCGTGCAAAAGCTGGCCGCGCGCAACGGCGTGCCCTCGGGCGTGATCTTCAGGGATATCGATGGCGCGCGCCAGGACCCCAAGATCATGCGCCGTTTCCTGGATCAGGCCGCGTTCCGCGCCGGGCAGGAAGGTACCGTCGTGATGCTGGGCCGCCTGCGTCCCGACACGATCTCGGCCCTGCTGCTGTGGGGTCTTGAGGATCGAGGTAACCGCGTCGCAATGGCCCCGATTTCCGCGGTGATGATGAAAGAAGTTCAGTAAAGCCTGAAGAAAAGAAACGGTTGGCCTCAAAGGCCAGCCATTTTTCTATGAGTTGCCCGACCCCGTGAATCGTGCAGCATCCGCAGCAGCCCGCCGGATGGCGTTCGATTTGTGAACGGTCTCCATATATTCGTACTCGGGGTCGCTGTCGTAAACGACACCGCCGCCAGCCTGAATATAGAGTTTGTGATCCTTCACGATGGCCGTCCGCAGGGCGATACACATATCCATATCGCCACCGGCGCTGAAATAGCCAACACCGCCGCCATAGACGCCGCGTTTTTCCGGCTCCAGCTCGTCAATGATCTCCATCGCGCGGACTTTCGGCGCGCCCGAGACGGTGCCCGCAGGCATCCCGGCAAAGAACGCATCCAGTGCGTCTTTGTCTTCGGCCAGCTTTCCGACCACGTTCGAGACGATGTGCATCACGTGGCTGTAGCGTTCGATGATGAACTCTTCGGTGGGACGCACGGTTCCGATCTTGGACACGCGACCGGTGTCGTTGCGGCCCAGATCCAGCAGCATCAGGTGCTCGGCCAGCTCTTTCTTGTCGGCCAGCAGATCGGCCTCGTTGGCCTTGTCCTCTTCGGGCGTTGCACCACGGGGGCGGGTGCCGGCGATGGGACGGATCGTGACCTCATCTCCGAAGACGCGCACCAGAATCTCGGGGCTGGCACCAACGACCTGAAAGCCGCCGAAGTTGAAATAGAACATGAAGGGCGACGGGTTGGTTCGGCGCAACGAGCGATACAGGGCAAACGGTGGCTGCGGGAATTCCTGCGTCCAGCGCTGCGCCGGGACGACCTGAAAGATGTCGCCCGCACGGATGTATTCCTTGGCCTTTTCAACCGCTTCCATATAGCCGGACTTGGTAAAGTTCGACACCGGCGGCGCGACCTCGGACGCATCCCCCAGATCGCGGGTTTCGGCAGGCATGGCGCGTTCCAGATCGCGCACCGCGTCCATCACACGCTCGGCGGCCTGCGCATAGGCGGCCTTGGCCGATTGTCCCTCGGCCACCCAGGCGGGCGAGACAACGGTGACTTCGCCTTTGACACCATCCAGAACAGCGATCACCGAAGGGCGCAGCATGATCGCGTCGGGCAGGCCCAGCGGGTCGGGGTTCACGTCCGGCAGGTATTCCACCAGCCGTACCATGTCATAACCCAGATAACCAAACAGTCCCGCTGCAGCCTGTGGCAGGTCGTCGGGCAGTGCGATGCGGCTTTCGGCCAGCAACGCGCGCAGGTTGTCCATCGGGTTACCGTCCTGCGGATCGAACGCCTCGGCATCGAAGCGAGCCGAGCGGTTCAGTTCGGAGGCTTCCCCGCGACAGCGCCAGATCAGGTCCGGCTTCATGCCAATGATCGAATACCGCCCGCGAATCTCTCCTCCGGTCACCGATTCCAGCATGAACGCGTCTTTCTGCGCGCCCGTCAGCTTGAGCATCAGGGACACGGGCGTGTCCAGATCCGCCGCCAGACGGGTATAGACAACCTGATTTTCACCAGCCTCATAAGCGCGGGCGAAGCTGTCAAACTCGGGGGTCAGGGCCATATTCGGTCTCTTTTAATAGCTTGACTGCACGGCGTTCAGCGCGCGCTGATCAATCACCGGACGGGCGCGGGCCTGCGCGTCGCGAACATAGGCGTCAAATATGTTCTGCGCCAACGCCTGGTTCAGCTGAGCCTCAAGCGCGGCCTGAGCCTGACGCAGTTCGTCGGTTTCGGCAGGCGCCAGCAGCTCTTCCAGACGGATGATGAACGCGGAACCGTCACCAGGAACGGTGCGCAGCTCGCCGGGTTCCATTTCGAAAACCTGCACCATGAAATCCGCAGGCACATCGTCCAGGAACGCGGTGCGGGTCAGGGCGTTTTCCACGCGGAAGGGCAGGCCGGTGGAGGTAAAGTCGCCATCTGCGTTCAACTGCTCCAGAACCGCGTTGGCCTGCTCTTCCAGTGCTTTGCTCGTCTCGGCCTGCGTCCACGCAGCCACCACGCGCTCACGCGCTGTCTCCAGCGGTTCGGGGCGTTGGGGCAGAACCTGGTTCAGGCGCAGGGCAAAGATCGAGCCGTCCTCAAGGAACGCAACCTCGGGGAAATCTCCTTCGTTCACAGCCTCGGCGACGGTGCGGAACCCGTCATAGGCGGCAACACCATCGTCGCTCTGGCGGGTCCAGTCGATCTGCCCCAGTTCCATCTCGGTCTCAGAGGTCAGCTCTTCCAGAGTGGCGCCACCGGCCAGCATGTCATTGATGTCTTCAGCCTGTGCCTCGATCTGACGGCGGGCACGGTCGGTGGCCAGTTCCTCGCGCAGGGCAGGTGCGGCGTCTTCGAACGAGGTCGTGTTCTCGGCCAGCGAGCCATTGATGCGGAACAGGGCAGGGCCAAAGGTCGACGGCAGCGGCCCAACCACGGTGTCCAGATCGGCGGCAAAGATGGCATCGGCCGCTTCGCCAAGGTCTTCGCGGGTCACGTCACCAAGGTCGATATCGCTAAGTTCCAGCTGGCGGTCACGCACCAGCTGTTCAAACGTGGTGCCGCCGACCTCAAGCTGGGCCATCGCAGTTTGCGCGGCCTCCTCGCTGGGATAGGTCAGACGTTCGACCAGACGGCGCTCGGGCTGGTGGAATTCGGATGCGCGCTGATCATAGAGGCGACGCACTGAATCCTCGTCTACCTCGACACTGTCCAGCAGCATTTCCGGCGACAGAATCGCATAGGTCAGTTGCTTGGTGCGGGGCAGGGTGAACTGATCCGTGTTCTCATCATAATAGGTCTGAACCTGTTCATCGGTCGGTGCGGCGACAGGGGTGGTCAGCGCATCCGGCCCGACCGTGGCCACGGTAAAGCTGCGGCGGGCACCGACGTAATCGGTCAGCACTTGCGTCAGGACCGAGGGCATTTCAACGCCGCTGACCACCGCGTTCTGCACGATGGTGCGCGAGGATTCCTTGCGCAGGTCCGATTCGAACTCGGTATCCGTCATTCCGACCTGTTCCAGTTGAAACTGATAGGCGTCACGGTCAAACGAACCATCCACACCTTGAAACGCCTGAATGGCGACGATTTCCTTTTGCAGGTTCTCGTCTCCGATCGAAATGCCCAGCTCACCAACTTCGTTGTCCAGCGCGGCCAGAGCGGTCAGGCGCGACAAGGCCAATCGGTCCAGCCCGAACTCCTGCGCCTGCGACATTTGCAGGGGCTGGCCGGTCTGACTTTCGACCGCGCGGATTTCGCGCTGCAGCTCACGGACATATTCGTTGATCGAGACCTCTTCGTTGCCGACCTGGGCAACGGTGCGCACAGTGCCGGTCAGGCTGGTTGCGCCAAAGCCTGCAAGGCCCAGCATCAACAGGCCCATGATAATCCAGACAAAGGTCTTCGATAGGTTTTTAACGCCTGCGGCCATGGTGCCCTCTTATTAATGCGGCAAGTTACTGCCCTGTCGGTTGCGGCCCTGAATACGATGCACGCCGCCGGGGGGCAAGCTCAGAAGGACAGGGCCTGTAGCCGGTCGAACAATTGTGCGATTCCGGCGCGGTCGAGATTGGCAAACGCAATGCGAACCTGACGTTTTCCAGCCGGGTCACTATCGGGAAGGAACATCGTACCGGGCAGCAAGAGTATACCGGCCTCGGGCACCAGACGACGCGCCAGCTCGTCCGAAGGGATGTCGAACGGATGCTCGAAATAGGCAAAATAGGCACCCAGCCCCAACAGGCGCCAGCCCTTGTCGGCCAGACGGGGCAACTGTTCCTGAATAGCGGCACGGCGGTCGAGGATTTCAGCGCGCTCTCCGGCCACCCATTGCGACAGATTTTTCATCCCCCACAGCGCTGAAAACTGGCCGATCTGGCTGGGGCAGATTGCCACCGTGTCCAGAAACTTTTCGATCTCGGCCAGAAGGTCTGCACCGGTTGCGATTGCGCCGACGCGGTGGCCGGTCAGGCGATAAGCTTTGGAAAAGGAATAGAGGTGGACCAGCGTATCCTGCCAGCCCGGTTGGCTGAACAGGTCATGCGGCGGGCCGCTGCGGCTGTCGAAGTCGCGATAGGTCTCATCCACCAACAGCCGAATGCCCGCGTCGCACGCCAGATCGTAGAAGGCGCGCACCAGATCCGAGGGGTACTCCACCCCGCCCGGATTGTTCGGAGTCACCAAGGCGATGGCGCGGGTCTTGTCGGTGATCAAAGCGCGGACCGCATCGGGATCGGGCAGCAGGTTATCACCGGTTTTCAGGTCGATGGCGCGCACGCCCGCCATATCCAGCCACATTTTATGGTTGAAATACCAAGGGGTCGGCAGGATGACCTCGTCCCCTTCGTCCGTGATTGCCGAGATCGCCGCCGCAAAAGCTTGATTGCAACCCGAGGTGATTGCGACCTGATCCGACGCGACCTCGGCGGCGTAATGCTGGCTGATCTGGGATGCCAGTTCCGCGCGCAGTTCGGGATTGCCCAGAACTGGCCCGTAAAGATGAGCACGGTCCTCGGTCACGGCAAACTCGGCCATGGCCTGACGCAACGCCAAAGGCGGCGGCTCGACCGGTGCGGCCTGGCTGACATTGATCAGAGGCCGGTCCTCGGAAAAGACCACGCCCTCCAGCCAGCGCCGCGCCTCCATCACCGGAGGGGCGAAAGTGGCGGCGGTGCGTGTCCGGGTCATGCGTGGTCCTGGATGTTCAGCAGAGGATCAGTCGGTACCGCGATAGGGCTCGACATATTGCAGGGCCATATCCCACGGGAAGAAGATCCACGTGTCCTGGCTGACCTCGGTGATGAACGTGTCCACCATCGGGCGGCCTTTGGGCTTGGCGTATACAGTGGCAAAATGCGCTTTGGGGTACATCGCGCGCACCAGTTCCAGCGTTTTGCCGCTGTCGACCAGATCGTCGATGATCAGAACGCCTTCACCATCGCCCATCAGATCAACGTCGGGGGCTTTCAGCACCTCGGCCTCGCCCTGCGCCTGATGGTGGTAGGACCGCACGCTGATCGTATCGACGGTACGAATGTCCAGCTCGCGGCTGACGATCATCGCAGGCGCCATGCCGCCGCGGGTGATGGCAACAACGGCGCGCCACGCGCCGTCATCCGGGCCCTGACCGTCCAGCCGCCACGCCAAAGCGCGCGAGTCGCGGTGAATCTGGTCCCAGCTGATGTGAAAGCCTTTTTCGTGGGGCAGGCGGTCTTTGGCGCTCATTGTTCTTAACCTTTTTCAACGTCCGGGGCGTCGACGGCCTTCATGCCGACGATGTGATAGCCCGAATCCACGTGCAGATTCTCACCGGTGACACCGCTGCTGAGATCGGACAGCAGATACAGTGCCGACTTGCCCACATCATCAATGGTCACATTGCGGCGCAGGGGTGAGTTATACTCGTTCCACTTCATGATATAGCGGAAGTCGCCAATGCCGCTGGCGGCCAGCGTCTTGATCGGACCCGCCGAGATCGAGTTGACGCGGATACCATCCTTGCCCAGATCCTCGGCCAGGTATTTGACCGACGCTTCCAGCGCGGCTTTGGCAACGCCCATCACGTTATAGTGCGGCATCACTTGCTCGGCACCGTAATAGGTCAGGGTAACGGCGCTGCTGCCTTCGGACATCATCTTTTCCGCGCGCTGCATCACGGCGGTGAAGGAATAGACCGACACATCCATGGTCAGCTTGAAATTCGCGCGGCTGGTATCGACGTAACGACCGCGCAGTTCGTTCTTGTCCGAGAAACCGATCGCGTGAACGATAAAGTCCAGCTTGCCCCATTTCTCTTCCAGTGAAGAGAACAGCGCATCGATCGATGCCTCGTCGCTTACATCGCAAGGCAGGACGATTTCGCTGCCCAGTTGCGCTGCCAGCGGGTCCACCCGTTTCTTCAGCGCATCGCCCTGATAGGAAAAGGCAAGTTCGGCTCCGGCTTCGGATAAAGCGCGGGCAATTCCCCATGCGATCGATTTATCATTGGCCAGCCCCATGATGAGGCCGCGTTTTCCGGCCATCAACTGATTTGACATGTTCGGTTCTCCGCCTGTCTTCGCTTTATGTTGGGTTGGTTTATGCCATTGGTTGCGCTGCTTCAAGGCCACGAACTCTTGCCCACAGCGGGTTCTCGCCCTAGGGTAGTTAACAAAAGTTTCCGGGGGATGGAAATGACCGAGCGTGGTGGCATTTTTGCCGGCGCTGATCCGTTTGAAATTTCGGATCGGTGGCTTGCAGAGGCCAAAGACAGCGAATTGAATGATCCCAACGCCATAGCGTTGGCGACCGTGGACCCGGACGGGATGCCGAATGTGCGCATGGTGCTGTTGAAAGAGATCGAATCCGATGCCTTCGTGTTTTACACCAATTACGAAAGCACCAAAGCGACCGAGCTTGAAACGGCGGGCAAGGCGGCGTTTGTCATGCACTGGAAATCTTTGCGGCGCCAAATCAGGGTTCGTGGTACAATCACCCGGGAAAACGGGCCGCAAGCCGATGAATATTATGCGTCCCGCTCATTGAAGAGTCGCCTCGGGGCCTGGGCTTCGAAGCAGTCTCAGCCTCTCGGCAGCCGGTCTGCCCTTATGGCAGAGGTTGCAAAGGTGACCGCGAAACTGGGGCCGAACCCTCCGCGGCCGCCATTTTGGGGCGGATATAGGCTGGTGCCGACCGAGATCGAGTTTTGGGCCGATGGAGCTTTCCGGTTGCATGACAGGTTCCAATGGCGCCGGGATCAGGTGGGCTCGGCATGGGAAGTGCAGAGGTTGAATCCATGACGTTCGCGTATCGTGAAATGCAACGCGCAGGAAATAAAGGATTTTTTCGGCTTGAATTTGCGCGCCATTCCCATACACATCGGACCCTTAACGAACTGTTAAAATTCGCGATAGGAAAACCGTGCCAGACGATCTGAACAACATGTACCGCGTACGTGGACACGTGAAATGGTTCGACCCCGCCAAGGGGTACGGTTTCGTTGTGTCTGACGAAGGCGGTCCGGATATTCTGTTGCATGTGAACGTGTTGCGCAATTTCGGTCAAAGCTCTGTCGCCGATGGTGCCGGAATCGAGATCATGACGCATCGCACCGACCGCGGTGTTCAGGCGGTCGAGGTCATCAGTGTCGATCCGCCCGCGCGGACCGACTCGATGATGCTGGCGGATTTTGCCGAGCTTGATCCTGTGGTGATCGCGGAAGCGCCGCTCGAAGCTGCGCGGGTGAAGTGGTTCGACAAGGGCAAGGGCTTTGGCTTCGCCAATGTCTTTGGCCGGGGCGAGGACGTGTTCCTGCATATAGAAGTGCTGCGCCGGTCCGGTCTTGCCGATCTGCAACCGGGCGAGGCGCTTGCGATGCGCGTCATCGACGGCAAACGCGGGCGTATGGCGGCTCAGGTGCTGGCCTGGGAATCCGCATTGGACGACTGATTATTCATGACCAGGCTTCTCGCGGTTCTTGCAAGTATTACAATGCTGTGGGCCGGAGAGGTTCTGGCGGCATGTCGCGAAGACCGTGTCGGTCTGCGCAATGATAAGACCCAGATTACCTTCAATGTTGAACTGGCGATAAGTCCGCAGGACAGGGCGCGCGGTCTGATGTTCCGCGAGTCGTTGCCGAAGCGGTCCGGGATGCTGTTCGTGTTCGACCCGCCGCAGCGGGTGGCGTTCTGGATGAAGAACACTCTGATTCCCTTGGACATCATTTTTCTGGACCGCACCGGCATGGTGACCCGCGTGCATGAAAACGCGATACCCGGCGACGAGAGCCAGATCTATGGTGGCGATTCGGTGTTTGCGGTTCTGGAAATCAATGCCGGGCTGGCGGACCGTTACCTGATCACTCCGGGAACCCAGATGCAGCACGAAGTTTTTTCGCAAGGCCCTGCAATTTGGCCCTGTTAGGGCTTTTCAAATCAGATGGGCATCGTTAGGAAGGCGCACGGTCCGGGGCGTGGCGCAGTCTGGTAGCGCACCTGTTTTGGGTACAGGGGGTCGTAGGTTCGAATCCTGCCGCCCCGACCACTTCTTTCCTTTAAATCGGTGAACCACCCATCGTCCGGAACAGCGCGCCAAGCGCCTGATCCAGGGCTTTGCTTTCCACCGGAACGTTGACTGCGGGCCCCTTTTTCTGTGGCACGTTAAAGAACAGCTCGGCATCGACGCGGTAACCCGACGTGTTTTTGGTCGATGTCATGCGCATGACGCTTTTCGGCAAATCCTGCGGATACCCATCATAGTTGAGAATCAGATAGGCGGTGGTGTCCGGCGGCAGCAACTCGGCGCATTCAAAAACCCGATTCCCGGTTTTTTCGAACTGCTCACCGGGGCCTGCGCATTGGGTTTCAAACGTATCGAAAAGCCGTTTTGGGTAGGTCTCGAACTGCGCACTGCGCGTGGGCGGGGGCACATCTTGTGGTGTGCAGGCCACGATCAGCACCAGTACTGGAAGTAAGCGAAACACCAACATCTGACCTGACCCCCTGGTAAGTCGTTTTACATGTAGCGAATTTTATCCACCCCATCGCCGGGCGGCGTTTTGATTCTTGTTCAGCCTATCCAGCTTAGTGCCAGTTTACCAAATGCCGGTAACTGTGCCGAGAAACACAGTTAATTCCCCTGAGCGCTTTTCGGGGCGGGTGCAACGGTCGGTGGATGAACCTGTGGAGGAATCGCAATCCGTCAATAAACGGCGCCTCGAAACTTTTGGGTCAACAAAAAAGATTTTGAAAATGACTGAAAAATGACATTGACGATCTATGGCTGAATACGCCAAGTTGTATGGGCCGAAAGGAGTGCCACTAAATCTGGTAGAATGACCAGAGTGGGGCATGGGGCGAGGGTCGGAAAGCACATCTATTTAACGTGCAACCGTATAGACGGTTTCGCGCTGTAAGAAGCAGCGCCCGGTCATTTGCGTCCAAATTTCTGGCACGGCTGACGGAATGCTGAAATGCCCCTGATGCCAACGGACAAGTTGTTTGAATCTAGGGCTGCGGACATGAAGATTGACAGAAAATTCACCAAATCGGGGCAGGACGCATACGCAGATCTGGACTTTGTCTCTGCGACCTCCGAGATTCGGAACCCGGACGGCACCATCGTTTTTCGCCTCGACGAAATCGAAGTTCCCACCAAGTGGAGCCAGGTGGCCAGTGACGTCATCGCACAGAAATACTTCCGCAAGGCCGGTGTCCCTTCGGCCCTGAAAAAGGTCAAGGAAAAGGACGTTCCCGAATTCCTGTGGCGCTCGGTTCCGGCTGAAGGCGCTGAATTTGGTGGTGAAACCTCTTCCAAACAAGTGTTCGACCGTCTGGCCGGTGCCTGGGCGTACTGGGGCTGGAAAGGCGGCTATTTCTCGACCGAAGAAGACGCGCGCGCCTATTTCGATGAGATGCGCTATATGCTGGCGACCCAGCGCGCCGCGCCGAACTCGCCGCAGTGGTTCAACACTGGTTTGCACTGGGCTTACGGTATCGACGGACCCGCGCAGGGGCACCACTATGTCGACTATAAAACCGGCAAGCTGACCAAATCGAAATCCGCTTACGAACATCCGCAGCCGCACGCGTGTTTCATCCAGTCCGTCGATGATGATCTGGTGAACGAAGGCGGCATCATGGATCTGTGGGTGCGCGAGGCGCGCCTGTTCAAATACGGCTCGGGCACCGGGACCAACTTCAGCCATCTGCGTGCAGAAGGCGAAGCGCTGTCGGGTGGCGGCAAGTCCTCGGGCCTCATGGGCTTTCTCAAGATCGGCGACCGCGCCGCTGGCGCGATCAAATCAGGCGGAACAACCCGTCGAGCAGCAAAGATGGTAATCGTCGATGCAGATCACCCCGATATCGAGCAATTCATCGAATGGAAGGTGATCGAAGAGCAGAAGGTGGCCTCGATCGTTGCCGGATCGAAGATGCACGAGAAGATGCTGAACGGCATTTTCGAGGCCATCCGCAGCTGGGACGGCGCGCAGGACGATGCGTATGATCCCAACACGAATGAAAGCCTGAAGAAGGCGGTTCGCGAAGCCAAAAAGGTCGCGATCCCCGAAACTTACATCAAGCGCGTGCTGGACTACGCCAAGCAGGGCCACGACAGCATCGAATTCCCCACCTACGACACGGACTGGGATTCGGAAGCCTATAGCTCGGTTTCGGGTCAGAACTCGAACAACTCGATCCGCGTGACCAATGCGTTCCTGACCGCCGTTGAAAAAGACGCCGATTGGGAGCTGATCAACCGCACCGATGGCAAGGTCGCCAAGACCGTCAAGGCGCGCGATCTGTGGGAAAAGGTCGGCCACGCCGCTTGGGCCTGTGCCGATCCGGGCATCCAGTTCCACGACACCGTCAACGAATGGCACACATGCCCCGAAGACGGTGAGATCCGCGGATCGAACCCGTGCTCGGAATATATGTTCCTGGACGATACGGCCTGTAACCTGGCGTCGATGAACCTGCTGACCTTTCTCAAGGATGGTGAGTTCCAGGCGGCGGACTATATGCACGCCTCGCGTCTATGGACCCTGACGCTGGAAATCTCGGTGACAATGGCGCAGTTCCCGTCGAAGGAAATCGCGCAGCTGTCCTATGACTTCCGCACGCTGGGTCTGGGTTATGCCAATATCGGCGGACTGCTGATGAACATGGGCTACAGCTACGACTCGGATGAGGGTCGGGCGATCTGTGGCGCGCTGACCGCAATCATGACCGGTGTAGCCTATGCAACCTCGGCCGAGATCGCTGGTGAGCTTGGCCCGTTCAAAGGCTATGAGCGCAACGCCGATCACATGTTGCGCGTCATCCGCAACCACCGCCGTGCGTCGCAGGGCGTGACCGAGGGTTATGAGAAGCTGGCGGTGAAGCCGGTGCCTCTGGATCACGGCAACTGCCCGGACAAGCGTCTGGTCGATCTGGCCATGTCGGCCTGGGATGAGGCGCTGAGCCTCGGTGAAAAAAACGGCTATCGCAACGCGCAGGCCACCGTGATCGCACCGACCGGCACCATCGGTCTGGTGATGGATTGCGACACCACCGGGATCGAGCCGGACTTCGCTTTGGTCAAGTTCAAGAAGCTGGCCGGCGGCGGTTACTTCAAGATCATCAACCGTTCGGTGCCGTCGGCGCTGGAAAAGTTGGGCTATTCTTCGGCTCAGATCGAAGAGATCGTGGGTTACGCGGTCGGTCATGGCACCATCGGCAACGCGCCGGGGATCAACCACACCTCGCTGACCGGTCATGGCTTTGGCCCGAACGAACTGGCCAAAGTGGATGCCGCGCTGGAAAGCGCCTTTGATATCCGGTTCGTCTTCAACCAGTGGACACTGGGCGAGGATTTCTGCACCGGCGTTCTGGGCATCCCGGCGACCAAGTTGAATGATCCGACCTTCGATCTGCTGCGCCATCTGGGCTTTACCAAGGCGGATATCGACGCGGCCAACGATCATGTCTGCGGAACCATGACGCTGGAAGGCGCGCCGCACCTGAAGGAAGAGCACTATTCGATCTTCGACTGCGCCAACCCATGCGGCAAGAAGGGCAAGCGTTTCCTTGGGGTTGATAGCCATATCACCATGATGGCAGCGGCGCAGAGCTTCATCTCGGGCGCGATCTCGAAGACGATCAACATGCCGAATGACGCGACCATCGAAGATTGCCAGAAGGCTTATGAACTCAGCTGGTCGCTGGGTGTGAAAGCCAACGCGCTCTATCGTGATGGCTCGAAACTGTCGCAACCTTTGGCGGCGGCACTGGTCGAGGATGATGACGAAGCGGCAGAAGTGCTGGAAAGCGGTTCGGCACAGGAAAAAGCCGTCGTTCTGGCCGAGAAGGTGATCGAGAAGGTTGTAGTCAAGGAAATCATCCGCAGCCATCGCGAAAAACTGCCGCATCGCCGCAAGGGGTATACCCAAAAGGCGATCGTAGGCGGCCACAAGGTCTATCTGCGCACCGGTGAGTTCGAAGACGGCAAGCTGGGCGAGATCTTCATCGATATGCACAAGGAAGGCGCTGGCTTCCGGGCGATGATGAACAACTTTGCCATCGCGGTGTCGGTTGGCCTGCAATATGGCGTGCCGCTGGAAGAGTTCGTGGATGCCTTCACCTTCACCAAGTTCGAACCTGCCGGGATGGTGCAGGGCAACGACTCGATCAAGAACGCGACGTCGATCCTGGATTACATCTTCCGCGAGCTGGCCGTGTCTTATCTGGACCGCACCGATCTGGCCCATGTGAAGCCCGAAGGCGCAACCTTCGACGATCTGGGCCGGGGCGAAGAGGATGGTTTGTCCAATGTCTCGGAAATCAGTGACAGCGCGGCCTCCAAGTCTTTGGAAGTGCTGAAACAAATCAGCTCGACCGGGTATCTCCGCAAGCGTCTGCCGCAAGATCTGGTGGTCTTCAATGGCGGCCAGGCCGAGGTGAACGGCATGGCCGAACCGGCGCCCACCTTTGAAGCGCCTGCAGCCGAAACAGCGGTCGCGACCGGCATGGACGCACGGACCAAGGCTAAGATGCAGGGCTATGAGGGCGATCCTTGCGGCGAATGCGGAAACTACACGCTGGTGCGCAACGGCACCTGCATGAAATGCAACACCTGCGGCGCAACCAGCGGGTGTAGCTAAGGCTACCGCCCCGGCAACCCGGGGCGCAGGGGTCGGAACGCTGCCACAGGTACCGGCCCCGACGAATACGGAGCAAGGCGCTGAGACTTACCATCGATGCCTCGCTCCACTCGGCCGACATGCCCGTGTCGGTCGGGAACAGGGTGGGGCGGAATATTTGCTCTTTCCCACTCTTTCACGGGGCGGGTGCGCTCGTCCCATGCGCAGTCCAGGCCGCAGGCAAAAAAACACCGGGCGGTCAACGAAATGAGCCTGGAAGGCGAAACTGACAGGGGGCTTCGGCCCCCTTTCTTTTTTGCAGCCCATTTGCCGGGTTTTGAGCAGAGCCTTGCCGTTTTGCGATGTGTCTGTCGGGCAAGTCTCGCCGAATGCATTTGGGGGATTTTTGCCGAGCAACTTGCCGCAGGTGCGACTCGGTCAAACACGCAAAGATTGGCGCGATACGGACAAATTCCCCTGATGCGGGTGACATCAGGATTGAGGACGGTGTTTGTGTTGGGTGTCCGGACGCAAAACCAAACAGAACTCAATCAGGAGGCATCACAATGAAACCGCAAACACTGACCGTAATTTCCGCCTTTGTCCTTGGACTGCCGGTTATGGCCATTGCAGACACCACGGCCGATGCAAACGGCGATGGTGTACTGACAATTGAAGAGGTTCAGGCCGTTGTGCCCGGCGTTGACACCGACACATTCTCGGCGATGGACGCAAACGGCGACGGCGCGCTGGATGAGGCCGAAATTGCCGTGGCGCAGGAAGCAGGGTTGTTGCCGGCGACCGACGGCTAACCCCGAATTTAAGGGCGGCCAGATAAACTCTGGCCGCTTTTACAGTGTCTTATTTGGCGAGATGAATGTTGAATCTGTCGCGAATCTCAGCATCCAAAATCGGATCGAACTGGGCTGGAGACGGGGACGACAGGATTTCTTCTTTCCGCTTGATCGCTTTTTCAATCAGATCGGGTTTGCCTAGCTCTGCCCATTCCTTGGGCGAGGTGCGGTCACCGAACGTTGGATAGACATAGTCCGCCTGCATCCGGCTGAGCGTGGCGTCGGTGCCCAGATAGTGGCCCGGACCGCCCATGCAGACCTCGGCCATCTGGTCCAGCGCCAGTGTCTCATCGTTGACTTCGATCCCACGCACACAGCGCTGCGCCTGTCCGATCAGATCGTCGCTGAGGATAAGGCTTTCGAGGCAGAAGCCCAGCAACGAGGCGTGCATACCTGCTGCTTCGTACACCATGTTCACGCCCGATAGCCCGGCCATGACATTCGAGCACATCTGCTCCCATCCGGCCTGCATGTCGGGCATTTTCGAGTCGGACGCTCCGGCGGCTGCACCACCCGGCAGATCGTAGAACCGGTGCATCTGGGCGCAGCCCGCGGTCAGCAGGGCCTGTTCGCCGGACCCGATCGACATGGCGCCGGTGCGCAGGTCCAAACCAAAAGGCCAAGTGCCAAAAATCGCTGGGGCACCTGGGCTTACGGCGTTTACATAAACCAGACCGGCCAGACATTCCGCCGTGGCTTGGGTGATCGCTCCGGCGATTGTCGAGGGTGCGGTCGCTCCGGCCATTCCGGCAGAAAGCAACAGCACCGGCATCCCAGCCTTGATGCACAGTTCCATGACCTCGCAGCTTTCGGTCGCGAATTTCATCGGTGGCACGACAAAGCAGTTCGAGTTCGAGATGAACGGACGCTCACGGAATTTATCTTCGCCGCCGGCGATCGTGTAGATCATCTCCATCGCGGGCGCCACGTGATGCGGTTCGGTGAAGGATGTGCCGATATGTTTGAAGGTACCCGAACAGCAGGCATAGATCGTGTTCAGATCCATCTCGAGGTTGTCGGGGATGTCTCGGCAGACCATGGGACGTTGAACAAAGTGAATATTTTCAAGCTGTTCACAGATACGGGATGCGTCATGCAGGTCCTGCACTGTTGAATCCCGGTATTCATTGCCGTGAACATCAACCATACTGACGGCCGCGCCTGCGGTGCCGTAGTGGACCTTGGTGCCGGACAGGTTCAGATCGGTTTTGCCGTCGCGGCTGTACAGAGTGACCGAGCGGTTTGCCTTGGCGACCGTGTCCTCGACCAGAGCGCGGGGAAAGCGGATGCGGCCATCATCGCCCAAAGTGCAGCCAGCACCGACGAGGTAATCGATCCCGCTCTGCGGCGCGTCGGCCAGACCGATGGTTTCCAGTGCGGTCAGCGCGGCTTCGTGAATACGTTCGATCTGTGCCTGGGTCAGAACATTGAGGACGCCACCCTCCATACCGGGGCGGATGGGGCGCAGATGTTCAGGCAGTGCTGTCGCACGGGCAGCACGGCGCGCGGCGCGTCCGCCGCTGCGGGAAGAGTTACGGGTTTGATCGGTCATGGGGCAGAATCCAGTAAATAAGGCGTCGTGAGGGTAGGGGTGTCACGCCTTGGACGGCCGCCCGCGCGCCGCACGGCCCCGATCCGCACCGATGGTGCGGCTGATCAGCCGGATCTTCCAAACTTCGTTTTGCATGTGGGTCCTCACATATTGGCGGTCAGTATTCCGACGCGCACCGGCGCTTTCTGTCCTGTTTGCGACCTGAGAGTTCAAAAGCGAAGCTGTGATGCATGTGTCACGGCGTTTGTTTGATTCAAAAGAATTTTTCCCGCTATGGCAGAAATCTGTTATGGTTCCTTCACTTATTTAAGAGTGGTTCGTGATCTCAATTGAATCTTAATGATCGTGAACCAAGTTTCTAAGTTACGTTGACCCGAAAGACCAAAGTCCCGACGGAAGGTTCTTTAGGAGAGTTTTATGAAAGCCCTTAAGGTCGTCTGCCTCTTTTTGGTGACGAGCATCGCAGCCCCAGCAATGGCTGAGGATTGGACCGGGGCTTATGCCGGATTCAGCTTTGGATATGCAGAAGCCGACGGCCCGAACGGGTCAAGCGGCAACGACACGGCCTTTGGCCCTCATATCGGCTATGACCGGGACTTCGGCAGCTTTGTTCTGGGTGGTGAACTGGAATACAACCATCTGTCCCTGGGCCTGAGTGATGGCGAGGGCAGTCTGGACAGCATGACCCGCCTGAAACTTCGCGGTGGCTATGATTTTGGCGGCGCCTTGGGATATGTTGTGGTCGGCGCGGCCCGGTTGGATGCTTCGGTCGACAACGATACGGCGGCCGTCTACGGAATCGGCGTGGCCTATCCGATCAACGACCGCTTTGTGATCAGCGGTGAGGCATTGCGGCAGGATTTCGATGACGTCACCCGGACAGATGGCGGGCTGGACGCGAGTGTTTTCAACCTGCGCACATCCTTCCGGTTCTGACGCCTGTCAGCCAACGGCGGAGTGATGTTCCGACAATTCAGACGCAAAGGTACAGATCGTGGACAGGGCGGTTGCGAATCTGTCGTCGTCAATCGTCATTGCCACACGGATATGGCCTGCGGCTGCGGACCCGAAACTTTCACCCGGCATAACCGCAATCGCGTGCGTATCCAGAAGGGCGTTGGCGAATCCATCACCGCTGAGCCCGGTGGCACGGATATCCAGCATCAGATACATCGCGCCCTGCGCCGGAACCAGTCCGATGGTGTTCTGCGCCTCGAGAATACCAACCGCCAGCGCGCGACGTCGGCGGAAGGGTTCGGCGATCTGTTCCTCCAGATCGTTGCCCGCGTTCAGTGCGAAACTGGCGGCGTCCTGGATAAATCCGGGTACACCATAGGTTGTGTGCGTGGCGAGGTTGATCAGATGCGAGATCACCTTTTCGGGACCGACGATCCAGCCGCAGCGGGACCCGGTCATTGCGTGGGATTTCGACATTGAACCAACGACCAGCGTGCGCTCGGCCATGCCCGGTAGGGTACGGGGCGAGATATGCTCTCCTTCCCAGACCTGCGTGTCATAGACCTCGTCCGAAATCAGCCAGAGATCACGCTGGCGGCACACCTCGGCGATCCCTTCGAGGGTCTGGCGGGAATACACAACACCGGTGGGGTTGTTCGGCGTGTTGACCAGCAAGGACACCGCGCCATCGGCAGCGGCCTCGATCTGTTCGGCGCGCGGCTGGAACGCGTCTTCGGCGGTGGTTTGGATTGATCGGGCCACAGCTCCGGCCCCCCGGATCGTGCCGGGGTAGGTGGCGTAATACGGGTCGAGATACAGCCCCACGTCGTCGGGATCACACACCGCGACATGGGCAGAAAACAGCGCTGATTGTCCACCGGGCGTGATCAATACATTGTGGCGCGTGGTGGGCACTCCGGTGCGTGCCTGCAGCCGGGCGGCCACTGTGTCGCGCAGCAGGTCGGTGCCGGGGACCATCGCATAACCGGTGTGACCTTGCCGGGCGGACTGGTCCATCGCCTCGAGGATCGACGCATCGGTGCGGATGTCGTGCTCGCCAATCGTCAGCTCGGTCACTGCGTAGCCGTCGCTGATCATCTGGCGGGCGCGATAGAACACGTCCCAACCGTCGCTGCCGCCTTCGGTCAGATGAGTGATGCGCTGCGACAGTTTCATGGGCCGTCTCCGTCTGGTGTCTTGCGCAGACAGGGCCAGAGGCATTGGAAATTGTCAATCAGCGACGTCGGGGCGTGGAACTCGGGGCTTGGCGCAGGGCGTTCTGCGTGGTACTGGGACAGTATGAACCGTATGACCTGCATCATTATCTGCTGCATTACCTGCTGATTTATCAAGCGGGCCGGTTTCTTTCGTTTTCATCCCTGAGACAAGTTGCTAAGCCCGCGCCAACGCGAGAAGCCACGCTGTCTTTAGGAGCTGACCGATGACGACGATCAAACTGCACAACACCCGGACGCGGACGAAAGAGGATTTCGTTCCGATCAGCGCCGACAATGTGCGGATGTATGTCTGCGGACCGACCGTCTATGACCGCGCTCATCTGGGAAATGCACGGCCGGTGGTGGTGTTTGATGTGCTCTATCGCTTGCTGCGGCACACGTATGGCACGGATCACGTGACCTATGTGCGCAATTTCACCGACGTGGACGACAAGATCAACGCAACCGCGCTGGCTCGACAGCAGGCTGGTGCTGCGGGCACGTTGGAACAATTGGTGCAGGAGCGTTCGGACGAGACCATTGGCTGGTATCTGCATGATATGGGCGCGCTGGGGGCATTGGAACCAAACGAGATGCCGCGCGCTACGCAATATATCGACCAGATGATCGCTATGATCGAAGGGCTGATCGAGAAGGGCCACGCCTACGCAGCCGCGGGGCATGTCCTGTTTGCAGTGGACAGCTGGAAAGAGAAGTATGGCGCTCTGTCCGGTCGGTCCGTCGATGACATGATCGCAGGGGCGCGGGTTGAAGTCGCGCCTTACAAAAAGAACCCGATGGATTTTGTGCTGTGGAAACCCTCGACCGATGAGTTGCCAGGCTGGGACAGCCCTTGGGGCCGGGGGCGACCAGGCTGGCACATCGAATGCTCGGCCATGAGCTATGAGCTGCTGGGCGACAGCTTTGACATTCACGGTGGCGGTAATGATCTGATGTTCCCGCATCATGAGAATGAGATCGCCCAGAGCTGCTGCGCACATCCCGAAGGGGAGTTTGCGCGGGTCTGGCTGCACAATGAGATGTTGCAGGTGGAAGGTAAGAAGATGTCCAAATCTCTGGGCAATTTCTTCACCGTTCATGACCTGTTGGAACAGGGCGTTCCGGGCGAAGTGATCCGCTTTGTCTTCCTGCAAACTCACTATCGCAAGCCGATGGACTGGACCGAGAAGAAGGCGCGTGAGGCCGAGGCGACACTGCGCAAGTGGCGGGCGCTGACAGCGGGCATCGAGCCCGCCGCCAGCGCGGCGCCCGCAGTTATCGCTGCGCTGAGTGACGACCTGAATACGGCGGGCGCTTTGGCGGAACTCTACCGTCTGGCTGCGGATGGGGATGCGGCGGGGCTGCTGGCGAGTGCGCAGTTGGTGGGACTTTTGTCTGACGAGATGGGCGCGTGGGCGGATACCGCTTCGGTGGATCTGTCTGCTCATGCGGGCCGGTTGGCGGATGCGCGGGTCGTTGCGATGCAGAGCAAGGACTTCTCGGAAGTGGACCGTCTGAAGGCCGCATATATCGCCGCCGGTTTGGAAGTTCGCATGAGCAAGGACGGGGTCGAACTGGTGCCCGGTGCCGGGTTTGACGCGGCCAAGCTGGAGGAGGTGTGATGTCAAAGGAACGGCTGTACCTTTACGACACGACCTTGCGGGACGGGCAGCAAACGCAGGGCGTGCAGTTCTCGACCGCTGAGAAAGTGCAGATCGCGCAGGCTCTGGACGAGCTGGGCGTGGACTATATCGAAGGCGGCTGGCCCGGGGCGAATCCGACGGACAGCGCGTTTTTCGAGGTCGCGCCAAAGACCTCGGCCCGTCTGACCGCGTTTGGCATGACCAAACGGTCGGGTCGGTCGGCCGAGAATGACGATGTTCTGGCCGCGGTGATGAATGCGGGGACGCAGGCCGTCTGTCTGGTCGGCAAATCGCATGACTACCACGTCACCGATGCGCTTGGAATCTCGCTGGAGGAGAATGTCGAGAATGTTCGCGCCTCGGTCGCGCATATCGTGGCGCAGGGGCGTGAGGCGTTGTTTGACGCCGAGCATTTCTTTGACGGCTACAAGGACAATCCCGGTTACGCGATCGAGGTGTGCCGGGCCGCTCTGGACGCCGGGGCGCGCTGGGTTGTGCTGTGTGACACCAATGGCGGCGCGCTGCCGGCGGAGGTCTCGCGCATTGTGTCCGAGGTGATTGCTGCGGGGCTTCCGGGGGATCGGTTGGGTATTCACACCCATAACGACACCGAGAATGCGGTGGCCTGTTCTTTGGCAGCCGTGGACGCCGGGGCGCGGCAGATTCAGGGCACGTTGAACGGATTGGGGGAGCGTTGCGGCAACGCCAACCTGACGGCGCTGATCCCGACGTTGTCGTTGAAAGAACCCTATGCCACGGGCTTTGAGACAGGTGTCAGCTTGCAGGCGCTGGGTGGGCTGACGCGTATCAGTCGAATGTTGGACGATATCCTGAACCGGGTGCCCAGCAAGCAATCGGCCTATGTCGGGGCTTCGGCCTTTGCCCATAAGGCGGGGTTGCACGCCAGCGCGATCCTCAAGGACCCGTCGACCTATGAACATGTAGAGCCGGGCGCGGTCGGGAACGCGCGGATCATTCCGATGTCGAACCAGGCGGGGCAATCGAACCTGCGCAAACGCCTGACCGAGGCCGGTCTGGTCGTCGAAAAAAACGACCCGGCGCTGGGGCGCATTCTGGACCGGATCAAGCAGCGTGAGGCCGAGGGCTATTCCTATGATACCGCGCAAGCCAGCTTTGAACTGCTGGCGCGCGATGAGTTGGAGCAATTGCCCGAGTTCTTCGAGGTCAAGCGCTACAAAGTCACTGTTGAGCGGCGCAAGAACAAGTACAACAAGATGGTCAGCCTGTCCGAGGCTGTGGTTGTCGTGAAGGTCGACGGGGAAAAGAAGCTCTCGGTCAGTGAGTCCATGGATGAAAACGGCAGCGACCGGGGGCCGGTGAACGCACTGGCCAAGGCGCTTTCGAAGGATCTGGGGCAGTACTCACAGATTCTGGCCGATATGAAGCTGGTCGATTTCAAGGTGCGCATCACTCAGGGCGGGACCGAGGCGGTGACCCGTGTGATCATCGACAGCGAAGACGGGCAGGGGCGGCGCTGGTCGACCGTGGGCGTTAGTGCGAACATAGTCGACGCTTCGTTCGAGGCGCTGCTGGATGCGATTCAGTGGAAGCTGGTGCGCGATTGCGGATCGCAGACGGCGGTGGCCGAGTGACCGTGGAATTCAACGACGACGTCAAGGCTTGCGCGGAACTGGTCCATCGCGCCGATCCCGACCGGTTCATGGCGGTGATGGCGGCGCCCGTTGCCGCACGGCCGCTGTTGTTTCCGCTCTATGCGTTGAATGTCGAGGTCGCGCGCGCACCTTGGGTTACTCAGGAAGCGATGATCGCCGAGATGCGGCTGCAATGGTGGCGCGATGCGTTGCAGGAGATTGCCGAGGGTAAGCCCGTGCGCAGGCACGAGGTTGTGACGCCTCTGGCGCAGGTTCTGTCGCCGCATCTGGCTGCTATGTTGGATGAGTATGTGGCCGTCAGGCGCTGGGACATCTACCGTGACCCGTTTGAGGATGAGGCGCATTTCGACGCCTATATCAATCACTCCGCTGGCTCTCTGATGGTTGCGTCGGCGCAGGTTTTGGGCGCTGCGGACGAGGGCGTTTTGCGTGACTTCGGTTATGGTGTTGGCGTGGCAAACTGGCTGCGGGCCATTCCCGATCTTGAGGCGCGGGGTCGTATTCCTTTGCTCGACGGCACGTCCGATGGCGTACGTACGCTGGCGCAGAAAGCGCTGGAGCGGCTTCAACGGGCGCGGTCCAGTGCGTCTGCTGTCTCGGCAGATGCCCGGCCCGCGCTTTACGCCGGGTGGCAGGCGGAATGGGTTCTTCGGCAGGCCGTGGCCCGCCCGGATCGCGTGGCCGCCGGGGATTTGGCGCAGGGTGAAATTCGCCGCAGGCTGTCACTGATGTGGACTGCCGCCAGCGGGTGCTGGTAGGGTCAGACTGTTTCCGCCTCGGACGGTTTCAGAACCAGCCACAGCAGCGCGCCGCCCGCCAGCGTCAGCAGCGGGATCATGGCGAGGTTCACCGCCGTCCAGCCCTCGACCGCGGAGCCGCCCGAACAGTTCATCAATCCGCCCGAGGCCAGTGATGCAAGCGTGACGCCGCCAAACACCAGCAGATCGTTCAGGCCCTGCATCCGGCCGCGTTCATTCACGTCATGCGAGGCGGCCAGCATGGTCGTGGCTCCAATAAAGCCAAAGTTCCAACCAACCCCCAGCAGGATCAGGGCGACGAAAAAATTGCCCAACTCGACACCTTGCAGGGCAACCACGCCCGCGCCAGCCAGAATAGCAAGGCCAAGGGCGACGATTTTCTCGACCCCAAAACGCGCGATGAGCTGACCGGTGAAAAAGCTGGGCACATACATTGCCAGCACGTGGCTGGTGACCACGTCGGCGGCGTCATTTGCGCTGAACCCACAGCCCACTACCGCCAGCGGGGTCGAGGTCATCACAAGGTTCATCAGCGCGTAAGACACCATGGCGCAGATGATGGCCACGGCGATGCGCGGCGTCTTCAGCATTTCCAGACGGGACCGTCCCGTTGGTGCGCCTTCCTTGGCCTTTGGCGGTGTTGGAATATCCAGAAAGAAGAACAGAGCCGAGCCAACGACATTCAGCGCGATTACCGCCATGTATGTTCCCAGGAACGGGATCACATAGGCGGTCGAGGTCAGCTTGACGATCTGCGGCCCGATGATGGCCGCAGCCAGACCACCGGCCATAACGTAAGAGATAGCCTTGGGGCGGAATGCATCCGACGCGGTGTCAGCGGCGGCAAAGCGGTAGAATCCGTGGGCGCTCATGTAGATGCCGGTTAGCAGGCTGCCCAGCAGGAAGATCGGGAACGAACCCAGATACAGGCCATATGCGCCTACCAAACCGCCACAGGCGCCGGCGGTGGCGCCGACCAGAAAACCGGCACGCCGCCCCCAACGCTGCATGATCGCCGAAATAGGCGTGGCTGCCAGCATCGAGCCCAGAACGATCAGCGAAATGGGTAGGGTGGCCAGACAGGGATTGGTCGCCAGCGACTGACCTGCAAGCCCGCCAACGATGAAGATCATCGGCATCTGAGACCCCAGCACGGCTTGCGCCGCCACCAATACGGCGACGTTGCGTTTGGCTTGGCTGTTGTCCGGGGTGGCGGCGGTCAGTGTCATGGGCCTATGGGTATCCGCGAAAACTCAGCCGCACAAGCGGGTTGCATATGCGGCAAAGCAGCCTAACGTGCACGTGATCACCAGCCCGGAGCGCGCATGTCCGTAGGACGTATCATCGAAACCAACGAATGTGTGTCGGAAGGCGCGGCGTGGCTGGCCGAAACGTGTCCGCGTATGGCTTGGGCGATGGAGCAAACCGGACCGTTGCCCCTGCGCCGCCGTCCGGACGGGTTTGCGCAGTTATTGAGCGCGATTGTCAGCCAACAGGTTAGCGTCGCCTCGGCCAATGCGATCTGGAAGCGGTTGCAGGATGCCAAGCTCACCGGACCGCGCAAGATCATGTGGGCAACCGATGACGATTTGCGCGCCGTGGGGCTGAGCCGCCAGAAAATCCGGTATGCCCGTGCTCTGGCTGAGGCGCGAATTGATTACAGGGCATTGCGCGATGCTCCTAATGCAGATGTTGTTGCGACGTTGACTGAAGTGCAGGGCATTGGCGTCTGGACCGCCGAGATCTACGCGATGTTCTCGCTGGGCCGCGCCGACGTGATCGCGCCGGGTGATCTGGCGCTGCAAGAGGCCGCGCGGATCCTTTATGACCTGCCCAAACGCCCGACCGACAAGGAACTGCGACAGATGGCCGAGGCCTGGTCGCCGTGGCGCTCGGTTGCGGCGCGGGTTTTGTGGGCCTATTACCGGGTGGCAAAAGAACGAGAAGGGATCAGATGACACGGGTTTTGAATGCGCTCCGAAAAGAGCCGGTTTCGGGCGATACGCGCTCGGTCGTGGTGTTCGTGCACGGCTATGGGGCCAATGGCGCCGATTTGCTGGGTCTGGCCGATCCGCTGGGTGAACACCTGCCGGATACGCTGTTCGTTGCCCCGGATGCGCCCGAACAAATTCCCGGAATGCCAAACGGCTTTCAGTGGTTCCCGATCCCGTGGATTGATGGCTCGTCCGAGGAAGAAGCGCGGCGCGGCATGGAAATGGCTGCCGACGATTTCAACGCTTTCCTCGACGCGCTGATGGTGGACGAAGACGTGCTGCCCGAGCAGGTGGTTCTGTTCGGATTCTCACAAGGCACCATGATGAGCCTGCATGTCGCCCCGCGCCGCGAAGACCCGGTGGCCGGGATTGTTGCGTTTTCAGGCCGGTTGCTGGAGCCCGATCTGCTGCCCGATGAGACCGTCAGCCGGATGCCAATCCTGCTGGTGCACGGGGACTCCGACGACGTGGTGCCGCCACAATCGCTGCCCGAAGCCGCCGAAGCCCTGCAGGCGGCGGATTTCAAGGAAATCTATGCGCATGTGATGAAGGGCACTGGCCACGGTATCGCACCCGATGGCCTGAGCGTTGCGCTGGCCTTCATGCGCGACAAGTTGAGCTTGTGACCATGATCGCGGTCCGCCCCATGATGCCCGAAGATGTCAGCGCGTCCTGCCGCATCCTCAATGATATCATCGAGATCGGAGGCTCGACCGCGTTTGAAATTCCGTTCTCCGACGCGCTGTTTGCGCAAAGTTACCTTGGTGGATCGGACATGATTTGCTGTCACGTTGCCCTGGACGATCAGGGTGAGGTGGCGGGCTTCCAATGGCTGGGAACGCATGATGCGCTGCCTGAGGATTGCGGAGATATTGCAACCTTCACCCGCCGCACACCCGTGCTGAAAGGGGCTGGGCGGGCGCTGTTCGCGGAAACGACCAAATACGCCGCCGGGGTCGGGTTGAACGCAATCAGCGCAACCATTCGCGCCGACAACGGAATGGGGCTGGGTTACTATGACAAGATGGGATTCCGTGACTACTCGGTCGCCTACGGGGTGCTGTTGCGGAGCGGAAGACCGGTCGACAGAATCACCAAACGGTTTGACCTGAGAAAGGACGCCCCATGTTGATCGTGACCGGAACTGTTGAGGTTTCGCCAGAAGGTGTTGAAAAGGCAGCCAAAGCCGCGCAGGCGATGGTGGCCGAGACGGTGAAGGAACCCGGCTGTCTGGTCTATGAGTTCAGCCGGATTCTGGGGCATTCCACACGGTTTCGCGTCTATGAGGAATGGCAGGATCAGACCGCTTTGGAGGCTCATTTTGCAGCGCCGCATATGGCGGTGTTTCAGGCTGCGTTGGCTGAGGCCGGCGTCGTCTCAAGCGATATCTACCGCGTTGTTGGCGGTGAAAAGCAGCCATTGCGTTGACCAGTCAGTCCCACAAGTGACCCTCGGCAAACTCGACTGAATTGCCGGACGGGTCGCGCACGTAAAGCGAGCGTGCGCCGCTTGGCCAGTCGAACTCGGCATCCATAGGAACGTTCCAGTCCAGCAGATGTTTGCGCATCACATGGATCTGATCACGCGTCAGGATCAGGCAGACATGGCCGGGACCGCGCGCGCCGTGAGGTGGGACCGGAAGGTCGGGATTGCCGGGCGGTTTCTCGGTTTCATCCGCGTTGAACAGTAACAAGACCGAGCCGCCAACCCGGAAGAACACATGCCGGTCGGCAACCCGTTGGATTTTCTCAAGCGCCAGAATCTCGCCATAGAACTGTTCCGCCGCATCCAGGTCATCGACGTAGAGCGCGGCCTCAAGAATACCCGAGGGCGCGGGTATGTCTGGCGTGACTTTCATTCGGTAAGTATATCACAACACGCGGTTTTTGTCACCGGCGCGGGCGGCGGTCCCGTTTTCGCTGCGGGGCGGAGTTCAACGCCGGAGCGGGCAGGCTGTCCCATTGACCGGGTTCAAGGCCATCCAGGGACCAGTCACCGATCCGGGCGCGGATCAGGCGCAGTGTCGGGTGCCCGACGGCCGCTGTCATCCGTCGCACCTGACGGTTGCGGCCCTCGCGCAGGGTCAGTTCGATCCAGCAATCGGGCACCGTTTGGCGCACCCGGATCGGAGGGTTGCGTGGCCACAGCCCCTCGGGTTCATCCATCAATCGCGCCTTGGCCGGGCGTGTCTTGCCGTCTTTCAATTCAACCCCATCTCGCAGGGCCTTCAGCGCGGCTGCATCCAGCAGGCCTTCGACCTGTACCCAGTAGGTTTTCGGCATTTTGTGCTTGGGGTCAGCGATCTGTGCCTGCAGACGCCCGTTGTCCGTCAGCAGCATCAGCCCCTCGCTGTCCCGGTCCAGCCGCCCGGCCGGATAGACACCGGGCAAGTCGATGTAATCCGACAAAGTGCTGCGCGGCGACTCCGCATTGGCGCGGTCGGTAAACTGCGGCAGCACGTCGAAAGGTTTGTTGAATCGGATGAACCAGCTCATGTCTCTCGCCATAGCCCGCAGGCCACATTGGTGCAACCTGTGGATAACTGTCACGCAAATGTTACGGATTCACCTTAACCAACACCCGAGATATTGTGGAAACTCAGGGCTTGTCAGAGTTTTAACACGATATATAGTTAAGTTAAGGCCGGGGCGGGTGTTCCCCGCTCTGATGTCAAAAACGGGCAGAGCAGAGCGAGGAGCGATTCTGATATGGATGGAGACTTCAGGACCGAATTTGTCAGGGAACCCGGTGCGCTAAAGCATCATCCGGCATTGGTTTTGAACGCCGATTATCGCCCCTTGTCCTATTACCCGTTGTCCCTGTGGCCGTGGCAAGAGGCGATCAAGGCGGCCTGGCTGGACAGGGTGGACATTGTGGCCGAGTACGACGAGGTCGTCCGAAGCCCGAGTACCGAAATACGAATACCGTCGGTTGTTGTCCTCAAAGATTATGTAAAACCCAGAAAGCGCGTGGCCTTCACGCGCTTTAATTTATTCTTGAGGGACGAATTCCGCTGTCAGTATTGCGGCGGCAAGGGTGATCTGACTTTTGACCATGTGGTGCCACGTGCCGCCGGCGGCGTGACAAGCTGGCAGAACGTGGTGGCAGCGTGCAGCCCCTGCAACCTGAAAAAGGGTTCGAAATCGCTGCGGCAAGCAGGAATGACCTTGCGCAAACCGCCACGCCAGCCGGATGCCGAGGTGTTGCGCAATATCGGGCGCAAGTTCCCACCGAACCACCTGCATGACAGCTGGATCGACTTTCTCTATTGGGATGCGGAACTGGACGAGTTCTAACGACCCGCCCGCCACGCGGCGATCCAGACCAATACCAGAACGCCCGACAGGATGGCGTTCCACCCGGCCATCGAAATGCCCATCATCTGCCACGGGATGTCATCGCAGCGCACCAGCGGGGCGGACATGATCTGATCCATCAACTCTTGCGTCGACAAGCCACCGATATCGCCGGAGGTACAGCTTGTTGGGCCTTCCCACCATTTTTGCTCGACCCCGGCGTGGAATACACCGATGGCTGCGGTTGTCAGGGCGGCCAGAGCGCCCAGCAGTGGCAGCAGATTTACGCGCGGCAGCACCAAAGCCACGGCACCGATCAGAATGGCCGCGCCATGTGGATACCGCTGCCAGATGCACATCTTGCAGGGCGCCATGCCACCAAGATGTTGAAAACCCCACGCGCCTAGCAGCAGCGCCAAAGACCCGCAGCTTGCGATCAGGACCAGAGTGTTTTTGCGTGTCATAGGTATCTCACCGCCAGGAACCCGCCGAACAGAAGCACGACGAACAGCGTGAACATAAGGCCCAGGCGCTTTTCAATGAAGGCCCGGATCGGTTCTCCGAAGCCCCAAAGCAGCCCGGCGACCACGAAAAAGCGCAGCGCGCGGGCTAGGATCGAGGTGGCGATGAAGGTGCCCAACGGCATCCCGGTCCAGCCAGACATGATGGTGATGACCTTGTAGGGGAAGGGCGTCACACCGGCGCCCAGAACGGCCCAGAAGCCGAAATCGTTGAAGCGGGTGTTGAACTCTTCCATGGCGTGCGCCTTGCCCATGGACTCCAGAATCGGTTGCCCGATGCTCTCATAAAAGAACGCCCCGATGGCATAGCCCAACAAGCCACCCAGAACCGATGCAACCAGAGCGACCGTTGCAATCAGCCATGCGCGCGACGGGCGGGCCAGGATCATCGGAATCATCAGCACATCCGGCGGGATCGGAAAGACCGAGCTTTCGATAAAGGCGATGAATGCCAGCGCCCACAGGGCGTGCGGATGTTCGGCCAGACGAATGGTCCAGTCATAGAGCGAGCGCAACATCTGGTGCTAAAATCCTGTTCTAACCTAGCGCAAGCCAAACCATGCACCCGCTGAGGCGTCAACCACCGCAGTGAAAACAAAACGGATTTGGGTTGGTTTTTGCCTCTGGACCTTCCCGGTCATGGACGCTAATCCAGTGTTCGTGGCCCAAGTGGCGGAATGGTAGACGCAGGGGATTCAAAATCCCCCGATGGCAACATCGTGAGAGTTCGAGTCTCTCCTTGGGCACCACGTAATCCTGCAGATGTTTCACGGCAACCAGCGCTTGGCCTTGCTATCCGTCCAGAACGTTGCCCTCTGGAAAGCAGTCGTCATTAACGATCTGAAAGCTCTGCTCTCTGTGCAGTCCGATCCAAGCGACCGAGTTTGTGAACCCCTTTACGATTCTGACTGTAAGATGTTTGGCCCCGTCCAATATCTGACGCATTTGATCAGAGGCATCCTGAAACAACAGTCTGCACGCAAGCCTGAGATCGACCTGATCATAAGGAACCCGTGTTTCACCGCGACGTCCGAATGTCATTGTTACTTTGCCATCTTTTTCTTTGTCATAGTTTACCGGGGACCAACCTTTCAGTGAACCGGGAAAGGCCCATGTAAACATCACCTGTTCGTCATGGCTTAGACATGCCCCGTCCTGCACCGCTACAGGAAAAATATCTGTCAGTTTCTTGTCCTCGGCATCGACGAAGCGGAAGCCGAGGCGATAGATATCGGTCCGGGTTACCCCTTCGGGTGGATTGGGTAACCGCGTCAAAACAGACCCACACACCGCCCTTAGAAACTCTCCGTCCAGGGTGTGTTGGGGTTCCTCAGAGCCCCGGACACGTAAGAAGTTCACGTTCATATCCAGCGCGTGTTCCCCCTGCAATGTGGTCCAGGTTGGATCGAAGCTTTGCCAAGTCACGTCACCGCTGGTGTAGGTGGGTCCAGCCCGCCCCAAGGGATGAAGTGTCTTTGGGCCTTCAATGAGATTGCTTGCCAAGACCAGAACGGCGGCGACGGCGGTGCAGATGAATATCAGCTTCAGGGGCAGCCTTTTCTTCGGCGGTGGCCGTGGCGGCACGTAATCGGATGGCAATTCCTGAGTGGTATGTTCAGTTTTCAATGGGGTGTCGTCCGAGGCCATAATTTTGTCTTTGCTGCAAATACCCTTGCAGCTTGTCTACGAAATTCGACGATTCAATGGCAATGCAGATTGTTTTGGCGGGTTGTAATCGGCCACAGTCAAAACTGCCCTTCATTACGCCAAATGGCAGTTTTCAGTCGGTCTTGCAAAGTTTGGAAGGTCTCGCGACCCCGCGGAACAAGCGTCTAAGCTGACAGGGTGCATTCAGCCGGATAAGCGGGGAAACTTTTGGAACTCGCCTCAAATCTGCGGATTGAACGCATCAACAGAGGCGCAGGGGTTGACAAGTTGAGTGTCTGAATGAAACGTCGAAGATGTTGGGAGATTTTGGAAATTCAGGCGCTTGGCCTCGTTGCAACGGGTTCAGGCTTGCCTTATCGGCGGGGGCCCTGGAGGGGGAGACGCTGGGCGATTTCCCATCCACCATAAGAATTGGGAGTTCTCAAAAATGAAAAACAGCAGCAAGCTTAGCCTCGGCGCGGTTGTTACTGCGGCCTTTATGGCTCCGGCGGCGTATGCGGAGGAATTCATCACGATTGGCACCGGCGGTGTGACGGGTGTGTATTATCCGACCGGCGGTG